>JAABSX010000048.1 GCA_011390205.1 Microscillaceae bacterium | reverse complement strand
AGGAGGTCAGTCATAAATACTGTAGCTATCGCACCCAAAAAGAAAAAGAAATGCCCCTCTGGAGCATATTCTGTGCTTACCGTAACATAGCCCACCACACCAAGCCAAAATATATACACAAAGGGATTAAGAAGATTGAGCAGGAGCCCCTCTAAAATATACCGCAACCCCTGTGCACGATTGATGGCACGATTGGGCAAAAACTTTTTCTGAGAAGCCCCCTTCACAAAGGGAGCAGCCCCAAATGCAATCATGAGTAACCCCCCGACCCAGCCCAGATATACCTCAAACACACTGCTGTCAGTGAAGCGAGACACTCCGAAATAGACCACGGTAGCCGCCAAGGCATCACTCAAAGCAATGCCCAAGGCAAGGTAAGCACCCGATTTGAAGCCTTTGTCAATACTTGTACGAATCAAGGCAAAAAAAACTGGCCCAATGAGCATTGCCAGTATCAGACCATACATGATTCCATTTAGGAGAGGGAGGGCATATAACATGCTATCTTATCACTTTTGGTATGCGTAAAACTATGAATGCAGGTTTTGAATGATAAATTGTTTCCAGTCTTCGTGTTGTTGTTGTTTTAAAACCCTTGGAAATTTATGCTGACCACCTACTTTTCCCTTAGATTCTAGCCATTTATAAAAAACAGAAGTGGGCAATACTTGAATATCTATATTTTTGAGGGCTGCCAGACGCTCCACCCTGTAATCATCATTCAAATCTTTCAGTGTTTGGTCTAGCTTTTCTTTGAGCAAAACCGTATCTACCTCACTGTCAGAGCCAATATACCACTGATGTGCAAATAAACTCTCATAAGGAACACCTGCGACTGTAAATTCTTTTACTTTGATGTTCAAGTCTTTTGAGACGGTTTCTATGGCTTTGTTCATGTTGTCTACAGAAAGGTGCTCACCACAAAGGCTCAAAAAATGCTTGGTACGCCCCGTAATGATGATTTCAGCCCTTTCTTTGGAGATAAATCTTATGGTGTCTCCTATCAAATAACGCCAAGCCCCTGCACAGGTAGAGAGCAAAATTGCATAATCCTTGCCCTCCTCTATTTCATCTATCATCAGTGTTTCGGCATCTTCCTTAAGGTCGCCATCGGGGCCAAAGTTTTTCTCATTGAAAGGTACAAATTCAAAGAAAATCCCATTGTTAAGCACCAGCTCCATCTCTCTGTCTGGATGTGTCTGAAAACCAATGAATCCCTCTGAGGCAAGGTAAGTTTCAATATAGGTGATAGGTCTGTCCAAGAGAGATTCAAAGCCCTTTTTGTAGGGCTCAAAAGAAACACCTCCATGGGCATAGACTGAGAAATTAGGCCAAATATCGTGGATGGTTTCTAGTTTGTGGTGTGCAATGATGCGTTCCATCATAATCTGAATCCAGGCAGGCACACCCACCACAAAACCGATATCCCATTTGGGTGCTTTCAGTGTGATTTCGTGGAGTTTGGCATCCCAGTCAGAAGTTTGGGCTATTTTTTTGCCTGGCTTGTAAAAATGCTGAAACCAAAACGGAATCTGGCTGGCAGTAATTCCACTTAAATCTCCCTCGAAATAAGTTCCTTTTTTGTTTAAATGCGTGCTTCCGCCCAACATGAGCATGCCTTTGCCGTAAATCTTACTTTGTACATCTTTAAAATTAGACAAGGATAGAATCTGACGAATACCTGTGCGCTGAATAGCCCTGACCATGTCTTTATTGACGGGAATATATTTGCTTGTGGCCTCTGATGTGCCTGAGCTAAGTGCAAAATAATCTACTTGATTTCGCCAAGTTACATCTCTCTCACCCTCACGGCAGCGATGCCACCATTCTTTGTAGATTTTTTCGTAACTAAATAAAGGAACTTGCTCTTGGAATCGGAGATAAAAATCACGATTTTGACGGTCTCTTTTGTCAAAAGAAGCAATAATCTTATCAAAATTATAAGCCTTGCTAAAATGTGTGTTTTTGGCGATGAGCAGATGCTTGTAAAGCTGTTTCCTTTGTAAAATATAAGGCTCACTGCGCTCCTGCTCCAAACTTTTACGCAGTTTAATCCCCTGTTTGAGTAATTTACCTAAGATGGGCATAAGCCATTTGAGTTTAAAAACTTGATAACTAAGTCTATTTTTAAATACAAATTAAGGGATTATTATGAGAATAGTCCTTATGTTTTTAGATTAATTTTTAACTTTTATCTCAGATAGCCCTGATTTTTACTTTTTTTGAACCTAAAAGTAAACAAAATCTTGGAATGAGACCTTTTAAGGTAAAAACCTATGTCATTAAAAAATAACTTAGAACAATTCTTAGATGCACTCAAAGGAACACAAGCAAAACTGGTAGCCGTCAGCAAAACCAAGCCCATCGAGATGCTCTCAGAACTCTATGAAACTGGATGGAAAAGCTTCGGTGAGAACAAAGTCCAGGAGATGCAAGAAAAATTTGAGGCAATGCCTAAAGACATTGAATGGCATCTGATAGGCACATTGCAAACCAATAAAATCAAATACATTGTTCCTTTTGTGCACCTCATTCACTCAGTAGATAGGCTCAAAGTATTGAAAGAAATCAATAAACAAGCCGCTAAAATAGATAGGGTGATAGATTGCCTTTTGCAGATTCACATTGCAGAAGAAGAAAGCAAATCAGGCCTTGATTATGCAGAAGCAGAAGCATTTTTTCAAGACAGTGAATTGCTGGCTTCGCTTCCTTATATTCGCATCAAAGGTTTGATGGGAATGGCCACCAATACAGAAGACATGGACAAGGTAAGAAAAGAGTTTAGAGGACTCAGGCAGTTTTGGGAGCGAATGAAGTCAGAAATTACTGCTCCTAATCTTGATATGACGGAGCTTTCTATGGGAATGAGTGGCGATTATCAGATAGCCATAGAAGAGGGTAGCACGCTCATCAGGGTAGGAAGTGCCATCTTTGGGGAGCGTAATTATGACACACTATAACGCTATGCCAAAGGTGAAGCCTGCCAATATGCCCCACGTCGAGCCACGTGAGTAGAGGCTTCTTGCCCCAAGATAAGGCACAAAACTGAGGTTGTTCTTAAAAAAATAGGTGCGCAAACCTGTGCTAAAGCCAGGCCTCAGGGGAGGACTGCGTCTTTCGGCAGTATTTTCATAAAACATCCCTAAGGGTGCTACAAAGGGGCTAACTCTGACATTGTCACTGATGAAAAAGTGTGTATTAAAGCTCTCTGGTATAAGCAGCAATATAACCGATGCCGCAACGGTTATCTCATCTAAACTTCCTCCATACGCAGTCAGTGGATAAGAGGCAAGCCAAGCACCTACGGGGATGTGTGCAAAAAGCTCTCCGTCTGAATTACCTCCAAGTGCAAATCTGTAGCTCATGCTCAGGTGGTCAGAGACAAAAATCTCAAAATCTAAACCTAGGCTTTGAATATTTCTATCCGTGTATTGGATGCGTTCTCCTGCAAGCGAAAAACGTACTTTGCCCGCTTCTTGGGCTCGGAGGCTGCCAAATAGGCCAGTAAATATGAACACAAGAGTGACTGCGTATAAATTTTTCATATTTTTTAGGGATTATTGTGTGTTTTTTACTTGCTGGCTCATTCCCCAAACCAGCCAAAGAGTTCGTTCAAAGTAAGTGCCTTTTTTTGGGAGGAGTCTAAATTTTTGACGATGCTGCCTTCACGCATTTGTATGATTCTGTTGCCGTATTGGTGTGCGTCTTTGAGGTCGTGGGTTACGAGCAGGCAAGTAAGCCCAAACTCTTGGATGATTTGTTGGGCTTTTTGCATGAGATTTTTGGCAGATTTGGGGTCAAGTGCGGCAGAGGGTTCATCCATCAAAAATATTTTTGCTTCATCCATTACAGCCATGATGAGGGTCAGTGCTTGCCTCTGCCCTCCTGATAGGCTGCCCATTTTTTGTGCTAATTTATTTTCTAGCCCCATTTCTAAGAGCGCGATTTTTTCTTTGACTTCTTTTTTAAATGAATGGCTGATGCCTATGCCCAATCCTTTGGCTTTGGTGCGAAGGGCCGCAAGCCTAAAATTATCCAAGATGCTCAGGTCTGGAGCAGTGCCACTGAGCGGATTCTGAAAGATTCTTGCAATCCACTTGCTGCGCTGATAATCTGCAAGGTGATTGACGGCTTGGTCTTCTATCAAGATTTTACCTTGATTGATTTTGAATGAGCCACTGAGGGCATTGAGGAGGGTAGATTTTCCTGAGCCATTCGCCCCTACCAGCACCACAAAATCTTGGGCTTGGATGGTAAGTTGGATATTTTTGAGCGCCTTTACCTCATTGGCTTGCCCTTCATTGAAAGTTTTGGAGACATCACAGAATTGAATCATGGCATAAAACTAAGGGTATTTCTCAGCAAAATCAAGCTTATTCAGGTTTATTGGGGATGAAAAATAACTGCACATATTCACCGTTTTGTGGTGCCAATACCATGATAAGCTCTTTTTTGGTGAGGGTTTCTAGTTCTATTTCATCTATGGATGATTGTGGTGTTTTTTGTACGATGAGTCTCGAGTCATCTTGGCTCAGTTTCCAGTATTTCACCTCGGGGTCGCTGCCGAGTATGCTTACTTCATAAGTGCCATCTGCCCTAAATTCAATGTATGAGCCTGCTACATAGGCTTGCATCAGCTCGGTTCTTTTTTGTAGGCTAAGCCCACTTGCCTTGAAGTTATTCTCAAGAGAGGGTGTTTTTAAGTCAATCAAGACCCATTTGCCCACCAGAAGTTTTGATTTATCACTCGGGCTGTAGGCACTCGTAAGTGCAACACATGCCATCATGGCAGCAAAAAAGAATGATTTTGGGTAATTTTTCACAAGACATTTTTTAAAATATGATGACTGTTTGGCAAAAGACCACAAGATTATATATTTCTTGAATTACAGTAGTTTAAACCCATTTGCTCATAGCCCAAAGGCTGCAACCTCTGAACTATGGGGAAATATACGGCAGTATGGCGAAGACCTTGTGCATATAATCGTAAAAAAAACTAAAAAGTTAAGAATCTATAAATGTGGTATGTATCCAAGCACCATTTTCTTGCATAGATGATAAGATGAGTGTATCTTGATTGAGTTTTTGAATGATTAATTCATTGTAGCTTTTAGGGTTTTCTTGCATCAAGATAAGTTTACGCTCGTCTTTTAGTTTCCAAGTTCCTTTTTGCCTAACTTCTGCTCCTTTGGTACTTAGCTCAAAGGTATGGTCTTTTTTGAATTGAAATGTATTCTGTTTGATTTGTGTCTCTATGAGTTTGAGTGCTTCTTTTTGGGCTTTTTCGGGCAGGCTGTCTAGCAATGCTTTTTTGGTACTGTCTAGGGTCTGTAGCTGTGCATGTAGGTCATAGACCATGTGCCATTTTTTTTGGAGCAGGGGTTCTTTACTTTCTGATTGGCAGGCATTGAGTAGCATGAATGTAATTAAGACTAAGAAAATTCTCATAAATGATGTACGTAAGTTGTTATTTTTTTTACAAAAGTACTTGGTTTTCTTTATAAAAAATCGGGATACCTACTTTGTTACTTTTCTTTTTGATTTATTCAGATTCATACACTAACTGATTCTGCTCCAGTAGCTTTCTTGTTTGGCTGATTTTTGGAGATAAAGTCTAAGTGCTTGATTTTCAGGTTTTTTGAGAGGCATATCCTCTTCTATAATTTTCTTGGCTACTTCTCGGGCATTTTGTAAGATGTGGGCATCTTTTGCGAGGTCAGCGATGATGAGGTCCATCATACCGCTTTGCTGTGTGCCCATCATATTGCCTGGTCCCCTAAGTTTCAAATCCACCTCTGCTATTTCGAATCCGTTGGTAGTCCTGACCATCGTTTCTAGCCTTACTTTAGCTTCTTTGCTCAGCTTCACATCCGTCATCAAGATACAGTAAGACTGGTCGCCCCCCCTCCCTACACGCCCTCTGAGCTGGTGTAGCTGTGAAAGTCCAAATTTTTCGGAATTTTCTATAACCATCACAGAGGCATTGGGCACATTCACGCCTACTTCTATGACAGTAGTAGCCACCATGATTTGTGTTTCTTTTCGGATAAAGCGTTGCATCTCATAATCTTTGTCTGTAGAGCTCATTTGCCCATGCAAGATACTGATTTGAGCCTCTGGAAATGCCCTTGCAATGCTTTCGTAGCCATCCATAAGATTTTTATAGCTCAGTTTTTCAGATTCTTCTATAAGCGGATAAACGATGTAAATCTGCCTTCCCTTTTTGATTTCTTCTTTGATAAAGCCAAACACCCTGAGCCTATGTGCATCATATCTGTGGGCGGTCTTGATGGGTTTTCTGCCTGCGGGCAGCTCATCTATGATAGATACATCTAGGTCTCCGTAGAGCGTCATGGCAAGTGTACGGGGGATGGGTGTGGCGGTCATGACGAGTACATGGGGCACTATTTCGGGATTTTTGTTCCATAATTTACTCCGCTGGGCGACACCAAATCTGTGCTGCTCATCTATGATACACAGCCCTAGATTTTCAAACTGCACCTTGTCTTCAAAGAGTGCGTGCGTGCCTACGAGTATTTTAAGATTGCCATTTTCTAGCCTTCCGTGCAGCACACGGCGGTCTTTGGTGCGTGTAGAGCCTGTGAGCAGGTCTATGGTGATGCCCATTTTGTCTGTAAACTCTTTCAGCCCGTGGTAGTGCTGCTCTGCCAAGATTTCTGTGGGAGCTACAAGGCAAGCCTGAGTGCCACTATCTACAGCCATGAGCATCGCCAAGAAAGCGACAATGGTTTTTCCGCTGCCCACATCTCCCTGCAGCAAGCGGTTCATTTGCTGTCCAGATGCCATGTCTTTGCATATTTCTTTGACTACCCTCTTTTGTGCATTGGTGAGCTCAAAAGGCAGATGCTCTGTATAAAACTGTGTCAGGAGGGCAGTTTGGGTGAGTAGCTGCCCTTTGTAGCGTATTTTTTTATTTTGTTGCTGGTGCAGGAGCTTAAGTTGCAAGAAAAATAATTCTTCAAATTTAAGTCTATTCTTGGCGTGTTTGAGCCAGTTGGCATTTTTTGGGAAGTGAATCTGCACGAGAGCATCCCTTCTTGAGATAAGTTTTTGTGCTTGTATAATCTGTTCGGATAGATTTTCTTCTATCTGATTGTAAGCTATCTCGAGGAGTCCTTGTATAATTTTGCCGATGATTTTGCTAGTAATAAATTTTTTCTTGAGCTTTTCGGTCAGGTTATATACGGGCTGCAGATAGCCTATCTGCTGCTCGAGATTTGTTACCAGCTCTATTTCGGGGTGCACGAGGCTAAATTTACCATTAAAAAACTGGGGCTTGCCAAAGACAAGATACTCTACACCAGATTTTAGATTTTTGAGTTGCCACTGTATTCCCTGAAACCAGAGGAGCTCTAGCGAGCCTGTGCCATCACTAAAAGTGGCAATGAGTCTTTTTTTGAATCCTTCTCCAGCTGTTTCCCAATTAATAATTTGCCCTTTTACTTGGAGATACGGCATTTCATCTTCTAGCTCAGCAATGGGGTGTATCTGCGTGCGGTCTTCGTGCCTAAATGGAAAGTACCGAATTAGCTCATAGTATGTGTAAATATTGAGTTCTTGGTTAAAGAGTTTGGCTCTTTGTGGACCCACTCCTTTTAAAAAGTCTATTTTATTATCAAAAAAGTCATCCATTGGTTTGTGTCGGTTAGCCTAGCGAAGTTAGTACATTTAATGCTCATTTAAAAATGAATGTATGCTAAATTGCTCAAAACCTAAGTTTTGGATTTTGAGATTGTTTGCTTTGTGGGCATTTTGTGTGGGCATGCAGTCTTGCTTTAAGCAAAAAAAAACTCTACTAACAGGGTTAGTAGAGTTTCCGATTACACACAAACTATTAACTATTTATATCTATTTCAATATCTTATGGAGGTGGTAAAAGTTATTATTTAGCTTTGACAAAGACTATGTGTTTCTTTTACGTTGCAATAATACAGTATATATTTTTTCTTTCCTTCTCAAATTGAAAACTCAAATTACTTGTGTATGTTTTTTTAAGAAAAAAAATAAAAACTCCATAAAAACCCATCAAAAAAGTATCATTTACAGTGTTCTTTCAGGTTGCTCTCTACCAGATGCATGTGTTCTCTAGCAAGATTTTCCCATATTTCGCAAGATTTTTCTAACTTATTATCATCTCTATAACATTCTGCCATTAGTAGCAAAGATTCTAATCGTAGGTTTTTATCTTTTTGAGTACTTTCCAAAAGCGGATAAGCTTCTTTGCAGTTCATATCTTTGCGAAGAAATGCTGCTTTTGCGAAGAGGGTCTGCAGATTTTCGGGTGCTATTGCGCTTGCCTTTTTCAGGTCTTCTTGTGCCAGTTCTTTTTGGTCTTTGGCAAGGTAATACAAGGCACGCTGTGTGAGTGTATAGACTTCTTCGGGCTGTATTTCGAGGGCTTTCTCAAAATGGGACTGCACTATCTTTGGGTCTGTATTTTCTTTGAGATTTTCTAAGATTGCCAAGTTTGTCCATGCCAAATCTAAGTCTTTGTCTAGGGAGAGGGCTTTTTCAAGGTCTTTCTGTGCTTCTTGATACTGTCTTCTTTTGAGCTGAATGTAGCCCCTACTGTCCAGTGCTTGGGCATTTTTTGGTTGTTTTTGGAGTACTTTGTTCAAATCTTGGTAGGCAGCATCATAGTCTCCATTCTGTAGATAAGATTTTGCCCTGTAAAAATACACCTCGGCAGAATCGGGGTATGCTTGGATTACTTTTGAAAAATCTTGAGCTGCTGCCTCATACTCTGCAAGTTCAAAATACAAATTTGCACGGTTAAAATAAGCATTGTAAAAGTCAGGCTTGATTTTAAGCGCTTGATTGTAGTCTTTTAAAGCATTGTCTAAATCTATGGTCTCAAAATAGACAATCCCTCGATTGTTAAAAATATCGGCAAACGTGCTATCTATTTGAATGCCAGCATCATAGTATCTGAGGGCAGTTTTGTAATCTTCTTTGTGAAGTGCCTCATTTCCTTTAATAAAAAAGGCAATCATGCGAGAGTTGTGCTTGGAGTCTTGGCAAGCAGCCACGTATAGGAGACATCCTATAAGCCAAAAAGAGATTAACCATCTCTTTTTGGGAAAAATACTTGAAAACTTGTTTTTCTTCATATTGATAAACCTTAGTATTACAATCATTTATCGAGTTATTCTTTCGCTTTATCGAAAAGCATCTCTTTATTTGAAACAAAAGCCCTAATTTGCTATTAAATAATCAAATAGTTTAGAATTATAACAAAACAAAAATATAAAATAATATGAGAGCCAACAACAAAAAAACCAACAGCAACCGTAAATTAATGCAAGACTTAGAAGGTGCTATCCGTGATTTGAAAGAAATCCAGAAGCAAAGAGATAAGCTTGTAGAAGATTTCAAATTAGAGAAAAGCAGCTACGACAATGCCATCAAACCAAACGGACTGCGTTCATAATAATATATACTTCGGTTAAGTAAAAGAGTAAGTCACTGGGTCTCCAATGACTTACGACTCTACTAGTCTTCCAGTGCTTCTATTTTCAAAATCACTTGCTCCCATTCAGATTGGGCTTTCTCCATATCAGATTTTATTTTCTCATAGCTTTCTTGTGCTTTCTTTAACTCTTGCTCTTTTTGATAGATGGCAGGATCGGCGAGCTTAAGCTCTACTTTGCCTTGCTCCTCTTCTAGCTTTGTGATATGGTCTTCTAGTTCAGCAGACTGTTTTTTGTAAGCCTTGATTTCCTTGTCCTGCTGCGGGCTGATGTTCCTATGTTGTTTTGGTTTTTCTTCTTTTTCCTTTTTCTTGGGTGCATTGCTGGGGCTGTTCTTCAGATTTTCATCTTGCTTTTTCCTCCAATTCTCATACTCTTCATAAGTGCCAGGATACTCTTTGATTTCATGGTCTTCGATATACCAGATTTTATTCGCAACCTGTGATAAGAAGTGTCTATCGTGAGATACGACCACATACGTACCTGCGTACTGCTGGAGGGCCTGTACTAAAATACTGACTGACTGCACATCAAGGTGATTGGTAGGCTCATCGAGCAGTAGGAAGTTAGCCTCAGAGATAAGTACTTTGGCGAGGGCTACCCTTGATTTTTCACCTCCTGAGAGTACTTTTATTTTTTTGAATACATCTTCATTTGTAAATAAAAAGCAGCCAAGTAGGTTGCGTAGCTCAGTTTCAGATTTGCCACTGCCAGCCTGCATCAACTCTGCGAGCATGTCATTCTCTACCCTCAGTGATTCTAACTGGTGCTGTGCAAAAAAAGCATAACGGACATTGTGCCCTAATGAGCGTATACCTTCACTGTTTTCTGTGCCTACCAAGATACGCAAGAGTGTAGATTTTCCCTTGCCATTGGCACCGATGAGGGCAATTTTATCTCCACGCATGATGGTGGCTTGAGCATGCCCAAGGATTTTTAAATCTCCATAAGATTTACTGATGCCTTTCAGCTCTAGCACCTGCTTGCCGGAGGGCTGCCCAAAATTAAATTTAAAACTTACAGCGATGGTTTCGTCATCTACCTCATCTATGCGGTCTAGCCTATCAAGTGCTTTGACTCTAGATTGTACTTGGCGGGCCTTGGTGGCTTTAGCCCTAAATCGCTCTATAAAACGCTCAGTTTGTTTGATTTTCTGTTGCTGATTTTCGTAAGCAGCTTGCTGGATTTCATTTCGGAGTACTTTTTCTTTTTCATAAAAAGCATAGTTTCCTCCATAATAGTTTAGCTGTTGGTTAGAGACTTCCACGATAATCTGGGCGGCATTCTCCATAAACCTACGGTCGTGAGAGACCAATATAATGGCTCCTTCGTAGCTTTGGATGTAGTTTTCTACCCACTGTATAGAAGGAAGGTCAAGGTGGTTAGTAGGCTCATCGAGCATCAGCAGCGAGGGCTTTTGCAATAAAAGCTTGGCTAGCATCACACGCATTCTCCACCCTCCTGAAAACTCTTTGAGTGGTTTGTCCAAATCCTCTGTCCTAAAACCCAAGCCTTCAAGCACTTCTTCTGCCTGTGAGCCGATGCTATACCCGCCCAATGCCTCAAACCTCTCTTGGCAAGCACTTAGCTCATGCACGAGGTCTTCGGAGTATTCGGTTTCTAGCTCATGGATGATTTGGTCCATTTTTATCTGAAGCGCATTTTGCTCTGCAAAGGCTTCTTTGGCAACCTCTAAGATGCTATTGCTACTCTGATAAGAGAGTAAATCCTGGTTAAGAAAACCCAGCGTACAGTCGTTTGCCATGGTGATACCGCCCTTGTCAGGTGTATATTCACCCACGATAAGTCTGAGTAAAGTAGATTTGCCTGTCCCGTTTGCACCTATCAACCCTATTCGGTCTTTAGGTTTGATATGAAGGTTGGCATTTTGATAAATGGGGCGACCTCCGAAATAGAAGTCAAGGTTATTAATTGCTAACAAAGCTCAAAGATTTGATTCAAAACTATTGCAAAGTTAAAAGAAAAAGTGCTTAAATCCTTAGTTTTTGTATTTGATTGCATGACTACTAAAATAAAATATGTAATTTTATACATTCATAATTGAATAACATTTGATAAATTCAAATTTTTCTACTTATAATTAAAGCATAGTATGTTTACTGGTATTATAGAATCACTGGGCACAGTCAAAAGCCTCACAAAAGAAAATACAAACTTGCATCTAGAGATAGAAAGTGCCCTCAGCACCGAACTCAAAATAGACCAAAGTGTCTCTCACAACGGGATATGCCTCACCGTTACGGAGCTGCACGGCCACAGTTATGAAGTAACTGCCATAGAAGAAACCCTTCAAAAAACCAACTTAGGAATGCTCAAAGTAGGTGATAAGGTAAACCTAGAGCGGAGCATGCTCATGAATGGAAGACTAGACGGACACATCGTACAGGGGCACGTAGATCAGATAGGCACCTGCAGCAGTGTAGAAGACAAAGATGGAAGCTGGTTTTTTGGCTTTGAATATGACCCCAAGCTAGGAAATGTTACTGTAGAGAAAGGCTCTATCTGTATCAATGGAGTCAGCCTGACTGTAGTAGGGGCAGCAGAAGGCCGCTTTTCGGTGGCGATTATCCCTTATACCTATGAGCACACGGGTTTTCATCAACTTAAAAAAGGGCATCAAGTAAATCTAGAGTTTGATGTCATCGGAAAATATGTGCAAAGAATCCTAAACCCTATGCTCGGCAACCTTAAAATATAGCCAGAAAAATTAAATGATGAATGATACCTAAGCAAGCATCAAAAACTAATTAAAAATAAAGAAAATAATAACATGGAAACAAGTCCTCTAAAATGTATGGTGGTAGATGATGATGAAGTCTCACGCAGTGTAGTCAGTCATCTTGTCGAAAAAAATGAATTGCTTGAGTTGGTCTATACCTGTGAAAATGCCATAGAAGCACATAGTATCTTATTGAAAGACAGCCAAATAGATGTCTTATTTCTGGATATAGAGATGCCCGAAATGTCAGGCATGGAGCTAGTGCAGATATTAGATAAAAGACCTATTAGAGTCATATTGACCACCAGCAGAGAAGACTATGCAGTAGAAGCTTTTGAGTACAGCGTATTTGATTATTTGGTAAAGCCCATTACTTACCCTAGGTTCTTGAAGAGTGTCAATAAACTAAGGGAAAGCCTCACAAAAAATGCTCCTCCCGTCACGGGAGATGAAGACCTAGTAGGTAACAACCACGAGTTCCTGTTTGTCCGCTCCAACCATAAAATTGTCAAGATTGACCCTAAAAACATTGCTTACATTGAGGCACTATCTGACTATATCGTCATTCATACCTCAGAAAGTAACTACACAGTGCACTCTACTATGAAAGGGATTAACTCAAAATTAGAGCCTTTCAAGAGTTTCGTGAGGGTGCACCGCTCTTATATCATCAATGTAGAGCATATTGAGACCATTCAGGATGTGCAGGTCATCGTCAAGAAACAAGCCATCCCGATAGGCCGCTCCTACAGAAGTGGTTTTATGGAAAGGTTAGATATTCTGTAAATAGTCATTTGTTTTATAGAAAAATATCCATACGGCTGGACTACGACAGCCTCTACTTTCTATTTTGATTTGAGAGCTACTTTTGTGAACTTATACTTTCCTGACAAATTATTTTTAGTTATCTCGCCAAAACAAACTTAGTTGCTATGTTATGGGTAGGGATTAAATACCAAGCTCGCAGATAGCTCCAGTTTATAGGGCTAATGTTGGGTCATAGACTTTTATTGTAAGAAGTATAAATTGAGATTTTACGCTTCCTGAAAGATTTTTCAGCACAACCTTGTTATCTCTTAACTATATTTCAAAGAACTTTTGAGTAAGACAAATATAAATATAAAAATAAAAAAGACAGATAAGATTATGATATAAATATCTATATTAATATTCACATATTTTAAATAAAATAAAAATCCTGCATACTCCAAGAGTTTACAGGATTTTTTGATAACTTAACAGTACGACATAAAAACCTATTCAGATTAAATTCTTTTCTTCTTGCGCTCAATGGCAGTCAGGGCAGCCGCCACAATCGCCTGCGCATTGAGTCCATATTTTTCCATCAATTCCTCTGGTACACCACTTTCTCCAAACGAATCATTCACCCCTACCATCTCCAGCGGACGTGGATAATACCTAGACAATGTCTGTGCGATGCTGTCTCCTAGCCCTCCATTGAGCTGATGCTCTTCTGCACTGACGGCACAGTTGGTCTTCTTGACAGATTCGATGATTGCCTCAGTATCCAAGGGTTTAATCGTATGGATATTGATAATCTCTGCTTGGATGCCTTGCTCGGCAAGTATCTCTGCTGCCTTTAGTGCCTCCCAGACCAAATGCCCCGTAGCAAAAATGCTCACATGCCTGCCCTCTTGTAATAGCAAGGCTTTGCCTATCTCAAAAGGCATATCTTCAGGAATAAAAATGGGCACTTTCGGGCGTCCAAAACGCAAATAAACGGGTCCTTCATACTCAGCAATGGCAAGGGTAGCGGCTTTGGTCTGATTATAATCACAAGGGTTAATGACGGTCATATGCGGAAGCATCTTCATCATACCGATGTCTTCTAAAATCTGATGTGTAGCACCATCTTCGCCAAGTGTCAGCCCTGCGTGAGAGGCACAAATCTTTACATTCTTGCCTGAGTAGGCAATAGACTGGCGTATCTGGTCATAGACCCTTCCCGTAGAAAAGTTGGCAAATGTACCTGTAAACGGAATTTTGCCGCCTATTGTAAGCCCTGCTGCAATGCCCATCATGTTTGCCTCTGCAATGCCCACCTGAAAAAAACGCTCTGGAAAAGCATCTTGAAAAGCATTCATCTTCAAAGAACCCGTCAAATCAGCGCACAAAGCAACGACTTGGGGGTTCTTTTGACCTGCCTCTAACAGACCATCTCCGAAGCCTGAGCGGGTATCTTGCTTACCCAACATTTCGTATTTTTTCATGTTTTATAGATAGAAATATAAAAAAAATGACTTACTGATACCAAAAACAAGGCTTTGTGTAGTTAAATTTCTTGCACAAATCCCATTGTTTTGTTTTGAACCTAGAAAAAAAGACATATCTAAGACACAGCTCCTGCTCTAAATTAAACCCAAAGGTAAAAAAGACTCAGCACCTTACGAAAGATTTAGACAAAGAAATTAAAAGTTTTCTAAGAATATCTCAAAGTAGGTTTTAGGATTCCAAAATTTTCTTTAAATTTGCAGTCCTTAAAAAAAGGTCATTCATTGGTAATCCAAACAAACTTAATAAAATATATTGTATGATTGTAATTAATGTAAAAGACAACGAATCTATTGACAAAGCCCTCAAACGCTTTAAAAAGAAGTTCGAACGCACTGGCGTTCTAAGAGAATTACGCTCTCGTAGCTATTTTGAGAAGAAATCTGTACGCAAACGTACTGAAAACATCAAAGCTGCTTATCGCCAGAAGATGCGTGATGAAGAAGCTGCACAATAAAAAACTTAATTTGATAGGCATATCATTTTGAAGTTTAAAAATATATACTATCTTAGTGTTAAGTAATTATTGCTTAACACTAAGATTAGAATGATAGAAAGCTTCTTAAACTACCTTTTATACGAAAAAAAGTATAGCCCAAAAACAATTACTGCCTACAAGCACGATTTGCAGCAGTTAAGATGCTTTGTGAGTGAAGACTATCAAATAGAAAATCTTGACCAAATTAGCTACCCTATATTACGTGCTTGGCTTGTAAGCCTGACCGAGCAGGCGCTTCAGGCACGCTCCATCAACCGAAAAATAGCTACTGTAAAATCTTTCTTTAAATATTTGCTCAGAGAAGGACGCATCAGCCATAACCCAAGCGAGGCACTTAAATCTCTCAAGACAGCCCACAAGCCTCCTGTGTTTGTAGAAGAAGAAAAAATACTCCAACTCCTAGACGAAAGCCCTTTCCAAGATACATTCATAGACCTGAGAAGCCAGCTTATCTTAGAGATTCTCTACGGCACTGGAGTCCGTCTAGCAGAGCTCATGGGAATGACCTGGAGTAGCATTGATTTTTCCCAAAAACAAATTAAAGTGTTGGGCAAAGGCAAAAAAGAAAGACTCATACCTGTAAATGATGCCTTGCTACACCTTATCAAAGTATATGAACTCAAAAAGCAAAACCACTTTGAGGGAAAAATCCCCCATAATTTTCTTATCGTAGGGGATAAGGGCGGGCCTGCTTACCCGATGCTCATCTACAAGACCGTCAAAACTTATTTAGAAACTATTACTACCAAAAATCGTAAAAGCCCTCACGTACTGAGGCATTCATTTGCGACACACCTCCTCAACAAGGGGGCAGACCTGAACGCAATCAAAGACCTTTTGGGGCATAGCAGCCTAGGTGCGACACAGATTTATACCCATAATTCATTGGATAGAATCAAAGCCGTATTTAAGCAAGCTCACCCCAAAGCTTAATTATAATTATTTTTTAAACCCTAAAATCAAAGCCTATGAAATTGCAGATTCATTCTCTCCATTTTGATGCAGACATCAAGCTGCTGGAGTTTATCGAGACCAAGAATGCAAAGTTAGAAACATTCTATGACCGAATTATCGAGGGAGAAGTCTTCTTAAAATTAGAAAAAGGAGAGCATAGCCGTGAAAATAAGGCAGTAGAAATTAAACTACTCATACCAGGATCCACTTTGTTTGCCAAAGCCATTAGTACATCTTTTGAGGCAGCTACAGATGAAGCCGTAGAAAGCCTCAGAAGGCAATTAAAAAAATACAAAGAAAAACAACAAGGACGATAAAAACTGCTTGCACAAGAAAACTGTGCCAAGCCATATGAATAAAAGTGGGTCAGCAATGACTCACTTTTTTTTTGAAAAGCAGTCTAAAAATATTTTCAGTATTTTTTTTAGAAAAAATACGAAGAATTCAATATTTTTTTTAGAAATTTAAGTTCTTAAAATTATATTCTAAAATGGTTTAATCAACAAATAAATCCCAAAATGCCCAATCAAACTGCTGAAATTGTCGGAGATAATGTAAAAATACCCACCCGTAAAGACCTAAAAACACTGATAGGTTACTTCTATGAATGGGAATCAAAAACACCTCACCAAGTCTTTTTACGCCAGCCAAAAGCAGGAAAACACCAAGAATATACCTGGAACAAGGCAGGAGAACAGGCTCGCCGCATAGCCAATGCCCTCAAAGCTATGAACCTACCCAAAAAAGCCAACATAGGCATCGTAGGCAAAAATACAGCACACTGGATTATGAGTGATCTGGCAATTATGATGGGGGGCTATGTCTCTGTCCCTTTTTATGCCACACTGGATGCCGAAAAACTCAATGAGGTGCTCGTACACAGTGAATGTAAAGTGCTTTTTGTAGGAGATATGGATGACTGGAACGGAATGAAAGACGGTATCCCGCATGATGTTAAGGTCATTACATTCCCTGAAAGCCCTGCCGAAGCTGGTAAATTCTTAAAATGGGATGACCTCATCACTCAATATGAACCTATGGCAGGAGAGCCTGAACCTGAGCTAGATGACTTGCTGACCATTATCTATACTTCTGGCACTACAGGTACACCCAAAGGAGTAATGCACAGACACTATAACTTCTCTTATGTACTCAATGCGACACAGCACGTGAGCAAATTAGAAGAAAATAACAACCGATTCTTATCTTTCTTACCACTGTGCCACGTGGCAGAAAGAATCGCAGTAGAATCTGCTTGTCTTTTCAAGGGAGGCTCGATTTCTTTTGTAGAATCTCTAGATACTTTTGCCCAAAACCTAGCTGATACACAACCTACGCATTTTTTTGCTGTACCTCGCCTCTGGACTAAATTTAAAATGGGAATCCTCAACAAAATGCCAGAGTCTAAATTAAATCTTTACCTTAAAATCCCGATTCTCTCGGGAATGGTGAAGCGTAAAATCAAAAAATCTCTCGGACTCGCGCAAGCACGCATCATCTTGACAGGGGCTGCACCTATGCCCTCAAGCCTCTTAGACTGGTACAAAAAGCTAGGCATCATCATTCAGGAAGCCTACGGAATGACCGAAAATGTAGGCGTCTGCACTTCTATGAGGATGGATAACATCAAAAAAGGCACTGTAGGGCAAACCTACCCAAACTGCAGCCTCAGGATAGAACCTAACACGAAAGAGGTCTTGATGAGGGCTGATTGGGTGATGAATGGCTACTTTAAAGATGAAGAAAAAACCAATGAAACCGTCAAAGATGGCTGGCTACACACAGGAGACATGGGCGAGATAGACTCGGAAGGATTCTTAAAAATCACGGGCCGTGTCAAAGACCAATTCAAAGGTGCAAAGGGTGAGTTTATCGTGCCCGCACCCATCGAGAATGGCTTTGCTGCCAACAATTACGTAGAGCAGGTTTGCTTGGTAGGGCGAGGGCTTCCGCAGCCCGTAGCGCTCGTCGTACTCTCAGAAGATGGACAAAAAGAAGACAAGAAACACATCTCTGAAAGCTTAGAAGAAACCCGAAAATCTATCAATACTCGACTGGTAAGTCACGAAAAAGTACAAAAAATAATTTTGGTGAAAGAGCCCTGGAGCATAGAAAACAGCATGCTCACTCCTACACTCAAAATCAAAAGAAATGTACTCGAGGATGTCTATGGGCAACGCCTTGAAGACTGGTATGAAACCAAGGAGAATGTTATCTTTGAGAAATAAGAAGCGTCTAAACAAGGCAGCAAACACAGAAATTTTTTATTCTATCCTGTTAGACATTTTGGATAGATGTGGCACTTTTAAGAAGAGTGCCACATCTCAAAACCAAAAAGCACTATTCATACTGTGATTTTTATAAATTTCTAGTTTGTGCAGCAGTATGATTTCGCCCCAACTCATTTACCTTCAAAACAAAATGGCATTGACAAAGATGAGTTTTCCATTTTCCCAAAAACCCCTAAAAACAGGATTGTCCGTAAAATAAACGATTTGACCTCTTTTGTAATTTTCTACGCCTATGGCGAGAGATTGCGTAAGCTTGGGCTTGACGGCCGCACCTGCAAAACCGCTTACACAGGCATTTTTAGTGGGGTAAGTCCCTACATTCCAGTTGTTTCCTGATAAAAAACTGTAAGACTTTGTGTTTTGCTTGATGACAAAGAAGGGACTTTCTATCCCGAAACTAATCGGATGGCTCAAATCCAAATCCACTTGATAAATAGCACCTGCCAAGCGAGTGCTGATATTTTCTCTGTCTTTATCTTCGTATTTTTTAAGCACACCATCGACTGTCTTGGTGCTGTCTTTGGGTTTCTTCTCCTTTAAATCCAAGACTTTATTATCCACAAAGGCTTCCATTGCCTCATCTACAGCGATGACTTTTCCGCCTGCACTGACATAATCTGTGAGGGCATTTTTGTATTCGTCATAATCTCCTGAGGGCAAAATCAGCACTTCATAATTTTCTACAGAAATGTTGCGAAGCTGTCTTTCATTGATGAGGGTCATAGGAAATTTCATTTCTTGCTCTAAAAAGAACCAAATGCTTCCTGCCTCAGTAGTAGCTACGCCTTTATCCATAAAAAGTGCAATTTTCGGGAAAGTAAGTATTCTATTTACTTCAGAGCCGAGGTCTTTGCCTTTGCTGACTTGGGCAGTATAAACAGGCTGCAGATTTTGGCTATGTTTTTGGGCAAGCTGGGAGAGTTTACTGCTCCATTCGGACTCTTTTTGCTCTCTCAAGAATATCAATGTGCCTGCGGAGTAGTCTGTGTTTTCTATTGTAAAAGCCTCTTCTGCTAATCTGACCGAAAAGCCCTGCTGAAGCGTCTGCTGCAAAAATTTCCCGTTGCTGAGGCTATTCCAAGAGAGTAAATAAGCTGTAGGCATTTCGTTTTGTGTAGCTTTATTTTGCTGAGTAGCAAATTTAACTTCTCCATTTTTCATATCCATTTTCTCCGTGATGGCGTATGTTTTCAGCCCATATGCATAGGGCAAAGCCCAAGCAGTGAGGTCATATGTAAGTGAATCTTCTAGTTTGGATTCAGGCTCAAAAAGTACTTTGATGAGCGTAGATTGATTTTGATACACAGAAACAAGGATGTCATTTTCTTCTACTTTGACAGTTTCTTTCTTTTGTTGAAAATACTCGAATCCCTGATAATTTTGCCCTACATTCTGGGGGTTTCCGTATTTGATTTGTTGCTTATCAAGCAATGTCAGTAATTTTTTAATTTTTTCTTGATTTTGATTGCCTTTGATGAGATAGCTCTTGTAGGTACCTGTGGGCTGCTTTCGGGCTGTTTCAAAATAATTTTCAAACTCTGCCAATAGTTTTTCCCTTTGCTGATAAACTACCTCCACTGTAGAAAGTGCTGTGGTGAGGTGGTGCGTATATCGGTCTATAATGGTCAGTGTATCAGCACTATAGCGGGCTATTTGTACGCCTGCACGCCCCGAGCCCGCCTGCTCATAAGTAAAACCTACAGCTCCATTAAACATAGGGTAAGTATCTCCGTAGCTAGGATAAAACAAATCATACACTTCTTGTGTAAAATAAAGCCAACCCTCTTTGTCAAAATATTTTTTGTGATTGTCTGCCGTAATCTGCTGATATTCTCTTTGCCATTTATTGACATCTTCGTGGATAGGGCGGGCTGCTGGGCCAAAGAAATAAGAGCTATTATAGCCCATTTCGTGAAAATCTACGTGCACCTGGGGCATCCATTTTTGATACTGTGCTACCCGTAGTTGGTTTTCTAGTTGTGTCTGCCAAGCCCAATCACGGTTAAGGTCAAACAAATAATGATTAAAACGGCCTCCAGGCCAAGGCTCATCATGTTCACGGGCTCTAGGGTCAGCATTGGGGCTGAGCGACATCTGCTGCTGATACCAGTTTACGTAGCGGGCATAGCCGTCAGGGTTTACGCAGGGGTCTATCAATACCAGTGTTTCTTTAAGCCAATTGTTGATTTCGGGGCGGCTTTGTGTCGCTAGTTCATACAAAAAAGGCATTACAGCAGTCGTAGAGGCAGATTCATTCCCATGGATATTGAAGTTAAGCCAAGTAATCGCCATAGGTTTGGCATCAGGCTTTCCCTCCATAAAACCTGCTAATTTGAGATTATTGCTGCGTATTTGTTCGGCATTTGCGAGATTTTCAGGGCTACTTGCCTTCACCAAAAGAAGGGGCCGCCCCTCATTGCTTTCACCATAAGAGCTATATTCTAAATAGGGAGAATTATCACAAAGATACTTGACATAATCTACTACCCTGTGATGAAAAGTAAATCTACTTCCATAAGGATACCCCAAAAATTCTTCGGGAGAAAGTAACTTCTGTGCACAGACCTCCGCACTAGTAACAAAGGTCAATATCAAGAGCAACGTATATTTAAAAATTAAGCGCATACATCTATAAGTTTGGGTTTAATATAAGCTGCGAATTAAAATAAAAAAAATGAGTTTCTGAGAAGAGTCGTATCGCTTTTAAAAAGAAAGACTTTGTTTCTTTCTATTATAGGTTCATTTTAATCAAAATATAGTCATTTGTTGATGTGCTAATCATTAGTGCATTGTATGAAGAATCATATAAACTAAACAGGGTACAAGCACATCATTCCTTATCCATCTGATTTTTTGATTATCCTTTGAAAAAGTCTTGTAGTTTTGGTGCAGAAATATTAAATTGCCGTGTGTTAAAACCCTTTCAAATCGTGAAGAAAAATTATCTACTCAGCATTTCATTTGTCTTGATAAATGTCTGTGTTTGTGCACAAAATGGACTTTCAGATGAGAAAGAATCCGTTAAAAAAGTAATCGTGCAGCTTTTTGATGCCATGAAGGCAGGAGACAGCACCCGCTTGGCGGCAGTATTTCACCCCGAAGCAAGGCTACAGACAGCTTCCTTACATCCTAAAACGGGTCAAACCACACTAGAAACTGACGATATCTCAGCGTTTATCACTCAAGTAGGGATGCCTCACCCCGAAATCTATGACGAACGAATTACGGCTTATGAAATATCCGTGGATGGCCCCTTGGCTACTGCCTGGACACCTTACCGATTTTATGTAGGAGAAAAGTTTAGCCACTGTGGAGTCAATGCATTCCAACTATTCAAATCAAAAGACGGATGGAAAATCATCCAAATCACTGACACTCGCCGCAGAGAAAGCTGCGAAGAAAGTAAAAATTAACCCTTTAAAACCTACTCTATGATGCTCAAAAAAACACTGCTAATTTGTTGGATTATCTTTCTTTCATTGCCTTCTGAGGGCAATGCTTGGGGCTTCTTTGCACATCAGCGCATCAACCGCTTGGCAGTCTTTACGCTGCCTGAAGAGATGATGAAGTTTTACAAATATTACATTGATTACCTGACTGAAAATGCCGTAAACCCTGACAAGCGCCGCTATGCCGTAGAGGGAGAAGCCCCCAGACACTACATAGATGTCGATATTTATGACCCACTTTATGGAGACAGTGCGGTGTATAAATTGCCAAGATACTGGAAACAAGCCGTGGAAGCACATGGAGAGGATTCATTACAAGCCTACGGAATCGTGCCTTGGCATATCCAGACGATGAAATACCGACTGACCGAGGCCTTCAAACGCAGAGATGCGCAAGCCATTCTGAATATCTCGGCAGATTTGGGGCATTATATCGGAGATGCCAATGTGCCGCTGCACACTACCGAAAACTACAACGGGCAAATGAGCAATCAAATCGGAATTCACGGTTTTTGGGAATCTCGCTTGCCTGAGCTTTTTTCAGATAACTATGATTTTTTTGTGGGGCAAGCCCAATACCTAGAAAACACCCAACTCAGTGCTTGGGATGCCGTCATTCAGGCACATGAAGCGCTTGATTCGGTATTGCGTTTTGAGCGAGTGCTCACAGAGCGTTTTTCGGCTGATAAAAAATATACCATAGACGAACGCAACGGACTCACCATCAAGACTTACTCCAGAGACTTTTCTAAGGCTTACCATGATATGCTCGCAGGGCAGGTAGAACGCAGAATGAAGGCTTCCATCAAAATGATTGGCAATATGTGGCTTACTTGCTGGATAGATGCAGGGCAGCCCGATTTGGAGGCTCTTTTAGACAAAGACATCAGAAAAGAGCTAGATGAAGAATTACAAAAGCAAAAAGAAGAGTGGAAAAAGCAACAACTCAAAAGCAGAGAGCATGAAAGCTTTGCACCTATAATGCCAAGCCAAAACACGACTTGCTGCCAAGCAAGCCCTTACCTGAGCTATTATGGGGAAAAAATAAAGCAAATAAAGGCGAAAAAATAGTGGCTATCTCTAAAATTTTTTCTGGAAAATCTCACTTAAAATAAAAGCTTGCTTGAGTGTAGCCTTGTCTTTTAATAATTTCCGATAGGCACTGGGTTTATTTTTGGGCGACATCTTCTTGTCAGAAATCTCTTCTGCTTTTTTAGGGCGGTCTCTTTTGATGCGTGTATCCCAATCTACTTGCTTGCCTGATTCAAAATCAGAGGTGAAAGAAGCATCAAAAATATCTTCTTCAAAATCTTCAGCACGTTCTTCCAGATTTTTGCCTCTTCGCTCAGCTTTGATTTCATCTAAGAGTTCTTGCAGACTCTTGCCACTTGGTGTATTGGGCTGAGAAGTGCTAGAAACTTGGGCGATGGGCTTGCTCGTTGAGTTAGTTTGTAGGTCTTTCATAATATCCTGTAAGCTTTTTTGTGCTTCCTTGGGAGAAGGTTTAGCAGGTTTCTTTTTACTTGTGCCAGAAAAAAGATAAACCGCAATGATGATGATGTAAATCAGTATTTGAAAAAAATTTTCCATGTCTATAGGCTTTAAATGATATTTTTTGAATTGAAAAACACAAAAATCGTGAAATTTCCCCTAATCTTCTCTCAAATATACGATTTAGTTTTAACTTTGAAAGGTGTTTTGAATAAAAATAAACAGGAATTTACACGCAATGCAACTCAGCAAACTAGAGATAAAAGGTTTTAAAAGCTTCGGAGAGGCTGTCAGTCTTACTTTTGACAAGGGTGTAACGGGCATCGTGGGGCCCAATGGCTGCGGAAAATCCAATGTGGTAGATGCCATCAGATGGGTGCTGGGTGAGCAAAAAACACGCTCCCTCCGCTCCGACAAAATGGAAAATATCTTGTTCAATGGCACTCAAAACCGCAAAGCCGCACAAACAGCCCAAGTTTCTCTTACTTTTGACAATACCCGCTCACTGCTGCCCTCAGAATTTGCCTACCTCACCATCACGCGCCGATACCACCGCTCAGGTGACAGTGAGTACCTCATCAATGATGTAAAATGCAGACTCAAAGACATTCAAAACCTTTTCTTAGACACAGGCATCGGCCCTGATAGCTATGCCATTATTGAGCTAAAAAAAGTAGATGATATCCTCAGTGACAAAGAGAACTCTAGAAGAGATTTATTTGAAAAAGCTGCTGGAATTTCTAAATACAAAATCCGAAAAAAAGAATCGCTCACAAGGCTAGATGCCGTGGACAAAGACCTTGACAGAATCGGCGACCTCCTATTCGAACTAGAAAAAAACCTGCGAAGCCTCGAAAGACAAGCCAAACAAGCCGAAAGATACCTAAAACTGAAAGAAAAATACCGCCTGCATAGCCTCGCTTATGCCCAAAAAGCACTCGAAAGGTTTTTAATCACACAGCAAGACCTGAGCCTCAAACTAAAAACAGAAAACCAAAGCAAAGAAAATCTCACAGCACAGCTCAGACAAATAGAACAAACACTGGAGCAAGAAAAAACAAAAATAGAACACTTTGAACAGGCTCTCACCTACAAGCAAAAACTCTCTAATGAGCACCTTGGCAAAATTAGAAACCTAGAAAATGAAAAGAAAATCAGACAAGAAAAAATATTTTTCCTCAATGAAAAAATAGAAAAAATACGCAATCAAATTCAGCAAGACATCTCCCAAAAAGCACTCATCAAACAAAAAAAACAACAACTAGAAGCCGAAAAAAACAACGCCGAAAAAATATGGCTTGAAGCCCAGCAGCAAAGAAATCAATTACAAAATGACCTCCAGCAGCAAAAACAAATCACACTTGAGCTGCAGACAAAACTTAAAAGCCAAGAGGAAAAGTACAGAGCAAAACTCAACAATATTCATCAAATCAACCAAAAATTTGAAATTAAAAAAACCCAACTCAACTCCGCAAAACAAGAACTAGAAAAAACGGCTTCGCAAAACCAACACCTCGACACAGAACTGAATGACTATGAACAGACCTTGGCCCAAAAGCAAACAGAACTGGCACAGGCACAACAAGAGCTGCTGAAATCAGAAGAAAAACAACTGCTCCGAGAAAATCAAATCAAAGAAATAGAGCAAGAAATACAAAGAATCCGTGAAAAACTGGCCGAACAGCAAAGGCAAAAAGATGCCCGACAAAACGAATACCAACTCACTCAGTCTTTTTTGAGCAATCTTGAAGGCTTTCCGCAAGCCATTCAGTATCTGCAAAAAGAAAGCAACTGGGCTCAAAATGTACCCCTGCTTTCTGACCTCATCATCTGCGAAGAAAAATACCGCCGTGCCATAGAAAGCTACCTCAACCCCTGGATTAATTACTATGTAGTCAATACCAAACAAGATGCCCTCGAAGCTATCTCCCTGCTCCAAAATGCACAAAAAGGAAAGGCTAATTTTTTTATTTTAGAAGAACTCCAAGCAATAGATATCCCGAAGCAAATCAGCATCAAAACCACCACACAAGAGACCAATGCCTTCTTTGGAGGGCTGGATTTGTCCGAACTCAAACAACAGACTCAAGCCCAAGCCATCAATGCACTGCAGGTCATCAGTGGTGAAAAAGAACATCATACCCTGCTTTATCACCTGCTGGCAGAGCTATACATTTTACCTGATATGGGTTTTTTAGACCAGTACCCACAGCCCAAGCATCAGCTTGTAACCCTCAGCGGTGAGGTGATTAAGAGAAATTACCAAATCATAGGGGGCTCTGTAGGTGCCTCAGAAGGCAGAAGATTGGGCGGAGCTAAAAACTTGGAATGGCTCAAAAAAGACATTCAAGAATTAGAACAAGACATACAAGTACTCAATGGAGATGCAAACCTCAACACAAACAAACTCAAAGAAATCAAAGAAAATAAAACCAGTCAGCAAGAGTATGAAAGCAAGCAGCAGGAAATCCGTCAAATCAATGAAACTTGCATCAGCCTAAGAAGCAAAAAAGAACAACTCCAAAAGGTCATCCAAAACAACCAATCAAGATACCAAGAAGCACAAGAAAAAATCTATGAATTGCAAGAGGAAACCAACCAACTCCTCCCAAAAGTGCAAGAAGAACAAACCGAAATAGAAGCCCTCAGAGAGCAAGTAGATGAACTGAGAGAGGTCTATGCCGAACAAAATGAAAAACTCAGCTCCCAAAGTACACAGTTTAATGAGCAAAACCTGAAAGGATACCAGCTAGAAAACCGCACACAGAACCTTCTACAAGAAATAGGTTTCTTAGAAAAACAAGAAGAAGACATCTCCTCTAGGCTCAAAAAACAAGAAGAAGAACTTAAAAATACTGAAGCCGCCCTAGAAGCATTCTTAGAAAATGAAGAAAACTATGACGAAACACTCCAAGACCTACACAGCCAAACACACGAATATGAGCAAAACCTGAGAAGTGTAGAAAAAGACTTCTACGCCCTCAGAGCCGAGAGAAATGACAAGGAAAAAAGCCTCCGTGAAATCCAAAACAAACGTGAAAATCAGGAAATTATCCTGAGAGAATTAGAAAAAAAACAATACGAAATCAACCTAGACCTCACAGGGCTAAGAGAAAGACTTGCTGCCGAATTTGACATCAGCCCGCAAGCCATTCAAGAAGCAAACATAGACGAAGAACTCAAAGAAATAAGTGAGAAAGAACTCAAAGAAAAGGCTGCACAATTCAAAACCAAACTTGACAACATCGGTGCTGTAAACCCCATGGCTATGGATGAATACAATGCCCAAGAAGAACGGTTCAAATTTATAGACGAACAGAAAAAAGACCTCGAAAACTCCAAAAAATCACTCCTCAAAACCATCTCCGAAACCGAAGCCTTTGCCCGCACTGCTTTTATGGAGGCTTACGAAAGTATCCGAGAAAATTTTATCAAAGTATTCCGCTCTCTCTTCTCTGCCGAAGACCAAGCCGACCTCAAACTCTCTGACCCTGAAAACCCTTTAGAGTCTAAAATAGACATCATCGCACAGCCCAAAGGCAAAAGACCCCTCACCATAGACCAACTCTCTGGAGGTGAAAAAACCCTGACGGCTACCTCCCTCCTATTCGCTCTTTATTTGCTAAAACCCGCACCTTTTTGTATTTTTGATGAAGTAGATGCCCCCCTAGATGATGCCAATACAGATAAATTTAACAACATTATCCGTGAATTTTCTGAAAACTCCCAGTTCATCGTGGTTACACACAACAAGCGGAGCATGGAAATGACCGACATCCTCTACGGAGTAGTCATGGCAGAGTTGGGCGTATCGAGCATTGTGCCTGTAAGCTTTAAAGAAGCCGAAAAAGTGCTAGAAAACTAAATTGAACAAGAAATCTCCCCCTCGCAAGATATCACACCTACGAAATTTATTTAGAGTGTTTTTTGCTCTATCCGCATCATAAGAATATGTATGACTTTGATATGTACCTCTTGGATGCGGTCTGCATAGCCAAAATGAGGCACTCTGATTTCTATATCTGCCAGTGCGGCAAGTTTTCCACCGTCTTTTCCAGTGAGCAGCACCACTTTGAGGCCCTTGCTTTTGGCAGTCTCGGCAGCACGGATAATGTTGGCAGAGTTGCCACTGGTGCTAATGCCCAAGAACACATCTCCAGCTTGCCCCAATGCCTCTAAATACCTTGAAAACACAAATTCATAACCAAAATCATTGCTGACACAGCTCATGTGGCTAGGGTCAGAAATGGCAATGGCGGGCAAGGCTTTTCGGTTTTCACGGTATCGCCCTGTGAGTTCTTCAGCAAAGTGCATGGCATCACAGTGTGAGCCCCCGTTGCCTGCACTGATGATTTTTTTGCCTTCTTTAATGGCTTGGCTCATCAGCTCGGCAGTTTGCTCTATGGCTTGGATATTTTCTTCTTGGCTTAGAAAATTGCTGAGTACTTTTTGCGCTTCTTCTAATTCTTTTCGGATAAGCTTGGAGGCAGATTCAGGTGTCATAGCATTTATTTTTTGGGAGATTCTCTTTGGCTTTTATCTATAATAACATTCACGATGTCAGGCACTGCCAATGCCCCAGAAAATTCTTTTTTAAATGCTTTAAGAAAAGGCTGATACTCATAGGGTTCCAAAAAATCACCCACCCTCACTTGGTATCTAGGAGCATTGTAAATCATATAGGGTGTAAGATTCGGAAACATGTCATAAGATCGCTGCCGAGCTTCGCTAGCTTCTCTTCTATCCCTTCCTCTGTATATCTGGATTCTCCATCCCTCTATTCTTAAATCATCGGGAACATAATCAGCAATGACAGGCACCGCATCTAGTAGTCGGTTAAGGGCTTTGGTAATATCTGCTGTTTGTGTAGTAGAATCAAATGAAAGCTGTATTTCACGGATAGTGGCATCATTGCCTTCATATTTTTCGGGCTGGTATTTATATTGTTTTCGGTAAGTAGAAAAATCTTCATTCAGAGCAGTATCAAGCGGTATGAGTTTGGGGCCACAGCTTGCCAATGTGAGTATGAATATGCAATAGAAGTAAAAGTTTTTGTTCATAATGATAAAGAATTTTGATGCAAAAATAAAATATTATATTGATATGGCAGCTAGGCCTTGGTTAATTTTTGCACAAAAAAAAGAAAGACACACCCTCTGCTTACAAAGGAAGCCTTTCTCAAAAACAAGATAATCTAAAAACTTTGGCAAAACTCGTCCAAAAAGTATGGGCTATTTTTAGAAAAACATACTCCCATTTCTAATATCCCAGAGCACATCCCAATCTAGCAAAAGCTCCCTGCCACTAGTATCTACAAAACCTGCCTTTTCTGTATCCGAAAAATAAGAAAAGCCATTTACAAAACCGCCCATGTGTCTGTAAGTAAATGTATGTAAAAGTTTGCCTGTGAGGTCATAAGCAAGGTATTCATCATTTTGAGATTGGAGAGTAAGCACATTTCCATCAAACTCTATGATACTTTTGGCATCAGAGAAAGTTATTTTTTGATTTCCTTTTTTGTCAATCAACACTACTTCATCAATGTCTTTGAACAAGGGCAAAAGTCCATTTTCAAAATAGACAGAGATAAATTCTAAATTTTCATCAAACCGTACTCCCTCGATGCTGGTAGTTGTCTTTCCTTTTTTATTGACAATGCTTAGTTTTCCGCCTTCAGAGAGCAGTAATACCCCATCAATGAGAGCAATGTCATGTGCATCACTAGGTGGCACGATGATTTGCCCCTTGTCATTGATTGCTCCTTTTTGATATTCTTGATTTTCTATCAGGCAAATTCCCCCTGAGAATCCTGTATAATATCCTGAGAGGCTATCGGGTAAGTCTAATTGTTTTTTAAGAGTAAGGTCATAGAAGCCGTGGTATTTTTTATCGTGAACGAATACCCAACCATTG
Source organism: Microscillaceae bacterium (assembly GCA_011390205.1). Classification (GTDB taxonomy): domain Bacteria; phylum Bacteroidota; class Bacteroidia; order Cytophagales; family Microscillaceae; genus JAABSX01. The sequence continues at coordinate 2,561 of JAABSX010000048.1, read as the reverse complement.
TCCCCTACTTCCGAAATATTCTCAAAGCCTTCTGGAAAAACATTTTCTCCTTTTTGATTAAACAGAAGCATTCTCTCTTCTTCTGTATCCTTGTTATAGCCTATAAGCCGCATATGTTGATTAGATAATTGCAGCACACGCCCAGCATAATTTTCAGGGATTTTTGGTTGTATTTTGATATTTCCGTCTTGGTCAAGATAGGCATACATCATTTCTTTGGTTGGCAGCATAATTTTGGCCCGAATTAGCCCCTCTGATGCTCCTTCTGCTTCTATCACAAAATACGGAAGTAACTCCTGACTTCCATCAGAATACAATACATAAGATAGGGCATCTTTGCGGATAATCGCCAAAGACTGTTGTTGGTTTTGTGCCATACTCTCACTCAGACACAAGCCAAAAAAAACGAGTAACAAGATAGTTTTGTATATGTATTTCATATCTTTTAAAATCAGTAAACAGACAAAATTTTATTGACAATATTTCTCGAGCCAGGTTTTTGCATCAAGATATTCTAGCTCAATGGCTTTCTGAAAATCTTCACAAGAGCCCTTAGAATCTACCAGATTGTACTTAGCAATGCCTCTGAGATAATAAGCCATGGCGTTGTTTTCGTCTAATTGCACGGCATAGTTTAGGTTTGCCAGTGATACGGTATAATCCTTATTGACACTGTAAATGTGTGCTCTTGAGATATAGTATTGGGCATTTTCAGGATCTAATTTAATGGCTTTGCCAAAACTCTGCAAAGCATCAGGATAGCGCTGGAGGCTGTCTTCTACAATGCCTTTTTGAAAATAAAAATCAGGGTTAGAGGCATTTATTTTGATGGATTGCTTGTAATCAGAGAGTGCTTTGCGGTAGTCTTCCATTTTATAGTAAGTCATGCCTCTTGATGCATATTTAAAAGAGTCTTTTTTATCATCTTGCTGGATGGCTTGGTCTAGTTTTTCTAAGGCAGAGGCATATTGCCCTGCCTCCATCTGTGCAAGCCCTTCTCTAAAATATTGTTCTGCATCTTGCGCTTGTAGAGTTTGCCAAGCATTGAGTAATCCTAAAAAAAGTAAAAAATATCTCATCATCATTGTTTTTGGGTAAATAAAACTTTAAAATTAAAACATAATTCCCAGATTCTCTTACAAAAAAAAGAAACAGCTACTTTGTTGGCATTTAGACAAAGTTGGTATTTTGTTTGAGCGCTTGTTGTAAGGTAAATATTTAGTAACATTTGTGAAGGCATTCATCACCTTTGTAAAGTACTTTGCGTACTTTGTGAAGTAAGTAATGCTAATTCTCTGTTAATAGATAGCATTGCTCTCAAAATAAAAAACTTAGATTTGAATCTATTCGTATTTCTAGGCATACATATAACAGATTTACCAATCCATTAAATATCCAAAAAATGAAGAAAAGTATTTATTTACTACTTATATTATTAATGGCACAGACGAGCCTCACTGCACAGACGCACTTTACCATCTCGGGGCAAATTGGTGTACCCCTTGATGAGTTTAGAGAAAACACTGATGCCATCGGAGGAGGCTTCAAAATAGGTCTTTTCGTACCTTTTGCTCCTGAAGTACCTGTATATTTCGGACTTGATTTTGGCTACATGGTCTATGGTGCCAATACACAGTTTATCAACGAAAACCTGCAAGTGCGTACAAGTGGAGGCACTCTTTTGAGTTCTATCCCTGTCAATCTAAGGATACAGACCAACAATAACCTCATCAATGGCCATGCGGTTTTGCGTCTGAAAGCACCCCTAGCCACTGTGCAGCCCTATGTAGATGGGCTCATCGGGCTAAACTATCTCTACACACGCACACGTATCCTAGACGAAACGACACAGCGCATTTTTAGTCGGAGAGACCCTCAGACAGGGCAGATTACAAGCAATCAAATCAATGCCGAAACCCAAGAACAATCCGTAGTGCTGAGCTACGGAGGTGCTTTTGGCTTACAAATTAAATTCAGTGAAAACGTACGCTTAGATGCCCGAGGGATATACCTCCTTGGTGGAAAAGCACGCTACTATGACAGAGACCAGACCTCCCTTTGGACTGTAAACTTTACTGGTGGTGGTACTTTTAATCCTAATAATCCCAATCCTGATGACTTAGACCTAGTAACACCTGATGCAGTCCCCAAAGAATCTACTACCAATATGTTTATGGGTACTGTGGGTATCACCTTCAGTTTTTAGAGATTTCATAGCCTCTATCTAAAGAATACTCCCCCACATCCTTCAAAGACTAAATTTCTTTGAAGGATTTTTTATAAAGTAGCACGGGTAGTTTTGCTAGCAAAAGCACTTTGTAAGCTGCCAATCATTGTCAAAGGAGCAAGTCATTTGATGCCTTTTGAATAGACTTTAAAATGAATTTGTTATATTATTTTTTTGATTGATGCGTTTTGATTATCTTAGTACGTCTAATCATATAGTGATACTTAAATAATGTCAATACATTGGGTATTGCCAAACAAAACACATACATTCGTAATCTTACTTCTACAAAACCGCCATGACAGACTGGAAGCGTATTTACCAACAAGTAATG
>JAABSX010000047.1 GCA_011390205.1 Microscillaceae bacterium | reverse complement strand
TGGAGATACTGTGTGATATTTTAATATGAGAAATACGGTAATCATAATTATTGGACTTTCTTGCATTCTAACATCATGCAAAATAGAAGCAAGTTTATTTACAGCAGATAACTCAAAAATTGCTGTAAAAATCAATAAAGTTCGTGGGACAGTATTCAACAATAATTACCGATTTAGAAATTTTTATGTAAATGATGTTGATTCTACGACAAGATGGATACCTGACAAAAAAGATATTGAGTTAGCAGAGAAAATACTAAAGCAGCAAATTAAAAAAATCAACAAAAATCGTCTAAATCAGGTTGGAAATTGTCCTGTAATACATAGAAACCTTAACAAATATTTTAGACAATATGTGGGAATAAGAAACAATAAAGGTCAAAAAATAATCCATATAAATTTCTATTGGGATAGATATAGTTTATGGGATAGAATAAAAGGCTACTCTGACCATAGGCTTAGCTTCGACTCAGATTATGTAATGGTTTTCGATGGTTGTAGTTACTACTGGCAAATAAATGTTAATTTAGACGAAAAAACACTAAGTAACTTAGGTGTAAATGGGATGGCATAAAACAAAAACTAGCCATAAACACTGTATTTGCAAAAAAGAGGCAAAAGTGCTTTTTAGAGCTTTGTCTTTTTAGTTAAGTTGGGTATAAAAACTCTCTCTTCAGTCTGCTGCCACCCATAAAACCACCCACAGCAAAATGCTTGGATAATTGCCCTAAGAGAGAGGTTCAAATTATTTTTTTAAAAAAATAAATTTTTATGAAACTATTTGAAGACTTGATTTGTATTACTATCACATCGCGGGGTGGAGCAGTTGGTAGCTCGTCGGGCTCATAACCCGAAGGTCGCAGGTTCGAGTCCTGTCGCCGCTACAAAAACAAAAAACCCAGTAGTTTACTACTGGGTTTTTTTATGGGGATTCCCTTCTAAGAATAATCAGGTCAGTATTTTTAGGATATGCACATTGAAATAGCTTACGAAGATTTGGCAAAGACCAATCACTGCTTCAGAGAAGATTTTCAGTCCATTTTCTCACAGACCCTCATACAGGGGCAGTTTGTGCTGGGGCAACATGTGGCTGATTTTGAAAAATCTTGGGCGGATTATTGTCAGACTCGCTTTGCGGTAGGGGTTAATTCGGGCTTAGATGCACTTACATTGGCCATTTTGGCTTTGGAGCTTCCGCCCAAAAGCGAAATCATCGTACCTGCACACACTTTTATCGCCACGGTTTTATCGGTGCTGCAAGCAGGGCATATCCCTGTGCTGGTAGAGCCTGAGGAGCATACTTATAATATAGACCACCACAGGATAGAAGAAAAAATCACTCCACAGACCAAAGCCCTCATTGCTGTGCATCTTTATGGAAGCCCCTGCAAGATGGATGCACTCAAGCGTATTTGTGGGCAACACCATTTATACTTATTGGAAGATGCCGCCCAAGCCCACGGAGCAAGATTTCAAGGGCAAAAGGTGGGGAGTTGGGGAGATTTGGCAAGTTTTAGTTTTTATCCAGCCAAGAATCTGGGCGCACTCGGAGATGCAGGGGCTGTAGTCTGCCATTCAGAAAAATATTTTCAGAAAATAAATCTCCTCCGCAACTACGGCTCTACCCAAAAATATATACACAGCGAGCAGGGCTACAATACCAGATTAGACGAGCTGCAGGCAGCCTTCCTCCATATCAAACTAAAAGCCCTAGACCGTATCAATGCCCACAAAAATGACTTGGCGACACTCTACCACGCCCATCTGAAAGAAGATTTTGTCAAGCCGCATATCCTCCCTGAGGCAGAGTCAGTCTATCACATATTTGCTATTAGACATCCTCAGCGTGATAAATTAAGAGAATATCTCCTCCAGAAAGGCATTCAGACGGGGCTGCACTACCCCATAGCTCTCCCTGCCCAAGAAGCCTTTCTAGGAAAATGGAATATAAATGATTACCCCATTAGCAAAAAAATTGCAGAAACTCAGTTAAGTTTGCCCATTGCTTTTTTTCATCAAAAAAATGAAATAGCGTATGTAATAGAAATCATGAACCAATTTTAAATTATAAAACATTGAACCTCAATACTTTACTAAAAAAATACCAAGGGCAATTTGCATCTGTAGTCCCCCTTGATTTTCAGCAAGACACGCTTTTCTGGTTTGATTTTTCGGAGAATAATCCTGAGCTTGCCCATTTTGACCTAGGCAATATCTCACAAATGAATGCGTATATTTTTGGGCGAATCTCAGATGCTGCTGCAAAGGCTGGCATCGGAGGCTATGCCGAAGACCGAAGTGTATATCAGAAAAGCCATGTGTTTTCTATGAGTGCAGGGGCAAGGTCCATTCACCTTGGTATAGATATCTGGATGCCTGCACACACACCCGTATTTGCTCCTTGGGAGGGAAAAGTCCATAGCTTCCAAGACAATGATAATTTTGGGGATTATGGGCCTACCATTATTTTGGAGCATATTTTAGAGGGCTGCACTTTTTATACACTCTATGGGCACCTTACCCGAAGCTCTCTTTTGCCACTCACAGAGGGGCAGCACATCCAAAAAGGACAAAAAATTTCTGAAATAGGCACAGAAACCGAGAACGGACAATGGGCTTCTCACTTGCATTTTCAGGTAATGGGTGATATGCTCGGGCGCAAAGGAGATTTTATAGGCGTAGCACCACGGCACGAGCAGGGATATTATCTTGAGATTTGCCCTGACCCTGGTTACATTTTAAATACCACACATTAAAAAACAAATACAGAATGAATCAAGAAAAGAAAAGAACTTATTACGAAGATTTTGAAATAGGAGACATCATCCCCGTAGGTTACAAGACAGTAAGCCGAGAAGAGGTGATTCGTTTTGCTACAGAGTTTGACCCTCAGCCCTTTCATTTGGATGATGAGGCAGCCGCAAAATCACTTTTTGGCAAACTTTCGGCAAGTGGTTGGCATACTGCCAGTATGTTTATGCGGATGTATGTAGATGCCATTCTGAGCCATGCCGAGACCTTGGGGGCACCTGGTGTAGAAAAACTTCAATGGCTTAAGCCCGTGCATCCTGAAGATACACTCACAGGAAAATACTACATATTGGATAAAAGGGTATCAAAAAGCCGCCCAGATGTAGGGATCTTATATGGAAAGGCAGAGATGACTAACCAAAAGAATGAGATAGTGATGACCTTTGAAGGCTCAGGTTTTATCAGGTGTATGCCTGAGTAGAGCTATGTAGCAAATAAAAACCCATAGCCTAGACCATGGGTAAAAATGCTTGAGAGGAATGAAAAGCTATAATAAAGCACTAGAATTTAGCTTAAGAACTCCTAGTGCTTCGTAGTTTTATTCAATTTCTTCACAACTGACTAGGTCTAAGATGATTTCTTTCCTATCTCCCTCTGTGAGTGCTATTTCAAAATCATTTATTTTTTTGAACAGCACTTCTTGCTTGCTTTCTTCTATAATGTCTTGATCTGGGCCAAGCATATACATATCAAGACTGGCACTAGTATCGTCTATCCAGTTTCCTGTAAAAAAATAGAAGAATGCTTGGTCAGAACCCTCTCCAGCATATCCGTCTGGCGGACTTACTTTGAGAACACCTATCAGTATTATTGACTCATCGGTGAATGCAGCTTCCACATTTTGTTTTTCAGAAGAGTGAGTAAAGCAATAATAAGCGTCATCGTTATGGCTCAAATCTTCGGTGACGATACGCAACATTTCTTTCGTAGTCTGAGCCACAGAGCTAGAAAGGCTCAATCCTAGCAAAATAATACTAAGCGCAGTTGAAATTACATCTATTTTTTTCATTTTTTTTAATTCAAATTGATTGCATAAAATTTTGTAGAAATGTGGCACTTTTTCAAAAAGTGCCACACCTAAATTCTTGATTATGAACAAGATACTTTCAGAAAATAGTTAGAGATTTCTATTTTTGCATAGTGGTATGGGTTTTACTATGCTGGTCGAACAGGCATCAGTTCTAATGTTCCAGCGTAGTAAGTCGTAATAGTTTCATCGCCGAAGGTAAAGGTACATTCAAAAGTGTAAGTATCTCCACTTTTGCTTACCACTACTGTGCCACTCGTGGCGTTGAAATAGCCAAGATTTTCGTTCCACTCCCCGTCTTGAGTGCTATTCCCCCTAGAAATATATATCTGAGAAAAAGTACCTGAGGGTTCTTCTGGGTTAAAAGTATAAGTGCCAGGGGCTAGTGCTGCTGCAGAGGTCGAGGTAATCTCAAAATAGATATATTGTGTAACCTCAGCATTGAATCTTCCATTCTCATCAATAGCACCATTCATTAATGTGATGTTATACTGCGGGCCATCTCCCTGAATATATCCCTTCTCTAAGGGGAAGTTCTCTCCATTGATGGTAAGTGTGTTGGCACGTTGAGGGTCATCACTATTGCAAGCGGTAAAGCCTAGTGAAAGGATAATAATAAACAAAGTAAATAAATGATTTTTTTTCATGAAATTATAATTTTAAATGAATTGGTATTTCTTACAGATATATCAACGTGAGGATAGCAGTATAAGCAGTATGCTTTTATAACCCCCCCCTAAAAATACACCAATGATACTATTTAGTTGATAAACACCTATTTATCGAACCTGAAAAACGGCTCGAGATAAAATAAATAAATGTTTAGACAAGTGCAAAGATGACCTGATGAGCTATGCCAAGCCTTACGAAAATGGATAGTATAGTGCCTGTAAGGGCTAAGTACTTGAGCAAAAATAGTTTATATTATTCTTTATCTAACCTGCTGATAATTAGCATATTACCAAATTAATAAATTTACTTACATCATAGAACCTATCTCTTATCTGGGTATGCCAGAAGGTTATTTGCCTTGTGAGAAGATGGAAGCCTTCAAGAGTAAGCTGAAATAAACGCTATGTTACTCTTGGCATCGGGATGGCTGTGAAAAACGCTTAATCTTTTACAAATTGAATAACAGCCATTTCTTGAACCCCAGCTATCGACCAGTTTTGTGAAGTGCAGCCCCTAGAGAGATATATCGGTAAAGAGATAAACAGAGTGCAAGTCAAATTGCCCCCCTTATGTCTTATCTTGAGGGCAGGGAAGGGGTGAGGTGACTAAAAAGGGAAATTTGACTTGAACCCGATAGATAGTATAGTAATTTGGGTAAGTTTCGATAAATCTTGGCAATTACTCGGAGTTTTTATACAAAAGTAATTATCTTTGCACTCCAAATAATTCCGTTTAATCAAAATCAGAACATCATGACAATACGTGTTGCCAAAAAAATCTTAAAAAATAAAGAGACACTCACTTATACTAGACAGCAAGTTATCATTGCCGAGGGAGTAGCAAGACGCTACGAAAAAAATAAAAAAGCCGAAGCATAAAAAAAGGCTTGCCACTCGGCAAGCCTTTTTTTATGCCTAAAATCAAGCTATGTTCCAAAAAAAACCACCTTTGACAAACTTTTTACCCACACAAAATCTTAATTATTCAAAATTTAGAAGCTTCTATAAATTTAGAATCAATTTAAAATATAAAGAATGTTTGGCAATTTATATCGATTTCTAAAAATGGAGATGTAAATTTGAGGAACAGATATTCTTTATCTTCATTAAATGATTAAAAAAAATGAGTGCATCTAATCCAACTATTTCAAAAAAACCCAATTGGTTTATACAATTTTTTACGAGTACCATCGGTCGCAAGCTCTTGGTGGCTCTCACAGGTTTATTTTTAATCCTGTTTTTGGCGGTTCACCTGATAGGCAATCTTCAGATGATATTGTTTGATGACGGGGGAAAGGCCTTCAATGAATATGCCTATTTTATGGGGCACAACGAGTTAATTCAGATTATTTCTGTTGGCAATTTCTTTTTTATCATCTTACACATCATTGTCTCAGTAGTGCTTACCATCTACAACCGCACTGCTCGCCCTACCAAATACGCATACAGCAAGCCAAGCGCAAACAGTTCTTTCAGTTCACGTAACATGATTTGGCTAGGCTCTATCGTAATGATATTTTTGGTGCTTCACCTCGTTAATTTTTGGGCGAAATCTAAATTCGGAACGGTTGAGCAAGTAACCTATGATGGCAAAACCATGCACAACCTGTATGCTTTGGTAGTCTTCGAGTTTGAAAATCCAGTCATTGTAGGCATTTATGTGGTATCTATGATAGGTCTTTCTTATCACCTCTTGCACGGTTTTCAGAGTGTATTTCAGACCTTGGGAATCAATCACGTAAAATATACACCTTTTATCAAGACATTGGGTCTGATTTACAGCATCTTAGTTCCTCTAGGTTTTGCACTCATCCCTATACTGATGTATATTAAAAGTCTTAGCTAGAATATAAATTATCAAGAATAAAAAATAAACAGTATGAAGTTAGAGTCAAAAATCCCTGACGGTCCCTTAGCAGAAAAGTGGGAGCGTCATAAATTCAACATAAAATTAGTAAACCCTGCCAACAAGCGTAAGTATGACGTAATCGTGGTAGGGACAGGGCTTGCAGGTGCTTCTGCAGCAGCCTCCCTTGCTGAGCTTGGCTACAATGTAAAATCGTTTTGTTTTCAAGACAGCCCTCGCCGTGCACACAGCATCGCAGCACAAGGAGGCATCAACGCAGCCAAAAACTACCAAAACGATGGAGACAGTGTCTTTAGATTATTCTATGATACTGTCAAAGGAGGTGATTATCGCTCTCGTGAAGCAAACGTACACCGTCTTGCCCAAGTGAGTGTCAATATTATAGATCAATGCGTCGCTCAAGGTGTTCCTTTTGCTCGTGAATATGGAGGGTTGCTCGACAACCGCTCTTTCGGTGGAGCACAAGTATCTCGTACGTTTTATGCACGAGGTCAGACAGGGCAGCAGTTGCTTTTGGGTGCTTACAGTGCTTTGAGCCGCCAAGTAGCCAACGGAAAAGTGAAATTATACCCACGTACTGAAATGCTTGATTTGGTAACCATTGATGGTAAGGCACGTGGAATCATCACCCGAAATCTAGTAACAGGTCAGATAGAATCACACTCTGCCCATGCCGTCTTGCTCTGCACAGGTGGCTATGGCAATGTGTTTTTCCTCTCCACCAATGCCATGGGTTCTAATGTAACTGCCGCATGGCGTGCCCACAAAAAAGGAGCACACTTTGCCAACCCTTGTTACGTACAGATTCACCCCACATGTATCCCTGTTTCTGGTGATTATCAATCCAAACTGACCCTCATGTCTGAGTCATTACGCAACGATGGGCGTGTCTGGGTACCTAAGAAAATAGAAGATGCTGAAAAAATCCGCAAAGGTGAGATGAAGCCCGAAAGCATCAAGGAAGAAGACCGTGATTATTATTTGGAGCGCAAATATCCCTCTTTTGGCAATCTTGTGCCCCGTGATGTTGCCTCTCGAAATGCCAAATATGTATGCGACGAAGGGCGTGGCGTAGCACCCACAGGCTTGGCAGTATTTTTGGATTTTAGAGATGCTATCAAGCGTGATGGTGAAGACCTCATCCGTGCCAAATACGGAAACTTGTTTCAGATGTATGAAAAAATCACAGACGACAATCCATACGAAACGCCTATGAAAATCTATCCTGCCATTCACTACACAATGGGCGGACTTTGGGTAGATTATAACCTCATGACCTCTGTGCCAGGGCTATATGCTCTAGGAGAAGCCAACTTCTCAGACCATGGTGCCAATAGACTCGGTGCAAGTGCATTGATGCAAGGCTTGGCAGATGGCTATTTTGTAGTTCCTTATACCATTGGAGATTATATAGCTACGCTTCCTACTGATAAAGTGCCTACCGACCACCCTGCCTTCAAAGAAGCAGAGGCAAATGTAAAAGCAAATATTGACAAGCTCCTCTCTATCAATGGAGACAAAACAGTAGATGACTTCCACAAAGAGCTAGGAAAAATCATGTGGGATTATTGCGGAATGTCTCGAAATGCAGAGGGCTTAAAAATAGCTAAAGAAAAAGTGCAAAAGCTTCGCAAGGAGTTTTGGAGTAATGTAAAAGTGCTTGGAGGCAGCGAAGAACTTAACATTACGCTTGAAAAAGCTTGCCGAGTATCTGACTTTATAGAGTTAGGTGAACTCATGATAGATGATGCATTGATGCGTGAAGAATCTTGCGGAGGACACTTCCGTGAAGAATACCAAACCGATGAAGGTGAGGCAAAACGTGATGATGACAACTTCTCTTTCGTGGCTGCTTGGAAGTATGTAGGCGAGGAAGCACAAGAAGAACTCATCAAAGAAGACCTCATTTTTGAGAATGTAAAACTAACGCAAAGAAGTTATAAATAATTATCAGTAGCCCCCAAATTCCCCAAAGAAAGACTTGCACCATCATTTTTTCTTTGGGGTTTAAGAGGCACTCTAAAATATCAAAAAATATGAAACTAACCCTAAAAGTTTGGCGACAAAGCAAGCCCGATAAAGTAGAAAACGGAAAACTTATTTCTGGCGGCGGTAAAATGGAAACTTACCAAGTTTCAGACGTTTCCAAAGATATGTCTTTCTTAGAAATGCTAGATGTACTCAATGAAGACCTCCTCCGCAGTGGCAAAGAACCCATCGTATTTGACCACGACTGCCGTGAAGGCATTTGCGGAATGTGCAGTATGTACATCAACGGGCAACCGCATGGCCCACAGCAAGGCACTACTACCTGCCAGCTACACATGCGTTCTTTCAAAGATGGTGATACCATTTACATAGAGCCTTGGCGTGCCAAAGCATTCCCTGTCATCAAAGATTTGATGGTGGATAGAAGTGCTTTTGACAGGATTATGCAAGCAGGTGGATACGTATCTGTCAATACAGGTGTAACCGTAGATGCCAACGAAATCCCGATTGCCAAAAGTACCGCCGATAAAGCCTTTGATGCAGCCACTTGTATAGGCTGCGGTGCTTGTGTGGCAGCCTGCAAAAACGCCTCTGCAATGCTGTTTGTATCTGCCAAGGTATCTCAGCTTTCTATGCTGCCACAAGGCAAAACCGAGCGTAAGACACGTGTAGAAAACATGGTGGCACAAATGGATGCAGAAGGCTTTGGAGCTTGCACCAATACAGGGGCTTGCTCTGCTGAGTGCCCTAAGGGAATTTCTATGGAATACATCGCTCGTATGAACCGTGAGTATTACGGAGCAAAACTGACCTCTAATAATGTGTAAAGCACTGATAATCAATGCTTAGTATAAATAAAAAAACCTTCTGAAATTTCAGAAGGTTTTTTTAGTGCCTTGTTTTTCTCAAATAAATTTTCTTCATGTTATTTTATTTAAGAGGTATCAAGACAGAATAGGTTTTGTCCGTAGGGATTAAAGTGCTTTTGAGCCACTGATTGTGCAGCCTCAGCGTATTGGTCTCGCAGCCCTTTTCTTTAGCTATATCTCTTAGCGAACGGCGAGCACTTGCAGTTTGTGAGCGAAGATAGTAGGGGGTAGAGTCAATGCCTATTTCAGCTTCAAAAGCAATTTTATGGGCTAAAAATTTACGAATATACCAGTGCGTATTGCCGTCTATGCTTATCTCTTTCATGTTTCGGATATTTTGGCGAGGATATTGCCTTTCTAGGTGATTTTTAGCCCCTGTGAAGCCCATATTAAAAGAAAGCAAGGTAAAAACCCAGTTGTTAAAATAGGCTTGGCTTCTCAAAAAGTACTTGGCAGCTCCCTGTGTGGCTTCTATGATGTGCATTCTTTCGTCTATGTTGTCGTTTACAATCATGCCTACTTCTACGGCTGAGGGCGCTTTAAACTGCCAGTAACCCACTGCCTGTGAGCGAGATACGGCATTGGCTATCATTTCACTTTCTTGAATGGGGAGATATTGTAAGTCTATGGGGATGCCCTCTTCTGATAGCGTGTTTTTTATTAACGGTGCATACAAATCTACCCTTTGCAGGTTTTCAAAGAAGTATTTTTCATTTCGGGTGAGTAATTTTACGTCTTTTTCTAGGAGTCTTTGCCCTTCTTTGGTGATGATGAGAGATATATTGCCGATATTCATTCGGTTAGGGATGCTTTTAGAGTCTAAGGTTCGGGGCTGATTCGGGTTCGTAGGTTTTACAGGGATAATGACATCTTGGCTTCCAGGATTGGGCTGAGAGGGTATCTCTTTGGGTTTTTCTGGTAGATTTTCTTTGTTTGTATTGATGGTGAGTTTTTGACCAATGCGTAGATTATCACTAGACAATTGATTCCATTTTCTTAAATCTATCACATCTACCTTGTATTTTCTGGATATTTTGTAGAGTGTTTCTCCTCTTTCCACAGTGTGGATGGTTTGGACTTGTGCAGGGGCTGTATCAATGGTAGTAGCGGGTGGGCTGTAGATAGGTGTTTCTTTTGGGTTTGTATCTTGCAGGACCAGTACCTGTCCTATACTTAAATCATTGCTATTGAGTGTATTCCAAGCTTTGATGTCTTCTACTTTTACACTGTATAGAAGCGAAATACGGTAGAGTGTTTCCCCTGACCTTACGATGTGTTTTATTTGTTCTTCTTCGGTTTCATAGATTGCTTTTCCACCTCTTGATACAGACACACTGACATCTGCTGTGGGGGAGGCTGTAGGCATCGGGATAATTGCTTCATAATTTTTATCAAAAGGGATGGATTCAGTTTTGAGCCATGAGTTATAACTTTTAAGTTGATTTTCGGGCAGGCTAAACAGTTTTGAAAGGTCTGTCATGGTTTTCCCTTGTATATTGTCAAAGCTGATGAGTTCTATTTCAGGGTAGATATTTTTATTTAGGTAAGGACGAAAGGCAAAATGATAAGACAAAAAAGTAATAATATCAGGATGTGATGATAAATCTACTTCAAAATCTCTCAGGTTTAAGAGTTCTAGTGGTTTTAATTTTGGAAACATCTCTTGGAGATAGGTTTTTACTTTTCCTACTTCTAGGTGATAAGAGAGCAAGGTAAAAATCCAGTTTTGCAGCTCTAGCTGGTTGCTTTGGAGGTGTTTGGCGATTGCTTTTGAGGCAGTCAGCACATTCAATCTTTCATCTACCTCAGCACTGATGTTTAGCCCTAGTTGCTGTGCTCTTTGGTTTGCCATTTGCCAAAACAAAAGACTGTCTGGCTGGGTATTGTCCATGAGTGAGAGGTATTTAAAATCCTCTGGAAGCCCTGCATCTTGAAGAATATCCTCAATCAAGGGTAGGTACAAATCAGCCACTTTGATTTGTTTCTGAAACTGTACGGTATCTCTATGAATGGCATTGATGCGGGCCTCTATTTCACGGCGGGCATCTGGTTTGATTTTTAGGCGAATCCCTGCAAAGTCAAATCTACTAGGCACTTGACTCTCTTGCCCTAGAGTGGGCTGTATGCTGGCAAGGCTCATAAATCCGAGTAGCAGCCCTAATTTTATGCATTTATATGTCATTGTTGTCTATTTTTGGAATATCTTAGGTTTGAAAAACGTACTTTTGGATTGCTTGTTGTTTAAAAATACAAAAAATATAAACCATCTTTCTCATAACAAGCTGAGTATTTTTTGTTTTTCATTCTAAAAAATATAATTATGATAAATTACGCTTTTAGGTTTGATGCTTGCAGTTATTTTCTATTATTGTGTGTATCATCAAGTTGGATGTTTGCTTGCCGCCCTCAGTCTCGGGCAGAGAATACAGAGGATTTAATCACGATGATAGATGCAAGCAAAGACAATAAAAATATTAAAAATTATGCACTTGCACCCAATGATACATTCAGTGTAGGGCAGCTAATTTACATCCCTATTTATTCAGAAATATACAGCTACAGTAACAAAAGGACAATCCCCTTGTCTGCTACATTGAGTATTCATAACATAGACCTGAATCATACCATTTATATCACAAAGGTAGAATATTATAACACAAAAGGAAAACTTATCCGAGCTTCACAAAAAGAACCGATTTCACTCAGTCCGCTTGCTACCAAGCACTACGTGATTGAGACTGCCGAGAACCAAGGAGGAGTAGGAGCTAATTTTTTAGTAGAGTGGAAGTCTATTCGGCAAGTGAGCAAGCCCATCATAGAGGCGGTGATGATTAGCACAGACTCTAACACAGGGATTTCTTTCGTAACACAGGCAAGAACAGTGCTAGAGTATCACAAAGAAAACTCTGCTAAATAATTTTACTTAGTTTTGCATTTGTTTTATTATGTCATTAGCAAGAGAAGTTTATGAGTCATATCACCATCGGAAATGAAAAAATACCCAAAGGGGTCAATGCAGAGATAGAACTTGGAATCGCACGCCTGCCCTCTGGCACTAAGATTCACATGCCCGTCTATGTGTTTAGAAGTAAATTTGATGGGCCCACTATTTTACTCTCTGGAGGTTTGCACGGAGACGAAGTAAACGGCATAGAGATAGTTAGGCGGATGATAGACAACCACATGCTAGAAAGGCTTATCCGTGGCACTGTCATCGCACTGCCGATAATCAACATATACGGGTTTATTAATTTTTCTAGAGAAGTGCCCGATGGCAAAGATGTAAATCGAAGCTTTCCGGGCAGTGATAGTGGCTCTTTGGCTGGCATTGTTGCAAATACACTTTGCACAAAGATACTGCCTGCCGTGGATATAGGCATTGATTTTCATACGGGTGGTGCAAGCCGCACTAATTACCCACAAATACGCCATGCCCCCGAAGACCCCAAATCACAGGAAATAGCACATGCTTTTGCGCCTCCTTTTATACTTCATTCTGGTGTGATTCCCAATTCTTTGCGTGGGCAAATGCGCAGCATGGGCAAGACCATGGTCGTCTATGAAGGTGGAGAATCCTTACGTTTTGATAACTTTGCCATAGATGAGGCCATCAGAGGCTCGCAGCGAGTACTGAAGCATTTGGGCATGATTAAAAATGCTCCCAAACCGAGGGTTTCGCATGTTTTCACACAAAGCCACTGGGTACGTGCCAATAATTCAGGGCTGTTTCGTCTCAAAAAATACTCTGGTGAGCAGGTAGAAAAAGGAGACCTCATTGGTTATATACATGGGCCTGCAAACCGCTATGAAGAACCTGTAGAAGCTGATACAGAAGGCTATATCATCGGGCATAACAATGTGCCTGTAGTGCACAAAGGAGATGCTTTATTTCATATTGGGCAGACTTGATAAGAAAAAAAATGACCTGAATTAAGATGAAAACATTGTGCTTATTTGTATGCTCTGACACGTGAAAGTATTTCACCAAAATTCAATAAAAGTAGATTTTTTTGAAAAAATATACTAACTTTGAAGCATTGAATAGTCATTCATAACCAATAATCACAAAATTATGTATAAAAATAGTAAGACATTTCTGTGTCTAATCTTCGGACTGCTGATTAGCTCAGGTTTAATAGCACAAAAAATAGACCTTACACAAGACATTCCCCTAGACAATCAAGTAAAAGTAGGTAAGCTAGAAAACGGGCTCACTTATTACATCCGCCAAAATGCTAAGCCCGAGAAGAGGGTAGAGCTGCGGCTTGCCATCAATGCAGGAGCAATGCAAGAAGATGAAAATCAGCTTGGACTTGCACACTTTACAGAGCACATGCTTTTTAATGGCACGAAAAATTTTGCCAAAAACGACCTTGTGAGTTACTTACAGTCGGTAGGAGTGAAGTTTGGAGCAGACCTAAACGCCTACACAAGTTTTGACGAAACAGTGTATATGTTGCCTATCCCCTCTGATAATCCTGAAATCCTAGAAAAAGGCTTCCAAATATTAGAAGATTGGGCTCATCTTGCTACTTTTGACAATGAAGAAATAGACAAGGAGCGTGGTGTAGTGATAGAAGAATGGCGTACAGGAAGAGGTGCTGGCCAAAGAATGAGAGACCAATACTTCCCCAAATTACTCAAAGGATCAAGGTATGCCGAACGCCTGCCCATCGGTAAAAAAGAAATTCTAGAAACTTTTGAGTACGAAACCATCAAAAAGTTTTACAAAGATTGGTACAGACCCGACCTCATGGCTGTAGTGGTGGTAGGAGATATAGATGTAAACGAAATGGAGCAAAAAATAAAAGCCCACTTCGGAAACCTAAAACCTCAAGCAAACCCTCGCCCCAAAAAACTATACGAAATCCCTGACCACAAAGAAACCATCATTAGCATCGCTACTGATAAGGAATCTCCTTTTACGCAAGTGCAAGTGTATTACAAGCACCCACACAAAGAAATGAAAACAGTGGGAGATTACCGTGAAAGCCTTGCCGCTAGTTTGTATTCTAGCATGCTTAGTGACCGCTACAATGAACTTACCCAACAAGCTGAACCTCCTTTCTTGAGTGCTTATGCAGGCTATGGAGGATTCTTACGCACCAAAGACGCTTATTTTACAAGTGCAAGCGTAGGCGAAGAAGGCATTATCAGCGGACTGAAAGCAGCCCTTATCGAAAACAAAAGAGTGCTGCAGCACGGCTTCAATGAATCAGAGCTAGAGCGTGCCAAGAAAAGCCTCCTCAACCGATACGAAAGACAATACAACGAACGCAAAAAAACAGGCTCTGACCGCCTAGTATCTAGCTTTGTGGCTAATTTCTTAGAAAATGACCCAGAGCCTGGCATAGAGTGGGAGTATGAAATGGTGCAAAAACTATTGCCTACCATTGCTGCAAAAGACATCAATGAACTTCCCCAAAAGTGGATTACTCAAGAAAACCGTGTGGTTATCATCACTGCTCCCGACAAAGAAGGCGTGAAAATCCCTACGGAGGCTGATGTAATGGCAGTGCTCACAGAGGTAGAAGCCATGAGTGTAGAAGCCTACGAAGACAAAGTCATTGACGAGCCACTCATGGCAGAGATGCCCAAAGCAGGTACCATCACCACAGAAAAATCTCTCGGCACAGTAGGAGCTACAGAGCTTACACTGTCTAATGGCGTAAAAGTAGTCTTAAAACCCACTGATTTTAAAGATGATGAAATCTTAATGACTGCCTTCAGTTTTGGAGGGCACTCTCTAGTATCAGATGCTGATTATCAATCTGCTGTCAATGCCAGCAGCATTATCAATGAAAGTGGCATCCGTGATTTTTCATCTACTGACTTGCAAAAGCTTCTCACAGGCAAAACAGTCAATGTATCTCCTTTTATCGGTGATACCAATGAAGGATTTAACGGAAGTGCCTCTCCCAAAGACCTAGAAACCATGCTGCAGCTTGTAAACTTATACTTTACAGCCCCCAGAATGGATAAAACAGCCTTTGAGTCTTACGTAACAAAGCAAAAAACTTTCTTAGCAAATGTCATGAAAAACCCTCAATTTGCTTTCTTAGACAAGCAGATTAAAGTAATGACTCAAAACCACCCTCGTGCAGGTGGCATCCCTACACCCGAAGATTATGACAAGATTGACCTTGACCGTGCATTCAAAATCTACCAAGAGCGATTTGCAGATGCAAGCGATTTTACTTTTGTGATGATTGGTAATTTTGAAGTAGATAAAATCAAACCTTGGCTAGAAACTTACCTCGGCAGCTTGCCTTCTATCAATCGCAACGAAAGCTTCAAAGATTTGGGTATCCGCACACCTGAGGGTATGGTAAGTGAGAAATTTGAACAAGGCAAAGACCCCAAAAGCCAAGTAATGATTTCTTTTAATGGCGAATACAAAAAGAATGAAGAAAGATACCTCATGCGTTCTCTTGCCGAAGTGCTGACCATCAAGCTGATAGAAAATCTTCGTGAAGAAAAAGGAGGTGTCTATGGTACACGTGCCTCTGCCAATACATCTGTCTATCCATACAAAGCCTACGGATTGAGTGTGAGCTTTACTTGTGCCCCCGAAAATGTAGCAGAGCTGATGGCAGCAGTCTATGAAGAAATAGAAAAGGTGCAGAAAAAAGGCCCTACACAAGAAGACCTTGACAAAATCAAAGAAGCACAACGCAAAGATGTAGAGAAAAACGAACAAGAAAACAGATTTTGGCTTAACTCACTCAGAACTGCCTACTACGAAAATAATGGGGATGTAAGCAAACTTACCAAGGAGGCACAGCTTGCCCGCATAGATAAGCTCACAGGCAAAGAACTTAAAAAAATAGCCAAGAAGTATTTAGATATGGATGAGCACATTACCTTGGTAATGAATCCTGACCCTGAAGCACTGGAAGAGGCAAAAGCAAGTGAGCAAAGTGCACAAAGCAACGAATCAAAAACAGACAAAGAAGCACTTTTAAAAGACATGACCGCAGCAAAGGTCATTGACAGATACATTGAGTCTATCGGTGGAAAAGAAAAAATAAGTGCCGTCAAAGGCATCGTCCGCACTGCCAGCATAGATGCCATGGGAATGACCCTAAGCCTAGAAATGGCAAAAGTAAACTCTAGCAAGTTATACCTTTCACAAAGTATGATGGGGCAAGAAATCATGAAAATGGTGGTAGATACTGAGCTAGAAAAAGCAAAAGTAGTTACGCAACAAGGCTCAAATGTAGTGGAAGGTGAAGACGCTCTTAAAATGGGAGATACCAGTATTTTTCCTGAAACAGATTATACGGATGTAAGCAAGTTTAAAGTTACGCTAGAAGGCATAGAAATGATAGATGGACAGCCTGCTTACAAGCTACTCATCAGTGACCTCCGCAAAGGTGCAGAAGCTAGCAACTGGTTCAGTACAGAAACAGGCTTGATGCTCAAAAACGAAAATGAGCAAAGCATTAGCATTATCAAAGAATATGAAACCATAGACGGAATCAAATTCCCCAAAACGATGTCTATCACCCAAAAAGCTCAAAATATGGAAATGACCATGAGCTTTGAGGAGACAAAACTAAATCCTGAGTTTGAGGAAGGAAAGTTTAGTGTAGAAGAGTAAACTTTGCAAGTTATATTTTTGATTAAAAAGACAAGTCCTTGTGGCTTGTCTTTTTTTGTTTTTGTGTATTTTTAGATTTTAATAATCAAACATAAAATGCAGTTTAGAACAGAACTCAAACCCGAAAAATCATCTTTTCAAATCTCTGAATCATCCCCTCAGTTATGGCTAGGGTCTTGCTTTGCTTCTTCCATGGGTAGCCGTCTGTTAGAGGCAAAATTCCCTGTGATGCTTAATCCTTTTGGAGTTATTTTCAATCCGCTTTCTCTTTTTAGGCTGCTTCACAAAAGCCTATACCAAGCAGCACCTGCCAAAGAGAAATTTCTGACACACGAAAACCTGTGTTATCATTTTGATTATCACTCTCAAATAAGTGCAAATTCTGAAGAAAAACTACAGCAATATTTGATGCACTTGCACAGTCAAGTCAGGGCAAGCCTACTCAATAGCCAGTACCTTGTCATTACTTTTGGTACAGCATATGTCTATCACCTAAAAGACAGCCGTGGGCCAGTAGCCAACTGTCATAAACAGCCCTCCAAACTGTTTGAGAAAAAATTACTCAGCATAGAAGAAATCTTGGAGGCGTTTTCAGAAGTATATGCGTTGATTCAGCAGCAGCACCCCGCCCTAAAAATCATTCTTACGCTTAGTCCCATAAGGCATCTTAAAGACACGCTCCCCCTCAATGCTGTTAGCAAGGCGACACTAAGACTGGCAGCACATCAGATTTGCACTGCCTATAATTCAGTGAGTTATTTTCCTGCTTATGAGCTCTTACTAGATGATTTGAGAGATTATCGCTTTTATGGCAGTGATATGCTGCACCCTAGCCCGCAAGCTGAGGCGTATATTTGGGAGAAATTTCAGGAGGTGCATCTGACAGACACAGCCCAAGACTGGCTCAAAGAATGGAGTGAAATACGCAGTGCTTTGGCGCATCGCCCTTTTAACCCTGGCTCGGAAGCACACCAAAAATTCTTAAAAAGCACTCTGCAAAAACTCCAAGAATTACACAAAAAACGAGATGTAAGTGCCGAAATAGCACAGATCACAAGCCAAATTAAAACCCAATCTTAAGAGAGATGGTACATATCCGTAGATTAACTTATAAAAATCCTTAGTTTTGTACTTACCTGGGTTTATACCCAGAATTAAATTATTTAATATACCAAAGCTTAAGTGAAACCTATGAATGCAGTACGCAAAATAAAAAATAAACCACTCACCATCATTCCAAAGATTACATTTGCGAAGATAATCAATGGATTTAAAATATTTGTCAGTTACAAAATATCAAAATATACCAAAAAAGTAGTGCATTGGGGCAGACCCTACAGCCTGGCTTTCGAGCCGACTACCTCTTGTAATCTGCGCTGCCCTGAGTGCATCAGTGGCTTGAGGGCTTTTACTCGCCCTACGGGCATGCTGCCCGAAGATTTGTTTAGAAAAGTAGTAGATGAGCAAAAATCTACCTTGCTTAACCTTACTTTTTATTTTCAGGGAGAGCCCTATCTAAACCCTAAATTCTTAGACATGGTGCGCTATGCCTCAGAAAGAGGGATTTATACTTCTACCTCTACCAATGCACATTACCTAAATGATGAAAACGCACAAAAAACCATAGAATCAGGACTCAGCCAAATGATTATTTCCCTTGACGGTACCACCCAAGAAACCTATGCCGCTTACCGAATAGGTGGCAAAATGGACAAAGTCATAGAAGGTGCAAAAAATATCATCCGATGGAAGAAGAAAATGAACGCTGCCACACCCAAAGTGATTTTACAGTTTTTGGTGGTCAGACCCAACGAACACCAGATTGAGGATGTAAAAAAACTTGCCAAAGAAATTGGTGTGAACAAACTCTCACTCAAAACAGCCCAAATCTATGATTACAAAAATGGCTCTGACCTTATCCCAACCATTGATAAATATGCCCGCTATAAAAAAAATAGAGATGGCACGTACAGCATCAAAAACGAAATGGAAAATCACTGCTGGAAAATGTGGCACTCCTGTGTCATTACTTGGGATGGCAAGGTAGTCCCTTGTTGTTTTGACAAAGACGCAAAGCATGAGATGGGCAATGTAAGCCAACACAGCCTAGACGAAATATGGAAAAGTGCTGATTATCAGCGTTTTAGAAAAAGTGTCCTTACATCTCGCAGCAAAATAGAAATGTGCCAAAACTGCACCGAAGGCACAAAGGTATGGGCATAAGGAGTTTACTTGATTGAAAACGGAAAATTCATTAGGTAAGAAAGATTCTGTAAACTATTTCATTTTGCATACTCTTCTGATACGAGAAAGCTACAAAAAACCCCTTCGAAGTCTGGCTTTGAAGGGGTTTTCTAGTTGAAAGGCTGCCTCATCTTATGAAAAGGCATTGCCAAATGAATCAATTAGGTGGCTTGTAGGAGTGGTTCGTGTCATCACGAACCACGGAGCAAGCTTTTTTTGTATAATGTGTTGGTAATTGCACATTTACTTATTGTTTGATGATTTTCTTGACAGCTACCCCCTTGCTCGTTTGTATTTTGACAAAGTAAAGTCCTGCGGGTTTGTCGCTCAGTTCTATTTCATAGATGCCTGTATCATTGCTGCCATTCCAGACTTTTGCACTTGAGCCGCCTGCCCCCATCATTTCTATGCCTATGATCTCAAAATTAGCATTTGAGAAGTCGAGATATACCTTATCGGTACTAGGGTTAGGGAATACTTGAATCTGCCGAGTGATGCTATTATCTTCAATGGCTGTAATCTGTAGGCTTGCCACGTTAGAGTAATCAGATTCGCTAAGTGGATTCACAGATTTTACTCTGTATGCGTAATTGATGTCAAAGTTTACACTCTCATCAGTATAATTAGTTCCAGTTACATTGCTTGCAAGCACCTCAAAGCTACCTGTACCTGCTGCTCTTTCTATCACATAGCTTACAGCATTCGTGCCTGCGTTCCAGCTTAAGCCGATGGTAGATTCCAGTGGGTTTGGGTTATTTAAGCTTAGACTACTTGGTGCACTAGGAGCTTGCACACTTTCATCAGTATTGCTGATGCTTACATCATCTATGCGAAGTGAACCACTTTCAGTAGTTGCAGGGCTTACATTATGAAAACCTAAGTGATACACACCTGCATTTTCGACAGCAAACGCTACTGTAACTGTGGTGTAGTCTCCTTCACTAAGGAGTGTATTGCTTGTGAATAGTTGTCTGGTCATAGATTCAGCGCCAGCAGCAGTGCCGAGTGAGATTCTCAAAAATTCATTGAGGTCATTGGTACGGTAAGAGAAAGTCAGATTATAAACCGTATTGGCAGCCAAATCTACACAATTACTAAAGAGCCAGTTATCATTGGCTTCAGTTTCGTTGGTAAGGCAGAAGAAGTAATTTTCACCACTATTGGCGAGTGCCGTATTCGCTCCCAGTGTCCAGCCAATCCCAGCGCCATTGGTATTATCAATACTCCATCCTGAGATAACATCTCCATCAAAATTTTGGCTATAACTTGCAGATGTACCTGCTAATTCTGCCAAAGGATTGATTACCTCACCTGAGATTTCATCATTTTCTTCTATGGCATCATCAAGGGTATTCGTAACTGTAATGCTATAAGTATCAGGTGCACTTAAGTTTGCATTAAAAGTAAATGTATATTCTTCTCCTGGGGCTAGAGTAGCAATCATTTCAGTACCATTTCTCACTGCTCCTACAGCAGTGCCTTCTACTTGGTAAGTAATGTTAAAGTTAGTTTGTGTAGCAGAGCCCTCATTGCTTATAGTAACTTCTATGGGTGTAATTGCTGTAAAATTACTGCAATCTGATAGGTCAGCATCTATCAATACTTCTGTGATAGCAATATCTGCAGCAGGTACAGCAATGACTCGAATGTCATCTAATAATACACCACTAGTACCATCTTCGGTAGCTGTGGGGCTTGTCATGTGCCATCCAAGATAGTATGTGCCATCACTATCTACTGTAAATTCTTCTTTAATAAGTTCGTAAGAGTTTTCTGTAAATCCTTGGTAAGAGCCTATTTCTGTGTTCATGCCTGTTGAGGCGGGGTTTGTCCCTAGGTGAAGGCTTAAGTTTTCGCTAGTCCCTCCGTTGGCACGTCTGAAAAAAGACACTCTATAGGTCTGCCCAGCCACCAAATCTAAGCAATTACTGAAGAGCCAGTCATTTCCAGCATTGGTGTTATTTTTAAAGCATACAGCAAAATTGCTCCCGCTATTCGAGAAAGTTGCATTGGTAAATATGACCCAAGTTTGAGTATCTCCATTGACATTCTCTGAAGTCCAGCCTGCTTCTGCAAGATTTTCAATACCTTCAAAACCTTGGTTATAATTGTCTGCTTCTTCAGTCAGTGCAACAAAGGGGTTTAGGAAATCACTTTCTAGGTCATCATTCGTGCTTACTTGGTCACCTGCCAGGGCTGTACTCACAGATATTGTGTAGGTATCTCCTGCGGATAAGTCTGCTGTAAAACTGACAGTCGTAATTTCTCCTGCATTTAGTGCGGGTACTGCTGTGGAGGCATTGGCTACTTCGCCTACATTGGCACCCGTAACGGTATAATTTAAGTTAAAACCAGTCTGATTGTCAGTGCCTAGGTTAGATACTTCTACCTCTATATTTGTAGTGGCAGTAAAAGAGGCACAGTCTGTAAGGTCTGTATTTGGCAGGCTTATACTGATGGGTGCTACATCATTTGCAGGGACATTGATAATCTCTACATCATCAATTCTGAGCCAATACTGGTCGGCATCACTGTAGGCATACCAGCCAAGGTAATAATCTCCATCAGTATCTACGGTGATTTCTACAATGGCCTGTTGGTAGTTAGTATTGCTAATAGTCCCGAAGTTTTGCAAAGAAGAGGTCATGCTAGTAGCATTATTACTGCTGCCTATGAATAATTCTAGCTTCTCAGGATAGACTGTAGCCCCTGCATTCAGTGCTGCATAATAGAAGCTCAATCGATATGTAAAGCCTGTTTTTAGTGTAAGTGCAGGGCTGAATAGCCAATCATTGGCGGCATTGGGCGTACTCCATGGGTAGCCTGCACAGAGTCCGCTTCCGCCTCTTGCGATATTCTCTCCGTCTGTGCCGATTAGCCCTACTACAGTCCAGCTACGGTCATCGTTATTGGCATTTTCAAAGGTCCAATTTAAAGAGGCAAGGTCAGGATTATTATCTCCATTACTGTCAGTTGCGCCATTAAAATTTTGTGTATAACTATCTCCAGGGTTGGAGAGGTCTATTTGTGCTTGAGCAATATAGGTTATACCGAAGCATAGGAGTAGCAAACAATGGGTTTTTAAGGAAGTTAAATGATTTTTCATTGAAATATAATTTAGTTAAGAATATAAAATAATAATTAATCTTTCTTTTTCACTTTGTCTGTATCGCTTTCTTCTTTCTGCCCTTGGTTTAAGAATACAAACTGACCTCCTTCACTGCCTACGCCGCTCAGGTAGCCCCCTTGCGGCTCTTGCTGTGTATTTTCTGAAACATTTTTGACGATGTACTCTATCAAGGTCTCTACTCGGATGCGGTCTTGCAGATTTTCACGCAAGAATTTAAGCAAGTAAGTTGCAAAAGGACTATTTTCACCTTTTTTACCATCAGAGACCACTTCTATATTGCCTGAGCTAAGCCCCCAGCGTGATTTGAGAGATTCATCTTCTTTGAAGCCTCGGGCATCATTGGCGAATAGCGAGCCTGAGAAGCAAGCATCTGCTATCAAGAAGACATGCCTAAATTTAAGCCCTCTGATATAATCCCTGATATTGTCATTCGGGATGTAGGTTTCGGTAGCACCACTGTTGGTTTTACCCAGTGAAGGCACCCAATAGCCTAAGTCAAAAGACGGGTCATAGAAGCCATGCCCTGAGTAATAGATGAGTAGATTATCAAGGTTAGTCCCTTTTTCTTGTAATACTTCAAACTGTGCTTTGATATTTTCGGGAGTGGCTTCTTCATTGAATAATTCGTAAAGGTTTTCACGTTTGAACCCGTATTTTTCCATTAGCACTTTTTCTACATCTCTGGCATCTTTGACGGCATTCTGGAGGGGCTTCCAAAATTTATATTTATCTACAGCAATCACGAAGAGGTAGTATTGCCCATCTACTGGAATATCAAAATCAAGGTCAAGCACATCACTAGAAGATGCCAAGAAAGACAAATCATAATCTTGGACTCGGCTATAACCCACATCTTTGGCGAGTTTTTGTTTTTTTCCTTTTTCTTGTGCGTAGTTGTGATTGGGCAATAGGGTTAGAAGCACAAAAACAAGGCAGGTGTAGTAAGTAAGATTCATTTTGGGTATCAACATAAGTGTAATGATTTGTAGGCAATGCTAATTTTTTCAAAATTCCCAGAGCAGATTCAAACGAGCTGCATTCTGCTGCATACTCGGATAGACCATTTTGAGCCCTCTCGAAGGGCTTTCTCCCTCTTCTTCGGCTTGTTTTTTTTCTTGGTTAATTCTTTTGCGGTTTTTGAGTCCACGCCCATACACACCGATAATGTCAGCCAGCCAAATCACTCCACCAGCTATCAGAAATCCACCAGCTATATTTTGGGAGCGGCGGGCTTGGTCAAGGAGATTGTCATGGTTTTCGGGTGAAATAGCGATTCTAGACTTATAATCACTGTATTTATGATTGGCCCTTATCTCCATAGCGATGCCCGTGCCGATGCAGCCATAAGTGAGTGCCGTAATCCAGCCATAGTTATAGCCATTGCGTACTTTGCTATCTCCTAAGCCAGGGATGAGCAAGGATTTAAGTGCATTGCCAGGGCCGCCATTGGCTATTTTGGGGATTTCGGTAGCTTCTATTTTAAACATTGTTCGCTGCCCATCAAAGTAAGGATTGTCTCTCCTGAATGCCCACGCAATGGATTTGTTTTTGCCTGCCCCTGTGCTGTCTCCTAAGTCTCCTGTGATAGCTCTGAGAGGTCCTTTGAAAGAGTTTCCGCCATTGTTAGAGTAGTACAACTGTGTGTTGTAGAGTCTTTTGTGGCTTCCTTTGAGGCTATACCGAATGACGATACTTGTGTCTTTTTTATCTAGCTGGCTAGAGAGAATATCCACCTCTACACGGTGCTGAAAGGGCAGTTTCATCTGTGCATCAGCAGCAGAGGGGTTTAAGAGCAGCAGCAGAAGCCCTGCCCAAAAATAAGAATAGGTTGTTTTGTTTTCCATTTTATGCACTTACTAAATGTTACACCGTGCTAATTTATTAAAAAATAATCTAAACTTTATTTATTTTCAGTGTAATTTGTCAATCAGTTTTATTTTGGATCTATTTCTGAAAACTGTGAATCCTACAATTTGGGAAGATTTTTATGATACGATATAATGAAAAATAAAAAAAAGTATTAACTTTGAATCCGAATCTAAAAAAAATACGTTAATATGGGGATTGTTTAGAGATACATTCTAAACACACTAGAGCTAGTTTATAGAGAATAATTATTTTGATTTTTGATAATCTAAAAAGAACGGTTTCTTATTTGCCGTTCTTTTTATTTTCGTATCCGTTAAGATAAAAATTAAATTTATGGCAAAAATATCTTATTACACAAAAGAGGGCTTGGATAGGCTTAAAAAAGAGCTAAATGAGCTAAAGACCAAGGGGAGGCATGACATTGCACAGCAGATAGCAGAAGCACGTGATAAGGGTGATTTGAGTGAAAACGCTGAATATGATGCCGCAAAGGATGCCCAAGGGCTCTTAGAGATGAAAATATCCAAACTAGAAGAGGTACTCGGCAATGCCCGTGTCTTAGATGATTCTAACATTGATACTTCTAAAGTAGCTATTTTATCTACAGTGAAGGTAAAGAATCTTAAGGTAAATAAAGTCTTTGATTATATGCTCGTTTCAGAAGAAGAGGCGGATGTAAGGTCAGGACGTATTTCTGTAAAATCTCCTATTGGCAAAGGCTTGCTTGGCAAAAAAGTAGGCGAGGTCGCAGAGATAGAAGTGCCAGCTGGAATGATAAAATTTGAAATCTTAGAAATTAGCCGTTAAAAAGGCACAAAAACATAAAAAAAGCCTGACTTTGTTTATAAGGTCAGGCTTTTTTATTTGCTTGCTGGGCAAGTGCCTTAGATGACAGAAAGCCCCCCATCCACAATCATCGAGTGTGCATTGACATAGGAGGCATCCTCTGAGCAAAGATACACGATTGCCCTAGCGATTTCTTCGGGCTGTGCGATTCGCTTCATTGGGTTCATTTGCCCCATAGTTTCTAGGTCAAGCCCGCTGTCTTGTCTTACCAAAGAATCTATGACCATGGGCGTTTCTGTAAAAGATGGACAAACCGCATTCACCCTGATTCCTTTGCGGGCATATTCTACAGCGGCTACTTTGCTCATCCCTATGACGGCATGCTTGCTGGCAGTGTAGGCTATGTTTCGGGGGAGTGCCATGAGCCCAGCAACGGAGGCAATATTGACAATGCTCCCTCCTCCATTGGCCTTCATGTGGGCTATTTGTGCCTTCATTCCATACCAAACACCATTTACATTGATGTCCATGACTCTCTGAAATACATCATTGGGGTATGAATCTGTATAAGCTGCTACACCGTCTATGCCTGCATTATTGATGCCGATGTGTAAACCTCCTAGTGTAGAGACGGTTTTTTGTATCCACTCTGCAACTTCGGCTTCTTTGGTAACATCTACTTTCATGAATAAGCATTTTCTGCCCAGTGCCTCCACCATACGGCGAGTCTCTTCACCTGCCTCGGTTTGTAAGTCTGAAATAGAAATATCTGCCCCTTTTTGAGCAAATAACAAGGCCGTTTTTCTTCCAATACCTGATGCTCCGCCTGTGATAGCGGCCACTTT
Source organism: Microscillaceae bacterium (assembly GCA_011390205.1). Classification (GTDB taxonomy): domain Bacteria; phylum Bacteroidota; class Bacteroidia; order Cytophagales; family Microscillaceae; genus JAABSX01. Next base: position 6,830 of record JAABSX010000047.1, on the reverse strand, counting down.
TCCTTCAAATGATGACATAATTAAGTTGTATTTGTTTAAAATATTTAATGAGCCAAATTAAAAATTAAAATAGTAATAAACCTCCTTTAACCTGTTTTTTATGAAAATTTAGTGCAGACACGATGAATTATTCTGACCTAGCTTTTATTTTTAAGATTTTTACTTCTTGTCATTTGTCTGACATAGTTTCTCATTGAAAATTACTTTCTTTGTCAAGATAAAAATGAAGTGTTTTGTAAAGACACAAGATACAAAGAGCGCATATTAGCAAATACATACATGAAAGCCCAAAACACACAAAAGCACATTGTAATCATCGGGAATGGAATCTCGGGGATTACGGCTGCACGGCATATCCGAAAGCAAAGCAATCACCGAATTACAGTCATTTCAGGAGAAACAGAACATTTTTTTTCTCGCACAGCACTGATGTATATTTTTATGGGGCATATGCAGTATGCACACACCAAGCCCTATGAAGACCATTTCTGGGCTAAAAACCGCATAGAGCTCAAAAAAGCATGGGTTAAAAACATAGATTTTACCAAAAAGATACTTTATCTTGAAGGGGGAGAAAACATGCTTTATGACCAACTCATCCTTGCCACAGGCTCAAAACCCAATAAATTTGGCTGGAAAGGGCAAGACCTGGCAGGCGTACAAGGGCTGTATAGTTACCAAGATTTAGAATCAATGGAAAAATACGCCCCTACTACCCAAAAAGCCGTCATCGTGGGTGGTGGGCTGATAGGCGTAGAAATGGCAGAAATGCTCTCAAGCAGAAATATTCCTGTCGTTTTCTTGGTACGTGAAGATAGATTCTGGGGCAATGTATTGCCCAGAGAAGAAGGCGAACTCATCAGCCGACATCTCCAAGAGCATCACATAGACCTCCGATTGAATACCGAACTCAAAGAAATTATCTCAGATGAGCAAGGAAGAGCCAAAGCAGTTATGACAAGCCGAGGCGAAGAAATCCCTTGTCAGTTTGTAGGACTGACCGCAGGTGTAAGCCCTTTCATTGATTTTTTGAAAGATTCAGGCATTGAAATCAATAGAGGGATTTTGGTCAATGAATACCTCGAGACGAGCATCCCTGATGTCTATGCCATCGGAGACTGTGCCGAGCGAACAACTGCCCTCGAAGACCGCCGAGCCATAGAGCAGGTCTGGTACACAGGGCGGATGATGGGGGAGACCCTCGCAAAAACCATTTGCCAACAAAGAACCCACTACAGTCCTGGGCATTGGTTTAATTCGGCCAAATTCTTTGACATAGAATACCAAACCTATGGCGTGGTGGGAGCGGAGCTTGCCGAAAATGAGCAAACTTTCTACTGGGAAGCCAAGAATGGAAAATGCTGCCTCAGAATCAATTATGATAAAAATACAGAAACACTTACAGGAATGAACGTATTCGGCATACGCCAAAGGCACGAAGTCTGGAACAAGTGGCTCAAGGCTCAAAAAACAATAGATGAAATCATCGAGTACCTCCCCAATGCCAATTTTGACCCTGAGTTTTCTAAGCAATACGAGGGTGAGATATTGGTACAATATAACCAAGAGCGAGGCAAAAAACTCAAAATAAAAACCAAAAAAGGGCTTTTTGCGCTACTTAAATAGATACATTCACTTATTAATCATTTTAAACTTATGCGTCTGATTCAAAATTTTGGCTTGGTATTTTTTATACTCAGTTTTGCGCTTTTTATCTCAGCATTGAGCCTGAGCCACTTCCAGTTAAGCGAGCAAAGCCTCTCCAAGGTCATCTCGGATGAAGAGAAAAGGCAGTTTTTTAAAGAAGCTGCCTATGGGCTAATGGAAAAAAAATACAATTCTCAATTTACATTTGTGGCAGCAATGGAGCAAATCCGCCTACAAGCCAACCAAGATATTCAAGTCCGATATGAGATGATAGAAGAAGAAATAAACATTATCCTCTCTTCTAACAATCCTGGCAAAACTTACCAAATAAACAAAGCAATCTCTACTTATGCAGCAGACAGCCCCATAGGTGCATACAAAATCCAAGCCCTTAAAGACTACACAGGCTGGCTAGAAGGGCGGGAGTTTGCCTCTGCCGAAGAGCTTCGGAATCACCTCACAGCCGCAGTGCAGCACATCAACCAAGCCATCATAGAGAAAAAGGGATTCCCAGACTACGATACCAAAAACTTCCTTTTCCAGCTGACCAAGCAATCAAGCGGAGGCTTTTTGCCAGAAAACAGTACCTTGTTTTTGCTGCTTATTTTCTTGGGGGGCACATTGGGGGCATTGCTCTACATCTACCTTCAAGGCAACCGAGGCACGGCGGGCATCAAAAATGACCGAATCTTCCAGAGTGGAATTACTCACAGAGGAGCAATCGGAATCGCAACGGGGATGTTTTTGATTGCTTTTTATGTAGTGCTGTATTTTTATCCGTATTACCTCACCAACTGGGTGATTTTGGTGGACCCTATCAGCTACGCATTGAATGGGGGAGAGGCGAGCCAATGGTTTTTGTATGGCATACTTTATACCCTTGCAATACTGGTCATGGGTGTACGCATGGTACTCAAATACAGGCACAGTCCTTATCAAATCTGGCGTACGGGTTCGGTGATGTTTTTTCAGATTTCCTTTGCTTTTATCATTCCTCAGATGCTCATAGCTTTGCACCTGCCTTATATGGATTTAAAAAATATCTGGCCTCTAGACTATGACCTTTTTACGCCTGAGCGCCTTCGGGCATTCATTGCAGCGGGCAATATAGGTTATTTAATGCTTTTTTGGGGAATCTTACTGACTCTAGTGGGTGTACCGCTGATGGTGTATTTTTTTGGGAAGCGCTGGTACTGCTCTTGGGTCTGTGGCTGTGGAGGCTTGGCAGAGACCTTGGGCGACCCCTACAGACAGTTGTCTGATAAATCTCTCGGGGCTTGGCAGTTAGAGCGTTATTTGGTGCATGCTGTTTTGGTTTTTGCAGTAGCGATGACGGGCTTGATGCTTTATACTTTTTTTACGGGCAGTGGGCAAGTGCTGGGCATCAGCACCTATGCCATCAAAGAAACCTATGGATTTTTGATTTCCTCTATTTTTGCTGGGGTGGTGGGCACAGGTTTTTACCCTTTGATGGGCAACAGAGTCTGGTGCAGGTTTGGCTGTCCTTTGGCGGCCTATCTAGGGCTGGTGCAGCGTTTTCAATCAAGATTCAGAATCACGACCAATGGGGGGCAGTGCATTTCGTGTGGCAACTGTTCTACCTACTGCGAAATGGGCATAGATGTACGCTGGTACGCACAGAGAGGGCAAGACATTGTCCGGTCTTCTTGTGTAGGCTGTGGCATTTGCTCAGCGGTCTGCCCCAGAGGAGTACTTAACTTAGAAAATGGCCCGACGAAAGACCGTCTCTCATCTGACCCTATTTTGATTGGGAATGACGGAGTGAGTTTAAATGAGTAGGGGGAGATTAAGGTGGGTTTGTTTTCGTATTTTATTTTATACTTTAAGTCCACCTCTTGTTTGTTGTCTTCACCATCTTATAACCTACTTTGGATTCAGGGTATTTTCATGAATAAAAATTGAATGTGTGAATGATACAACTATTAAATAAGATTGTGCAACAAGGTCTCATACGACAAAGGCTATCTTTGATGAAACAAAGATAGATTATGAAAAAACTAGAAAACAAAACTGCTGTCATCACAGGTGGGGCAGGAAGTATCGGCAAAACAACCGCCAAACTCTTTTTAGCGCAGGGCGCAAAAGTAATGTTGGTTGACCTTGATGAGCAATCTCTGAAAGATACAGTAGAAGAACTAGGCAGCAAAAACGTAAGCTACTGTGTGGCTGATGTTACAAAAGCGACCGATGTAAAGCAGTATGCTGATGAAGCAGCAAAGCAGCTCAACAAAGTAGATGTGTTCTTTAACAATGCAGGCATTGAAGGTGTAGTAAAGCCAGTCGCTGAATATCCCGAAGAAATGTTTGACAAAGTAATGGCAGTGAATGTAAAAGGGGTCTGGCTAGGTAATAAATACATTTCGCCTCTCATGAGAGATGGGGGCAGCGTTATCATGAGTTCTTCGGTTACAGGATTGGCGGGCACTCCCAATGTGAGTGCGTATGTAATCAGTAAACACGCTGTTATAGGCATCATGAGAAATTTAACCTTCGAGCTTGCACCCAGAAAAATAAGAGTGAATACCATTAACCCCTCCCCAGTTGATAACCGAATGATGCGCTCACTGGAGGAAGGCTTTGCCCCCGACCAAGGAGCCGAAGCCAAAAAAGGATTCGAGCAAACCATCCCCTTAGGCAGGTATGCCAAGCCCGAAGAAATAGCCAAACTGGTTTTGTTTCTTGCCAGTGATGATAGCCAATTCATTACAGGTACCACACAAGTGATAGACGGCGGAATGACTGCTTAAAAAATCAATGTAAAAAGAATTATTACGAATCCGAAATTTTAAAAATTAATGATACAAACAATTAATCCAAACACAAACAAAACAATAAAGTCATTTGAAGAAATGACAGAAAAAACTATTGATATCAAAGTAGCAAATGCCCAGCAAGCTTTTACCAAGTGGAAAGAAACAAGCTACCAACAAAAAGCCGATTTGCTCCGCAAAGTCGCCACACTTATGCGCATCAAAAAATCTGAACTTGCCAAAACCATTACCTTAGAAATGGGCAAAATCCTTGCACAGGCAGAAGGTGAAATTGACCTGAGTGCAGATATATTTGATTACTACGCCGAAAATGGAGAAGCGTTTTTGGCAGATAAAGTCCTCAATCCAGCATTTGGAACAGCCATTGTTCGCAGCAGCCCTATTGGCGTATTGTTAGGCGTAATGCCCTGGAACTTCCCATTTTATCAAGTGGCCCGCTTTGTCGCTCCTAATATCATGGTGGGTAATACTATTTTGTTAAAGCACGCCTCCATCGTGCCACAATGTGCCGAAGCGCTTGAAGAACTCTTCGCAGAAGCAGAAGCACCCAAAGGGTTATATACCAATCTGTTCATCTCCGGCAAACGTGCCTCTGCACTCATCTCTGACAAAAGAATAAAAGGAGTCTCCTTAACAGGAAGTGAAGAAGCTGGAGCAAGCGTTGCTATGGAAGCTGGAAAACATCTGAAAAAAGTGGTGCTGGAGCTTGGTGGCAATGATGTCTTTATTATCTTGGAAGATGCCGATATCGAAAAAACAGTAGAGTGGGCAGTTGTAGGCAGAATGAACAACAATGGCCAATGTTGTGTAGCCTCCAAGCGGTTCATCGCAGTAGAATCAATTGCCAGTGCATTTATTCAAAAGTTTAAGGAAAAGCTATCAAAAATGAAGGTAGGAAATCCGATGGATGCCGCCACAGAGCTAGGTCCATTGAGTAGTGAAGAAGCTGCAGTTTATTTGGCTGATCAGGTGAAACGCTCGATTGATGAAGGTGCCAAAGTTTTGTTGGGAGGTAAACGTGCAGACCGTGAAGGTGCTTTTATGGAACCTACAATACTTACTGACCTAAACCCTGAAATTGCGGCCTACTATGAAGAATTATTTGGGCCTGTTGCATCTTTCTACGTGGTGAAAGACGAAAAGGAAGCCATTGAATTGGCCAATGATTCTGAGTTTGGCTTGGGGGCTTCTATTTTTACACAAGACATCGAGCGTGCTGAGAGGATTGCCGACCAGATTGATGCTGGAATGGTATTCATCAACCACCCTACTTGGACACAGGCTGACCTTCCTTTTGGTGGAACGAAGCGTTCTGGATTTGGCAGAGAACTCTCTGAATTAGGGATTCAAGAATTTGTGAATAAAAAACTTATTCGGGTAAGCCAACTCAATGACCCGTTTTGAGCGGATGAAGCATCGAGATTATTTGGATTGCAGTTACACACGTATTATCGAAAAAGCAAGCCTAGAAAAAGAATTCCGACCATCAAAGCCCATATGCCAGACCAAACTAAGGGAGCCGCCTACGGTTTTAGTTTTGTACTAGAAGATAGTTTGATTATTTTTAAGAGCAGAAATGAAAGGTGGCTAAACAAGGAAATTAGAGGCTTGGGAAAAAACAGCATAGATAATTTTTTATGAATCTCGTCTATCTCTGGGTAAAATCTTATGATTGGAGATAGACGACTTTTAATCCTTTTTTTATGAAATTAATAACCTATTTTCACAGTACCATAAAGGAATTGAAATCAGCTTCGTAGAGAGCGTGTTCTGTTGCTAGAGCCAATTTTCACAGTACCATAAAGGAATTGAAATGCATCTTTTGATAAATGAGGCTTTGCTTTAAATATTGGGTGGACAGAGAGATTTTCTTCACTCATCTTTTTGTGAAATCAAAATTTATTTCTATCATTGCAGCTGATTACTCGTAGTAAGTTTTTGAGGTTAAAAAATAGATAGCTCTTTATTTATCTTAACATTAACTTTAAAATACAAAATTATGAGTAAGCAATATTCAGAAACTAAAGTGGCTGACTTAGTAGCCGATTATGAACTAACTCAAAAAGATAGACAACTGTCTGATTTTTTTGATGATTTGTGCGAAAATCCTTACGAGTTGGTTTTTTCTTTCATCAAAGGAAGCAAAAAAGCTAAAAATCGTAGTGGAAATTTATGCTATACCTACATTGGTGCAGATTCCTTCTGGACATCTCAACTTCCTACCTATTTCTTTGATAATTTACTCTCATCTGACAATTTTTTGTTGGAGGATATGCTGTTGGCGTATTTTAGTCACGAAAATAATGTCAATCCCGACTTTGTAAAACTCCTCGCCGAAAAACACCCTGACAAACTCATTCGCTTCATCAAACTCTCACAGGCTTTTTTGAA
>JAABSX010000046.1 GCA_011390205.1 Microscillaceae bacterium | reverse complement strand
TAAGCCACAGCCTTTCACCCAAGACTTAATAAACCACCTACGCACCCTTTAAACCCAATAAATCCGGACAACGCTTGCACCCTACGTATTACCGCGGCTGCTGGCACGTAGTTAGCCGGTGCTTATTCCTCAGGTACCGTCAGTTACTCTCGCAAGAGCTTTTTCTTCCCTGATAAAAGTCGTTTACACCCACGAGGGGATTCTTCCGACACGCGGCATGGCTGGTTCAGAGTTCCCTCCATTGACCAATATTCCTTACTGCTGCCTCCCGTAGGAGTCTGGTCCGTATCTCAGTACCAGTGTGGGGGATCAACCTCTCAGTTCCCCTACCCATCGTAGCCTTGGTAAGCCGTTACCTTACCAACTAGCTAATGGGACGCAGGCTCATCTCTTACCGCCGAAGCTTTTAAAATTAAGTGATGCCACTCAATCTGTTACGCAGTATTAGCCCGAGTTTCCCCGAGTTATTCTCCAGTAAAAGGTAGATTGCCTACGCGTTACGCACCCGTGCGCCACTAAGCCCGAAGGCTTCGTTCGACTTGCATGTATTAGGCCTGCCGCTAGCGTTCATCCTGAGCCAGGATCAAACTCTCCGTTGTAAATTCTTAAACCTTTAAAGCTTAATAACTAATGCTATCAAATTATAAAGGCAATGTTGTTTGCCCTGACTATCTATCGTCCGTCCGTTATTTAATATCATATTCGCCTCTTCCAACTTCTCCTTAATATCATTAAAGCGATTCTGTCTTCCTATTATCAATGTGTCAAAGAACTTAATCCAGTTTCTATAAACTGGCTTGATGTTTGAACTAAACAAACTATAAACTTTTTCCTCTTTCTTCCCCCTAAATCGGAGTGCAAAGGTAAATGAAAAAAAATTAAAAAACAAATTAATCTGAAAAAAAATTTAAAGCCTCCTCGTTTTCTCCAACTCCCTTAACTCTCTAAGGGAGTGCAAAGCTAAACTAAACTTTTCTAATCTCCAAATCTTAAAGTAAAAAAATTTTAACCTCCTTGCTGAAACTCTAACCCGTTCAACTATGACAGATAATCCTAATGCCCAAATCTTATCCCGGAAATTAAAACCAAATCTGAATGACTCCTCTCTTTATTACTTAACCCCTATCCGTTGATTGGGAGTGCAAACTTATAACCTATATCCCTATTCTCCAAACTTGATCGGAAAAAAAAATGAATGTTTTTTACCGATAAATTTATAAGTAACTCATAATCAATCTAATATGTAAAATGTTTTTTTTGATGCTGTAAAAAGCCTACTTCTCCATTCCTATGGTGATGATAAGCTGCTTGTACGGCATGAATATTGGTGATAATAATCAATCTCACTTATATATATATCTACTTTTATAATTCTGTAAAATTTAGTACTTTGCTTTGTCTAAAAGACTTTATAATTCATATGATGGTACAATCCATTTCTTTAATTATGTTTGAAATAATCCTTTTACTAATTTAAAAACTAAACTTTATAATTATGGCTGACTCTAACCGTGAACGTGATCTTATTTTAGCCCCCAATGAGTATGCTTTTATCTCTGACCAGACTAAAGGCAATATCAATGTGTATGTAGGTCCTTACAAAACGAGCCTTGCAAATACGGATAAACCTGTAATGTTTGCGGCACATACAAAGCGTTTTGAACATTGTAGCTTAGATGAATCTATTCTTCCCTTTGTCATTGCTCCTGAGGGCTGGTATGTAGTGATGAAAAATCCGCCCAAAGATGGGAATCAACCTAAGACTGGCACTTCTAACAATCTGACAGAACTTAACATAGGGCGTAAGGTCAATATTCCTGGCCCTATTAATTTTGCTCTTTGGCCAGGGCAAATGGCTACAGTGCTGCATGGGCATCATTTACGCTCTAATCAATATCTACTGGTGCGGGTCTATGATGAAGAACAAGCGCGTAATAATTGGGCGAAGGCTGTCATCAAAACCAAAGGAAGCTCAGATAGCTCAGAGGACAATCCTGATGAGGTGGTCAGTAAGGAGGATGTCCCTGACCTCACAATGGGCAAGACCTTGGTGATTAAAGGAGAGAATGTTTCTTTTTATATTCCACCTACTGGAGTGGAGGTAGTCAGAGATGAAGATTATGAATATGTACGTGAAGCTGTTACGCTTGAGCGTCTGGAGTATTGTATTTTATTGGATGAAGATGGCAATAAAAGATATATACAAGGTCCTGCTGTGGTTTTTCCTGAACCTACCGAAGAATTTATTTATAAGAATGGGCTCAGAAAGTTCAAAGCCATTGAGCTCAATGAGAAGAGTGGTATTTATATCAAGGTAATTGCTCCCTATACTGAAAACAAAGTATCTTATAAAGAGGGGGATGAGCTCTTTATTACGGGCAAAGACCAGATGATTTATTATCCTCGCCCTGAGCATGCCATTGTGAAGTATGGTAAGAAAGAAAGGCATTATGCCATTGCGATTCCTGCGGGAGAAGGAAGATATTATCTAAACCGCAAAACAGGTAAGATTTCACTTCAACAAGGGCCTACCATGTTTTTGCCTGACCCTAGAGAGGCTGTGCTTATTAGACGCATTTTAAATCCTAAAAAAGTAGCGCTTTGGTTTCCTGGCAACTACGAAGCAATTGAATACAACCAAAAGCTTCAAGAACTGACCAAAGGAGATGCACAAAGTTTCGTAGAAGACTCTGAGATTCAAGCACAAATGCCTGAATCTGCAAGTTTGGCTCGCCAAGAAGAAAATAGACACCCTGCTAAAAAGAGAGAAAAAGCTTCTAAAGAAATTGCTGTAGATGAGTTTGATAGAGATTCTAGCTTTACCCCACCCCGCACGATTACACTGGATACCAAATATGATGGGGCTGTTACTATCAATGTATGGACAGGCTATGCTATTTTGGTGGTAAGCAAAACAGGGACTCGCAAGGTCATTGCTGGACCTCAATCTTATCTTTTAGAGTATGATGAAGAGCTAGAAGCCGTAGAGCTCTCCACAGGCAGGCCTAAATCTAGTGAAAACACGATAAAGACAGTCTATTTAAGAGTCTTATATAATAAGGTATCAGACATCGTGCAAGCAGAGTCTATGGATTATACACAAGTAAACATTGAACTCTCTTACAGGGTAAATTTTGAGGACACATCTGATAAATGGTTTAATGTAGAAAATTATGTGAAATTCTTGACAGACCACCTCCGCTCATTTATCCGAAATGCAGTCAAAAAGCACAATATTGTGGATTTTTATGCCAAGGGGATTGAGATTATCCGAGATACAGTGCTGGGCAAGGCAGAAGAAAGCGGCAAACGCCCTGGAAGATTCTTTGAGGAAAACGGAATGCGTATCTATGATGTAGAGGTGCTGGATATTAAACTCAGTGATATAGGAATTGAGAACTTACTGATTGCCTCACAACAGGATGTAGTGCGTCAAAATCTCAGAGTGGCCTCAGAAAAAAGAAAATTGGAATTTACACAAGAGGCAGAATCTATTGCACAGGCCATCGCTATTGCAAAATCAGAAACCACACGCCAGAATATAGAACTAGAAAAGAAAGAGGTAGAGAAATTGTTACAGCTTACACTCAGCAAAGCAGATGCAGAGATTGAGAGCAAACAAAGACACCTAGATGCTGAACTTGCAAAACAAGGTACGCTGAATGAGATTAACCAAGCAGAAGTCAAGCGCACAAAAGAGAAAGAGGAACTTCAGCTAGAAATAGCGCAAATAGAGCTAAATCAAGCATTGGAAGAAATCAAAGCTCAGGTAGAAGCAGTGGTAGCCAAGTCTGAAGCTGTGTCACCTAACCTCATTGCTGCTTTACAAGCGTTCGGTGACAAGGCCCTTGCTGAGAAAATGGCTTCCTCTATGGCTCCCCTTGCCATTCTGGGGGGCAAAAGCGTGGCTGAAGTGTTTGCTAATCTTTTCAAAGGAACGAATCTCTCACATGTATTAGATACCTTTAAAGATAAACAAGACCCAAGTGCATAAACATTTGTAACTTAGTTGCCATTACTAAAAAAAGTTTTTGAAGTGTCAAATGATGCCTCAAAAACTTTTTTATAAATGCCCCTAGAAATTGAACTCTTACATAAAATCAGCCTCACACGCTGAAATTAAATGTAAAAAACAGATTAATGCTTTTATTATTTGCAAATTCACTAAAAAACGATTAGCTTTCATGATATTTTAATACTAAAACAAGGATTCAAAGGCATTGATATTTTTACGCTGACACATATGGTTTCATCTGAATATAGATTTCAAAAAAAAACTGACAAGCTTGGTGAAGAGATTAAGGCTCGACATCATCAAAACGAATACAGGCAATACCTACAAGTAAAACAAGCCCAAGCACAGCTACAATTTAGCGACTTGGCGCTTGCTCGCAGCCGTGCTAAATTTTTAAGAGCAGAGGCCATTGAAAATTTAGATACTTTGCTGGTAGATTTTGAGAAAAAAATCACGCAGAGAGGTGCTAAAGTACACTGGGCTGAACAAGCACAAGAAGCACAACACATCATCAGAAACATTCTTCACCAGCAAAATAACACACAGGTCATTGCACACCGAGCCCCTATACTGCAAGAGGTAGATTTTGAAAAAGCTATCCAAAATCAGGATATCGATCTTGTCTATACAGATATACACGCTCAGATATCCCGATATCTGCCTGAAAATAAACAAATGAATACGCAGGAAGTCTCAGTCAGTTCACTCAAAGACATTGCAGAGGCCATCGAACAAAAAGACAATCAAAAAATAGGTGTAGATGCCAAAGAAATTTTTGACTACCTCCAAGAAAAAAACTTACACCAAATCAAGCACCAAGCTTTAGGAATTTTGGGAGCAGATTTTATGGTGGCTGATACAGGAAGTCTGTGCTTTTCAGATAATCAAACAAATATCCAAACTATTCTGGGGCAGGCTTCCAGACATATCGTGGTGGTGAGCCTTTCGCAGATTGTTGCCAAGCTAGAAGATTTAGAGCTTTTACTGAGCCTCAAAGATGGTTATCAGACAGGAAACATCTTTTCTGCCCAATCCTTTCTCTTAAATGCACCATTGAATCAGTCCGAAATCCAACAATATAAGAATTTAGATGTTATAATACTGGACAACGGAAGAAGTGAATTGTATAAAGACCCTATGCTAAGGCAAGCTTTGAGGTGTATTCATTGTCAAGCCTGTGCCTTTACTTGCCCAGTAGTAACTCAGCTACCTCCTAATACCAAAAATTTTTATCCTGGTGTTATAGGTCTTGTCTTAGAAAGTAAAACCCACATTAATGACAACCAGTTACTTACAGAAAGTACACTTTGTGGCGCTTGTGCTGAAGCCTGCCCGATAGAAATCCCCCTGCATCACATGGTAAGAAAGCTTCGAGAGGAAAAACAAAATAACAAAAGTAGTTTGCTTGCTATTCTTAATCCATTTAAAGCTAAAAACCAATTTTTACAAGAAATAAAAAAACAATATTTTTCTACCTCTCCAAAAAAAGAAACATTCTATCAACAATGGATCAAACAAAATACTGCGAAATGAATTTGCTCCAAATATTACCAATTACGACTTTTTGTCTTTATCTTACGATTGAAAAACACTAATAAACAGATATATGTCATCAAATACTGAAAATATACCCTCTAATAAACCTTACACACTCTCTAAAAAATATTTTAATATTGGGCAATATCGCCTTGATATTTGGAATAACCTGAAGCTGGTAGCACCTAATCTGAGAGAAAAAATACAGCCAAGCTCAGCAGAGCAAGCGTATATATTTGAGCTAATTGATCGACTAGAAGTTATCGAGAGGTACTGGGCATATCCAGGCAAAAAAGCCATAGAAAGTCTTAGGCTTATGCTACACCGACAAGAATTTAATTCTTTTGGAATGGCTCTAGGCAACATCTTTAAGGCACTCACCAGTGAATCTTACAGATTGAATCCTGTAAGTGCCAAAGCCAATCTTAATAATATCTTAGAAGAAGGCTCAGTAGAAAAATATGATGCCAATAAGCATTATTTTGAAGTCATGATTGTAGATAAGCTCTCAGAAGACCAAGAGAATAATCTCGTAGAAAGATTTGAAGAGGTGCAGCACTCCAATGACCAATTCATTTATAATGTCTTGATTGTAGAATCTTTGCAAGATGCACTGATTGCCTTGCTATTTAACCCCAACATTCAGTGTGGACTTATTCGCCAAGATATTCCGCTTTACTCTTCTAATCAGCTAGAAACCATCGCAAGTTTCTTGGGCTCTATCCCTAAGTTTGAGTCATTTGGAGTGGACTCTCACGATACGGGGCCGTTACTAGGGAGTATGCTCAAAAAATTTAGGTCTGAAATAGACTTATTCTATGTTACCAATACTTCTATCAGCCAGATTAAAACCAAAACATTGAATTTGTTTAGGAGGATTTTTTATAGACAAGAAGACATTCAAGACTTGCACCTGAGCATTTTGCGGGGAGTCAGAGACAGGTACCATACGCCATTTTTTGATGCTCTCAGGCAATATAGCCAAAAACCCACTGGAGTCTTTCACGCAATGCCACTCTCAAGGGGCAACTCTGTGTTTAAATCCAACTGGATTAAAAGTCTGGGAGATTTTTATGGGCGAAATATTTTCTTGGCAGAAACCTCCGCCACTACAGGCGGGCTTGATTCACTGCTCCAGCCTACGGGCTCTATCAAAGAAGCGCAAGAGTATGCTGCCCGAGCCTTTGGGTCTAAAGAAACATTCTTTGTAACCAATGGCACTTCTACTTCCAATAAAATCGTATTGCAAGCGATTATCAGGCCTGGAGATGTCGTATTGGTAGATAGAGATTGTCATAAATCACATCATTATGGACTGGTGATGATGGGAGCAAAAGCCGTTTATTTAGATTCCTACCCCATCATAGATTACTCTATGTATGGAGCTGTGCCTCTAGAAGATATTAAACAAAAACTATATGAATTTAGAGAAGCAGGCAGGCTCAGCAGTGTCAAAATGCTTATTTTGACCAATTGCACTTTTGACGGAATGGTCTATAATGTAGAAAAAGTCATGGAAGAAATCTTGGCAATCAAGCCTGATATGGTCTTCCTCTGGGATGAGGCTTGGTTTGGCTTTGCACGCTTTACGCCCGTATATCGTCAGCGAACTGCGATGTATAATGCTGATAAACTCTCTAAAAAATACAAAAGCAAGGTCTATGTCAAACATTATGAAGATCTGTGCAGGGCAGGAAAAGGAGAAGAAAAAAGAATCCCTAACCCCGATGAGGTAAAAATCAGGGTCTATTCTACTCAATCTACCCACAAAACACTCACGGCATTTAGGCAAGGCTCTATGATTCACGTCTATGACGAAGAATTTAAACGTAAAACAGAAGATGCTTTCCACGAAGCCTATATGACACATATCTCTACTTCTCCCAATTACCAAATCGTGGCTTCATTAGACATAGGCAGAAGACAAGTGGAGCTAGAAGGCTATGAGATGGTAGAAAAAAGCATAGAAATGGCTATGAATCTGAGGGAAAAAATCACGATTCACCCACTCCTAAGTAAATATTTTGAAGTGCTGACTGTAGCTCAGTTTATCCCACCTGCTTACCGTAGCTCAGGGCTTTCTGTGTATTTTGATGCAGAAGAAGGATGGTCACAAATGAATGAAGCATGGGAGAAGGATGAGTTTGTGCTTGACCCCACTAAGATTACGCTTTACATCGGCAAAACGGGCATAGATGGTGATACCTTTAAAAGGGATTTCTTGATGGATAAATTCGGTATTCAGGTCAATAAAACCACCCGAAATACTGTCCTTTTTATGACCAATATCGGCACTACACGCAGTTCTGTTACTTATTTGGTCAGTGTTCTTATCAAGGTAGCCCAACAGATAGAAGAAAAAACCAACTCTTTTAACCCTGCCGAGATGATGCTTCACCAAAAGTCTATACATTCTCTGACGCAAAACCTACCGCCTCTCCCTAACTTTAGCTACTTTCACGCTGCATTTAGATCTCACTGGGATACCTCAGAAGGCAACATCAGAGATGCCTATTTTTATGCCTATGAAGAAGAGTACTGTGAGTATCTCAAAATAGAAGAATGTGAGAAAGCCATGGAGGAAGAACGTGAAATCGTTTCCACAAATTTTGTAACACCATACCCCCCTGGTTTTCCTGTGCTGGTGCCTGGGCAAGTCATGACGCGTGAAATCATTGATTTTATAAAAGCCCTTGATGTCAAAGAAATTCATAGCTACCGCCCCGAGTTGGGCTTTAGAGTGTTCAAAGAAATGGCTCTAGAAAAACTGGGATACAAATCTTACCCACCAAAAATTAAGAATACACCCGATGAAGAATCAAAGCCCTCAGAAAAAACCATCAGTGGCAAAGTACAAGAAGAGGTACAAAATGGTGGTATAAATACCAAAAATGGGCAATCAAATAAATAAATTAATCAATACACTAAATAACCCCTTATAATTCATTATGGCAAAAATACAATCCAAACTTCATAACCTCGCAGAACGAGAAAAAAAAGTCCTTAATGGCATCTCAGACATAAGAAGATTTTTCTACAAAAATGAAATCCCTATTTATTTTATCAGCGCTACCAACTTTAACCTGCTAGGTGCCGATGAGTGGATTAAAGGATTCAAATATATTTCTTACATTGATTGCTTTGATAGACAACACCCCAATGTATTTGTGCCTTCAGAACTCCCACACGAAGAATTTAAGAGCATAGAAGATATTAATAATTACCTGCTAGAGCATAAAGAGGTCTCTGACCTGATTGATAAAAGAGCCATAAACGGTAACAAAGGCAAGGCCCTATTTTTAATGTTTGACGAACGCACAGAAGCCCTTGCCAAAGAACTGGGCTTAGAAGTCATCTTCCCGACGGCTTCTCTCAGAAACCACCTTGACAACAAAGTAACGACCACACGTGTGGCACAAAAGGCTGGTGTCCCCTCTGTGCCCAATGTACTTACCAAAATAGATAACTATAAAGACCTCAGAGAAAAAACAAAAGACCTAGGAGAGCATCTTGTCATTCAGACACCCTTCGGAGACTCAGGACATACGACCTTCTTTATCTCTAACGAAGCCGAATTTAAAAAGCACGAAGAAGAAATCGTCTCAGAAGCCGAAGTCAAAATCATGAAAAGAATTAACTGCATAGGCTCTGCTATAGAAGCTTGTGTAACCAGACATGGCACCATCGTAGCACCGCTCATGACCGAGCTCGTGGGCTTCAAGGAGCTCACACCCTACCAAGGGGGATGGTGTGGTAATGAGATTTTTCCAGGTGCATTCACCAAAAATATTCGAGAAAAAGCAAGGCTATATACCGAAAAATTTGGCAACCAACTCAGAGAAGAAGGCTACAAAGGCTATTTCGAACTTGATTTTTTGATAGACCAAGACAATGGAGAGATTTACTTAGGTGAGCTCAACCCTAGAGTAACAGGTGCAAGCTCTATCACGAACCACGCTGTGTTTGCGCTGGCTGATTGCCCGCTTTTTATGTTTCATATCTTAGAATGGATGGACATAGACTACAAACTCAATGTGAGCCAACTCAACCAACGCTGGAACAGACCCGAAAATGTGGACGGATGGAGCCAACTCGTCATCAAGCATACTGAAGATACCATAGACACCATTAGATATGCACCCCCCACAGGTATTTGGGTGATGAAAGAAGATGGTACTGTTTATTACTCTAGATATGACACGCACCGCCGTGCTGTAGAGAGTGAGCAGGAGGCTTTTTTCCTTAGAATTAGCAATGTAGGAGACTACCGCTACGAAGGAGCAGACCTTGGAATACTCGTAACTCGTGGACGACTAATGACAGATGACTTCAAACTGAATGACCGTGCCAAACTTTGGATAGCGGGCATCAGAAATAACTTCATTGGAGATACACCTACCAATATGACTTTTGCTCAGAATACCATTGCTGAAATAGGTGGTTTCAAACTCATGTAAGCCCAAAAAGCTTAAATATTACGTCCTTTACAGTCATATGCACTGTAAAGGATTTTTTTATAAACGCTAAGCTACCAAAATTTTACAATCAATGATGCTTAAATACTTTACAAACATACTTACGCTGTGCCTTGCCTGCTGCTGTGTCTTTTATGGCTTTGCACAACAAAAATCTGAGTGGCTCACTAAATTTGAGCAAACACAAGGACAAGAAACCCTTACTTACTCAGAGGGCATTGCCTACCTCGAAAAACTAGCAGGGGCATATCCTGAGATTAAACTCCTGACCTATGGCACTACTGATAGTGGGCTACCGCTTCACTTGGTGATTTTTTCGGAAGATAAAAATTTTGAACCCGAAGACCTTCAAGCACAGGGAAAGCTCATCTTTATGGTCAATAATGCCATACACCCCGGTGAGCCCGACGGAGTAGATGCCACAATGATGCTACTGAGGGATTTGGCACAAAAAAAATCACTTCAGAAACTCCTAAAAAATACTGTGCTGATAGCCATTCCTTTTTATAACATCGGCGGAGCTCTCAATAGAAGTGCCTACAGCAGAGCCAACCAAAACGGGCCTCTTAGCTATGGTTTTAGAGGAAATGCCCGTAACCTAGACCTCAACAGAGATTTTATCAAGGCAGATTCTAAGAATGCCTTGGCATTTACAGAAATATTCCAAACTTGGAAGCCCCATGTATTTTTAGACAATCACGTCAGCAACGGAGCAGATTACCAATATGTCATGACCTACCTCGCCACACAGCCCGATAAGCTAGGCGGAGGATTGGGCAATTATCTCAGAAATGAGTTTATCCCTCACTTAAACCAACAAATGAATGATAAAAAACAGCCCATGACTCCCTATGTCAATGTGTTTGGGCGAACACCCGAACCTGAGGGCTTTGCTGGATTTTATGATTCTCCTCGATACACTTCGGGCTATACTACCCTTTTTCATACGCTAGGCTTTATCAGTGAGACACACATGCTTAAGCCTTACCCTGCTCGTGTGCAAGCTACCTACCAATTGATGCAGTCTTTTCTGGAAATATTGGCTACCGAAGGCGAAAAAATCAAAGCCCTCCGAGCAAAGCAAGCCCAAGATGCCATCAGCCAAAATGAGTTTGTGCTAGACTGGCAGGTAAGGCGTGATACTTCTAGTGTATTGCTCTTTAGAGGCTATGAAGCTACACGCATCCCAAGCAAAGTAAGCACAGGGCAAAGGCTCAAATACCATCCTGACAAGCCTTTTACCAAAGAAATCCCTTTTTATGAATTTTACAAACCGAGCATTTCCATCCAAAAACCCATCGCTTATCTTATCCCACAGGCTTGGCACAAGGTCATAGATTTAATGAAACGAAATGATGTGGAAATGAAACAGCTCAGCCAAGACCAAATCATAGACCTCGATGCCTACTACATCACTGATTTCAAAACACGCACACAGCCCTACGAAAGCCATTATGTACATTACCAGACAGAAGTAGAAAAGAAAAAACAAAGTATCTTTTTGCGCAAAGGAGATTATGTCATTTTTACGAATCAAAGCAGCAACCGCTATATCATAGAAACCCTAGAACCCCAAGCAATAGACTCCTTCTTTAATTGGAATTTCTTTGACAGTATTTTACAGCAAAAAGAAGGCTACTCAAGCTATGTCTTTGAAGACCTTGCAGAAGAACTCTTAAAAAATGATGCAACACTCAGAAAAAAATTGAAGGAAAAAATAGACACAGACGAAGCATTTGCGAAAAATCCTGATTCACAACTTTATTTTATTTACCAAAACTCCCCTTACTTTGAAAAAGAATACATGCGCTACCCTATCTTTAGACTAGAAGAAAACATAAATATTCTGACAGAATAAAGATGAATCTAACTGATTTTTTCTCACTTTTGTAACTGCATTTATCAATAAAGAAACAGACTACTGGAAATTTGCCCAAACAATTTAACTGTGTTTCATTTTCTATATATGGTCAAGTGATGATGGATTAGATTTCTAATCAGATACAAAGTACTGATAAACAAATCTTTAAGAAATTTTATAACAAACCACCAAAACTACTTATTTTACTTATTAACAATATCTCTACTTTATGCAAAATATCCAAACAGAATCCAGCGAACACATTCTCAAACTACGTAACCTTACCATAGAAGACTTTGATGGACTGAACCAAATCATGAATTTGGTCTATAAAGACATGGGAAGCTGGAAACACGAACAAATCAGCAAACTACTAGAGCTATTTCCCGAAGGGCAAATCTGTATCGAGGACAAGGGCAGGGTGGTCGCTTTTGCACTCTGTATCCTGATAGATGAAGAGGATTTAGAAGATGACCATACTTACAAAGAAGTAACAGATACGGGCTCGTTTTCTACCCACGACAAAGACGGAAACATCCTCTACGGAATAGAAGTGGGGGTACACCCTGAATATCAAGGACTTAGACTAGGGCGAAGGCTCTACGATGGCAGAAAAGAACTCTGTGAAAATCTTAACCTGAAATCTATAGTGGCAGGAGGCAGAATGCCCAATTATCACTTACACCAGGATGCACTCAGCCCTAAGCAATACATAGACAAGGTAAAGGCAAAAGAAATCTTTGACCCTGTGCTTACCTTTCAGCTCAGCAATGACTTCCACGTCAGAAGAATCTTAAAAAATTACCTCCCCTCAGACTCCGCCTCCAATGCACATGCCACGCTCATAGAGTGGAAAAACATCTATTATGAGAGAAAGAAAAAAACTGTAGGCAGTAAAAAATCTTGGGTACGAATAGGATTAGTGCAGTGGTTGATGCGGCGTGCCAATAATTTAGAAGCTTTTTTTGACAATGTAGAGTTCTTCGTAGATGCAGTAAGTGATTATAAATCAGATTTCTTGCTCTTCCCTGAGCTATTCAATGCTCCATTGATGTCTGAGTTTAACAATTTAGACTCCGCCACTGCCATCCGCAAATTAGCAAACTATACGGAGGAGATTCGCCAAAAAATGGTGCAGTTTGCCCTAGAATATAACATTAATATCATAGCAGGCAGCATGCCACTGGTAGAAAATGGCTCACTCTACAATGTCAGCTACCTCTGCCGAAGAGATGGCACTTATGAAACTCAGTACAAAATCCACCCTACTCCCAGTGAAGTAAATGACTGGGGAATGAAGGGCGGAGATGAACTTAAAGTATTTGAAACAGATATTGGCAAGATTGGGATATTGATTTGCTATGACTCTGAGTTCCCAGAGTTGAGCCGTATTTTGGCTGACCAAGGCATGGAGATTTTATTTGTGCCTTCTTCCACTGACTTACAGAGTGGCTACCAAAGAGTGCGTATTTGCTCTCAAGCCCGTGCCATTGAGAACGAATGCTACGTGGCTGTTACGGGCAGCGTAGGGCATGTGCCCAGAGTAATCAATATGGATTTGCAGTACTCACAAGGAGCTATTTTTTCTCCTTCTGATTTTGCTTTTCCACAGAATGCCATCATTGCAGAAGGCACACCCAACAGTGAGATGACCATCATTGCTGATGTAGATTTGGACTTGCTCAAAGAACTACATACACAGGGCAGTGTACGAAATCTCAAAGACCGCCGCAAAGACTTGTATCATCTTAAATGGATTAAATAACCTTCACTAAAACAAAAACCTCCATTATTCAGTGATTAATGGAGGTTTTTTTATGCTTTCTAACTGGATAAATTACTCATTCCGCCGATACAAAAATAAAATAGACTGCCCTCCCTCTACCACTGCACCCGTTTTTTTGCTCACAAGCAAGACTCCCAAATCTATGGGGCGGCTAGGCAAGGCATTGTAAATATTGCCAGAATATCTCCACTCGAAGGCCGTAGTATCTGATTGTAGTCTAGCTCCTGAGATAACAATGTTGTTTGTAACATTGTATAAAAACACCAGACAGGTGTCTTGGTCTATCTCCGAGCGCATCCT
Organism: Microscillaceae bacterium; assembly: GCA_011390205.1. Lineage (GTDB taxonomy): Bacteria > Bacteroidota > Bacteroidia > Cytophagales > Microscillaceae > JAABSX01. Next base: position 18,880 of record JAABSX010000046.1, on the reverse strand, counting down.
AGACCCAAATACAATAGAATCTACTTCGAGATAGTTCCGTTTGTCAAATCGAACCAAATCATAGCGTGCATCTACCCTGAGGCTATCCTCTGCGGCTGTAGTCTTTGTTTGACTGCCTAAGGAAAAACGCAACTCTAAATCAAAGCCACCATCCTCTCCTGGTGGGCCTACTTCATTGATGGTACATTGGCACAATAAAAAAAGTGTCAACAAATAAAAAATAGCGTGTATTTTCATAAAATTAAGTCTAAATATGCACAAATATTTAAAGATTATCTTCAAAAACCCAACTTCAGTTATAAGATTCTCTCTCTCTCACCACCTGAGAAGGGCTTGCCAATCTGAAAAAGCTAAAAAGTTTTTCGCTTAAATCACTGCCAATTTTGTATTTTTGTAAAATGCAAAGCCTGCCTTTGTAAAATTAAAAGAAAATACAGTAAGAAAGCCTATTTTTGAAAAAAGGCTGTGATACATAAACATGGCATCACAGTATATTCATTATTCTGGCTTATGATAATTGAGGAAAATCACATGAAATTGACATTTTGGGGAGCATCCCAGCAAGTAACTGGGAGTATGTTTCTGTTAGAAACAGCAGATGATTTTAGGGTATTGATTGATTGTGGTCTGGATATGGAAAATCGCCGCCGCCAAAAAGATACGCCCGAAACACAAAAGGGTTTATTCGCTTTTGAGCCTTCTATGATACACGCCGTAGTGCTTACACACGCACACATAGACCACTCTGGATTTATCCCCAACCTCATCAGAGAGGGATTTGAAGGGAAAATATTCACTACATCGGCTACTTACGAACTTGCAGAGATTTTATTAAATGACTCTGCCTCGCTCAATCAAAAGAAAATAAAAAGAATCCACAAAAAAAAGCAGCTATTCAATAAGCTACGCAACACGGCCGAATACAAAGAACTTTATGTGCATACACAAGTGCACCAAGCTCTAGACCATTTTGTAACATTGCCCTTTCATAAAAAACAAAAAATAGGAGATGGCATCAGCCTACAGCTTATCCCTGCGGGGCATTTGCTAGGGGCAGCCCATGTGCTTTTTGAGATTCAAGAAAATGGAGGAAAAAAAACAATTTGCTTCTCAGGAGATATTGGGCGAAAAGATTACCCACTTTTGGTAGATCCTGCACCTGTGCCTGAGGTTGATTACTTGGTCTGTGAAAGCACCTATGGCAACCGCCGACACACCTCAAAAGAATCTGCTGAAGGGCCTGTTTATGATATTATCAAATCTACCTGCGTAGATATCCCTGGAAGACTCATTGTGCCAGCATTCAGTGTGGGCCGCACACAAGCCATGCTTTTTACACTGAATAAACTCCGAGTACAAGGAAAACTGCCCAATATCAAAATATTTACAGATAGCCCCCTAGCACTCAAAAGCACGGAGATTCACGAAAAATACCACTCATGGCTCAATCAAGAAGCACAAGATTTCAGAAAAGCCAATAAACAACTCTTTGATTTTGAGAATCTTGTATTTGTGGACAATATCAAAGAGAGCAAGGCCATCACAAGCTACAGAGAGCCGTGCATTATCATCTCTTCTTCAGGGATGATTCAGGGAGGAAGGATAGAACATCACGTCAAAGAAAACCTTAATAACCCTTACGCTACCATTTTCTTGATAGGGTATGCTTCAGAGGGCACGATAGGGCACGACCTTAGAAGCGGTGAAAAAACCATCAAATTTGAAAAACGTGATATCCCTATCAAAGCACGTATTGAGAGTATCGATAACTTTAGTGGACATGGAGACTTGGATGATTTGCTCGATTTTGTACATTATCAATCTCCCAAAAAACTCAAAAAACTGTTTTTAGTGCACGGAGAGGCATCTGCCATGCAAGACTTTAAGCATACACTGAACGAAGAGGGCTATCAACAAGTAGAAACTCCCCAAAAAGGAGAATGCTTCGAGCTCTAAATTGATTTTGTAAAAAAAGAATGCCCCTTGGATTGCCGAGCATTTAGCGTCCTTGATAATCTTAGGGGTATTTTATCCAGACATTGCCCCGCATTTGCTCTGATTTTCAATCAAAGCCTTTAATTTTCCATATTTTTTCTTTATATTTAAAATACGGAATATCTTGCCATTCTCTATCTTGTAAAAAGCAATACCTTTCTTTTATCTGATAAATTCAACGTAGTAATGGTTTGGCATTGCTACAAAAACAATACAACTTATGTTTTTATACATTAACTGCCTTGAAGAGGCACAACCTGGCGAAAAATGGAAACACTTATTTGATAAATCTTGGCCTTATTACCGTAAATGGTTTGTGAGTGAAGGGCTACTCAGAAGGGTCGGCTATGCCACAAGCTACCGCAAACTCAAAGAGTATATGCCTGAATTAGTGCCTGTCTATGATGCACTCGTGGGGCTGGCAGGAGGCGGAGATGTGGCAGCTCGGTTTTTAAGTGGCTACTGTCCCCCTCCTTATCTATCAGGATGCTCACAAGCTGTCTGGAAAAAAAACGGACTCTCCCTTATACGTAACTATGATTACAGCCCTCATTATTTTGAGGGTGTCGTATTGTATTCTAATTGGCTCAGACCTGTAATAGCTATGAGTGATTGTAACTGGGGCGTGCTAGATGGGATAAATGACAGCGGGCTGTCTATTTCGCTTACTTTCGGAGGAAGCCAAGTGTTGGGCAAGGGCTTTGGTGTGCCTCTGCTCGTTCGGTATCTATTAGAAACCTGTGAAAGTATTGAAGAAGTAAATGAAAAGGTGAACCGAATCCCTGTGCACATGGCATACAACCTTACTGTGCTAGAGGCCTCTGGCAAACACTGCACCATATTCTTGGCTCCTGATAGCGACCCACTCATCACCCAAGAACTTGCCATCACCAATCACCAAGACCGCATCACTTGGCCAGCCTATGCCAAAATGAGTGCGACCCTAGAGCGCCATCATCAGCTCATCACTCACTTAGATAACCCCTATCAAAGCCAAGATACATTCCTGAGCAACTTCCTAAAACCTCCGCTTTATCAGACTCGCTTTGAGAAGGGGTTTGGTACTTTATACACTGCACAGTATTTCCCTGAAGAAAAAAAAGTGGGTTTTTACTGGCAACAAAAACAAATCTTTCAGTCTTTTGAAGAATTTGAGGACAAACATTTTACCATAGATTTATCTTCTAAACCTAGCCCTATGGTATAAATCCGCTCTTAATAGCTATCATTGAAGATAATCTCTATCTAAACTTACAAATGCAAGATGTTTATGGGCTTACTACAAAAAACACATCTAAGCCCCGTTCAACAAGCTTGTCAAAATTTTTCCTGATAAGATAAAAACAAGAAAACTACAAAAAAAATAGATGAATGATTATTTTTTGAAGACCAACTGTAAAATAATGTTTATACACAAGATGTTATAAAGATATAACTCTTTATGGGAAAGTTTCTTTTTTTGAATAATTAGGATTCATATCTGGATAAAGTTCCAATTTTGATTAAATATTACTTTATAAATCTGTAGATTCAAAACTACTCTTAGATTTCACCGTAAGTTTAGGGGTATCTTAGGTTGCTCTTCTAAAAGTATGGCAAAATTTTAGGTAAAATATTTTAATCTTCCATAAAAATACCTATTTTCATTGATACCAATAACAAATGGAGTCAATCCGTATTTTGTGTGATTTAAAACAAATATGAAACTTAAACTCCAATTCTATTTATTCCTTGTTATATGGGGGCACAGCAGTGTGGTTGCTCAAACCCCATTTATACAGCATTATACTTCAAAGCTCTACAAAGGAGGTTTCCAGACATGGCAAGTGGCGCAAGATGCCAAGCAAATCATCTATGTGGCCAACAGTGATGCTATTTTGCGCTATGATGGCAACAAATGGGAGTCCATTATATGTACGGTAAATACCTTTGCAAGAGTACTGCATACTTCAAATAATGGTACTATCTATCTAGGGGGTGATAATTTAATTGGATACCTAGAGACACGCCCAGATGGATCGACTGTCATTCGGTCTCTTACTGATAAACTTCCAAAAGAAATTATCAAGAACTTGGCCGTCTATACCATCAAAGCCAATGATAAATCAGTGGTCTTTGCAAACTCAGAGATGCTCTACATTTATGATTTGGCAACCAAAGAGTTCGCTGTAATTCCTTCTAGCCTAAAATCTCTGTGGTCTATTGGTTACTCAGATATATTCGTGTTTCAAAACAAGGTTTGTGTCTATAATACCGAAGGATTATTTTATGTGGAAGGCAAGCAACTAAAACCATGGAGTAAGTTAATTGCCAGCCTCCCTCAAGTGACACTTAGTTATATAGGTAATTTTCCTGATAAGAATGATATGCTCTATGCCTTGTCAGAAGACCATGAATTGCTTTTACTAAGTCTCAAAAACTCAACAGTAACCCACACTAAAAAAATAAGTGGCAAAATCAACGCACTTATCAAAAACAAAGATATTTTTATTATTGAGGGGCTTCACAATGGGTTAATCGCTATAAATATCTTAGAAGAAGGGCTCATTATCCTCAATACCAAAGGCGACATTATCTATCAAATAAAAAGAGAACAAGGGCTTAATGGAAATACTTATAATCACATATATGAAGATAAAATGAATAACCTCTGGCTCACTGGGCACGAGGTATCACAAGTGATGCTCTCTTCTCCCATAGATTACTATTATCAGCCTACCTTACAAGGGGACCCTATTCTGGCATTGGCACAACATAACTCAAAGCAATATGTAGGCAGCGCATCAAGGATAGAATATCAGACTTCTGACAAAAATTTTCGTACACTTATCAATACCAACAGCGAAATCTGGAACTTCTTTGAGTTTGATGATCAATGCTTTGCAACTACTAGTGCAGGGCTTTTTGTGATAGACAATAACAAGAGTACCCTTCTCTTAGAAGAAAACTACGTGATGTGCTTAGAAAAAATAAATGCTCAAACCTACCTCTTTGGCACTTATCATAATGGACTCAATAAACTCAGCAAAGTCGGTGATACCTGGAAAAGTACAAAAATTAAAGGAATCGATGGTGAAATCAGGTTTATTAAAAAAGATGCGCAAGAAAATATCTGGATAGGTAACTATGCTGTCGGAATCCGTAAGCTAAAACTCAATGCAGCACTAGACTCTGTCATAAGTAAAAAAGAATATGGCACTCCACAAGGACTTCCTAGCTCTGTCAATAACCGTATATACAGGTTTAAGGATGGTTCACTTACTTTTACAACCGAAGACGGATTCTATCAATATGATGCTAAAAATGACCGATTTGAACCCCACCCAGATTTCAGAGAAGCACTCAAAAACAAATGCGTATATAATTTTGTGGAGCACCCCTCAGGTGATGTATATGTCTGGATAAGCGAGCGTAACCCAGGTAGGCAGGTAGGGGGAGTACTCAGAAAACAAAAATCAGGAACTTACACCCTCAACACTCGCCCATTTCATAGAGTAGAAAACCCTGCCAATAACTTCATAGTAGATGTAGATGTACCGATGCTCGTGCTAGAGAATGGCAAGGTATGGTTTGCAATCGGGGACAGACTCTACGAATACAACCCCGAAAAGGAAAACAATATCAAGAAGCCCTTTCGTATGTCTATCACCTCTGTAAAAGCAGGAGACACCCAGCAACAGAGCAAACTACTGGCAAAAAACAGTATCATCATCGACAATGCCCCTATCCCTTTTGACCTCAATAAGCTTTATTTTCAGTTTACGGCACATCACTATAAAGAGGAATCTAAAATTCAGTATCGATACTTTTTAGAAGGGCAAGACCAGCAATGGTCTGAATGGAGCTACCAGTCTAGTGTTAATTTTACAAACCTCAACGAAGGTAAGTATATACTCTATGTCAAAGCCAAAGATATCTATGACTTAGAAAGCGACACCGTAAAATACGCTTTCGAAATCAAAGCACCTTTTTACCGTACTTGGTGGGCATACCTAATTTACCTTAGCCTGATTACGGTCTTGGTAGTGATTATCGTGAATATTTATACTAAAAATCTCCGAGCACAGACCTCTATATTAGAAAAAAGAGTAGAAGAACGCACTCGAGAGATACAACAAATCAATGAGGAAATCTTGGCACAAAAAGATGACATCATGGCAATGAATGATGTGCTAAGGCGGCAACAAGAAGAGGTAAAAAGCCAAGCCACAAAGCTTCAAGAAGCTAACCAAATCAAAAATAGACTTTTTTCTATCATCTCACATGACCTACGAAGCCCTCTAAATCAGCTAATGGCTACATTGCAGATATTTCGCTCAGGTGATTTTTCTGAAAAAGAACTGCAAAAAATCCTCCCCGAACTTGGCAACAGTGTGCAGAGTACACTCTCACTTACAGATAATCTCCTCTTCTGGGCAAAAAGCCAAATGGAAGGACTACAGACAATGCCTGAGATACTTTCTATCAACTCTCTCATCAGAGACAATGTCCAACTCTTTGACCCCATCGCTACCCGAAAAGAAATAAAAATAAAAAACCAAACCAATGCCGACACTAAAGTCTATGCAGATAGAGAAATGATTAAGCTCGTGTTCCGAAACTTAATCAACAACGCCGTCAAGTTTTGTGAAAAAGGAGGTAAAATTACCATCAGTGCGAAAAATCACCCTGATAAAAATGAGGTGGAAATCCTTATCAAAGATACGGGGGTAGGCATAGAAAAAAATAAATTAGATTTGTTATTCTCCAATCAAATGCAAAGCAGCAGAGGCACTTCCAATGAAAAAGGTACGGGTCTGGGGCTGATACTCTGCAAAGAATTTTTAGAAAAAAACAAAGGAAGTATCCGTGTAGAAAGTACCCTCGCAAAAGGCAGCTCTTTTTACATCACACTTCCCATCACTGCCTAAACGCTTAAAATAATCCTATGAATAATCACCTCCAGCAGCTCAAAACACAAATACACAGCCTCTGCTTAGATACCCTGCAAGCAAAACTCCAAGAAGCTAAAGACAGCCTCAAAGAGCTCAAAGAAGCCGCCCAACAAGATACCAAAAGCAGCATGGGAGATAAATACGAAACTGGTCCGGCACTGATTCAACAAGAAAAAGACAAAATCAACACCCAAATCACCGAAATAATCAAAATGCAAGAAGTCATGCACAGAATAGACTCAAAATACAAAAACCCTAAAATAAGACTCGGAAGCCTCATAGAAGCCAATACAGGCTATTATTACCTCAGTATTGGGCTTGGCAAAATCTCTTGGGAAGCAGTTACGTGCTTTTGTATCTCTCCTGCCTCTCCACTCGGGCAAGCACTTATAGGGCATCTATCAGGTGATGATGTTTTATTTAGAAACCAAATAATCAAGATAAAATCAGTTGCTTAAATTCAAGAAAATTCAAAATATCTTCGTTAACTTTAAAATATAAAATATTTTTTATCTCCAATTTTTTACTAAAACAAACTACTGCTTTGAATCAACTTGATACCCTTGATTTATTCCAGAAATACCACTGTACTGACCCAAAAGAGCAGATTTTTAAAACCCAAACTGAAGATTTGGTGCATACTTTTCCTGATTTTTATGATAGAAATCTACTGCCAGGACACCTTACAGGCTCAGCCTGGATTGTCAATGAAGCCACAGACAAAGCTCTCTTGGTACATCACCGAAAGCTAAACCAATGGATGCAGCCTGGCGGGCATGCTGAGCCCACAGATAAAAGCATCTACCACACGGCTTGCCGTGAATTAGAAGAAGAAACAGGCATCAAAATTACCAAAAAAATAACCGCAGAGATATTTGATATAGACATCCACATCTTCCCTGCCAGAGGAGATATGCCACAGCACGCACACTATGATATTAGATTTTGTTTTGTGATAGCAGAAGATACCGCCCTCAGTATCAGTTCCGAATCCAAAGATTTGCAATGGTTTAGCCTAGAACAAATCAAAGAAATGACCCAAGAAGAATCAATCCTTAGAATGGTTAGAAAAACGGCAAAGCTTTAAATATCCTTACAAAAGCCCCGCTTTTTTTAGTTTGATTGATAACTTTTCAGCAATTTTGCGTTAAATGAATGTAAAACAAAATATTAAAGTGTTATGAGAAAATTATTAATCCTTGGAATACTCACTTGCTTTTTAGCATCATGCTCAGGCTACGAACCCATCAAACAGACTTGGGTGCCTAGAAAACATAAACCAAAAGACTTTACGAAGCCCATCAACAAAAAACGAAAGAACTAAACAATCCATACTCAAAATGAATATCTATGAAAAATTGGCGAAGAGTAGTCGGATTGTTTCTCATCCTGATAATGCTGGGGCTGAGCCTCGAGAGCTGTAACCCTAAAATGCAAAAACGCCGAAAACCACACAAAGTACTCAAAAAAGGAAGAATCCCCTGCCCTCTAAAAGATTGTTAAACCTACCTTTGGTAGGTTTTTTTTATGCAAAAAAAATTCGGATTTTTGAAGTAAATTAAACCTCAAAAAATGAACACTCCCATTATTATTGCCATTGATGGCTATGCTGGCTGCGGCAAAAGCACCACTGCCAAAGCCGTAGCACAGCACCTCAACTATATCTACATAGACACAGGAGCTATGTACCGAGCCGTTACGCTGTTTTTCCTCAATCATCACGTAAACCTCGAGCAGCCCTCAGAGATACAAAATGCACTCGCACAGCTTCAAATCTCCTTCGTCTATAACCCAAGTAGCCAAAAAAGTGATGCCTATCTCAATGGCAAAAATGTAGAAAATGAAATCCGAAAAATGTATATCTCTCAAAAAGTAAGTGAGGTGAGCAGAATCGCTGCCGTCAGACATGCCATGGTAGCACAGCAGCAGCAAATGGGCAAAAAAAAGGGAATCGTCATGGATGGAAGAGACATCGGTACTGTAGTGTTTCCAGAGGCTGACCTAAAAATATTTATGCAGACCGATGTAAGCATCAGAGCAAAACGCAGACAGGCCGAGCTCAAAAAACAAGGAGAAGAAATCGAGATTGAGACCATTCTAGAAAACCTAAAAAAAAGAGACCTCATAGATACAAGCCGAGAAGAAGGCCCTCTCTTAAAGGCACAAGATGCCCTCATACTTGATTCTAGCAATATTAGTATAGAAGAACAGACGCAGTATGTCATCAGACTGGCAGAACAAAAAATCAAAGAATACAGCAGTATTTGACCAAGCCCACAGCAGCCAAAGCCCAAAACGAACAATTAAAGACTTATATTTGTTTATTGGTTGTGACCTTGCTCTAAAGAATACAGTCTGTGTATAAAATACTGTACTTGATAATATAATTCTCTAAATTCATCAATTTTTTCTATTATGATTTACGTAGCCACCAAAGAAGAAGAAGAAGGAAAAGTAAAAGCCTTTTTTGCTAAAAATAAAAAAGTACTCAAAGAAATGGGATTCAACCAAATCGCTAACTTTGATACCGAAACCCGAGCAGTCATATGGGTAAATGAAAACTATTTTCATAATACCAAGGAATACCTTTATGGCTAAAAACCATCAAAAAAGCAGCAATTCAGATTGAATTGCTGCTTTTTTGCTTTAGAATCTAAAGTTGTCTAAAATGTCTGCCTACTTATATGCCGCAAAATTAATTTAGATTGCTATTCTAGCATAAACCATTGCCAATCAACACATTATGTAATAGTAGTAGTTTTTCACTTTACACAAAGTGATAATAAATCTTTCCACTCCTATCCACAGCATCTAAGTCTATCTCACAAATCCCTTTCTCTTGCATGATGTCAAGACGTGCTTTGGCTTGCTCTATACTCAGGCTGGTCTGTGCAGAGAGGTCAGAGGCGGTTATTTTGCCTCCTAGCCGCTTGGCAAGACGGATGATAAGGTCATCGGTCAAGACAAATACTTTTTGTGATGGCGCCCGAGAGCTTGCAATGTTTTTTGAAGATTTTTTGCTTGAACTACCAAACACGATTATGATCATACTTGCGGCAGCAATCATGACCATTATTAGAAATGGTGTCATAATGTATTTTAATTAAGTTAAGTACTTGAGCGTTTTTAGTTTTATGATTTATGATTTCTCCTATAATCTATTGATAATTAAAAAATTAAAGCATTTTTAAATTCAGTTAAACTGATAATAAATTCTTCCATTTGCATCTATGCCATCTAAGTCTATTTCACAATCTCCTCTTTGCATCAGTGTTTCTAACCGAGCCTTTGCCTGCTCTACACTTAGGCTGGTCTGTGCCGAAAGGTCTTCTGCAGATATTTTACCTCCTAGACGCTTTGCCAGACGCATAATCAAATCATCAGTCAGTTCAAAACGTGGCTGCACTGGGCCCGCCCTCAGTGCTTTTTTCTGCTTGGAAAGTATCTGCCTTCTCCATATTAGCCCACCTATGCCTGCCAATATTAGAAAAGGCAAATCAAGATTAAAACCAAATAAAATACCTACTATGCTGCCCATTAATAACATATTGGGGCTTATTCCATTCTTTTTTGATTCCATTTCAGGCATTTGTTAAATTAAAAATAATAATTAAAATAGCCCCTCACTCCTTCGGGGCTGATGGCTTCTATATAAACCCTTCCACTGATGTTGCCCAGTATTTTTTCTACTTGGGCAGGCTCAGTAACGGGTGTTTTGTTGATAGAAGTGATGATAAATCCTTCTTGAATTCCTAACCTACTAAACAGCCCTCGCCTGACTTTCACTACCCTGACACCTTCCTCTATGTTAAGTCTTTCTTTTTCTATCTTGGATACAGGCTCTAGCTCTACACCCAGACCTTCGGATACAAAGGTTTCATTTTTCAGCACTTCGGTAGTGCCGTTTCGGTTGGTGAGTATGAGGGTAGTTTCTTGTATTTTACCCTTTTTTAAGAAAGTAATTTTCACTTTATCTCCAGGTCTGTAGTAGCTTATCAGCTCTTCAAAACTACTCTTACCCTCTACATCGTCATTGTTGATTTTCAGAATCACCGTTCCTTCTTCCATGCCCACTTTGGCAGCATTGCTTGATGCCTGGCTACTGACCACTACTGCCCCCTCATATTTATCAAGGTTTAGTTTGTATTTTTTATCTTTTTCTGAATCCAAATCCGTTACTTGTAGCCCTGTGAATGCTTTCTGAACCTCTCCATATTGAATGATGTCATTAAAAATCTTGGCAACAATATCTATCGGCACCGCAAAGCCATACCCAGTGTAAGAGCCAGTGCGAGATAAAATGGCTGTATTGATGCCCACAAGCTCTCCTTTGATATTGACCAATGCCCCTCCACTGTTGCCTGGATTGATGGCTGCGTCTGTTTGAATGAATGATTCTAAGGGGAACTGCCCACTGAGCAGTGCAATATCTCTTCCTTTAGCACTGACGATGCCAGCCGTAACGGTAGATTCTAGGTTAAATGGATTGCCTACCGCGATGACCCACTCCCCTACTCTCAGACTTTTAGAGTTTCCTCGCTTCACTGCAGGCAGGTTTTTAGATTCTATTTTGATGATTGCCAAGTCAGAAGAGGGGTCTGTGCCTATCAAGGTGGCTTCATAGCTTTTCTTTTGATGAATGACTTCTATTCGTTCGGCATTCTCTATGACGTGGTAATTGGTAACGATGTATCCGTCAGAGGTGAAAATCACGCCTGAACCTGAGCCAGCAGATTTTCTTCCGCCGCCACCATCTCCGAAATACAAATCAAAGATATTGGTAGAGCTGTAGTTGTCAAACACAGTTTTGATATAGACTACTGAGGGTGTGCTCAGAGCTGAAGCAGTTACGAAGTTAATATCTTCATTGACAGGGGGTAGAGGGTCTTTTTTTACATTTCGGTAGACTGCTTGCTCTTCCAAGATTGGTAGTTTCTCTGTATTTTCAGAAGAAAAGTTTATAGTCAGCTGGTATGCAAAAGCCCCTGTAAAGCCCGCAATCAAAGAGATAAAAATAGTTTTCCAAGTATTATTTTGCATAAATTTCAAAATGGGTTAAAGCACTTACAACGTATAAGTATAAAATTGTGTTTTAAATCAGTCTCTCGTACAAATTTATGAAATTAATCAGATTTTGAGTCAGTTTGTAATCATAATTTCAAATTGTTGGTGTTGCTGATGTCTATTTCTTGATAATAGACTTTTGCTATCTTTCTATTTAAACCCAAAAAAAGCCCAATCAGTTTTGAATGGGCTTTTTTTGGGTTTAAGTATGAAGTACTTTCTACTCTACGATGAGCCTATCTTGATAAGTGGCATCTCCTAGACCAATTCTGATAAGATAAAGCCCTGCTTGTAGCTTTCTGATGTCTAGGGTTTTGGTATGATTGCCATCTGACACCTCAAAAGCCTCCGTATAAACGGGCATTCCCTTAGCATCAAACAAAGTAACCATTGCCTTTTGCCCTGCATGCCCTGTGATAGAAATATTAACCTCCTCAGTGCTAGGGTTGGGGTAGTAGTTTATTTCAGGGTTACTTTGAATAGAAGGCAATGCCGTACAAGGTGATTTTGTAATCTGAGCCACTCCTCCTAGCTCAAATGTATTGCTCAACTTGGCACAAGTAAGTCCTGAATTAATCTCTCCTTGGATGGCCTGTACGGTAGTAAATCCATTGAGATAAGTATCTACATTGGTTTCAGTATTGCTCTCATCATAAGAGAATCCCCAAATCTTAAAAGTAGCAATGGCAAGTGCTGTAGGGTCAAAACTTCCTGTGGCATTCCTTGCGATGATTTGATAAGGCAACTCTCTTGTAGTAATCAAATAACGGTACGCAAAGCCCGCACCAGGGTCAGGATTGAGGGCATTGTGCATTTTTCCAAAGTTCAAGATACTGTTGTCATCTTGGCAAAATACCACAGGCAATGTGATAGTGCTAGTAATCAGACCTGCATTGGCAGCACAATCTGGCAATACAATTTCAGAAAGAATCAATACATCTTGTGCGTTTGCGCAGCGTGGGTTTGGCTCAGCATCATACGTAAGGCAAGCCTGGTTGCTGATACTTTGCTCATCCCCTTCAAAGACATAGATGTCATCTACATACCATCCTATGCCACCTACCCCGCTATCAGAGCCAAATCTAAATCTAATTTTCACATATTGCCCTGCTAGGCTTGAGAGGTTAATGACTGTCTTGATATAGCCTCCACTACTTCCTGAAAATGCTGGTCTGCCTCCTATGGGATTTTCAAAGTTATTGTTTAGTGTTATGTCGTATCCGTTTTCTATCATCATTGGCCCTAGGTCAGCCCAAGTTATACCGCCATCTGTAGATGCCTCGATGATGCCTCCATCATACCCTATTTCCGTGTTGTAGGCGTGCCATAGGGCTATTTTAGAAGATGCCCCAACAGGAAACGCCTCGTTCAGAGACAAAGTTTGCAATGAAACTGCTCCAACATTGGGTACAAACCAAGCATTTGCTCCTCCATTGGGGTTATTTCCTTGCAGAGTCCATAGGTTGCTGTTCGTTACAGCAGTGGCTGTCCAGTTAGTTCCCCCTTCTTCGTGCCCATCCGAAAAGAGTATTTGTGTACCTTCAGTTTGTATTATTTCTGCCTGAAAAGAGAAAGTTACAGATTCTTGTGCTACAAGCTGGGCTTTGGTAAAAGTAATGGTATTTCCATTGGCACTGCCCCCCTCACTGAGTGAGCCCTCTACAAGTGTAAGCCCATTGTCTAGAATATCCTCTACGCTGATGTTTTGTTCTGTTTCTGTGAGGATATTTTTCACGGTGATTTCGTAGGTGAGTATATCGCCCGTTTCTGAGAGTGTTTTGTTTACTGACTTACTGATTTGTAAACTTTTGGGCATATCGAAAGATACCGAGCCATCATCACGGCTATTGGGGTCTCCTTGGTCTGCATCTGCACCCAAGCCTCTACCTGCGAAGGCTTGCCAAATAATATCTTGATTTGCTCCGCCATTGTTGAGTTGGTCAGCCAGTAAAATAGCATCCCGCCCATCTACGAATCCTGGTCCGCAGGGCTGTAGCTTGAGTCCATCCATGACGAGCTGTAGAGCGATGTTATTTCCTCCCGTGCCTGTATATACATCTTCATCAAGTCCATATCTTTCTATGAAGAGCCAAGTCATATCCCAAAGTGTAGTACACCATATAAACCCAATTCCGTGAGGCTGCGAGATATTGCTACTGTTAAGGTTGGCATAGGTAAAAGGATTCACACCCATATCTGTGGTATAAGGTGCAGGGCGGATACCTCTTCCTGTGGTGGGCTGGCTAACGGCGTAAGTCCCGATTCCCCTTGGGGTAGCGCCTATATCTCCAGGCTTCATCGTGAGTATAAGCCCAAAATAATCACTCCATCCTTCGCCCATTTGCTCAGTTGTATTCAGGCAGTTTGAATTACCAGGACCACCTGCTAAGCGGTTAGATATTCCGTGTCCGTATTCGTGGGCAATGATTCCATTGTCAAAACTACTGGTAATGAAAGTGGCAGCACCAAGCATAGTAGCATTGACACCTGTACCCAAGTTGTTTTTGATAAGTTGCCCATCTTCTTGGCCAATCATGATGATAGGAATCGTAATGCCTGAATCCGTGCCTGACATATTGATAAGCCCTGTTGTATTATTTACAACAATGAGCCCTATAGCACCCGCAGCTTGGGCATTCAGTGCTTTCTGCACAAAAGTACAAGTACCTCTATCTACGACAGCTATCTTGCCATTCACTTCGGAAGCATTTATCAAGGCTTCGCAGCCTTGCGTGGGGTTGGCAGTGCCATCATTTACTAGCACCAAATCACCCGTTGGAGGAGTATCTAAATTTCCACCAAAATCAGATCCTGAGGCAGTGTAAGTGCCTGTAATGGCTTCTGGGCTATTGACTATCAACTTGGGCCCACCTGCTGGTAGATTCCAGAGGAACATTTGCATGCGGGGGCGGCTTCCGTCGGGGGGAGTCCCAAAATTGGCATTATTAGTACCAGAACCATCCTGGTCTTCGGCACGCACATCGTCATTGCCCAAGCCTTGCCCTGAATAATTCTTAACTTGGAAATTACCACTTTGCTCATCAAAGCCATAATGATAGAAAACATCATGCATAATGTTATTCCAGTAAAATAAGTTGGTGATAGAAGCCTCTTGGTATCTGTCTGGATCAACATTAAAATTAATGGGAAAATCGAAATTTAAACTTGCACCACCCTCAGGGCTAAATCCAGGTATATTGGAATCATTGCGGTCTTCGTAGGCATGTACGTTGTTGCCACGAGTAGTGGTAAACTCTGCCCCTGCTACTCCATTGGTATCATGCCAGCCAAAAGGAGAAGCAATGCTGTTGTGAGGGGTTACTTCTAGGTTTCGAGCCCCATGGTTGGGGCTTTCTATGGGCATCGGGAATACATTGTATTGCTCACCCGTGTTGAGGCTTTGGTGAGAATGCTTGAGCCACTCGGGCATGAGAGAAGTATTATTTGCAAAATCTAATCTTTCACCCTGCGCATGTATGTGTGGTTTGGCATCAAACTGACATTTGGTAACCCAGTTGCCTTTCTCGAGCACACTGCCAGTTTGTGCATCTACTCTTAAGCTCCACCAGTTTTGCTGGTCAAGGGGGTAAATCGACAAATCCCAAGCCAATACGAGTGCTCCTTCGGGGTTTTGCCAATAGACCATTTTTACGGGAATAGGCTCTAGAGAAATGCCTCCTTTGCTGTAGATTGCGGCTCTTGAATGAGGGTTTTTGCTCTGTTCTTGTCTTATTGGCTCAGTAATACTGAGCGAAAGTTGTTCGGCTGCTTTTTGGATAGCCCCTTCAGCACTGATAGAAGGAGATTTACTCAGTCCTTTTGTAGGTATTTTAGAGATAAGCTTTCCAGCTTGATGCACTACCCGCCCATCTTTAAGAGCCATACTGATGTTGGCATTGACGATTTCTACGCCTTGGTAGGTTTGTCTGAGATAGAGGTAGGTTACTTGATTGCGGGTACTGTAAGATTGATCTGTGATTATCCAATCAAAGTCGGCTTGTTTGGTAACGCCATGGTGCTTCTGGTCAAGATAGCGTTTGGCGAGTGGAAGTAAGTCTTGACTTTGTGCAGCTAAATGAGTGCTACCTATCAGTAAACACAAAAAGCACAAAATGTACAGGTAAGTAATGTTTTTCATCATCTTTATTTTGGTAAAATCATTTGAAATGGAGGGATGTAAAATATTTGAAATGAAAGAATGCAAACGTTTGAAACCATCCATTTGACAAATCTAAGAAATAATTAAGTTATTTTCATATAAAAAACACTGTGTGGAAGTAATTCGCCATAAAGAACATGAAAAATCAAACAGATTGGTTAAAATTTCTAAATTTAGCTTACTCCCACAACACAACAATCCGCTCTCACAAATTCTTTTTGATGAGAAAGAAAAACACCTAACTTTGTATCAAAAGAAATACGAAATATGACCTCACAAAATGCAGTACATCAAAAGTCTATGCCAGCCTTAGAAGCACTCAAAGAAGATTTCTCAGGTGAATTTTATTTAGAGGATACCATGAGGATACTCTATGCCACAGATGCCTCTGCTTATCGTGAGATGCCTCTGGCTGTTACCTTGCCCAAAACAGAAGCTGACCTTAAGGCTTTAGTGTCTTTTGCTCAAAATCACAAAGTATCACTCATCCCTCGCACAGCAGGCACTTCGCTTGCGGGGCAAGTGGTAGGTGAGGGCATCGTGGTGGATATGTCTAAGTATTTTACCAAAATCATAGCCCTGAATGAGCAAGAAAACTGGGTGAAAGTGCAGCCTGGCGTGGTACGTGACGAGTTAAATTTATTTCTCAAATCTTATGGCTTGTATTTTGGCCCCGAGACTTCTACCGCCAACCGTGCCATGCTCGGTGGAATGGTAGGCAACAACTCATGTGGCTCTAATTCAGTGGTTTATGGCAGCACTAGAGAGCATCTCTTAGAGGTCAAAGCCCTCCTCAGTGATGGCTCAGAGGTCATCTTTAAAAGCCTGAGCGAAGAAGAATTTCAGCAAAAATGCAAGGGAGAAACACTCGAAAACAAAATCTATCAACAAATCCAGACCATTCTCAAACAAAAAGATTTTCAGGAAGAAATCCGAAGAGAATTTCCCAAACCCAATATCCCAAGAAGGAACACAGGCTACGCCCTAGATTTACTCTTAGAAACTGCCCCTTTTACAGCAGGAAAAGAAGATTTTAATTTTTGTAAACTGATAGCTGGCTCTGAAGGTACACTTTGCCTGATGACCGAAATCACCCTTAGAACCATTCCCCTTCCCCCTCCCGAAAAGGTATTGGTCTGTGGGCATTTCCATTCTATAGATGAATCTCTGCGTGCCAATCTCATCGCCCTCAAATACCAACCCTCTGCCTGCGAACTGATGGACCACTATGTGCTGGAGCGGACTAAAACCAATACAGAGCAACGTCAAAACCGTTTTTTTGTCAAGGATGACCCACAAGCCATTCTGGTGATGGAGATTAGCCGAGAAAGCAAAGCAGCCTGTGAAAGTACGGCTCAGGCATTGATTGCAGAGCTTGAATCACTGGGCTTGGGCTATCATTTCCCTATCGTAGCGAAAGAAGATGCAGGCAAAGTCTGGAACTTACGCAAGGCTGGTCTGGGGCTTTTGTCAAATATCCCTGGAGATGAAAAACCTGCCCCTGTGATAGAAGATACGGCTGTAGATGTGCAAGAACTGCCCGAATACATTGCAGAATTTAACCAAATCCTCCAAAAACACGGAATGTACTCAGTGCATTATGCCCATGCTGGCTCAGGCGAACTGCACCTTCGCCCGATTCTTAACCTCAAAACTGCCGAAGGACAGGCTCAATTTAGGCTCATCGCCGAAGAAATAGCCACACTCGTCAAAAAATACCGTGGTTCGCTCAGTGGTGAGCACGGTGATGGCAGACTCAGGGCGGAATTTATCCCTAAAATGATTGGCGAAAAAAATTACACCCTCCTCAAAGCAGTCAAGTATGCCTTTGACCCACAAAATATCTTCAACCCTGGCAAAATCGTGCATGCTCCGCCTATGGATACACACCTACGCTACGCCAAAGGGCAAGAAACCCCTGACATCAAGACTTATTTTGATTTTTCGGGAGAACAAGGCATTTTGAGGGCAGCCGAAATGTGCAATGGCTCAGGAGACTGCCGAAAAACGCACCTCAGCGGCGGCACGATGTGCCCTAGCTACATGGCCACCCGTGCCGAAAAAGACACGACCCGAGCCAGGGCAAATATTTTGAGAGAAATCTTGACGCACTCCACAGAATCTAATCCATTTAACAGTGAATCTATCAAAGAGGTCATGGATTTGTGCCTTTCTTGCAAGGGCTGCAAATCAGAATGCCCTTCTAATGTGGACATAGGCAAGATGAAGGCCGAATTTCTCCAAAATTACTACGATGCCAATGGCATTCCGCTCCGCACTCGGCTGATTGCCAATTACAATAACCTCAACAAGCTCGCTACGCTGTTGCCCAAAGCCTATAATTTTTGGTTTAAGACAAAACTCACGGGCGAACTTAGCAAAAAACTGATGGGTTTTCACCCCAAACGCTCTCTGCCCGAGCTGCACAAACAAACCCTCCGAAAATGGGCAAATAAGCACCTTAATCGCCTCAATCAGGCAATTACACAGAAAAAAGGACAAGTGTTCTTCTTTGCAGATGAGTTTACCAACTACAACGATACGCCCATTGGCATCAAGGCGATAGAACTGCTCACTCGCTTGGGCTATGAGGTCATTTTGCCCAATCACGCCGAAAGCGGGCGCACTTACCTCTCCAAAGGTTTGCTCAAAGATGCCAAGAAAATCGCCGAACAGAATGTCAGGTTATTCAGTACGCTGGTGCAAGCCGATAAACCCCTCGTAGGGC
>JAABSX010000045.1 GCA_011390205.1 Microscillaceae bacterium | reverse complement strand
AACCATGCTGAGGTAATGCTACTTATCCACAATCTAGCTACTCGTGTGGATAAGTTAGAGAACCCTACTTTACTCCCTCAAAAAACAGAACAAAGAGAAGCCTCTACCTACCTTATGCGAAGAATAGACACACACATACATAAATTCGGCAAAAGCGTTCACCCTAGCAAAAGACGAAAAGAACTTGAAGTAGCTGGCGAAGACCTTGAACTAGTAGATTACTTTACGCTTGAATCAGAGCAACAAGCACTGCTATGGGAAAATACTTTTAAAACCTATTTCAAAGACAAAAGAATCAAAGGGGAGTGGTTTTTACTCACAGAAGAAGATGTAGCTTTCTTTGTAGCAATTGCTCGTACCTTTGAAAAATTCAGATAAAACCCTATTTTTACACAAAAAAACATATCTTATGAGCAAAGAAACCAAACAATTCACAGGAGAAAAACTCAAAGAACTGAGGAAAAAGCACAATTTAAAGCAGCAAGAGGTGGCTGATGGGCTAAATGTTAAAAGAACCAAAATTTCTGAATGGGAAACTGGACGTTACAAAACTATTTCAAATGCTTATCAACAATTACTAAAATTATTTTTTGATAAATATGAAAAATAAAACAAAAAAAATTTGTTTTTTAAAGTGTCGTTCACTACATTTATGATAATTTTAAATTTAAACTCCCAACACAATGGAAAATCAACAACAACTCCTCATCGAAACCCAATTTGAAGGGCTTACCCTCTATGTAAGACCTCACGAAACCCACGAATGGCTCATGGAAACTAGGCTTGTAGCCGAAGGCTATGGGGTGAGTGAAAGTACTATTAGAGATCATAAAAGACTTCATAAAGATGAACTAACAGATGGCAAGCATTTTATCGGTGTCGAAAATACCGACACCGTAGGACAAGGTGGTTCTCTCAAAACCTTCTGGACAAAACGAGGTGTAATTCGTCTAGGCTTTTTCATCAAATCAGCAAGGGCAAAGTTATTCAGAGATTGGGCGGAAGACCTGATTATCAGAGAATTAGAGAAAAATAAGCAAACTGATAAAGTAGATTTACTAGAGGCTAAAATGCATCAGTACATGAGTGCGATGTATGAAATGCTTCAGAAGAAAATTGATAAGAATCATATAGAACTCACATCACTTATCCACAATCTAAGCAATCGTGTGGATAAGTTGGAGAAATTTATGCTCTTCCCTCATCAGCTCGAAGAACAAAAATCATATATGTATCTCTTCCGCAAGATAGGCACGAATGAATATAAAATTGGAAAAAGCAATGACCCACTTGATAGAATTAGGGCCTTTGAGAATGCGGGTACAGACACGAAACTTATCCTTACTATTGAATTTCCAAATGAAGCCATGGCACTACTTTGGGAAAGAACCCTGCAAAAAACCTTTAAAGACCTCAACCTAAAAGGAGAATGGTTTTTATTCTCTCCACAAGAAGTAGAACTACTCAGAGGAATCTCAGTAGCTTTTAATGATTTCTATGAAATTAAAAAAGCCACATAACTCATTGATTATGAGTATGTGGCTTCATATTATGATTTTCTCAATATCTAAGGGGCTGTGTACATAAGCTTAAGTTCTTGATAATGTTTTTGAGTGAAGATGATAAATAAGTTGAATGCCTAATAAGGGTTCATTCCCAAATACTTCCTTCAAAAAAACTTATCAATATCTCCCCAAACAATGCTCCGAAAAATAAAGGCATATTGACAAGGTAAAGACTAAAAAAGAAAACTAAAATAAGACTTCGATAAGTCCGACAAATACTTCTTTTTTTATAAATTTGATATCAAACCAGAAACTAGCATAGATGTAAAATACCTCATCTTTTGATACTATCAAACTAAAAAAGAAAACTCACCTAAAAAACCACATAAAGTACAGAACTTTATATGGTCATATGATGAGTATTATGGCTAAACGGACTAAGCCATCTCCAAATCAAACTTCTCTTGAAGAATCTTGCTGATGCCTTCACGCAAGGTGATTTTTGCTTTCCAGCCTAAGTTTTTGAGGTAGCTCACATCCATGAGTTTGCGTGGTGTACCATCGGGTTTAGAGGTGTCAAATCTTAGCTCGCCTTTGTAGCCACTCAGCTCTTTGACGAGCAGTGCCAAATCTTTGATAGAAATGTCTTCGCCTGTACCTATGTTTACAAAGCCCTTTTCATCGTAATTTTGCATCAAAAAGTAGCAAGCATCTGCTAGATCATCTACATTCAGAAACTCTCTTAGAGGGCTTCCTGTGCCCCAAATTTCTACAAACTCTTTGCTTTCTTGTCGAGCCTCCACAAACTTACGCATGAGTGCGGGCAGTACGTGTGAGTTTTGTAGGTCATAGTTGTCATTTTCACCATATAGATTGGTGGGCATCACCGAGATAAAATTACATCCATATTGCTCGCGATAAGCCTCACACATCTTAATACCTGAGATTTTGGCAATGGCATACGGTTCATTGGTAGGTTCTAGCAAGCCTGTAAGCAGATATTCTTCTTTGAGCGGCTGCGGTGCCATTTTAGGATAGATACAAGATGAGCCCAAAAACATCAATTTTTTTACCCCGTTTAGGTAAGATTGATGAATGACATTATTTTGAATCATCAGATTTTCATAAATAAAATCAGCTCTGTAGGTATTGTTTGCCAAGATACCTCCTACTTTGGCAGCTGCCAAGAATACATAATCGGGTTTTTCTTCGGCAAAGAAATCTGCTACGGCTTGCTGATTGCGCAGGTCTAGTTCTTTGGAAGTACGCAATACGAAATTGGCAAAGCCTTCTTGCTGAAACTTACGGACGATGGCAGAACCTACCATTCCTCTGTGCCCAGCTACATATATTTTGCTGTTTTTTTCCATTGTAAAGCCCCTTAGCCCCCGAGGGGGGGATTTTTGTTTTATGATTTATTTTTTAATTCTTATTTTACATAAAGCCCTTTCGCTCCCCCTTTGGGGGTTGGGGGGCTTCCTATTCGTGGTAATTCATAGTCTTATGACCACCTTCACGCAAGTATTGGTCACGCTTGAAGAGTGCAAGGTCTGATTTCATCATATCATTCACGAGCATAGGTAAGTCATACTTTGGTGTCCAGCCAAGCTTTTGCTGTGCTTTGGTGGGGTCTCCTATAAGGAGTTCTACCTCTGTCGGTCGGAAATAACGCTCATCTATAGCCACTACTTCTTTTCCTATTTCTACTTGATATTCAGAGCTATCACAGGCGACTACGTAGCCTTTTTCATTGATACCTTCTCCCTTAAATTCTACCTCTATGCCTACTTCCTGGAAAGCCATTTTGACAAAATCTCTTACTGTGGTGGTTACACCTGTGGCTACTACAAAATCTTCGGGAGTTTCTTGCTGAAGCATCAGGTACATGGCTTCTACATAATCTTTGGCGTGTCCCCAGTCACGTTTGGCATCAAGGTTTCCCAGGTAGAGGTTATCTTGCAGACCTAGGGCAATACGAGAAACGGCACGGGTTATTTTGCGAGTTACAAACGTTTCACCTCTTAGTGGGCTTTCGTGGTTAAAGAGGATGCCATTGCAGGCATACATACCATAAGCTTCACGGTAATTTACGATAATCCAGTAGCCATACATTTTTGCTACGGCATAGGGTGAACGAGGGTAAAAAGGCGTCGTTTCACTTTGTGGCACTGCCTGTACCAAACCATATAGCTCAGAGGTAGAGGCTTGGTAGATTTTGGTTTTTTTAGTAAGCCCTAATAGTCTGACAGCTTCTAAGATACGAAGTGTTCCGAGTGCATCTACATTGGCAGTATATTCTGGTGCATCAAAACTGACTTTGACGTGTGACATAGCACCAAGGTTGTAGATTTCGTCGGGCTGTACCTCTTGGATAATCCGAATGATGTTGGTAGAGTCTGTTAAGTCGCCATAATGCAAGATAAATCTGAGCTCTTTTTCGTGTGGGTCTTGATAAAGCCCATCTATTCGGTCAGTATTAAAGAGAGAGCTACGGCGTTTGATGCCATGTACAGTGTATCCTTTATTGAGTAATAATTCGGCAAGATAAGCACCATCTTGACCTGTGATACCTGTAATAAGTGCAACTTTTGACATAATGTGTATAGAGTTAGATATATGTGTTTATGAAAATTTTTATTAAATGTATGTTTTTGTAAGTAAATACCTTTATTTAGGAGTAAATTACTTGTTTTTTAAGACAAAGTTGCCATTATACGAAAAAAAAGAAATTATAGTCCATTCTCGAGTTCTATTCTATAGAATGTTTTTGGCTTATGTTTGCGTATTTATCAAATAGTTTACCATAAAATAATTGTTTTTTGATTCAATGCTTACATGGTATATTTTGACCTATGGCTTGTTTTATTTTTTGAGAGTTTACTCTTATTTCGTCTTGCTAGAGTACAATCAGTCTGTGTCAGCCTTATTGATATTTAGCGTATCTCCACAAAATCACCTCTCAATGTTCTGAATCTTTTTCGGGCTTCTGCCGTGTAGATACTTCCTGGGTATTTGAGCAAATGATTTTTATAGATTTCTTGGGCTTTATCCTTGTTTTTGAGTGTTTCTTCATAGGTTTTACCCATCAAAAAGAGGGCGTCATCCCCCCAAATATCTTCAGCATATTCTGTGATAATCTTCTCCAAATCAATCAATGCCTCTTCTGGTTTTGACATTTTCAAGAGTAGGTTTGCCCTTCTCCAGAGTACTTCATCTCTGATGCTGTGTTTTGGGTAGTCTGTGAGCATATTTTTTAAATCTTTGAGGGCTTTTTCGTCATCATGTTGAAACAGTGTAAGCTCAATTTGGGAAAACTCTCTCAAAGCGGTACCTGTGGTATCAAATAAAAGATTATCTCTAATAAGCAGGCTTAACTCCATGGCATTATTGGCTATTTCGCGTGTGGTAGCTTCTTTAAGAATATCAAGATGCTCTTGTGCAAGCTCAAAATCGCCTTTGTAATAAGATAGCTTGGCATTTCTGAGCTTTGCTTCATAACCTAGTGGGTGCTCGGGCTTGAGTTTTTCTACTTGTGAGTAGAGAAGTGTGGCTTCCCATGGCTCATTTTTGAGCAAATAAATATCTCCTAAGTCTGTCTTACATTCTGCCACAAAATCATTCCTGCCTCTGCCTAGCTGTATGGCTTCTTCTAAAATTTGGATAGCCGTATCCTTTTCATTGAGATAAAAAGCATGGAGCTGTGCCATGCTTCTAATATCATCAAAAGTACGATAATTTTTCCCGAGTTCAGCTATAAGTAACTGATAATCAGATATAAGTGAGCGTATTTCTGCAAGGTCTAGCGGATAAGTGCTTTTGATTACCTCCTCTTTTGCTTTGATATATTGGCTGCGTGCTTGTGAGTAATATTCACCTCCTTTGTAGGTTTCTATGATATATTCAAAGATGGTCTGTGCACTTTTATAATCATGATTTTGCATGCTGATAAGCCCAATGCTGTAAAGTTCGCTTCCTTCTAATCGGTATCTTTTGTCAAGTGCTTTGGCTTGTATAAAAGCCCTGTAAAACCTCTTTTGCTGGATATAAAGCCACAGTAAAAGTTCATTGTAAGTCACTTCACGGGCATCTTTTTGAAGCTGCGTGAGCAAGACTTGCTCTAGCCTCTCAAAATCTTCGGCTTTGGTAAGCCTATCTTGCAAGAGTCCTTTGGCTTGCTCGGCATTGTTATGACTTTGGATGGCAAAGAGTAAGTATTCTTCAATCATTTTATCGGGTTGCCCTAGTATTCTATGGACTTCTGCCATTTCTAGAGCAAAAGCTGCGGGGTTCGAGTCGCTTTTTCGTCCTGCTGCCAGCATATCGAGGGCAAGTTGATTTTGTTGGATTTTCAGAAAATGTTCTGCAGCCCGTATGACATTGGTGTTTATCTTTTTGTAATCACTGATTACTTTTTCGTATTCTTTTTTTGCTTTGTCTGCTTTGCCTTGCATCTCCCACCAGAGCCCATAGTCAATAGCATAGATGGGATTTTGTGGTTCTTGCTTGTTGAGTTTTTTGATAAGTTTTTCGGATTCCTTAAAATCTTCGAGCTTAAACAGACTAAGTAGGTAGTTTTTATAGATGATGGGCAGGTACTGTTGGTTGTTGGCTATTTTGCCATAGAGTTCGGTCGCTTTGTCATACTCCTGCCTTCCAAAATATTCTTCGGCAAGTTCTAAATTCTGGGCATCCCCCTGTGCCCGAATAGCAGGTGCTGTGAATGCTAGAATGAGCGTCAGAAAAATAATCTTGTGTGCATGCATGGGCGGATAATTTTTAAATCTTAGACCTCTAAATTAGATAAAATAAATGGGCTTTTCAAATCTCCCAAAAATCCATTCTGAGAGATAAACGAAAAAAGCAAGCAAAGCATTTTTTTAAAGCCTTCTAATCATTAAAGACTATATTTTATATATATAAATGGTCATTGTCATCATGGCGTGGATAACTTTGGAAATACCAAGTATATGTATTGAAGAGCATATTTTGCTAATCATTATTAACATATTAAGTTTCTGTTAAATAAGCAGTTACAAACATATCCACATATTTATCCACAGTCATTATTCAAAGATTGCTCAATATATAAGCGTGGATAAGTCAACGTTTATGGTGGATAACAAGGTGTATAACTAGTGCATAACTTGTGGATTATACACAGTCTCAAAAAGCTCTATATAATTATCCCCAAGTTATCCACCCTCGAAGTGGATAACTTGGGGGTTTATCCACAAAAAAGAGGGGGTTTATCCACAGATTTTTGATGAAATGTGGATATCGATTTTTTTGGGCTGCTATGCCAAAGTGATTTTATCCACAGGTGTTTTTGTGTTAATGTGGAAAAGATGTAAGTTTATCCACAAAGTTATCCACATTTTTTCTTAGTAAAGTTTTGAGTTTTTTTTCAAAATTCAATCAAAGCCTCTATATCCCAGCGTTCTCTGAGCTTGCCTTCATTGGGAATGCTAGGAAAAATAATCTCTTCTGCTGGCACATTATTGAGCCAGTCGGAGGCATCCCATTTGCCATTTTGGTTAGTATCTATGATGATTCTGAGCTGATAAGTGCCAGGGCGGAGGTAGTTAAAATCATATTTTATTGGATTTATTCTTTGAGATAAGATGCTGCCTTTCTCGTCAAGTAATTGTAGGATATAGTTTGCCTCTTGTGTACTGATTTGCCCATAAATACTGCTAAAATCCCCAATATCTTTTCGCTCAATCACCTTACTAAACGCCTTGCTAGAGTCATCTAAGATAGAAATGAAAGCGGCCGTATCTGCCAAGATTCGTATTTTTTTATTGAATGGGAATCGGGGATACTTGATTTTTAACTCAGTTTGGGTATTGTTCCATTCATAAAACCTTGTGCTGTCTCGTGTCAATAAGATGCTGATGCGGCTGCTGTCATCATCGGGGATGTAGGTCAGTTTTTCAAAATAACTTTGTTTGACGGGTTTTTCAAACTCTATACTGAGTTCAAAATCTTTCTCGAAGCCTGTTCCTCCTGCAGATTTGATGTCAAAACCAAGTGCAGAGGAGGATATACCTTTGTCTTTGCGGTTTCGGTTTCGGCGTTCTTCTTCGGGTTTTTTAAAAGCAAAGCTAATCTCGTGCTGAGAAAGGTTATTTACTGAGTCTTTTGTTTTGAGTTCTACACGGATACTATCATAGAAGCTTTGCGGATTATAGAATTCAATGGTTTTGCCTTTGTTTTTGAGCTGGTAGTACAGTTTTGTGAGTTCGGTATCGTTGATGAGTTTTATATCTAGCTGCTGTAGTCCTTCATCAAAAAGTACTTCATAGCCAGTATCTGAGTTACTTTTCGATTCTATTTTGGGTGCTGTATGGTCTTCGGGAGCTATTTTAAAAACCAAGCCTCTTAGGTCGGCGCTGTCTGCACTGAGCCTTGTGGCTTGTGCGTAGAAGTCAATGGCTTCTGATTCATCATATTTATTATTGCCATTTTTATCTAAGAAGGCATACACTTTATATTCTCCTGCTTTGATATTTTCTAGTCTAAATTTGCCTTCTTTGTCAGTGATGGTGTAGTAGTAGGGGGCATCTTCATCAATCTGGAGTGTATCATCTGTGCGGTAGAGCGCGATGGTTGCTTTTTCGAGTAGTTTGTTGCTTAGTCGGTTTTTTACCTCCCCTGCTATTTTCATAGAGTCAATGACTTCTCCTGTGCTAAAGGCTATTTTGAGGGGGATTCGGCTGAGGGTGTCTATGAGGGCTTTATTGCCCTCGGTAATATCTTCTATGGCTTCTCTAAAATTAAGACTGTAAGTGGTATTTTCATTGAGGGGTTCTTCAAATATGATTTCTACCCTGTTTTTGATGATTTTGTGGGTGTATTTAGTGTTGGGAGGTGTGATGAGGAGTTCTTGCCTGATATTTTTTTCTCTGACCCATTCATTAAACTCTATGATTACTTTTTGCCCTTTAAATTGTGTACTTTGGTTTTTCGGGATACTATTCTTGACGAAAGGGCGTAAGCTATCTTTGGGCCCTCCATCAGGCTGCATCTGGTTAGAGCAGCTTATTAAAAACCAACTATTCAGTCCTATAAAGAATAAAGTAATTTTGCTTATCCATGCGTACTGCTGCCAGTGTATCACTGTGTTTGTCATGATATATTTTGGTTTTGACTTCTGATATTTTTGAGTAATCAAACCAAAATTCTAAAAAAATCTTAATAATCCTTGATAAGTTGTATTTTTTCTTTGGGTTTTAAATAATTTTAACTTTCCCAGACCAGAGAGATTTATGGTGAATGAAGGCATTTCTATAAATCTTTGAGGTAAGAGATGCCTCCCAAGAGTTGCATTTGGTAGAGTGTGTGGTTTTGCCTGTAAATCACGGTAGGAGATGGATTTTGGATGAGATATACCTTTGGATTAGGCAATACTGCGGCAATGCGTGCGGCCTCTAGGGCGGTGAGCTGCTGGGCATTTTTTTGATAAAACCGTTTAGAGGCGGCTTGCACGCCATAAGTCTGAGGGCCCATTTCGGCAATGTTTAGATAGACTTCTAAAATTCTTTTTTTACCCCAGATAAATTCTATTAGATAAGTAATGGGCACCTCGAGGGCTTTTCTGACATATCCTCCGCCTTGCCACAAGAATACATTTTTGGCTACTTGCTGGCTGATGGTGCTTGCACCTCTTTTTTTACTTCTAAGCTTATTTTCTTCCATAGCTTGTTTGATGGCTGCAAAGTCAAGCCCTCCGTGTGTGGGGAAGCGCTGGTCTTCGGAGGCGACTACGGCTACTTTCACATGGTCGGAGATAGCCTCATAGCTTTTCCACTCGTAGTAGATGCGTGCGTCTTTGCCTGTAGCCCAGGCTGATAGGCTGTCTAAAAGCATAGTGGGTGTAAATAAAATGGGCATCCATTTTAAGAGGACAATCCAGAATATTAGAAATCCAAAAATCCATAAAAAACTACGCAGCAAAAACTGTAAGATTCTCTTCCAAAGGGGGCGTGTAATAGAGGCAGTCTGAGACATATTTTTGATAAAATTATATAATTGATGAAGCGAAAGCAAGTTATATACTGTTACGATATTTACAAGTGAATTTACCCATTTTACAAATTTTTTGTTTCTCTCTGACAAAGCAAATCCCCAAACTGACAAAGCAAATCCCCAAACTGACAAATAAGCCACAACTTTTGTCAGAAAAAGCTACTATAATAGAGTAAAATTAAGACCCAAAACAATATGTTACAAAACCCTACGTTCCATAAAAGTACAAAAAAAGTGAGAGAAGAACGCATCAATGACAGCGAATTAATCACACTTTATATTCAAGGCGATGAAAAAGCTTTTGAAGAGCTAGTGAACCGCCACAAAGATAAAGTGTTTACAACAATTCTTTTGATTGTGAAAGAAACCAGTATCGCAGAAGATTTACTTCAGGATACTTTTATCAAAGCCGTCAGAACTATCAAGTCAGGCAAGTACAATGAGCAAGGTAAGTTTTTGCCTTGGATTAGCAGAATAGCTCATAACTTGGCCATTGATTACTTCCGAAAAGAGCGACGCTACCCTACTACAATCATGGATGACAACTCTCACGTCTTTAACACGTTAAGTTTCTCAGAAGACTCCGTAGAGTCTGCACAGATTAGAAAAGAGACTTATCGTAAACTACGCCTTATGGTAGAGAAGCTTCCTGAGAAGCAACGTGAGGTACTCATTATGAGGCACTATGCCGAGATGAGTTTCCAAGAAATTGCCGATGCCACTCAGGTCAGTGTCAATACTGCATTAGGGCGAATGCGATACGCACTTATTAACCTGCGTAAGCAAATGCAAAAATATAATGTAACGTATGACCAAAGTATTTTCTAAAAATGATTTAATCAGGTACATTTATCAAGAAACTTCCTTAGAAGAAAACAAGGTAATTGAGGTCTTAATAGCAACTGATACCAAATTTAATGCCGAATATCAAACACTCAAAGCTGCCTTAGAAGGGCTTCAAGGCAATACTTCTAGTCCTCCTGACAGAGTAATCGATAACATCATTCGATACTCAAGAGAGGCCAATACAAAGTCAAAAAAATAAGCTCACTTTTATTTTTTAAGATAAAAGTGAGCTTGTTTTTTTGTAATGCGATGCCAAAGTTGAGATATTAAGCTACTTTTAAATGGCTAAGAATAGAGCCTTCGTATTTTTCGTGTGCATATTCCAGCGTAATAGTGAGGTGTTTGATTTCTTTTTGTGAAGGATACTCGAACATAGCATCCGTCAGAATGGCTTCACAGATAGAGCGTAAGCCTCTCGCCCCTAGCCTAGATTGTAGTGCTTTCTCAGCAATGTAGTCTAGAGCATCCACACTAAATTTTAGTTGTATTCCTTCTAAGGCAAATAATTTTTGGTATTGTTTGACAAGTGCATTTTTAGGATCTGTCAAAATACTTCTGATACTTTTGTGGTCAAGAGGTTGTAAGTGAGTCAGGATAGGCAAACGGCCTACCAGCTCAGGGATCAATCCAAATTGTTTTAAATCTTGGGATGTGGCATACTGTAGTAAATTCTCTGGGCTGATGTCTGGAGCTTCCTCTTCTGTATTGAATCCTAAGGCTCTTTGTTTTACACGGCTCTGAATCATTCTTTTGATGCCATCAAAGGCTCCTCCACAGATAAACAGAATGTTACTGGTATTGATAGGAATCATTTTTTGCTCTGGGTGTTTTCTACCTCCGTGTGGAGGCACATTGACCACAGAGCCCTCCAACATTTTGAGAAGTGCCTGCTGCACTCCCTCTCCACTCACATCCCGTGTGATAGAGGGGTTGGCAGATTTTCTTGCGATTTTGTCTATCTCATCTATATAAATAATGCCTCTTTCTGTGGCTTCTACATCATAATCTGCGGATTGGAGCAGGTGCGTAAGCACATTTTCCACATCTTCACCTACGTAGCCTGCTTCGGTCAGCACGGTCGCATCTGTAATACAAAATGGCACTTGTAGTATCTTGGCAAGCATCTTGGCAAGGTAGGTTTTGCCTGTGCCAGTCTCACCTACCATGATAATATTTGACTTTTCTATGAGGATTTCATCGTCATCCTTTTCGGGCTGCATAAGTCTTTTATAGTGGTTATAGACTGCTACAGAGAGTACTTTTTTGGCTTCATCTTGGCCTATGACATATTGGTCAAGATGGGCTTTCATTTCTTTGGGCTTGATGAGGTTAAACTTAGGAGGTATGCCCTCAGATTTTGGCTTCATCTCTTCTAAGACTATTTCGTGTGCCTGAAATACACATTCATCACAGATATGCCCACTAAGCCCTGAGACCATAATTAGGACTTCGTTTTTTTTCTTGCCACAAAAAGAGCAGGTAAGTTGTGCCATAAGGGTTTGGTAATGATCTAATGTTTACAAGTTGATGGAGGCTTCGCCGCCCCACATGCTGTACAAGTATAGTGCAAAATATTGGTTTTCAGTAATTTTAACGTGATTAAATCTATCTAAAATCACACTCATCTAATGTTTTATAGCATACTACTATACAAAAGACTTGTCAGACAGGATTTCAGGATGAACAAGATTTATAATTTGTCTGATTTATATACAAGTTACTCCTAAACTGCCACAAAAATCGCTTTATTTGTCCTATGATTCTATATGGTTTTTTATTTTGTATAGTAGTATGGTTTTATAGTTATTTAAGACATATAATGGTTTAAAGATTGCCAGTATTTGTCTTTATAGATGGTATAATCAATCTCTAGTTTTTTGGCATATTTGAGCTGTAATTCATAGATTACTTGTGAAGGTCTTCTAAAATCTTTGCAAG
Source organism: Microscillaceae bacterium (assembly GCA_011390205.1). Classification (GTDB taxonomy): domain Bacteria; phylum Bacteroidota; class Bacteroidia; order Cytophagales; family Microscillaceae; genus JAABSX01. Next base: position 20,791 of record JAABSX010000045.1, on the reverse strand, counting down.
CAAAATAAATTTCTCTAATATTTTCTGCCGTTTGTCTGCCAATATTGAGGTAGCCCTCAAAATCTCCGAGGTTTGCCAGAAGATAATCTTCTATTTCTCCTAGCTGTTTGGAGTCTTTGTCTGTAGGCATTCCTATATTGTCTTGGCTTTCATAGCTTAGGCTTACCTTCAGTATCCAGGGGTGCGAGGGCTTGCCATCCCACTGGAGCAAATCTGTATTGATATTTGCAAGAATCACATGGCCATTTTCTAGTTCTGCACTTAATATGGTAAAAGTATTGTATTCTCTATTGCCCCAGACTTCTTCGTATTTTTCTACAAATTCTTTTTGCCTCCAGACGAGGTAATCTCTTAGTTTTGTAATCGGAATAAGCTCTTGCTTTGCTTCTGTTTTTGTAATGAACCTCATTGAATCAATATCTGTTGCAAAATTTAACTCACCGAGATAGTTGTCTAAAAAAAGATAGATTCCGTGGCTGATGATGCGCTTGTTTTCTTGGGTCAAATCATCATGAATGACAGATATATCAATTTCATCAGGGAAATCTTCGTATTGATTGGCACAAAAGTAGATATTATCAGCACGAAATTCATAGCCTTCCATTTCAATACTTATGTCAGTAATGTCAAGGGGAGGCTTAAGTGCCGTAAATATCCAACCTTCTATGTGTGGTGCTGTTTTGACGAACTCTTCTATAAAAAAGATATTTTTCACATCACCATCTACGGTAAAGACCAACTCTATTTTGTTATCTACGATACCAGTGAGGTAGAGAAATTCTTCTTTGATTTGGTTTAGTTGAATTTCTAGTTCGCGAAAAAAATCTTCTTCGATATTGCCATTTTCTCTGATGACTTTGGCGAATTTTTTTTCATTTTGTTGAAACCAGTTCCAAAATGTTTGGCAAGCATTTTCAAATTTTTTAAATAGGTGCATTGATAGGTGTTTTTAGGTGAATGATGATGGATAAAAAAGACAAGAGATAAAAATTAGACAGGCCATCAGTTTTATTAAAAAAAACTCCATACAAAGTTTTGACTTGATATGGAGTTTTCATGAAAATTTCAGGAAGTCATTGATTGAGGTGTTTAGGTATATGCAGTTTGTATTGTTTTTATGTAATATTATAAAAAAAATAACATATTTACTTATCTCCCCAATACTTCATCTATGATGCCATATTCTTTGGCTTCTACGGCAGTCATCCAGTAATCTCTGTCAGAGTCAGCAGCGATTTGATCTACGGTTTTGCCACTGTGATGCGCAAGCACCTCATATAGTTCATTGCGTAGTGATAAGATTTGCTGCGTCGTAATCTCAATATCAGAGGCTTGCCCTCCAGCACCGCCCATGGGCTGGTGAATCATAATGCGTGAGTGCTTTAATGCAGAACGTTTATGCTTGCTTCCGCCTGTGAGCAAGATAGCTCCCATAGAAGCCGCCAATCCAGTGCAGATAGTAACTACATCGGGTTTGATGTATTGCATGGTGTCATAGATACCCATTCCAGCATATACTGAGCCTCCAGGGCTATTGAGGTAAAGTAATACATCTTTTTTGGCATCTAAAGATTCTAAAAATAATAACTGAGCCACTACGATGTTAGAGACTTGGTCATTGATTCCTTGCCCTAAGAAGATGATTCTGTCCATCATAAGTCTAGAGAATACATCCATTTGAGCCACATTCATGGGGCGTTCTTCTATGATGTAGGGTGTCAGGTTAGTTACCTGATCTAAGTATTGATCCACCACAGAGCCACTCATGTTGGGCAGTGATTTGGCAAATTTGCGAAACTCTGAGCTTTGTGTCGCACGTACTTCGGCGGCATCGTATTGGCTGGTGAGTGCATATTTATTGAAAAAGTTTTCTTTTTTCATGATACTTGGGTATTTAGTATTTTGAGTAAATATAGGTCAAAAATTAAAATTTCAAGAGATTTTAATTTTTTATTGCAGATAATCAGAGTTGAAAACTCTTTTTGATGCCAGAAAGTTCTTAAAGTAGAAGTGTATAGGCATAAAAAAAAGCCCTGACTAGGGCTTTTTTGTATATAATTATTGAGGGATAGCGTTAGATATTTTTGTAAAAATCTTCTATGTCTATTTCTTGCTCTACAGTGCTAGCACTCTTTAGCATTAGTTCAGATACTTTTTTCCCACCCACTTCATTGTAGAGTTGTTGATAATTTTTACCATTTTCTTGCATCAGATACTCATTCACGATTTTTTCAAATTGTGGTTTCATTTCTTCACTGATGGCATTGATAGGCATCCCAAACTGACCTAGCACAGCAGCATAAGCAGCTTCTTTGATTTCTTCGTAGCCAATCCAAGGCTTTTGGTTTTCGGAATCTTCGGTATTTAATTTTTCTTCTTCTTGCTGTGCTACTTTGGCTGTAATTAAATCCCATCGGAGAGATTCTGCAAAGCTTTCGTATTCTTCTTCTATTTGTGAGCGTTCAAATTTACCTTCATTGATTTTGACGAGCCAGTCCTTCAAAAATTCATCGGGAAGCTCTACATTTACTTGTTCTATGATTGCTTTTTGTACATCAATGAATGCTTTTCTTTCTGACTCTTGCTCGTGATATTCTTCTATTTGTTTACGGACGAAGGCATAGAAATCTTCTTCTGTGGGTACTTCTTCACTTGGAGGAAGTACTTTTTTGAAGAACTCTTCATTCATTTCTGCGGGTTTTTTATGGCTGATGCTTTCTATCGTAATTTCAAAATCTCCTTCAAGATCATCTGCTGCTTCTCTTTCAAAAAGGGGCATGAATTTGTGTAGTTTTTCGAAGAAAATCTCGTGTATGGGCAATACAGTCATTTCTTCCTTTTTCAATGCCTTTACTTTTTCTAAAGCTTCTTCTTTTACATCCTTAAGAGTAAAAATGATGGAAGTAGGGAAGCTGTCCTCTGTGTCAGATTCTTCTTCTTCTTCACTTTTTTTTGTGAATTCGAAGCCTACGGGCTGAAGGATGGCAGTTACCTCATCTTTTTCTGATTGGATGGTGTCGGGGTCTTCTTGTGTGCCATAGTTGTCGAGGTAATTATGGACTATTTTTTGGAAATATTCATCATTATAAGTGATTTTGTATTTGGTGAGGCTAAGTTCTTCGGCATTCACTTCAAAATCACTTGCCAGCCCTACTTCAAACGAGAATTTGAGTGTATCAGGGTTATCCCAATCAATGGCTGCATCTTGCTCCGTATCTGGTACAGGGTCTCCTACTATATTGAGTTGATTATCTCGGATATAGTTCATCAAAGAGCTAGACACAAGGCGGTTCACTTCTTCTACGAGTACACTTTTGCCGTACATTTTTTTTACCAAGCCTGTGGGTACTTTTCCTGGGCGAAAGCCTTTGAGTTGTACCTTTTTGCGATAATCTTTGAGTGTGCTATCTACTGTGGGTTGATAGTCTGATTTTTCAAGATCAATTTTGATGAAGGCTTTGGTATTTGCTACTTTATCTAATGTAATATTCAAGGCTCAGATTTTTTGGATTGATAAATATCTTTGTACACATACATAAAACAAACCCCCAACTTTTTTAAAACAGTTGAGGGTTGTGGTTGTGCGGATGAAGGGACTCGAACCCCCAAGCCTTGCGGCGCTAGATCCTAAGTCTAGTGCGGTTACCAATTTCGCCACATCCGCTGTTCTATTTAGGAGTGCAAATCTAAAACAATATTTTTTTTTAAGCAAATATTACTGCTGTATTTTTAATTATTTTTTTCTTTCTATGGGATTGGGGCGTTGTCAGTAAAAGCAAGCATCTTAGGTGTTTTTTTTAGCTTGGCTTTGTTTGTAGGAGTCTCTTCTGCTACACTTGGAGGGTAAAAAATCAAAATCAAGTACAATACATTTTTTGATTTGTTTTTTTTTTACGATATTAGGGTAAATGCATTAAAATTATATGGAAACAGCAGAAGACTTTGAACTAGAAAGGCGGAGTATTTTAAAAGAATATCGAAAATTACGTCAAGCCATAGACCCATATTTAGATGAAGGGGATGTAGAACTTATCCAAAAATCATTCAAAATAGCCAATGAAGCACACAAAGAGATGAGACGAAAGTCTGGAGAGCCTTATATATTACACCCCTTGGCAGTGGCGCTCATCGTAGTAAAAGAAATGGGCTTAGGCCCTACGGCTGTAGCTGCTGCACTGCTGCATGATGTAGTAGAGGATACTGAATGGACCATAGAGGAGATAGAAAAAGAGTTTGGTAAAAAAATAGCTACCATCGTAGATGGATTGACCAAAATCCAGTCTTCTAAAAAACTTGACCTTAAGCTAGGAGTATCAGAGCAGACCGAGAATTTTAAGAAAATGATTCTGACTTTATCAGATGATGTACGGGTGATTCTGGTAAAATTGGCTGACCGCTTGCACAATATGCGCACGCTGGGCAGTATGGAACTCCACAAAAGACTTAAAATAGCTTACGAAACTATTTATATCTATGCTCCACTAGCACATAGATTAGGATTGTATAAAATCAAAACAGAGCTAGAAGACCTTCATCTAAAATACACGCGGAATGATGTCTATAAAAATATTGCTGACAAACTAAGCAAGACCAGAGAAGAGCGAAACAGATTCGTCAATGAGTTTATAGCACCTATCAAAAAAAATATTGAAGAGGCAGGCTTTAAGGTCAGAATTTTTGGTAGGCCTAAATCTATTTATTCTATATGGAATAAGATTAATAAGCAAAATGTAACCTTTGAGAAAATATATGATTTGTTTGCCATCAGGATAGTAATAGAATCTGAAAAAAGAGAAGATGAAAAATCAGACTGTTGGAGGGTATATTCACTTGTTACGGATATTTATCAGCCCAATATAGACAGGCTCCGTGACTGGATTAGTAACCCCCGTGCCAATGGATATGAATCTCTACACACTACTGTGATGGGGCCCGAAGGAAAGTGGGTAGAAGTACAGATTAGAACCAAAAGGATGGACGAAATCGCAGAGTATGGCTACGCAGCACATTGGAAATATAAATCACAAGAAAAAAGTGCTGGAGACCTGCCCCCCCGCAAAAAAGGAAACCAAGGCTTAGATGCCTGGCTGCAGAGCGTCCGAGATATGTATCAAGGAAAAGACAATGTGTCTTCGATGGAGTTTGTGATGGCTTTCAGGAATAATTTTTTTAGAGATGAAATATTTGCATTTACCCCAAAAGGAGACCTCAAAAAAATACCCTCTGAATCTACTGCCCTAGATTTTGCCTTTGAGATACACAGTGAAGTAGGGCTTAAATGCTTCGGGGCTAAAGTAAATCAGAGACTTGTACCACTGAGCTACAAAATTAAAAATGGAGACCAAATAGAAATTATCACATCCAAACAAGCCAAACCCAATGCAGATTGGCTTAGGTTCGTGGTTACTTCCAAAGCAAAAAGTAATATTAAAGATTATCTCCGACAAGAAAAAAGACAGCAAATCATAGAAGGAAAGGATATTATAGAGAAAAAATTTCAGCAGTTCAAATTAGATTTTTCAGACCAAAATATCAAACAACTTTGTAGCCACCTAAATCTCAAAAGCCAATCAGCACTTTTTTATGATGTAGGGATGAAGTATGTCAGCCCAAAACAGATTCATCAGTTTTGTAAGCAAAAAATTAAACCCATCAAAACCCCTGAAAACAAACAAAACAATGTAGAAAAAGAAGCCAAAAAAATCGAAAGTGTCAATTATAACCCCAATGAGCTAGATTTTGACCTCAAAAAAGACACACTCATCGTGGGTGAAGAAAATACCAGAATGCCCTACACACTATCACCATGCTGTAATCCTGTGCCAGGCAATGAGATTTTTGGGTTTATCACCATCTCCGAAGGTGTAAAAGTGCACCGCATAGACTGCCCCAATGCCATAGAGATGATGTCTAAATACTCTTACCGAATCATCCGTACAGTCTGGAAATCAAACAATGACATACTCTTTTTGGTAAATCTAAAAATAATAGGCAATGACAGAATAGGCATCGCCCGAGATGTAACACAAGCCATCTCTAATGATTTGAAAGTAAATATCCACTCCATCAGCCTAGGTACTACTCAGGAAGGAATCTTTGAAGGGCAAATCAAGTTATATGTCAGAGATGATACACACCTAGAACGACTCCGAAGTGCCCTAGAGCAAATAGAAGGAATAGAGAGCGTAAGAAGATATGATTATGAAGAAAGCCAAGATTAAATACTAAACTATGACAGCAGATACCGAGATACTCCAAGAAGTAAAGTCTATCTTTATCAGTTACCTAGAAAAACAAGCCCTCCGAAAAACGCCCGAAAGGTTTGCAATACTAGAAGAAATATACACACGTGGAGGACATTTTGATGTGGAAAGACTCTACGATAGTATGAAAAACAAAAACTACAGGGTCAGCCGTGCCACCATTTACAATACCCTAGATATTTTAGTAGATTGCAACTTAGTGGTGAAGCATCAGTTTGGAGATAACCTAGCCCAATACGAAAAAGCCCACGGATATAAACAGCATGACCACCTTATCTGCTCAGACTGCCAGAAGGTTATAGAGTTTTGTGACCCAAGAATCCAAAATATACAAAATATGATAGGGGATTTGCTCCAATTTAATATCCAACATCACTCACTCATATTTAGAGGTGAGTGCAAAAAAGAAAACTGTGAAAACCGCCCCCAATGAATTATAAAATAGAAAAAAAACAAGAAAAAATCATCTTCATAGAGCTAGAGGGAAAACTATTGGGCAATAATCAGGATGTACTTTTGCTAGACCAAGTAGAAGAGTATCAGCAAAATGGTGTGAAATATGCCGCCATAGACCTTTCTAAACTAGACATGATTAACAGTGCAGGCATAGGGCTTTTGATGCGTGTATTGGTAAGGTTTAGAAATATAGGGGGGGAAGTCTGTCTTATAAGACCCTCTGAGAGTATACAAAAAATGCTCATCATCACCAAATTGGTAGCTATATTTAGCATAGTAGAGAATGAAGAGGAAGCCCTCAAGTGCTTTCTTTCTTGATATAATACACCAAAAAATCCATAGCTGTAGATGTGTTGACCAAGCCATGGATTTTTATACACTCTCCCAGTTTCTTTACTTAAACTGGGCTTAATAAAGAAACTCGAAGGCTTCTTACCTTATAAACAGCACCTATGCTTTGCCACTCAGGATTATTTAATAGCAATTTCTTTCTTCAAGACAGTCTCAGTGCGGTCGGGGCCAGTAGAGACGAGGGTAATGGGCACTTTTACGGCATCTTCTATAAAGGAAATGTATTCAATTAGCTCCTTAGGAAGCTCGTCAAATTCACGCATACCTTGCAGAGAGGTCTGCCAGCCTTTAAAGCTTTGATAAACAGGCTTTACCTTGATGTCATTCAAACAAAAAGGCAGTCTGTCAGTAAGTGAGCCATCAGGCATTTGGTAGTGTGTGCATATTTTGATTTCCTCAAAATCATTAAGAACATCGGCTTTCATCATCAAGAGTTGGGTTACACCGTTGAGCATCGTGGCATATTTGAGTGCGGGCAAATCTAGCCAGCCACAGCGGCGTGGTCTGCCTGTAGTAGCTCCAAACTCACGCCCTATTTTTCGGAGCTCTTCACCCTGCTCATCGTGCAGCTCCGTGGGGAAGGGCCCTTCACCTACTCTGGTGCAATATGCTTTGAAGATTCCAAATACTTCTTTGATATGCTGAGGAGCAATGCCCAAGCCTGTGAGTGCACCCGCCACAATGGTGTTAGAACTGGTTACATAAGGATATGAGCCAAAATCTATATCAAGCATAGAGCCCTGAGCTCCCTCTGCCAAGATAGATTCTTTGGCTTGCAGGCTATCATTGAGCATGTATTCGGTGTCGGCTAGGTTAAGCGAGCGCAAAAACTCTACAGCCGCCAAAAACTCTTTGTTGGCTTGCACATCATCATACTCAAAGTCAAGGTATTTGAGCAAGTGATGGTGCTCTTTTAGCAGTGCTTGGTATTTTTCTTGAAATTTGTCTGTCTCTAGGTCTCCTACCCTGAGTCCGAGTCTGCCTATTTTATTTTGATAAGTAGGGCCTATTCCCCTGAGGGTTGAGCCTATTTTTTTATCTCCTTTTACCTTCTCATAAGCCTGGTCAAGCAGGCGGTGTGTAGGCAAGATAAGATGTGCTTTTTTAGAAATGAATAGATTTTCTTTGATATTTATCTGAAACGAGCTCAGAGAATCTATCTCTTTTTTGAACACAATCGGGTCAATGACCAAACCATTGCCTATGATATTCTTGATATTACTTCTAAATATGCCTGATGGAATCTGGTGCAAGACGTGCTTGATGCCATCAAATTCAAGTGTATGCCCTGCATTAGGGCCTCCTTGAAAGCGAGCAACTACCTGATACTGAGGTGCAAGGTAATCTACAATCTTGCCCTTACCTTCATCACCCCATTGCAAACCCAATAAAATGTTTACCGCCATAATTTTAAAATTTATGAAAAATCAATACTTATATTTAGTATAGCTAGGTATTCTTGTCTGATGTTTAGATAAATAGATGAATACAAGCCTCATACACTAAATACACTTAGACCACAAATATACACTTTCTATCTTCTATTTACCTCAAAAAAATAAAATTACTTCTGATGCTCTGTACCAAAGCTGTCTCTTGAATGGCTTATTTTAGTTTTTGTCATAAATGGGCTATAATCAGTGTTTTGAGCACAAAGGCCTGTTTTAGGTCTAACTACTGAGCAAAATGCTGATACTTTTATATCTGCGAGAGTTATAAAGGATGATGTTAATGCTTGCAGTAAGCGGCACAGAAAGCACCATCCCTACAAAGCCCCAAATACTTCCCCAGATAAACAAGCACAGCAGCACTACGATGATATTGAGATTAAGGCGATCACCCATTAACTTAGGCTCTATGACATTGCCTGATAGGAACTGAATACTTAAAATCACTGAAGACACCAGCAATGCCCACAAGAGCTGGTCATTAAACTGAAAGATAGACAATAAAACGGGAGGTATAGACGCAATCATAGGGCCTATAGACGGGATAAAGTTGAGCAAAAATGCCAAAAAGCCCCAAATAATTGCAAAATCTAAGCCCATAGCTAGAGAAACTGCCCATACTGCCAAGCCTGTGCCCACACTGATGAGGGTCTTTAGCCAAAGATAATCTTGAATCTGTGTGCCTATAGATTTGATAATACTGTGGCTCTTGTCTGTATCTAGTTGTTGGGCTTCCAAAAAATTATAAATATTCTCTGAAAGCCTCTTACGACCCAATAGCATAAACATCAGGAAAAGGAGCATAGTCATTAAATTGGAGAAAAAGGTAACAAAATTACCCAGACTGCCCGCAAGTGTGTTGAAGATAGAATCGGGGGATAGAATTGTGAGTAACTCTTGGTTTTCATTGTTCCAGATTTCTTTCTCTATGTCATAGTCAAATCTTTTTTTGGTAAATGAAAACACACTTTCCGTGATTTCATGGAATCTTTGGGTATATTTATCAGAGTTCTCAATCACGGCACTGATAGAGCCATAGAGCAAAAGCCCCATCACAGTCATCAAACTGAAAATAAGGATAAAAATAAAGATACTTCCCACCCACTCAGGGATTCCATTTTTAGATAATATTAATTGAATGGGTGCAAACAAAATGGCGAGCAAGGTAGCAATCGCAAAGGGAATCATGAATGACTGCATCATATGTAGCAAAAACCCGACTCCTATGAGTGCGGGTATGACCAGATAAATGCCCATAGAGTGGTTTGAATCATTGGGTTTGTTCATGAGTGGGAGCGTGTTTAGTTTAAAAAATGAAGTGTAAGTATGTAAACTTATTTAGTCTGCATTGTTTTTTATATAACGTATTGGTAATTAGTGCATTACCAAATCAACAAATTTACTTGTACTTATTTGGCTATGAGCCCTATGCCTGCCCCGAATCTGCCACTGTGTCTGCCATCTCTCCTCGCCGAAAAAAATAAATCAGGGCTCTGAAATGTGCAAAAAGGCATGACTTCTATCTGGCTGTCAGGGACACCAGCCTCCCAGAGCATCTGCCAGTTGGTATAGATAAGGTCAAAATGCTTGCGCCCTGTAGAGGGGTTTTCCATTAGGTAATCATCTTCAGTGCCAAAAGATTTTTTGACTGCCTGCACTACTTCTTCACCCACTTCATAGACTTCTGCTTTGATACAAGGCCCTATGCCCACATAAATATCTTTAGGAGATGTGTCATAAAGTGTGTGCATGGTTTTGAGTGTTTCTAAGATGATTTTCTGGACAGTGCCACGCCATCCGCTATGTACTGCTCCTACGGCTCTGTGCTTAGGGTCATAAATAAGAATAGGAACACAATCCGCAGCCATCACTACGGGGTAGATATCCGGTGTATTGCTTACCATGGCATCACAGCCGGAAATAGCTGTAGTCATCTCTTCTTGTCCTGCCCCTCTATCAGACATTTTTAGTTCTATTACATTTTGTCCGTGAATCTGCTGCGCAAAGCACATACCAGAAGCGGGTATTTGTGTTGATTTGGATAAGAGCTGCCGGTTAAGCAATATGTTTTCGGGCAAATCCGAAGTGTTCAGACTGATATTGAGACTTTGGTAAGCACCTGTGCTTACACCTCCTAGCCTAGTAGAGACGAAGTGATTGATTTCAGGAAATTGCCTGAAAATATCAAAGGTAAGATACCTGACTGATTTTTGCATGAGATTAAGCATGATTTAAAAATAACGTAGGAGGGATGATATAAATTTTTTTGGTAAATTAGGTTTATTGAGTGATAAATGCTTGAACATATTTAGTTTACTGTATTTCATGTAATTTACTGATAATTAATGCTTGTTAAATCAACTAATTAACACATTCGCTTAAATTTATAAATACACACCCACATCTTCAAAGTATAAATCTAGTAATTAATTTCTAAACCATCTTATTTTCGTTTATAAAGTATCTTCTTATTTTGTAAGGCTTTGTGCTGGTTTTTGGATATTTGAGTTGTCTGTATGCCTAAGCATCGTAATTGTTTTATTTTTGGTCATAAAATCCTTCAAATGTCTCTGATATTTTTTTAATCATCTCTACATCTGCAGCTTGCAAGATGAACCAATCTCCTTGCAATCGTAGATTTTTGGAGGTGTGTTGGAGTGTTTTTCCCCACAAAAAGGCTGTTTCATCATTGGGAAATTCAATGATGAGGATGGATTCTGCTTCCGTACCTCCTTGTTTAAAGAGTTTTAGTCTTGCTTCAGGGTCAATGCTTTTGCCTATTTTGTATTCGTTTGTGCCTACTTTTCTGATGAGATAGACATAAGAGGGTCTTGGGCTGGAGTTTAGGGCTAGGGCTCTTTTATTTTCTAGTTTATCCACACGTTTGCTTAGATTGTGGATAAGTTCTTTGATTTCTGTGTGATTTTTATTGATTTTCGTATTGAGTGCATCAGGGTATTGGTGCATTTTGGCTTCTAATAAATCTGCTTTATCAGGTTGATTATCTGGGCTTAAATGCTTGACAATCAAGTCTTATGCCCAATCTCTGAATGGCTTTGCCCTTGCTGATTTAATGAAGAAGCCTAAACGGATTACGCCTCGCTTTGTCCAGAAGGTTTGAATGTGTGGGATTCCAGCCCTTGGATTAGCGTTGCAATTTGCAACGCTAATAAAATGTTTACCTTTTATCAGTTCATCTTGATGTCTATTTTTAACAGAGCATAGAGTACTTTCACTCACCCCTAGCCCTCTGCCACGAGTTTGGTTTCTATGAGCCATTCGTGAGTTTCATCTGGTTTGATAGTGAGTGTAAGGTCTTGAAATTGAGTTTTAATGAGGAGTTGTTGTTGATTTTCCATTGGATTGATAATTAAAGGTTAATACTCTAAAAATGTATAATATTATACAAATAAAGACAAATTCTAGTTTATTTTTTTTCAATATTATCAAAAAATAGGCTGAGTAACTTTTGATAAGACTTTGATATTGGATGTTTGGCGTTCTCCCATTGAGATATTCTTTCTCTTGCAGATCCAATTCCATCAGCGACTTCTTGCTGTTTGAGTCCGTGTTTTTTTCTGAGTTCTTTTAGTTTTTCTCCTGTGAATTGTGTTGTTTCTTTGCGCATACTTTTTTATGTAAAATTACTGTTTTAGCTTAGTTTTTCAAAGATTTGAGCCATTTCAATGATGAAATTTACTTCTGTTTTGGTGCTCGAAAAGCATCTTTCTTTGATGCTATTAGACGTAGTGAGAATCCCTAGACAGAGGATGTTTTGTTTTGTCTAGTGAGTTTGAACAGCTGCTTTTCTGATTCTGACATCATCTATTTTAGCTAGCTACTTTCAGTTGGGAGTTGCCATTATTTTGTTGTGCGGCACTGTCTGTTTTTTGTTCATTAATCAGAAATACATAGACTACTTTGTCTTCAATTTCTAGTTTACCGGAGATACTTTCTACTGCAATGGTTTTGCCTTTTTGGTCTATGATTCTGCTTTTCAGATTTTTATCAAAAGTAGGCGTGTTGAGTTTTAGTTTGCTTTCTCTGAGGTCAAGGATATTTTCATAATCAGTGTCTAAGAGATTTTCTAAGGGCTGGTTTAAGAGTGTTTCTTCTTGATGATTGAATCTTTTTAAGATAAAATTATTGACCATAATGATTCGAAATTTTTCATTGGTTACAATCATTCCTTTGTACATTTTGTGGAGGATAGATTGATAAACTTCTTGGCTATCTGTGGATTGTTTGAGTTTATTTTCAAATTCTTTTAGCCAGTATTGATAGTTTTTGATTTGCTCTTGTAGTTTCATTTCTTTTTCTTGGGCTTCTTTGGCAAGTTGTTCTGTGTTTTTGAGAAGCGTTTGATTTTGCTCATTGGCTTGTGTGGCTATTACTGCGTTGGCGATGCGTGTAGCAGCGTTTTCTATAAATTCTATTTCGTGTTTTTGGTAAGGCTTTAAAGACATTAACTCTATGACACCCACTACTTTATCTTCTACTCTTAGCGGAATCAGCAGCAGGGAGTTGGGGGCTGTCTTGCCAAGAGATGAAGTGATATAAGCATAATTAGGGATTATATCAGTGATGAGCAAGGTTTTATTTTCTTTCCAAGCTGTGCCTACAAGTCCTTCTCCCATTTCAATGGTTTTCTTTCTATATTTTTGTCTTTCATAGGCATAACAAGCTTTGAGTTCGAGTTTTTCTTTGATTTCTGGGTGCATAACAAAAAGCCCTCCCTGCTGGCTGTGGGTGTATTTTGCCAGTTCTGAGATGATTTCAAAAGATTGTTGCTCAGGATTTTGATAATTTTTTCGGAAGATATCTTTCATAAGATTCATCCCCTCTGTATGCCATTTTCTTAATTTTTCTTGCTGTGCTACTTCTTCTAACTTTAGATTTTTTTCTGTGATTTGCCCTAGAGCTTTCTTAAATTTGGCAATAAAATACTGAAAGTTTCTGGCAATACTTCCTATCTCATCATTGCGTTTGAATATATTGTGGTTAAGCAATTTTTCTTGATTTCGGATACCCATTCTGAGAGATTTTGTGATTCTGTCTAGCCCTACTATAGCATTACTTTCTATTTTGGAGATGATTAAGGAGAGTAAAATTGTAATCATCAAAGTAATCAAGAAAATAGTCCAGATAAAGGATTTAGATTTTTTGATAAGTAGTGCGATGCTAGCTTCGGCATTTTCTTGCTGCAGAGTGAGCTGATGGTCAATGTATTGATGTTCTTTATTTATTTTTGCTTGCAGGCCTTCTTGCATATTGAGCCCTATCTCTTGGTGAGCAGCAAGGAGTCTATCAATACTGTGTTTGTATTTTTCTATGCTGTGTACGGCATATGCCATTTTTGCCCTGCCTGTGCTATCTTCCAGATTGATACGGAGGCTTATTTCATCTAAGATACTGTGTGTCTCTGTTTTAAGATTTTTGATAGACTCAGGATTTTTGTAAATCAAAAAATCATTTTTATACTTTTGAAGTGTCAGCATTTGCGCTGCCGTGATAATGTCAGAGGATTTTAGTCTGATAAGTTCTTTCTTGATACCTCCTTCTAGGCCTGTGTCATCTTTGCCGAGTTGTTTGGTTTTATTTACAAGCTCATAAAGATACTTTCTGTGTTGTTTGAGGTGTCTATCAAGTTGTTTTAAATTTTCTGATTTTTGTAGCATCCCTGAGACAGCACTGGGTAAGAGGGCTTCTAAGGCTTTTTCAAAACGGCGAAAATTCTGCTCATATTCATCTAAATATTTGCTTTCTCCAGTACTGAGAAAACGCATAGTATTGGACTCTTCACTCTGAAATCTTTGTGTAGATTGATGGATTTTGGCATAGATGAGTGGGAGTTTGTTGAGCTGGCTTTGGTAAGTGTGGTATTCGTCTATGCGCAAAGTATATACATAAAACAGCAGTCCTAAACCTGCGGCAAGCAGCACCAGTGAGAGGGAGTAAAACTGGTATTTAGAGCGTATTTTATTGAAGGGTAATTGCATTGTGTATTGATTTTGGTAAGCCACTCAAAATTTTCTTTGGGCAGAGTCATTTTACCATAAATACAAGAAAAACTATGCCAAACCATCATTCAACACCGATAATTACAGTTTAATCTAATTATCTAAGAGAAAAGCTTCTTTCACTACAAAAAACATCCGCATAAAGCAACACAAAGTGCATCTTACCCCAAGATACACTTTGTGCTGTGCCATCATTTAGCCCATTGTATGATAGACATTCTGGACATCATCATCATCGTCAAATTTATCAAGGAGTTTTTGTACTTCGGCCTCTGCTTCTTCGTCTAGCGTCTTGGTATCAAGGGGGATTCGCTCAAACTCTGCTTGTTTGATTTCACAGCCTTTTTCTTCAAGTACCTTCTGGATTGCCCCAAAATCCTGGAAGCCACCATAAACCACAATTTCCCCTTCTTCTTCATCCTCGAATACCTCATCAGCACCATAGTCAATCAGCTCCAGTTCCATCTCTTCTACATCAAAATCTGCTTTTACGATTTTGAAGACACATTTTCGGTCAAACAAAAAATCTAGAGAACCTGTGGTGCCTAGGCTTCCTCCTGACCTGTTGAAGTAGCTGCGTACATTGGCTACAGTGCGGGTAGGGTTATCAGTAGTACATTCTACCACGATGGCGATGCCGTGTGGGGCATAGCCCTCATAGACGATTTCTTTGTAATCTTCTTGGTCTTTGGAAGAGGCCTTTTTGATGGCCCTTTCCACATTCTCTTTGGGCATATTGACTGCCTTAGAGTTCTGGATAATGGCACGCAAGCGTGAGTTGGTATCAGGGTCAGGTCCACCTTCTTTGACTGCCAGCGCAATGTCTTTGCCTATCCTTGTAAAAGTTTTTGCCATGAAGCCCCAGCGTTTCATCTTGCGGGCTTTACGATATTCAAAAGCACGTCCCATATTTAATTTGTTATGTATTTTCAATAAATCACAAATTTACATACGAATTTACGGCTCTATCAAAAAACAAGCAATAAAATTTGAGTTTAGCCAAAAACATACTGAGATGAGGGGTGTATCTTCTTAGAATTTGTACTTTTTATCTTTTTTTTTAGATAGATTTTAAACATTCTTATTCTATCTTTGCCCTCCGTTAATTACAAGTATATTCATAAAAAAAATTAAAAGCCTGTATGACATCCTCTAATCTTATTTTATTGATTCCCATACTAGGGATTTTGTCGCTTTTATTTACCTTTATTAAGTCTAATTGGGTAAGCCGTCAGGAAGTAGGGACGGAGCGCATGGCAAGAATTGCCAAAAACATTGCCGATGGAGCAATGACTTTTTTAAAAGCTGAATATCGTATTCTGGCTATTTTCGTATTCGTGGTCGCAATCATTTTAGGAGTAAGTGGCGCAAGCCAAGAGAGCTCACATTATCTGGTAGCTGTTTCGTTTATAGTAGGGGCTATTTGCTCTGCATTGGCTGGTTTTATCGGGATGCGTGTAGCCACCAAGGCAAACGTCCGTACGACCAATGCTGCACGTGAAAGTCTCAGCAAAGCACTCAAAATAGCCTTTACAGGTGGCTCAGTGATGGGGCTTGGTGTAGTAGGTTTGGGCTTGCTAGGCTTAGGAGGCTTGCTATCGATTTACAGTAACTTATTTGATTTTACGACTCCTGATGAAGTAACCCGTGTGATTAACATCATCACTGGTTTTTCTTTTGGAGCATCTTCCATTGCCTTGTTTGCGCGTGTGGGTGGCGGTATTTATACCAAAGCTGCTGATGTAGGTGCTGACTTGGTAGGAAAAGTAGAAGCAGGCATTCCTGAAGACCACCCCCTTAACCCTGCCACAATTGCCGACAACGTAGGTGATAATGTAGGAGATGTAGCGGGTATGGGTGCTGACCTTTTTGAATCTTATGTAGGCTCTATCGTAGGTACGATGGTATTGGGTGTAGTATTTATGGAAGTAACTGCTTTCGCAAGCTTGCCTTTCGGTGTATTGAGTGCAGTACTTTTGCCTTTGGTATTGGCGGGAGCAGGTATCTTGACTTCTATTATCGGGACTTTTATGGTCAATGTAAAAGAAGGCGGTAATCCTCAAAAAGCCCTGAATGTGGGTGAATTTGGCTCTACAGGCATCTTGGTAGTGTTTTCTTACTTTATCATTACGTTTATGCTTCCCGCTCAGTGGACAGCCAACGTGAGTGGAATAGAGACTGAATTTTCTTCATTAGGCGTGTTTATTGCCACCATCATTGGAGCGGCAGCTGGTCTTTTCATCGGATTGATTACAGAATATTATACGGGTACAGGCACTGGTCCTGTGAGGTCTATAGTAAAGCAATCTTCTACGGGTGCAGCCACCAACATCATTGCGGGCTTGGGTGTAGGCATGCGCTCAACTGCCATTCCCATCATCATCATTGCCGCTGCGATTATCGGGGCATTTCATTTTGCAGGTTTGTACGGTATTGCGATTGCTGCCGTAGGGATGCTCGCCAACACAGGCATTCAGCTTGCTGTAGATGCTTATGGTCCTATCTCCGACAATGCTGGCGGTATTGCCGAAATGAGTGAATTGCCTAAAGAAGTGCGTAAGCGCACGGACAAACTGGATGCCGTAGGAAACACAACGGCTGCCATCGGAAAAGGCTTTGCGATTGGCTCGGCTGCTTTGACTGCCCTAGCCCTTTTTAGTGCTTTTATGGTAACTGCCAAAATCACTTCTATTGACGTAGCAAACCCTACCGTAATGGCTGGTCTATTCTTAGGAGGTATGCTTCCTTTCTTATTCTCTGCCATGGCAATGGATGCAGTAGGAAAAGCAGCCCTTTCTATGATTCAGGAAGTACGCCGTCAGTTCAATGACATTCCTCAGCTCAAAGCTGCCTTAGAAGTAATGAGACGCAATGACGGCAAAGAAAAAGAAGAATGGTCTAAAGCTGATCAAGACACTTTTGATGCTGCCGATGGATATGCCGATTACAAAAAATGTGTAGAAATCTCTACTACAGCTTCTATCCGTGAGATGGTATTGCCAGGACTTATTGCAGTGATTTCACCTGTAGCCATTGGCTTCGGTGGTGGTCCTGAGATGCTTGGCGGATTGCTCGCTGGTGTAACCGTAACGGGTGTATTGATGGCGATTTTCCAATCTAATGCGGGTGGTGCTTGGGACAATGCCAAGAAAATGTTTGAAGAAGGTGTAGAAATAGACGGAAAAATTTATTACAAAGGCTCTGAGCCTCACAAGGCAGCCGTAGTAGGTGATACTGTGGGAGACCCTTTCAAAGATACTTCTGGCCCTTCATTGAATATCCTTTTGAAATTAATGTCTGTAGTTGCACTGGTAATCGCTCCTTATTTGGTAGCCTAATCAGAGAATATACCCAAAGGTTTTATAAGTAAAAAGCCAAGAATACGAATCCGTATTCTTGGCTTTTTTTGTTTATTGGATACTTGTTTTAAGTGTTTTGCAGCTGCGAGTACATAAAAAATAATAGCATTACTTGAATATTTATCCAGTATTACATGTAAGATTTATTTATTAATTGTATTTTTCATTTGAAAAAATCACAATATTACATTATACTGGAAAAGTAAGAAATACCAGTAAATTCTATTTATTGACCAAATTAGCTCATTAATTTGTTTTATCATATTTGCTAAGGGGATAATGGATAAAAAAAAAGCGTACTTTTAATGATTCATTCTTAGAACCCTTGATACACTTTTTAGTATTTTTATGGCTTGTAAACTTGTTATTTTATGTCTTTTTTTGCAGTGTTGAAAATCTATTCAGCAATTACATAATTTAGTAAGATGCACCAACACCTACCCAAACCCCAGAATGATTCCCAATCATTTTTAAAGACTTGGCGAAAATCCAGTTTTTTGTGGATTTTCTTATCATTTATTACCTTTTCTTTACAAGCCCAAGAAATCTGCGATAATGGCATAGACGATGACGGAGATGGCTTTGTAGATTTCTTTGACCCTGATTGCCCTTGTAACCTAGAAAACTTCTTTGGCTACTGTGCTGATGGCTGTCAGTTTACTACGGGTTTTAGTTTCTTTGCTTTTGAGCAACGCTGGGAATCTGCACAAGATGTAGCCCTTTATGTAACACCCCTTGCCGCTGATGTTGATGGTGATGGTTTTACGGATATTATTATGGCGAGCAATAATAGCTTTCAGACTGGAACTCCCAGACGCACCAAAGATCTCCGAGTTTTTGACGGGCGTACAGGCACGCAGAAATTTGTGATAACTACTGACTTTTACAGTTGGGCGGGGCCTACTCCCTTTGTAGTAGGAGATATTGATGGTGATGGTTTTGCCGAAATCATTGTAGCAACGACCAACCATACATCCAATGCTGTAGGGAAAAGAGCAAGACTGGTTTGCTACAAACGCAATGCTTCAGGTGTATGGGTAGAACAATGGATATCTGATACACAATATGGAGATAATGCCACTTACCGATATGGTGCTACACCAGCTTTAGCGGATTTTAACCAAGACGGTATCCCTGAGGTGTATATCTACAATGAAATTTTCAATGCACAAACAGGTGTCAAATTAGCAGGAGGTGGAGCGAATGGAATAGGCGTGCAGCGACAAGATGAAGCACAAATAGGTTCTATTGCAAATTCCATAGCTGCTAACTTGGATGCAAATCGGAATGATTTAGAATTAGCAGCGGGTTATACTATTTATAAGGTAAACATTGGCAATCCTAATGGCACAACAGGCAACACTATGACTGCCTATAATATTACTGTAGATGGAAACCTGAGAGATGGCTATACTTCTATTGCAGACATCAACCTTGATGGGCAATTAGATGTAGTAGTTGGCTCGGGAGGAACTGCCACTACTTCACGCCTGTATGTGTATTATCTGAATGGAACAACGCCTACACTCATAGCTTCCACAGCTATGCCTACTTCTGGAGGTGGTGGAGGTGAAGACAATGTGGGACCTCCCTTTATAGGAGATATGGATGGAGACATTAATGGTGCACCTGAAATAGGTGTTGTGCGTAAAGAACGTCTGATAGCCTATAAATATAATGGCACAACTACTTTACAGGAGTTTTGGGTAATCAATACCAATGATACCTCAGGCGAAACAGCCCTCACTATGTTTGACTTTAACCAAGATGGCAAACAAGAAATTGTTTATAGAGATGAAACCACACTCAGAGTAATAGATGGAAGTACAGCTACTCCTACTGACATTCAGACAGTGGTTTGCTTTTCGGGTACAGGAGCTGAGAATCCGATTATTGCCAATATTACAGGCAATGGAGCGGCTGAAATCTGTGTGCCTTGTGGAGTAAACAGTACATCACAGCAAGGAAAACTGAGGGTTTATCAATCTCCTTCACAGCCCTGGGCACCTGCTCGCAAAGTATGGAATCAGTATAGCTATCACGTAATGAATGTCAATGATAACTTGACCATTCCCCGTCAGCAGCAAAGCAATGCAGCTAGTTTTGGTGCGAGTGGAAGGATTTTCAATAACTTCATGGTGCAGGCATCTTCTTATGATAAGACAGGTGACTATTTCCGCTCTGCCGCCGATGCAGCAGTTACCATCAATGAGGCAAAACTAATTGGCAATAACCTCAACATCAATTTTAACTTGACCAATACGGCAGCTGCCGCAGCAGCCTTGCCTCCCCAGACCAGAGTGGCATTCTATAGTGGCAATCCTACCATAGCTGGAGCTACACTGCTAGGAGAGTTCATCACCCCCAATGATGTCAGCATTGCACCCAATGGTTTTTTGAATCTTACTATCAATATTAATTATGTAGGTGGAGATTTTGACTTGTTTGCAGTAGCCAACTTACTTGCCTCTGCCACAGTGCCTATCACTGGGGTAGCAGATAACTACCGCTTCTTAGAGTGCAATTATACCAATAACCGCACTCCCGATATGGTAGGGGTACCCGTAGTAAGGGCAAGACCAGACGCACAGCCTGATATCAATAGCACACTCATAAATCAGCCAGTGAGTGGCAATGTCCTTAGCAATGACAGTAATCCTGCTGGTGGAGTTCTGACGGTAACAGCAATCAATGGTAATACTGCTATTGGTAGTCCTTTTGATTTAGGCCCAACTGTTGGTAGTGTAACTTTGAACAGCAATGGCACTTATACCTTTACACCTGTTACAGGGTTTGTGGGTAAAGTAACTTTTACATATACCATAGAGAATACCGATGGGCAAACAGCCACTACTACGGTGTATATCACAGTGTACGATGTAGCAACAGCACGC
>JAABSX010000044.1 GCA_011390205.1 Microscillaceae bacterium | reverse complement strand
TCTGCAGGCTCTGCAGGTGCTTCTCCGTAGGTTTTGATAGAAAATTTGATGGTTTTAATCAAATGCTCCACCATGTGCTGTGGGCTCATTATCCCAAAGTTGGCTTTGGCATCGGCTTCAAGTTGGCTGATTTTCTGGGTGGCCTCTTTCTTTAAAAAATTGGCGTAGTCTTGCGTTGTTTCGCTCATAATTAAGTTTATTTATAAAAGTTAATGAAATAATACTACTTATCAAACTGAATGGTCTTGTCAATGTTATCGTGTATGCCGATTTTTCGAAGCCAATCCCTCACTGCATCTCCTGTGGCATAAGGCCAAGGCACAAGTTTGTTTTTGGCTACTTTTTTGACCTCTGCGATTTCATCTTCTAATACTATCTCTCCAGTGGCTATCACGTGGTAAGCAATGATAAGCTCATTGCGCATCAAAAAAGGATATACCCCCACGAGGTCTTGCACTCTGGCATCGAGTCCTATCTCTTCTTTTACCTCACGGATGATTCCTTCTTCGGGTGTTTCACCCCTTTCCAAAAAACCCGTAATCAGTGCAAACCAGCCGGCAGGCCAGCGTGCATTGCGTGCCAGCAAGATTTCACCTTCATACTCCACAATGGCAGCCACTACGGGTTTGGGGTTATCATAGTGGATATAATGCCTCTTATCTAAGGTGCAGGCAAGTCTTTTTTCAGTATGGATGAGCTGAATGTCTAAATCTGCTCCACAGACAGGACAAAATCTAAATTCTTGGTTCATAAGTAAATAGGCTAATTTATCAATCTGCCAATGTGCTAATAATCAGTATATTCTGCAAAAAAACACAGCCTAATTTTAAGAATAGACTTGAGTTTAGAGGGCTTTGTACACGTATTCAAAGAAATAATCTACTATTTTCTGAGTGCTGTGGGCATTTTTTTGGATATAATTTTGATTTATTTCACGTATTTTATCTCTCATGGCTTCATTGTGGTAGAGGCGGTCAAAGCAAAGTATCAACTGGCTGCTGTCTGTGAGAGAAAATGCGCCTCCTGCCTGAATGAGCTCTTTGGCCTCGGGAAATTTACTGTAGTTTTTGCCAAAAAGAACAGGTACGCCAAAGGCTGTTGGCTCTAAAATATTGTGCAGACCCTCCCCAAAAGCACCTCCCACATAGGCAAAATCAGCATAACGGTAAATTTTGGCAAGCAAGCCCACATTGTCTATCAAAAGCACCGAATACTGGTCTAGGTCATTGCCGATGACTTGCCGTGCTTGTGAATATCTAAGTACTTTGCTGGGCAATGCTTTTTCTATGCGTTTGAGGGTGCTTTCGTGAATCTCATGGGGTGCAATGAGTGTCCGTAGTGGCACATCCAATGATTGCAGAAAGGGAAGCAAAAGGTCTAAATCTTTTCCCCAGCAACTGCCCACCACCAAGAGAGGCTGCCCTGCCTTAAACTGTGCCACGGTGGCATTGTGATATGTGCCCTCAGCATTGGCAGACACACGGTCAAAGCGGGTATCTCCTGCCTGTGATACATTGCCAAGGCCTAAGGGCTTCAGGGCAGCAAGCGAAGCCTCATTTTGCACAAAAATCTGTGTGTAACCTTTGAGTAAATTTCTAAACAGAGCTCCGTAGGGTTTGAAAAACAACTGCTCTTCACGAAATAAAGCAGAAAAAAGAATCAGCTTGATTTTTCTTTTTTGAATTTCGGAAATAAAATTCACCCAAAATTCATACTTGATAAAAAAAGCTGCTACGGGCTTCACAATGTCTAAAAACAAGCGGGCATTTTGGGGGGTATCCAAGGGCAGATAATGCACAAAATCTGCTTTGGGGTAATCCTTGCGGACTTCGTAGCCAGAGGGTGAAAAAAAAGTGAGCAGTACTTTGTGTGGCTGCCCTAGTGCATCTAGCTTGGCTTTGATGGCTTCTAGCACAGGGCGCCCTTGCTCAAACTCACCTAAAGAAGCCGCATGAAACCAAATGACGGGCAGTGCGTTCGTATCCAAATCTTTTCGGAGTTTTTCTTGCCAATGCAGCCGTCCGTCTTGCCATTTCTTGGCTTTGGGGTGCAGCTTGCTTGCTGTTCGCATCATTATTCCGTAGCTGTGTATGAGTAGTGTATAGACTCTTTGCATACCACAAAATTAGAAAATTTACCTCAAAGCACCGCCTTGCCCACAAAGCAATCAAAGTCTTTCTTGGCTCCAAGTAAAAATCTGTCAATATTTTAATGAAAGTAAAATAATTTCAAGATTATTCATTAATTTTCACATTCTTTTTAAAATATGTCTGAGTTTATCAAAAACTCAAATCAGGCTTAATTTCATGAATTAAATTTTTATTTACCATTAAACCCTTATTAAGATGCGCATGAGTATGCAAAACACCCCCTTCAATCTTGCCAGTTGTATTGAGTTTGCAGGGAAATACCACAGCCAGCAGAAGGTCATCACACGCCGTGTAGAAGATGATAAAATCGTAGAGCATAGCTACCACGATATTCTACTCAGAGTCAGGCAGTTTGCCAATGCACTCAAAAAATTAGGTGTCAAGCACGGAGAGTGCATCGGTACTATCGGACTAAACACACACCGACATTTGGAGGCTTGGTACGCTATCTCGGGGCAGGGTGCTATCTGCCACACCATTAACCCACGCCTAGCCCACCACCAGCTAGAATACATCATCAACCATGCAGATGACCAGTATATCTTGATTGACCCTATTTTTTGGCCATTGATAGAAGGGCTGCACAAGCTGTTTCCGAATGTAAAAGGATATATTGTGCTTACCGAAGAGGCTTTTATGCCCAAAACCGCCCTCCCCAATGTGCACTGCTACGAAACACTCCTAGCGGCAGAAAGCGCTGAGTTTGTCTGGCCTGAATTTGACGAAAACAGCGGCTCTTCACTTTGCTATACCTCTGGCACTACTGGCAACCCCAAGGGGGTGCTTTATACCCATAAATCTAACCTGATTCACTCTTATGCCTGTGGGCTTGCAGATGTATTCGGGATGACAAGTGCTGATACTGTGCTGGTGGTTGTGCCCTTGTTTCATGCCAACTCTTGGGGAATTTCTTACCTTGGCCCTATCATTGGTGCTACGATTATTTTCCCTGGCAAACGAATGGATGGAGAAGCTATTTTTGAATTGGTGGATAATTACGAGGTAAGCCTTGCTGCAGGTGTGCCTACTGTCTGGACTGCCTTGCTAGAATATGCAGATACGCACAATAAAAAAATGACCTCTTTGCGTGATGTAGTGGTGGGGGGCTCAGCAGCACCTCCTTCTATGCTCAAAGCATTCAAAGCCAAGCACGATGCCGACCTCCTTCATGCTTGGGGGATGACCGAAATGAGTCCTCTAGGCACTATCAACCGTGCCGTGCCTCAGCTTAAGAATATGAGCGAAGAGGAACAGTTTCGCTACAGAATCAAACAAGGCCGCCCTGTATTTGGTGTGGATATTAAAATCACCGACGAAGATGGCAAAGAACTCCCTCGTGATGGCAAAACCGTAGGGCATTTACTCGTGAAAGGCAACTGGGTAGTGCATACTTATTACGGAGATGACAAGCCTGCAGTCAATGCTGAAGGTTGGTTTGATACGGGTGATATGGCAACCATTGATGAGTTTGGATACATGGAAATCGTAGATAGGGCTAAAGATTTAATCAAATCAGGCGGTGAGTGGATTAGCTCTGTAGATATGGAAAACAAAGCCATGGGGCATCCTGATGTATCTCTAGCGGCTGCCATCGGCATTCCTGATGAAAAATGGAGCGAAAGACCCTTGCTCGTGGTAGTGCCCAAGGCAGGGAAGACTCCAGACAAACAAAGCATCATAGACTATCTCTCCTCAGAGTTTGCGAAGTGGCAACTGCCCGATGACGTGGTCTTTGTGGATGAAATCCCGATGACTGCCACGGGTAAGTTTAGCAAACTTACACTCAGACAGCAGTTTAGCAATCATAAGATAGAGGACTAAGCAGAAATGAAAAAGAGAAAATCAGGATTGGTTTTCTCTTTTTTGTATTTTGTAAGCACCATAAAACATAAGTGATTCAAAAGCACTAAGCAAGAATATTTCTCTAAAACACAAAAGACATTCATTCACGAGAATTTTAAGCATAAAAAGCGTAATTTTCATAACTACACACAAATTATTTATGCGTACATCTTTTTACTGGATAGCAGCTTTTATTTTTCTGGCGATGCCCTGTTTTGCCCAACGCATTCAGCTCAATGACATAAAGCCGCAGCTCCTCAACAAAAAATTCATAGAAGAACTGAGCTACGAAGAAAATCTCGGGCTGATGTTTCTGGAAGTAAGGTTAAACGGATACTCCCAACGATTTAAGTTTTTGGTAGATACAGGTGCACCCACTGTCATCTCACCAAGGGCGGCCACACTGGTGCAAAGCAAGCTAGGGCGTAGCGAGATGGTTAGCTCGGGAGGCTCACAAAAAGACAGCCTACAGATAGGGCTTCTGGACACGGTCAAGATTGGAAATCTTACTTTCACTCAGATTACTTGCATCATTGCCCCCTTTAACCAAGGAGAAGTCATGAAATGCTTGGGCATAGATGGCATCATCGGGGCTAACCTCATGAGCACAGCCATTTGGCAGTTTGATAGGCAGGCTCGCAAAATAAGCATCACAGACCAGCCAAAAAAGCTCTCCAAACCTAGGCAGACAGAGGTGCTGCCCATCCGCTTGTTTGGCTGGCAACGCTCCCCCCTGCTGACTGTCAAAGTTAATAGACAAATTACAGAAACCATTTTGATTGATACGGGTTTTGCTGGTTTTTTTACGTGGTCACGGAATACTTTTTTGCAAGCCCGAGCACGCAATATGATAGACACTACCACACTCTGTGTGGGCTATGGCTCAAGTGTAGAGAGTATTTTTGGCAAAGATTTAGACTCTGCTACTTACCGAATGAATCTTCAAGAGATTACTTATGGCAAGCAAATGATTAAAAACCCAATGGTACAGATTGACTTAGACAATGGCTCTAAATTTGGAGTAGAGTGGCTTGATTTGTACTTGACTACCATAGATTTCAAGAAAAACAAGATATGGCTTAGCCCACTCAAAAACACAGCCTATGCCCAAAATTGGGAGGGCTTCGGGTTTTCGGGCTATCTGGAGGAGAATGATTTAAAGGTAAGCTACTTGGTAGAAAATTCACCTGCTTCGAGGGCTGGGCTTCGCTTAGGAGATAGGATACTAGAGGTCAATGGACTTTCACTGCGAGATATTCGTCCAGATAATCGGTGTACGCTTTTTTGGAAATTCTTTGAAATACAACGTTTGGCAGAAGAAATGCTGCTCACTGTGGGGCAGGGCGGAGAGGTGAGAGAAGTAAGGCTTGAGAGGGCCATGCTGCTTGGCAAAAAATAAAGCCCTCTAAAGGTGATTCTCTAAAGGGCTTTGTGATTTTTTTTGTATCTAATTACCTACTGCCTACGGCGGTATAAATCTTGGCGTCGTCTTCAGTAATTTTTTCTTCGCTCATGATGATGAGCCGCTCCACTACATTTCGGAGCTCACGAATATTACCAGACCAGCTTAGTTTTTGGAGATAAGCCATGGCTTTTTCTTCTATTTCTTTGGGTGCGTCTCCATATTCTTCTGCGATGTCATTCAAAAACTTATTGACCAGCAAAGGAATGTCCTCTCTGCGCTCATTAAGAGGTGGCACATGAATCAGGATTACTCCAATACGGTGGTAAAGGTCTTCACGAAATTTATTGTCTTCTATTTCAGTACGGAGATTTTTGTTGGTGGCTGCAATGACACGCACATTGACACTGATTTCTTTATCACCACCTACACGGGTAATTTTGCCTTCTTGCAAAGCCCTTAGTACTTTTGCTTGTGCTGAGAGGCTCATATCACCGATTTCATCTAAGAAAAGTGTACCTCCATTGGCTTGTTCAAATTTGCCGATTCGCTGCTTGATGGCAGAGGTAAAAGAGCCTTTTTCGTGTCCGAACAGCTCACTTTCTATGAGTTCACTCGGGATGGCGGCACAGTTTACTTCTATGAGAGGCTTATCCGCACGAAAACTTTTGGTGTGCAGCCACTTACAGACCAGTTCTTTGCCTGAGCCATTAGGGCCTGTGATAAGCACCCTTGCGTCTGTTGGGGCTACTTTTTCTATGTCAGACTTTACTCTATGGATGGCTTCGGACTCGCCCACGATGTCAAAAGTACGGCTAATTTTTTTGCGAAGTACTTTGGTTTCAGTTACGAGGTGAGATTTGTCTAAGGCATTGCGTACACAGAGGAGGAGTCGGTTGAGGTCGGGTGGTTTTTGGATAAAATCAAATGCTCCTTTTTTGGTAGCTTCTACGGCGGTCTTGATAGTGCCATGTGCCGAAATCATAATGAACTGCGTGTCTTTGCCTAGTTCTGCTACTTTTTCAAGCACTTCCATTCCATCCATTTTAGGCATTTTGATATCACACAGGGCTACATCATATTTATTTTTTTTGATTTTTTCGTAGCCTTCTTCGCCGTCTTGTGCTTCGTCCACCTCATAGTTTTCATACTCTAGGATGTCTCGCAGGGTATAGCGAATACTTTTTTCGTCGTCAATAATGAGAATCTTTGCCATAAATAAATTGTGTCAATTTTGTAAATTAGCAAATAACTTGCTTTCCGTAACTCTTAATAGCTATTATACGGTCAAAAACAAAAATAGATAATTTTTTTACTTTTTTTATGATGTGCTTGTCTTTTTTTATCCCACATTCCGCACCCCATAATTTAGAAAACTATAATTATCTTTGATAAGATTATAGATTTAATTTTAACCTATGCACGAGAGTAAAAATTTAGATCATTTGGGTTTAGTGTCAGGGATGTGTGATGACTTAGGGCTTGTTTCTCTGATAGATACTTTACTTCCTAGTGATAATCCAGAACGCAAGGCCAGTATAGGTGTTTGAGTGAAAGCCTTCATTTTGAATGGCTTAGGAATTTCTCAAAAAAACTTACTTGGCAGAAAAAACTAAATATTTTTTCTGCTAGAAATAAACCAAAATATATGCAACAAAAAAAGCACTCAGCTTTTTGAGTGCTAAGTGCTTGATTATCAAGTGGGCCCACAGGGACTCGAACCCCGCACCTCCTGATTATGAGTCAGATGCTCTAACCAACTGAGCTATAGGCCCAATGTGATGGTATTTTATCACAGTTTTGGAATGCAAAAGTAGTTATTTTCACTTAGATTTGCAAGGGTTTTATTATAATTTTAAAAAATGAATCGCATAAAAAATATTATCTTTGACTTAGGGGCAGTCATCATTGACATAGATGTATCTTTAAGCATAGAGGCATTTGCCCGTTTTGCCCCACAAAACGAAGAAATCATACGGCAAAAGTTCCTAAATACTGATTTTTTCCGTGATTTTGAAAAAGGACGCATCCGTATTTCTGAGTTTAATGAGGGCATCAGGCAGCAAGTAGGTAGTCAGCTCAGTGATGCTCAAATCAAAGATGCTTGGAATGCCCTGCTCCTCACGATTCCTCAGGAAAGAATAGATTTACTGAAAAATATTAAGAACAGATACAGAACTTTTATTTTGAGCAATACCAATGTGATTCATGTAAAAGCCATCGAAGAGAACTATCCGTTGGCGGAGTGGGTAGAAAAAGTTTATTACTCTTGTGATATGGACAAACGCAAACCTGACAAAGATATTTATCAGCAAGTCATCCAAGAAATGCAACTTATCACAGAAGAAACCCTTTTTATAGATGATAATATAGAAAATGTACAGACAGCACAATCTTTGGGTATTTCTAGTTTTTATTTAATGGTAGGTAAGCAAAATGTCATCGATTTTTTTGAAAAAGACAAGAATGGCAATTATGTAATTAGAAGCCCCCTCAGCCCCAGAGGGTGAATTTTCGTTGTTTGATACCAAAACAGTAAATATGAAATATTGACTATTGAATTAACTTAATTTTTTCAATTTTAGGAAAAATAGTATTTTTGTCTTTCAATAAACCCTAATCAAGCCTTAGCCAAACAGAATGAGCCAATCTTCTATTGCAGATTATCAAGTATTACGCATCTTGGGCAAAGGAGGCATGGGTACGGTATATCTTGCCAAGCACAAGCAGCTAGGACACAAAGTAGCCATCAAAGAGCTCAAACCACAGTTTGCAAAAGACCCGCTGATTCGCTCTCGCTTTCAGAAGGAAGCTGCACTCATGGCCAACCTCAGCCACCCCAACATAGTGGCACTGTATGATTATCTGGAGACAGCAGAAGCCATTTACATCATCTTAGAATATATAGAGGGGATTACATTGGATTACTACATCCATAGTGTATCTGGAGCCATCCCCGAAGAAAGGGCCATAGAAGTCTTTAGCAAGATATTAGATGCCGTAGGCTATGCCCACCAAAGGGGAATCGTGCACAGAGATTTGAAGCCTGCCAATATCATGATTAGCCCCATCGGCAATATCAAGGTGCTTGACTTTGGGATAGCCAAGAATATTTATGACAAAACAGACACGCAGCTTACCCAAATAGGGATGCGTATGGGCACAATCTACTATATGTCGCCTGAGCAAATCAGGGCTAGAGAACTAGACCAACGCAGTGATATTTATAGCCTCGGGATTTGTCTTTTTGAGATGATTGCCGCCCAAAACCCTTACATCAATGAAAATTCTGAATTTGACATCAGCCAAAAAATAGTCCATGAGCCGCTGCCCTCTCTGCGTAAGTTTTATCCGAAAGCCAGTGAGCGAATCCAGAAAATCATCAATAAAGCAACTGCCAAGAACCCCACAGAGCGTTTTCAGAGCATTGAGGCATTTCAAGAAGCCCTTAGGCAGCTTAGTGAGTTTAACCAAAATATACAACGGCCTAGCCCCACAGTAGAGTGGATTATACAGCCCCTAAAAAATGGGCATGAGCCGCTGCCCAAAGACAGTGAACCCGAGCTTCTGGAGGCAAAGCCTGAGTATTTACTCTTTGATAATCAGTTTGGGCATATCACCAACCAAAAAGTATCTTTTTATAGGGGCAGAGATTTGTTTGAAAAAGGAGAACCTTCGGAGATAGCCCTAAAGCTCCTTATCTCGGCAGAGATAGACACACACAGAGAGATTATCAGCGGTCTTGTATTTTTGACCTTGACTTTATTGGTCGTTTGGTTTTTATTCCACTGGATTGGCTTTGTCATAGGGTTGTTTTTATTGGGCTTTGCAGGAGTCTGTTTTGCCCCTTTTCCTAGGATTACTTTGGTCAGAAAAGACTTAAAAAAAGTAAGAATGCGTGCCTGGCCCTGGCATATCTGGTCTGCCAATGCTTATATCTTCTCTCTCAAAGATGCCCTAGACCGCAGAGATTAGCTTTGAGCATTTAAAAATATTTCAAAGACGTTTTTTTAGGCAGTTCACCGATTTAATCGTAACTTTGTATCCCATAAGTCTAATAAAATTACCACCAATACTTATGGCTCAAGCAAAGCACATTTTTGTAACTGGAGGTGTTACCTCCTCACTCGGCAAAGGCATCATCGCTTCTTCGTTGGCAAAACTCTTACAAGCACGAGGCTTCTCGGTTTCTATCCAGAAGTTTGACCCTTACCTTAATATTGACCCTGGCACACTCAATCCCTACGAGCATGGCGAATGCTACGTAACGGATGATGGTGCAGAAACAGACCTAGACTTGGGGCATTATGAGCGTTTTCTGAATACGCCTACTTCCCAAGCCAATAACGTAACGACAGGGCGGATTTACTACAACGTAATCACCAAAGAGCGGCAAGGCGCATTCTTGGGCAAAACTGTACAGGTGATTCCTCACATCACTGATGAAATCAAACGAAATTTTTTATTACTAGACGAAAAAGGCAATTATGACATCGTCATCACAGAGATAGGGGGCTGTGTGGGTGATATAGAATCTTTGCCTTTCATAGAGGCAGTCAGACAAGCAAAGTGGGATTTGGGCAGCGGAAACGCCATCGTGCTGCACCTTACCTTGGTGCCTTACTTAAAATCTGCTGGAGAGCTCAAAACCAAACCTTCGCAGCACTCCGTAAAGCAACTCTCTGAGGCAGGTGTGCAGCCTGATATCCTGATATGTAGGGCAGAGCATTCACTCCCTAGAGATGTACGCAAAAAATTAGCCCTCTTCTGCAATGTAGATCAAGACTCTGTGATAGAAGCTCTAGATGCTGAGACAATCTATGATGTGCCACTGCTTATGCAAGCCGAAAAATTAGATGAGCGTGTGCTTGAAAAGCTGCGGCTGCCTATAGATACGCCACCTGACCTGACCCGCTGGAAAGAATTTGTGCACAAAGTTAAAAACCCCAAAAAAGAAATAACCATTGGCTTGGTGGGCAAATATGTAGAGCTGCACGATGCGTATAAATCTATCGCAGAGTCGTTTATCCATGCTGGCACAGTGCATGAGTGCCGTGTCCATATCAAATGGATTCAGTCAGAAAGATTAGAGCACGGCAAAAACATGCACCTGCTAGAGGGGCTAGAGGGCATTCTGGTAGCACCAGGTTTTGGAGATAGAGGGGTGGAAGGAAAGCTGCATGCCATCAAATATGCCCGAGAACAAAAGATTCCTTTTCTAGGGATTTGTCTCGGGATGCAGTGTGCTACAGTAGAGTTTGCTCGCAATGTGCTAGGCTTAGATGCTGCCTCTACAGAGCTAAACCCCCAGACCGAACACCCTGTGATAGGGCTGATGGAGAGCCAAAAGAATCTTAAAAATATGGGGGGGACTATGCGTCTAGGGGCTTACCCCTGCAAGCTCAAAGGTGATACAAGGGTCTATGAAGCCTACCAAGCTGATGAGATTTTTGAGCGGCACCGCCATAGATATGAGTTTAACAATGAATACCTTGAGCAGTTTGAGCAGGCAGGGATGCTTTGTTCGGGCATTAATCCTGATTCTAAATTGGTAGAGATTGTAGAATTGAAAGATCACCCTTGGTTTGTAGGGACACAGTTTCACCCCGAATTAAAAAGTACTGTAGAGAATCCTCATCCGCTTTTTGTGAGTTTTGTGGGGGCTATTATCAAATATGCCAATACACCCCAAAAAGCAGCGTATGTAGAAGATAACTGAAAACTTGTGTTTTACTGATACTGTGCTTCTTAGGAAAGCTCCATAACAAAAAAAGGAAAATACGCTGATTGTGTATTTTCCTTTTTTTATTTTCCTGCAAAAAAATGCTCATCAATGCTCATCACCTTCATAAATCCACATGGGTTGGGTTTCACCAGCACGTTCAAAACCATTTTTCTTATAAAATTCAATGGCTTTGCCATCAGCCGTAAGGCTTTGCATGTGAAAGTCTCCATATTTTTCTTGCATCTTATCCAAAATCATTTTGCCAATGCCATTGCCTTGATAATCGGGATGAACAATAAAATGAGGGTAATATACCACCAAGTACCCATCCGAAATCGCACTTCCGAGCCCTACCAGCACACCATCTGCATAGGCAGTTACGAGTGTATGTGAGTTTAGCAGTGCTTTGTAGAGCAAATCAGGTTTTTTGGCAGATGACCACTCATTGCTCGCATAGAGTTCTATGAGTTGTTCTTTGTCTAAAACTTTGTCAGTACGTAGTTCTATATTCATTTCCTTCATTTTAAGAGGGTTCAACATAAAATATCATCAATATTTTGATTTTAGATATTTATACATATTTACAACCTTCAAAATTTATAAAAGTTCGATAATTACCGAATAAAATACTGATTTGGCTAAAAATTTATTTTTGTGAAAGAATTACCCAGACCAAAATATCTTGTTTTATCTTGCCATCTGTATGAGTAAGTTGGTTGTTTTAGAATGTGATTTCTTCAAAACTACTTACGGTTTTATGCTTTTTACTTGCCTCTGTGCCTTCTCTGACGAGTTGTATGGTCTGGATTCCTGCTTCTTTTGCTGCCTCTAGCTCTGCCTCTACATCAGATAAGAATAAGATTTCTTCGGCATCCATATCTATTTCTTGAATGATATTTCGGTAAGCTTTTACTTCTCTTTTATGCCCGATGGCAGTATCAAAATTATGAGAGAAATAGTGATTCAAATCTCCCAAGACAGATTTTCCGAAAATGAGTTTTTGTGCTGCGACTGAGCCAGAGGAATAAACTCCCATTGTCAAGCCTTTTTCTTTCCATGCTTTGAGTTTGGGTAGCACATCTTCATAGACATGCCCCAGTAATGTGCCTTCGGCATAGCCTTGTGCCCAGACAAGCCCTTGCATATCTTTGAGTAGGGCGTTTTTTACATCTTGGGCAGTCCAGTCAAGTAGCAAATCTATCACTCCTTGATGGTCTAAGTGTAAGTTTTCTTCTTTTTTAGCCCACTCTTTTATTTTCTCAAGCTGGTTTTTCACTTCGGTTTTGTCAGAATGATTCCTTACAAATTCGGCAAGGTTTTCTTTAAAATAAGGGAATAAGGTATCATAAACAAAGCTTACAGAGGTGGTCGTGCCTTCAATGTCGGTGAGAATATATTGTATCATGAGCAGTATTAGTCTTGATTTAATCTAAAAAAAAGGTGCAGATGAATTTCATCTGCACCCAAAAATAAGTCATTTATTTGAAAGTAAGTACTCTAATACCTCATAGAAGAGTACATACAATAAAGAAAGTGGTTACTCACCATCTCCTTCTTTCATTTCATCAAATTTACTTTTGCTCTCCTTGCGAGGCATGGCATTGTTGCTTGTGTCTATATCTGCTGTCTGAGCTTCAGGGTCAAGCACAAAAGAGGCTACCTCTTTGCTAGTCAAGATGATTTTATGAGCTTCGTTAGGGTCAAGTCTCCATATTTCAGCAGAGACATATTTCATTTCGCTAGTGCCGTCTTTGTAGTTAATCTGAATCAATAGAGGGCTAAGCAATCCACCTACAT
This sequence comes from Microscillaceae bacterium, assembly GCA_011390205.1. Classification (GTDB taxonomy): domain Bacteria; phylum Bacteroidota; class Bacteroidia; order Cytophagales; family Microscillaceae; genus JAABSX01. Next base: position 23,184 of record JAABSX010000044.1, on the reverse strand, counting down.
TTTTGAAATCAAGGTTATAGAAGTATTTACTTTCTGCATTTGCGATGATTTTATCAGCATCACGCCCCATTTGTCCTTTCATGTAGTTGTACATCCCAGCGTTGTAGTCGGCTGTTTCAAAGGGGTTTTCAGCTGAAATGCTCAGTTTTTGTTTGGGCATTTTATAGAGGGTTACTTTCTCGAGTGAGACATCTACAGGCTCTGTGCCATAAAACCAACCCCTCCAAAACCAATCTAAATCTACGGCGGAGGCATTCTCCATAGTACGGAAAAAGTCAGCGGGCTTAGGATGACGGAAAGCCCAGCGGCGTGCATATTCTTTAAAAGCAAAATCAAAAAGTTCGGGACCCATCACCGTCTCACGCAAAATATTGAGTGCTGTAGCGGGCTTGCCATAGGCATTGGGACCAAACTGGAATACATTGATATTGTCAGAGGTGGTCATGATAGGCACGAGTGTCTTGGGGTCTCCTTTCATATACGGAATGACAGAAGAGGGAGGACCACCATAGAAGGGGAAATTTTCGTCCCACTCACGCTCTGCAAGATATTGGCAAAAAGTATTTAAGCCTTCATCCATCCAAGTCCATTGGCGTTCGTCAGAGTTGATAATCATCGGGAAGAAATTATGCCCTACTTCGTGGATGATGACAGAAATGGTCTGAAACTCTACATCTTTAGAGTAGTTTCCTTTGGCATCGGGGCGGCCTTGGTTGTTAAAGCTAATCATGGGGTACTCCATACCGCCTACAGCACCATGCACGGAGATGGCTGTGGGGTAAGGATAGGCAATGGTATGCTTAGAATATACCTGAAGTGTATGGACTATAGACTTGGTAGAGACACGCTCCCAGAGAGGGTTTCCTTCTTTGGGGTAGAATGACATTGCCATGATTTTTTTACCTTCTACTTCGGTTTGTTGGGCATCCCAGATAAATTTACGAGAGCTTGCCCAGGCAAAATCCCTGATATTTTCTGCTTTGTAAACCCACGTTTTTTGGTCGTTTGCTTTTTTCTTTTCAGCTTTAATGGCTTCTTCTTCGGTGACGATTTTTACGGGCTCTTTTGCTTTTTTGGCTTCTTCTAGGCGAGCTAAGTGTGTAGCACTGAGTACTTTGGAGGCATTCTGCAGCTCACCAGTAGCTCCTACGATGTGGTCAGAAGGTACGGTGATTTCTACTTCATAATCTCCGAAGGTAAGGGCAAACTCACCTCTTCCTAAGAATTGTTTGTTTTGCCAGCCATTCACATCATCATAGACAGCCATACGAGGATACCATTGGGCGATTTCATAGACATAGTTGTCATCTTTAGCAAAATGCTCATATCCACTGCGAGCACTCAATCCGCCTACACCATCTACGATTTTGTAGCTCCAGTCAAGTGAGAAAGTAACTTTGCCACCTTTGGCTTTGAGTGGTGTGGGCAAATCTATGCGCATCATGGTTTTGTTGATGACGTGCTTGAGTTCTTTGCCTTGTGCATCTTTTACATTACTGATGGTGTAGCCTCCCTCAGAAGCCAAGCCACTGAGCATTCCATTGAGCAAGTACCAGCTATAAGGTGATTCAAGAGAAAAATTCATGGTATTGAGTTCTTCGGCTTCTTTGTCAAACCTGTTTTGGTCTAGCTGAACCCATAAAAACAGGATGTCATTGGGGGAGTTATTGGTGTAGGTGATGGTCTCAGAGCCTTTGATAGATTGTGTGGCATCATCTAGTGCTACTTTGATTTTGTAATCGGCCTGCTGTTGCCAATACTCAGGACCAGGCTCACCCGAGCCGCTTCGGTACATATTGGGGGTAGGAAGTTCTTCTCCTAACTGCTCAAATTTAGAGCTAGTGTAAGGTGGAGTAGGTGTCTGTGCAAGCAATGCAGTACAACCCAACAAATAAAGTAAAATAAAGAGGTAATTTTTCATAAGCTATGCTTTTTTGTAATGGGTACAAAAATACGATAAATGAGGTTTTTTACACTTATTTTGCGAAAATAAAGTGCTAAAAGGCATATTAGATCTTTTCTGAGGGGAGTAAATCTGCTAATTTATTGGCTCTGGTGATGTGTTAATTATCAGTATATTGTAAAAAGAATCGTATAAACTAGGTGTGTGCAGGTACATAATTGAATTGTTTTATGTATGCACATATGGGTGATTGGGCAGTGATATGAATGAAGATAGCATTCATCATATCCAAGCGTTTTTGGCGAGGTATTCGTGAAACTGTTCTTGCTCCGATTCATCTAATATTCTATAAAAAATGGTGGTATTTCGGCTACATTTCCCTTTAAAATCTATCCATAAATCTGCTCCTTTGAGCCTTCCAAACATCCTTATGAAGTCATCTTCTACTACATTTGCCTCAAAAATCATGAGCCTTTGCATAAATTCTTTTATTTCGTATTTCATCTGTCTTTTATGGTTTGCTAATTGGTTGCAAATTTAGGATATAAAACGGCAAGGTAGGATGATTTTTTAGGAATTAAAAAGATGTTCTTAGAAAAGACAACTCTTTGCTTGAAAGCTTCGTAAGTAGGCTTACTTTATTTCTCATAACTTGTAACAGGTCTTTAATTATGGGATGTTTTTTTTGTAAATCATTGTTTATCAGTGCTTTATGTATAAACGCAATTCGGGATGATTTAGACCAAAGACTTCGCCGAGACATTTATTTGCTTAGATTTGGTATATTATTGGTTTTATTTATGATTTCTTTGGCAAGTTGCATCAAAATACTTTAAAAATCGTTTGTAATAATAAATTTTGTAAATTAGTAACTTCGGATTCTGTTTATCTTTTAGATGAGCAGAATTTTTTTGTGTCATACTTGAAGCCCAATGATGAGCATATCATCTGTCTGATTTTCATCTTTTTTCCACTCTTGGATGATTTCGTCTAGTATCCCGGCTTGCTTGTCTATGGGCTGTGTATGGATTTCTTGTAAGACTTTTCGGAGGTTATTTTTCAAAAATTTTCTTCCTCTATCTCCCCCAAACTGGCTTTCATAGCCATCTGTGGGGAGGTATGCCGTAGTTTTTAGTCCACTGTTGAGCTGTATGCTGTGTTTTTGGAAAGTTCTTTTTCCTTCATAGTTACTAGAAAAGCCCCCTACCGACATGGTGTCTCCTGGTATTTCGTGTAATTCTTTGTTTTGGAAGTAAATCAAAGATTGCTTTGCACCTGCAAACTCCATTGTGTGTTTTTGCTCATCTAAGACAACGATGCTTGCTTTGATTCCTTTGTAAGACAGTGCACTGTTGGTTTTGCTGGCATACAGGATGTATTGGTGGAGCTGTGAGAGTATTTTTTCGGGTGAGGTCATTTGTTGTACACTGACAATCTGTGTCATCAGGTTATTGACCATCATACACATCATTGCCCCTGCTGTGCCTTTGCCTGTACAGTCTATACTTGCCATGATGGTTTTTTGGTTTTCTTTTCTTATCCAGTAGAGGTCTCCCCCTGTTTGCTCTACTGATTTATAAAACACGAACAGATTTTGATACACTTCTTGTAGGCTTTGTATAGGCACTAGAAGCAAGTCTTGTATGGTTTGGGCAGTTTCTGCTTGTATTTTAAGTTGTTTGTCCTTCTTTTGAAGTTCTTTTTTGATTTTGTGAAGTGCTGAATTTACCTCTTCCAGTGCTTGGGCTTGTTGGCTGCTTTCATTCGCACTAGGATTATTTAATAGCTCTGTTTGGCTCTCGAGGGGCTTTAGGATGATTCCCCTTTCATCTCCTTTACTTTGGTAACTTTGGAGGCTTATTCTGAATGTTTCCCCTGTTTTGTGTATGCCTATGCTTTCGCAGGCAGCCCCATTCTGTAGTTTTTCTTTGATACTACTGACATCATAAGACATAATGTTGAGGTAGGCTTTTAGGTTATTTCCTTTGTGATTGCTATCCCCAAAGAGTGCCTCGAATGCGGGGTTATGGTCTAGGATGTCCCATTGCGGGTTTACGAATACGATACTTTCAGAGACCATCATAGCGAGGCTTCTCCATTCGTTTGGTTTTTCTGGGGAGTCCTCTTGAGGTATTTCTGTATGGAGTATTTCTATATTTTCTTGATGAATTTGGGCTTCTGTATGTTGGTTTTGTGCGGTGTATTGTTGGGGAGGAGAGGCGTATAGATTGGCACTCAACCCTTCGATGGCTATTTTCAAAAAATCACAGACATATTTGGGAGGGTTTTGGGGAAAATTAATTTCGATGATACCAAGTAGTGAATCTTTATAAATAAGTGGTGCAATGATGATTGTCTTGAGGCGAATTTTTTTGGAGGAGGTGAGGGCTGTAAAAGCTTCGTTATTATCAAGTAAAAGTATTTCTCTATTTTTGGCTACTTGCCCTATAAAACCTTCTCCTATTCTGTATTCTTTTTTGACATCTTCTGTGAAGTCAAGGGCAAAACCACCTTTGAAGACAAGTAAATGGTTGACATCTTGGTAGGCAAAGAATGTGCCTTGTAGTCCACCCAAAAAAGGCACTAACTCACTAAGGATGTTTTCCGTCCATTTTTTTAGATCAGTATTTTCTTGTTTCCACTCCAATATTTTTCTTAGTTTGTGGAGGGCTTGTGCCTGAAAATAACCCTCTTGGTTTCCATTGGCTGAGGGAGTAGTCATGGTTTGGTTATTTTGGCTGCTGTCAGTGCTTGTAGATAGATTCATTTGTTCTGTGTTATTAATTGAGCAACTGAGAAATGACAAGAATTTTGCTTGGGTTTTGTTCTTGGTCTAAGATAGGGTGAAAGTGACTTCTGAGCCTTACTATTTCCCCTTCTTTTCCCAAGTATTTGAATACTCCTGTGCTGTATTTTTCTGTGTTGAGCTGCTGTATGATGTTTTCATATTGTGGAGAGTTACGGTCAGTAATGTCTATAAATTCTCTGTGGTGTTTTCCTAGGGCTTCATTGTCATCATATCCTAGATTGATAGAGAAATTATGATTGGTGGCAGTAATGATTCCTTTTAGGTTAAGCTCTGCAAGGATAAAAGAATTATTGAAAGCATCGAGTTTTTGTTTTCCTTCTTGGCTTGTATTGTTTTGTGTGGAGTTATTTTCTTTGGGTTCTGCATAGACCTGATTGACGAGCTGCACTACTTCGTAGGGTTTTCCTTGTTTGTCTAGTATGGGTATAAAAGTAACACTCATTTTAATTTCTCTGCCTTTGCTTCCGATACAGGTAAACTGCTCTGTGGTCTGAGTTACCCCCATTTTTAATCCTTCCCAGAGTAGGATGTATTCCATTGATTTATAAAATTCTTCAGGAAAAATCATTTCAATGGGCTGGGTTTCCATTTCTTGTATTTTGCGTCCGAGCAGCATTAAGAATTTATTATTGATGCTCAGGATTTTTCCATTCATGTCAAATTCTAGTGCGGCGAATGCACTGTTGATTTTATTGAAGAGTGAAGTAAGTTCTTCTTCTTTTTGGCTGAGTTCTTCTTGTCTTGCAAGGAGCTGCTCTTGTTGGCTCTTTATTTGTGCGTTTTGTTGTTTGTTTTCTTGTTCTTTGATACCAATGGCATCTTTTAAAATCTCTAGTTGTAGGTGTTTTTCTAAGATTTCACTTTTTTGGTTTTTGATAGTTTGGTTTTGTTTTTCTATTTCGTGTTCTTTTTGTGTGAGTTCATTTTGAATATCTTCGAGTTGGCTAATTTTCTGATTCACCTCCTCTAAGTCGGGTACTTCTCCTTGATTTTTCCTTTCTTTTTTGAGTTGTTCTATTTGTTTTTCTTTTTCTAGGAGTTGTGTTCTGAGGTTGCTCAGGGCATCGGTCTGCTGGAGGAGTTCGTGTTCTTTTCGTCTTAGTTCCTCGAGGGTATTTTCTAGTTCCTCTTGTTTGTCTTGTTTGTCTTGTTTGTCTTGGTAAGGGTTTTGCTGCGTTTGTATTGCGTGGAGTTGTTCTATTTGTTTTTCTTTTTGAAATACTCCTTCTTTGAGGCTTTCTATTGCCTCGTTTTGCATCAAGTTTTCATCTTTAATACTTTTTATTTCATTTTCTTTTTGCTCGAGCTGTGCCCGAATTTCTTTCACTTCATCCTCTTTGTTTGCTGTTTCTTGCTGTTTGAGTTGATTGTTGAGTGCTTGTATCTCTGCATATAGGGCATCGATGTTGGTATTATTTTGTGCTTCTAGCTGTGTTTGCAGCTCTTGCTGGCTTTTCTGAGCCTTTTCCTGCTGGAGTGCAGCTTGTTCTTTGGTTTGTTTTATTTGCTCTTTAAGTATTTTTATTTCTTCTTTGAGTGCATCCGTGATAGGGTTATTTTCTGTTTCGTCCTCTTGTTTTTGATTCAGCAGATACTGTGACACGAGGAGTTCGTCCTCTTTTTTGCGGAGCAAGGCAGTGTGTTGATTGAGCTGCTGTGTTTGTTGGGTGAGCTGTTCTTGGTTTTGGTGTACTTGCTGCTGTAATTGGCTAATTTCTTGATTTTTTTGCTCAATAGCTTGCTCAAGCCCTTCGAGGGTATTGCTTGCTTTTTCAAGGGCTTGTTTGCTTTCTTGGAGGTATATTTTGAGTTCGTCTATTTCACTTTCTTTTTGTGTAAGTGCTTGTTTGAGTTCATTGAGTTCGTCTATATTTATCTCAGGTGCTTGTTCTATTTGTTGCTTAAGGGAGGTGATTTCTTCTTCTTTGCTTTTGATAATTTTCCCTTGTTTGATAATTTCCTCTACACCCTTGAGGTTTTCGGCTTGTATAAGTGCAAGTTCTTTTTCTAGGTTTTGTGTTATTTTTTTCTTTTCGAGGATGGCATCATCTTGCCTGTCTATTTCAGCATCTTTCCATTTGATGGTTTCTTTGAGCATTTCATAGTCATTGGCTCTTTTGTTAAGTTCTATTTCTAGGGCTTCGTTTTTAGTGTTGAGTGCCTGTATTTGTTTTTCAGCCTCCTCCATTTCTTCGTGCCAGTGTTGGATTTCTTCTGTTTTGGGGTTTTTTTCTTGTATTTCTTGTATTCTCAGTTGTGCGAGCTGCTCTTGTGCTTCTTGCCAGTCATTTTCTTTTTGTGCAAGTTCTGCTTGAGTGTGTGCAAGTGCTGTCTGAGTTTGTATGAGTTGTTGGGCAAGTTCTTCTAGCTCAGGCAGGTGATTTTCTGCGGTGTTGCCTTGGTTTTCTTGTAGCCACTGGAGCTTGGTTTCTTTTTCTTGTAGTTTATTTTGGAGCTGCTGGAGCTGTATTTCTAAGAACGCCTCTTGTGTTGCTTTTTCAAGTGTGGAAGCCTGTGCTGTTTCTTCTTGTTTTTGTTCAAGTTGTTGTTTAAGGTGCTTTAATTGGTTTTCTTTTTCTTCTAGTTTTTCTTGTAGTTGGTTGAGTGCTTGCTCTGTTGCGCCATTGTGTGCGGTTTGGGCATATTGCAAGTTATGGACGGAGAGTGCTGTCTGGTAGCTCATCTTTTGGAGTAGTAAGATGACCTTCTGATGTGCTTTGGAGAGCGTGTTTAGCTCTATGATTCCGAGTATTTTTTGTTCTAATATGATGGGAGCGATGATGAGTGTAGTGCTGCTGATTCTTCCTAGCGAAGAGTCTAGCTGTGTTTCTATATTTTCTAAATAGAGTATTTCTTTGGTCTTTGCTACCTGCCCTATGAGTCCTTCCCCCACTTTGAATTGTGTTCTTTGCATTGTTTCTAAGGTGCAAGCGTAGCCAGCTATGGCATTTACTGTTTGCTGCTCAGGGTCTAGGATAAAAAACGCTCCATAGACAGCCTTGATGACTTTGGCGATGTGGCTCAGGATAATTTCGGAGAGTTCGTGTATATTTTTTTGTGTGTTTTCTCGGAGCATTACCTCATAGTTGAGGAGTGTTTGGTCAAGCCATATTTGCTCCTCCATTTTCTTTTTTTCTTCCAAGAGTTGATTTTGTAAGGCTTGGTATTGGGCATAAGGCACAGTGCTGGGCTGCTTGTCATCTGTATGCTCTTGATCAGGCGATGCTTTTTGTACTTCCTCAGTATTTTGTGTGGCTAACTTTTCCTTTTCCATGGATAGACTATTTTGTAGGTTTGGGTGGCTCATTTTTGCATTGATTTAAAAGACTTCAACTTTTTGACACATTGATTTGCTCAAAACTAAGTGTTGATAACTCTTATAAAACAAATAGAATACCAAGTCAGGAAGTAGCTATGTATTTTACAGAAAATACTTTTTTATCATGGGATTATCTCTTTGATAATGAGCCATATCCATTCATTTTCATATCCTTTTGAGTGGGCGTAGTTGGCTAGTTTTTTTTTGAGGCTGAATGTATCTTCTGCTTTGATTTGCGGTATTTTTTTATTGAGGAGGCTTCTGAGGGTAGCTTCATAATCCTCGTCGGTGATTTCTTCTAGTCCTGCCTTCACACAGTAAGGGCTAAGCCCCTTTTGCTTAAGGGCGTATTCTATTTTGAGCCTGCCCCAGTGTTTGAGCCTAAATTTACTCCCTGCATACGTTCTTGCAAACCTTTCTTCATTGATAAAATTTTCTTCTATGAGCTTCGTGATTACCTGTTCGGCATCATCACCCCAAAGCCCATATTCATAGAGTCTTTGTTTTACCTCTGCTTGTGTGCGCTCTTGGTAGGCACAAAATTTGGCGGCTTTTACAAAACCTTGCTGTATGGTGTAAACTTTTTTTGTCAAAATGCTTTGTTTATTTTAAGAAACCTTAAATTGGTTGTTTGATTCATTTATCCACTAAAAATAATAAAATAATCGTGATTGAAAAAATTAATGAAGCCACTTCTTACATTCAAGGGCAGACCGATTTTAGTCCTGAGTTTGGTATCATACTCGGCACAGGGCTGGGCGGGCTTATCCAAGAAATAGAGATACAAAAAGAAATTAACTACGGAGATATTCCTCATTTTCCTGTTTCTACGGTAGAATCTCATCAAGGCAGGCTTATTTTTGGGCTTTTGGCGGGGCGCAAAGTAGTAGCGATGCAAGGCAGGTTTCACTATTATGAGGGCTACACGATGGCACAGGTTACTTTCCCTGTGAGGGTGCTAAAGCTGCTTGGGATAAAACGCCTGCTCGTGTCTAATGCCGCTGGTGGTCTGAACAAGGGCTACAAAATCAGTGAGTTGATGGTTTTGGGTGATCATATCAACTTATTGCCCGAAAACCCTCTGACGGGCCCTAACTTGGATTCTTTCGGAGTGCGTTTCCCTGATATGCTAGAAGCTTATGACCCAGAGATGCGCAAGAAAGCCTTAGAAATAGCCAAAGAAAAACAACTCAATGTGCACGAAGGGGTGTATGTGAGTGTATCTGGCCCCAACTTAGAGACACCTGCCGAATATAAATTTTTGAGTATCATCGGGGCTGACGCCGTGGGCATGTCCACTGTGCCAGAGGTCATTGTGGCTCGGCAAATGGATATTCCTGTCTTTGCCATTTCGGTGATTACAGACCTTTGTTTTGAAGGGCAGCTCAAGCACGTTACTGTAGAGGAGGTCATTGCCGCTGCCCAAAAAGCAGAGCCAAGCCTTACCTTACTGATGAAGGAACTGGTCAAAAGCTTTTAGGGAAATATTTCTGACATAAAAAAGCCAAGTGCTCGGAAGAGTGCTTGGCTTTTTTTGTGGTTTAAAAGGCTTTTTTGAGCTTATTTTTTCTTTTTACTTTCCGCATTCATTTCAGCAATGATGTGAAGGGCATTCTTCAAGTAAGCATCTTTGATGTCTTTGTAGCTGCCTTCACTCTCTGCATTTTGGGCCAAGATTTCTTCTCGTTTTTTGCTTTTGCTTTCATACTCTTCATTCTCTACACGTCTTTTTTCTAGGTTGAGAGAGATTTTTGAGCGTTCTTGAAGTTCTTGGGCTTCTTCTATCATAGCCAAAAGGTTTTTGAGAGAGGGGTCTGATACTGTACGTTTTTCATAAGATTTTTTGAGTTTACTCACAAGGCTAGAGTTCACTTGATTTACTTCGGAGAATTTTGCAGATTTGATTTCATCCCAAGGGAGGGCATTGGGCTGTGCACTCTCTCCTACTTTGTCTTTGCCATAAATAGAAGGAAGCTGTATATCAGGGATTACACCTTGATGCTGTGTGCTACTGCCCGTAATTCTATAAAACTTAGAAAGCGTAAGATTTAGCTGCCCGAGGTCTTCATCTGTATCCCGTACATATTTATTGAGGTCTATCTGGCTTTGCACAGTTCCTTTTCCGAAGGTCTGCTCACCTATGATGAGGCCTCTTTTATAATCTTGGATAGCACCCGCAAAGATTTCGGAGGCTGAGGCACTGAAAGAATTGACCATCACTGCCAGAGGCCCATCATAGGCCAGTTCAGGGTTTTCATCTGAATTTACTTCTATTTCTCCTTTTGTATTGCGTACTTGCACCACGGGCCCTGTCTTGATGAATAAGCCAGTGAGGTCTATAGCTTCTTGCAAAGCACCCCCACCATTGTATCTGAGGTCTATGACGAGGGCATCCATGCCTTCGTCTTGGAGTTCTTTGATAAGTTTTTTGACATCATTGGTCGTGCCCTTGTAATCAGGTTTCCGCTGTCGGTATTCCTCAAAATTGATATAAAAAGAGGGAATCGTGATGACTCCTACCTTGAGTTTTTTGCCTTTTTCTTCTATCTCATAGAGTTTTTTGGAAGCAGACTGGTCTTCTATATTTATTTTATCACGGACAAGCCTCACCACTTTGGGCGGCTCGTTTGCCCCTGCACTGGCAGGGATAATCTGTAAACGGACTATTGAGCCTTTTTCACCACGGATAAGTGCCACTACATCATCTATGCGCCAGCCGATTACATCCCTGATTTCTCCATTGTCTCCCTGCCCCACGCCTATGATTTTGTCGTTTGCTTTGAGTATTTTGTCTCTGAATGCAGGGCCTCCGGGCATTACCTCTGTGATGACTGTGTAATCGCTTTGGGTTTGTAATCTAGCACCTATTCCTTCAAAAGACTTGTTGATGTTCATTTGAAAGTTTTGTGAATTAATGGGCGAAAAATAAGCCGTATGTGGGTCATAAGTTTCGGTGAGGGCATTCATGTAGGTTTCAAATACATCTTCGCTTTTCATCTGCAAGATGTTTCTTTGGTAAGTCTCAAAGCGAGTTTTGATGATTTCTTTGCTTTCGGCTTGGGTCTTGCCGCTGAGTATCAGCCCTAGCACACTGTTTTTAATTTGTTTTCTCCACAAATCGTCTAGCTCAGCTTTATTTTTTGCCCAGCCAGCATTTTCTCTGTCAGTGTCCAAAAATTCATCTTTGCTGAAGTCATACTCCTTATCACTGCTCAGAAATTCAATGTTTTCTTTCATCCTGTCTAGCACCCTTTGTTTGTAGATATTAAAGATAGCATAGGCAAGGTCAAGGTTTCCCTCTTGTAGCATATCATCTAACTGTGCTCTGTAGGGTATAAATTTTTCAATATCTTCATGCATAAAATAAACGTGTGTAGCGTCTAAATCTTTGAGATATTTGTCAAACATTTTTTGAGAAATCTCATCAGAGAGTACTTTTTTGCTGTAATGATTGTGCATAATCAGGTTGGCAAGCAATACCGCTTTTTTGAAGTGTACTGCCTCGGGCTTAATCAGGGAGGTATCTGCTAGGGTGTATTCAAAATCAATACTTACACTGGTCTTTTTGGGGGCATATCCTGCCGAAAAACTCCAAAATATAAGTAGCAAAATAGGAAGAGGAAGTATATAAAGTGCTTTCTTCATAAAAAAATTCGGTTTGATTATTTTTCTAAATTCAATCGGTTAAGTTATCAATTATATTTTTAGAATACAACTGACTGCCTGTTACATAACTCATAAAATGAAGGCTTAGTTTAATGTAATCCACTTAATAAACGCTGCCAAACACTAAAATACCATATCTACGCAGATTTTTCTTAAAATAGTACTTATGAAAAGGGGGAGTATTTGTCTTCTAAGACAACGAATGTTGCTCCTCATTTTTATGACAGTGCTTTCTGCTGCCATGTGTGATTTATGAAGTATATGGACTAAAATTCAGTCTATACGCTTGCTTATTTGCCAAGTTCCCAAATTTCTGTATTTTTATTCAAAAGCTGTTCTAATGAAGTGTTAAAAAAAAGGGGCTTGCCAACTGACCAAACTGTATAAAAAGGAAGCTTCTTTGATAATTGCTGTGGGGGCAAAACTGAATGTCTTGGAAGCTAAACTTGGCAGGCTAAAGCCCACAATCACAGACCCGGCGCAAAAGCTATCAGACAAGCAAGATTAACTTCCGAATCTACTCAAAAAGGTATCAAATTCTTCTAGGTTTTTAACAGGGAAAGAAGGACGTAGTTTGAAATTAAGCTGCTTTTCATGTTTGAGTTTGTGTATATTAATCTGGCTAAACTTCTCTTTTCCAAACATAGCTACACGGTCATTGGGCAAGACTGCCAAAATCTTATTGGGTAGATTGGCACTAAAATACAGCTTTGTAGCTTTGCCAGCTTCGTGCCTTATCGGAATGATGACCGTTTCTTGCCCACCTGTGATGTGATACAGCTTGACCTTGTCTGTGTGTATATTTTTCTCAAAACTAAATGAGCTTTGGCATTCAATGGCTTTTGTATCTCTAAAAAGACGCTGGCAGGCATAATACCCAAATTGACTGACCTTGAAGCCCCTCATCAGTGTCTGTAGCTTGGGGGGCGTCTGAGATTCTAAGAATTTAATCTCAGCAAGGGTTTTTTCGTATTGCTGAAGTATTCCATTTAGCGGATTGTCGTGGAGTTGTGGAGTTTCTATGCTTTGCCAAGTATCATCTAGCTTGTTGATGTCTGCTTCTTTGACACTGGTGTAGAATCTTTTTCCTTTAATTTTGACAGTGCTTCCATCTTCATTTTGCAGCAGTCTTGAATCTTTGAACAGATACATTTCAAATACATCTTGGATTTCACGCTCCACCCAGAGTTTTGCCGTAAAATCATCAGAAGCAGTCAAAATCTGGTCATTGCTGGCAGAGATACTTATTTTATTAATCTTGCCTGTGTGCTCACGCAGCGTATGAAGCAGCCCGCCGTTGCTGCTCCATATCTTGGCTGTATAATCTTCAGACGCAGTCAGGATAAGGTCTTCTCCATTTTGCTTAGCATACTCAAGGTAGGTAATCTGTCTGGTGTGTGCATGCCTGTAGTCATTTTCTTGGTTATACATATTTCGGATAAGGACGGTATTGTACGATTTTTTAGGGTTCAGGTACCACAGCCTTGCCTTGTTTCCTGCCACAGACATTAGGTGTCTGTCATCAGGAGAGAAGACAATGTTTTTATCATGAATATTAAAACTCTTAAGAAGCTCTCCACGGGTAGTCCATAGTTTGGCTTGCCCATGATAAGGGTGTGCAGAAGTAGTGAGGATGTATCGCCCGTCATTGGAAAACTTGGCACTTTTAAACTGCCCCTGTATCTGTGCAAGTTTTTCTCCTTGAATGCTCCATAGCTGCAATGTGCTATCAGAGCTGATGCACAATACCATACGATTGTTGGGTGATATTTTGGCATCATCGGCAGTGCTCAAATGTGAAAAACTATGCAAAGACTGCCCTCTGTAGTTCCACAATCTTGCCGTATTGTCATCGGCACAGGTCAAGATATAGTTTCCATCAGGAGAAAATACTGCAGACTTTACCCTTGCATTGTGTCCCTGAAGTGTGGTGATGATGTTTCCTTTTTCAGACCATATTTTTGCACTTTGGTCATCGGAAGATGTCAAGATATACGCATCATTTTTGGGAGAGAAGACCGCTGTATTGACTGCCCCTTTGTGCCCTTTGAGTGTAAAAAGATACTGTGCTTCGTGAGACCATACTTTGGCGGTTTGGTCATCTGAGGCAGTGAGAATTTTAGTGCCATCGTAGGAGAATTGTGCATCATTGACAGGGCCTAGGTGTCCTTTGAGGCTCAGGTCTTTGTATTTTTGGGGGGTAAGCTGCATACTTTCCCATTTTTGGTTGAGCACCCATTGATTGTCTTGTGTGGGGCTAATGCTTTTGTTTTTGCCCACATACTCCCATATTTTGTCTTGCTGCCCGAGCATTTTAGGGTTTTCGAAGGCATCAAAGCTAAGTTTGAAAAACGGCTTGTTATCTTCTACAAGGCGCTGATGATTGCTGTGATGCGTATTTTGTCTGTCTTCGTTTTCTAGCAGTTGTATTTCTTTGCTGAGGGAGTCTAGTAATTTTTTGTGAGAGGCTAGCCTTTGTTTGTTTTGCTCGGCAAGGTTGGTGCTGTAAAAACTTTTGGATTTTTGCTGGTAAATCCATTTTGCTTGTGGGGCATTGTCTGCTTGGGCATTGCTTGCCAAAGGGCTGCTAAGGGTAAGTACTTGGGTGGGCTGCTCATCCAAATAATAATGGGCAAAGCCTTCTTCAGTAAAATCTGAAGACATATTGACACTCAGTGATTTGCCATCTTTGATATAGATTGTTTTTCCGTTTTGAAAGCCTCTAATTTCAAAAGTACCTGCATTTTCAAGTGCCTGCATCTGCCCTGCATCCTCTAGCCCAAGCGGGATACCACTTGCGATGAGTTCTGAGGCACGGCGCAGCTCACGGTATTTGATAGTTATTTGCCCTTGAATATCGACTCCTTGCTCATCTACGAAAATAGAACTCGGGATATGAATGTAAGCGCCATTGGGGGTGAGCAAAGATTGATTTTTGGAGGCTTCTATGCTCCATTCTTGATAAGTAACATTGATGTCTGGGTTTGTGAAGGGAGGGTTCAGTGCTGAGTTTGCCCTTGTGTAAGGCTCACTGACTAGCAAATATCCCAGGCAAGAAGCTACTGTCAGCAAAATAACGGCTGCTACTCTGCTGGCAGAAGAAGTCAAACTCCATATCTTTTGTAAGCCAGTTAGGGTATTTTTTCTATCCAAAAAAGGATGTGGAGTCAAACAAGAAGTATCTTCCTCTCTCATAAACTCATAAAAATCCAATGCCTCTTGTTGGCATTTGGCACATTGGCCGAGGTGCTGTATTATTTTTTGTGGCAGCTCATCCTCTCTGTCCAAAATACGGGCTTCTACATAAAGAGAAATGCCTGATTGGTTTAGATGCCCTTTTGGGTCAAAAAAAGCCTTGCTCAGTGCGGTGTGTTTCTCTTTTTTGGGAGATGGTTCTTTATGAAATGGTAAAACCTTGCTCATAGGTCTTCCTTTTTTAGTTAAGTTTTAGTTTCTTTATTTTTTATGAATGACTTACAGAAGGCATCCACTCGTTTGCTGTCAGGGGTTTTAGCACAAAGACAGTTTCTGTTTCTTTGCTCACCTGTTTGCCAGCATTTGTTGGTTCTTTTTTGGCTTTTTCATCAAAGAACACATACAAGAAGTCTGCAAACATTTTTTTGTCTGCAATCCTAAAAGTACTTTGTGTGTCTTTAATTTCTAATTTATCTAAGATTCCCTTGGTGTATTTATCTCCATTGATATGCTGATTGAGCCAGCGCTGTAGGGCTGATGGCTGCCCTTTTTCTTGTCGGTAGCTCACAAAATAAGGCTGCATAAGGCTGTAAATCTCCTTGTCATCTTTTTCTAAATAAGCAGTTCTTTGCCCAAGTGATTCTAGGATATGCTGCTTGTCTCTTTGGGAGATTTTACCAAAGCAGACATCTAGGTCACTTTCCTGAATCTGTATGCGGGCTTGCAGTTTTAAGAGTAAAATCAGTTTGCCAGCTATTTTAGGAAATACTTTTTGGAAATTGAGTAAAAACCTATCAAACTTATCCTTTACCTGCTCTAGCAGGTCTTGAGAGTCTGTTTGTTGGTGATAAGATTTGTCCGTAAACGTCATAGATTTTTCTTCTATGTCATACTCACCTCGGTTTGTGGGTATTAGCTCATCAAAATTACAGACATTCTCCCTTTTGTTTTTTTCTCTTGTCAGGAGTGTATTGAGTGTATTTCGGATGGTTTTGGCAAGGTAAAACCTAAATGAGTTTCCATTTTTGAGGGCTTCTAAAAATGCCCTACTCGGCAAGGCTCTGCTGTAGATATGTATGCAGACCTCATGGTAGAAGTCATCACTGAATTGATGGTAATATTTGAAGTCTTTGAGGTGTTGATTTACCTTTTGTCGGGTATAATCTTTGCAACTTAAAAAGACTTCTTCATATTTTTTTTCTTCTAATAATTGCAGATACACTGCATCGGCAAACAAGGAGTTTGATTTTAATCCCATATCTCAAACACTTCTGGGTTTTTAAACACTTTATAACACTTTTGATGAATATACTCAAAAACTGCTGGAGAGTAGAGATTATTTTAATTTTTTTTCGTGTAGCCTCTGTTTTCTTCTCTATATGAAGCTTTGGGCATGGGTAAAATACGGTTTAGTAGCCTTTTGAATAAAAATACATCCTAAGGGCAGGTGCTGATTAAAAATAATATTCAAGGCTTTCTAAGGTATTCTGAATAAAAAAGTGGATTTTCGCACAATTATAATTCTAATTTTATTTTTATGGAACTAATCACTTTTGCAGAGATTGAAAGAGATATCGATGAGCTAAGAGATCTTTCACAAGATGCTTATGACTTAATGGTGGAGCAGTTTATCACTGAGCAGCCACATCTCACAGCTTATTTACTTGAAGTAGATGAAGACGAATTTACAGAGGATATGTCTGACCTCATCCTAGGAGTCAGTGTAGAGCTCTGGCATATGATTAAAAAGAAAAAAGGTGCAGTGGCAGAAGTAAGTGAGGAGCAAATCGGTGTAGCCGATACTGACAATGCCGAGAAACTTGCCTTTTTAGAAGACGAAGATTATGAGGGGCAAGAGGAAGCCATTGCAAAGCTTTCGGAAGAGCACCCACAAGGAGACCTCCTGCAGTTTATTTATATTACGATATGCCAAGAAGAAGGAGAATATGACGAAGATGATGACTCTGATGAGGTTGGTGAGATGATTTACGAGCCCGAAGAGTTGGCTATGATGTTTGTAGTCATTAAATCTTGCTTAGATACTTTGATGCTAGCTTAATATATTGAGATTAAACTATGGTTTTCAGTATCCGAAAATCATAGTTTAATATTAATGAAAGACTATGCTAGACCCCTCCTTCCGCACTTTTTCTTAACTATTCCTTGATTTAGGTCAAAGATACCACACCTAAAGGTGGTGGACATATTTTTTGCTCTCTTAGGCTACAAAGATGACAAGCCTACGGCTTTTTTAAGTCCGTTAGGACTGAAATCTTTGTAGAAAATGTCATGTCAAGAAACAGAAACACCGTAGGTGTGAAATCTTGTATCGTTTTACTTGTAAATCATTCATTCATAAAAAGAGGGTGCGGAAAGTGGGTTAAATGATTCGTGAAAGTTTGTTCTGAGCGAGACGACTTACTTTTTATACCACAAACTGGTATGAGCATCTCGCTCATATCAAAGGTTTTTGCTATTTATTTGAGTTTATTTCAAAATTTTATTTTAAATTTGAGTTTAAATGATTCGTGAAAGTTTGTTCTGAGCGAGACGCTCAAAACAGTGGCGGTTGCGGGTCAAGACACTGCGACCAATAGGGAGATAAAAAAGATGGCTTTCTTCTTAGAAAGTCATCTTTTTTTATTGAACAACATAAGTACTTATGCCAGCCCTGCTTTGGCTATAAGCTCATCTACTATTTCAGGATTAAGCAGTGTGCTTGTATCTCCTAGATTAGAAATATCTCCTTCGGCTACTTTGCGTAAGATACGCCTCATAATCTTGCCTGAGCGAGTCTTAGGCAATCCGCTTACTATCTGCACTTTGTCAGGCTTTGCGATAGGCCCTATGATTTTGCTCACTGTAAGGATAATTTCCTTGGCAAGTTCTTCTTCTGTATCGGTTTCACTTGCACTCATATCAGCAATCACATAGGCATAGATTCCTTGCCCTTTGATGTCGTGTGGATAGCCTACCACTGCGGATTCTATGACAAGCGGATGCTCATTGATGGCATTTTCTACCTCGGCAGTGCCCATTCGGTGCCCAGATACATTGATGACATCATCTACTCGCCCTAAAATACGATAGTAGCCATCTTCATCACGTTTTACACCATCTCCCGTAAAGTACATTCCTGGGTAAGTAGAGAAGTAGGTAGTGCGGCAGCGCTCGTGGTCGCCATAAGTAGTTCGTATCATAGACGGCCAAGGAAACTTAATACAAAGATTTCCTTCTACGCTATTTCCTTTGAGTTCTTTGCCTTCA
Organism: Microscillaceae bacterium; assembly: GCA_011390205.1. GTDB lineage: Bacteria > Bacteroidota > Bacteroidia > Cytophagales > Microscillaceae > JAABSX01. The sequence continues at coordinate 5,025 of JAABSX010000044.1, read as the reverse complement.
CTATCTACTATTACAGGCTGCACACCTGGCAGAGGCAGTGTAGCATAAGAGGGCTTTGTGGGGGTGATGCCTGGCAAAGGAGAAATCAAGATGCCTCCCGTTTCTGTTTGCCACCAAGTATCCACAATGGGGCACTTGCCTTTGCCGATGTGTGTATGGTACCAGTGCCAAGCTTCTTCATTGATAGGCTCACCTACTGAGCCCAGCACTTTGAGAGAGCTTAGGTCGTGCTTGGTAACAGGGTCTAGGCCGTAAGCTTGCAAAGCACGAATGGCTGTAGGAGCAGTATAAAATTGATTGACCTTGTGCTTGGCTACTACTTCCCAAAACCGCCCTGCGTCAGGGAAGGTAGGCACTCCCTCAAACATCATAGAAGTAGCACCAGAAACAAGGGGGCCATAGACGATGTATGAATGCCCTGTAATCCAGCCGACATCTGCTGTACACCAGTAAATATCCCCAGGATTATAGTGAAAAACATTCTGAAAAGTATAGGCAGTATAGACCATGTAGCCGCCGCAGGTATGCACTACGCCTTTGGGCTTGCCTGTAGAGCCAGAAGTATAGAGGATAAAGAGCATATCTTCGGAGTCCATCTCTTCGGCTTTGTTTTCAGTAGAAACACCCTCGCAGGCTTCGTGCCACCAAGTATCTCGCCCTGCTGTCATCGTTACATCTTGCTTGGTTCTTTGCAATACAATGACGTTTTCTATGCTGCTTTTTGCTTCTAGGGCTTCATCCACGACTGCCTTCACAGGGATTTTTTTAGTTCCCCTAAAATTACCATCAGAGGTAATGACCATTTTAGCTTTGCAATCTTCTATGCGGTCAGCCAATGCACTAGAAGAAAAACCCGCAAAAACAATGGAATGCACAGCCCCTACTCTAGCACAGGCAAGCATCGCAATGGCTGCCTCAGGCACCATAGGCATGTAGATAATGACTCTGTCACCTTTCTCGATGCCCTTGCCTTTGAGTACATTGGCAAATTGGCAGACCTTTTCGTAGAGTTCTTTGTAGGTGAGTGTGATGTGTGCTTCGTTGGGGTCATTGGGCTCCCAAATGATGGCAGGTTTATCTGCATGGGTGAATAAATTTCGCTCAAAGATATTCTCCGTAATATTGAGCTTTGCATTCTTGAACCACTCTACACGGGGTTCTTCAAAGTTCCACTCTACGACTTTGTCCCATTTTTTACGCCAGTAAAAGTTGTCTGCGATTTCTGCCCAAAACTTCTCGGGCGTGTTTACACTTTTTTGATACTCGTGGATATATCCTCCGAGACTATTGATTTTTAAAGCCATAATCGTATTGATTCATTAAATTTTAGAAAGATTGATTTAAGGTTAAATATTGGGTTACAAGTTAAAGACAAAATTTTATTTATAAAATGATATTCATCATTAAATAAAAAGATATACAATGCTTTGAAACACCTCTTGCCCATTTTTCCATTATTTTATGCTGTCAATAGATTAAAAGTCTGTTGTGATGCTATGAAAGCCACAATATGGGGCTGATTGAAAGCTTGCTTTGTCTTTTTTTCGGAGTCATACAATTTCCTAAGGAGGTTGATTGTAGTGCTGGTGCTGGTGTGAAAAGTTAAACATGAGAATTTGACAGATAGCTATGTTCGTGTTTGGCAAAACAAGTGGTACTTCATAAAAAAGCCCAAACGTTTAAGCAAAACGTCTGGGCTCTTATGAAAACACTGCTGCTTACTGTCTAGTCAGTTGTTTTTATCTATCTACAAAAGAGGTTTATTTCAGCTTACTCTTGAAGGCGTCCATCTTCTCACAAGGCAAATAGCCGCCGGGCATTCCTACATAAGAAATGGGACCACTGATATAGCCCTTAGAAGCTACATACTGTCCGTTTTCGTAAGGCTCGACAAAGTTCATAAGGTCAGCTTTGCATTTGCCCTCAGGGTTGGTGCGTGCAATGACTACTGCAATTTGTCGGTACAAGATATGCCCGTGTACTTTGTGCGTGATGGTAGCCCATTTATCGCCATACACATACATATAGTTAGATGTCCAGCCTTTGTTTACACTGTTGTATTTGGCATTGTAGGCTTTGAGGGCTTGCTCTTGTATTGCCTTGGTATTGAGCGTGCTAATGCTAGGCATTTCTACACTTGCTGTTTGTGCACCTTCATACTCTGTTCTGATGGCTTTGTAAGCTTCGGAGGCTTTTTTATAGGCTTCTCTTATCTTCTCTATGTCAGACCATTCGGCAATGTCGTCTTGGTTTTTGGCATAGATAAAGCCCGAACTGAAAACATAGTCGGTAATTGCTTCTTCGGGAGCTTCAGATGTTCCAAACGCAGCGTTGCTAGGCGGAGTAAAGAGTACACCGGGTGCAAGCTGTAGCCATGAGCCTCTGTAAGTGCTAATGACGAGCATTTTATTGTCTATCAGATTCCCTACCTCATTATAGTTAGTGGCATTGTATTCGTACTCGTGTGTTCTGATAGTCCCGCTACTGTTGTGAGCACTGTATTCCATTGCCATGGTAAAGCACGAAGGTACTTTTTTATGGACTACTTTTTTGGCAAAATCTTCGCAGAAAGTCAAGCTTTTTACGAGGGCTTTGTAGCGGGCATTGGGTTCATTTACTTTGGAGTAGTAATATACACCTGCAATGCCATATTCATCTTCTTGGAACTCATTGCCAACTTCGTTTTCGCCATATACTTTTAGTTTTTTAGGGTTTACTTCTTGTGGAGCAGATTCTGTTTCTTGTTTCTGCCCTTTGTTGCCTTTTATCTTATCTTTGATTTTACCTCCTATTCCACCTAATTGTGCTTGTGCAGGGAATGCAAATAATAAGCTAAGCATAATTACAAATAAGAAAATTGTGTTCTTTTTCATTACAAATATTGATTTAGTTAAATATGAATAAATAATAACTTACCTGATAATACGGTGAGATTATCTAGAAATCCTCTTTGTTTCTTGAAACAACTTTATTATTTAATGAGATAAGCGATGTGGTTCAGGAAGGGAGTATTTTTTGGTTTGATACACTGGGGGAAGTTTTATTTTATTTCCTGTTTGTCGTCTTCACAACACGAAATTCCAAACTACGGGGCAGAGGGGCTGTTTGCAGATTTGTAGGAGGCTAGGCCCAACAGTGGCAGACCAATGCCCGCTTACAGGATTACCAAGGGAGTAAATTTTCTACTCAAAAAAATAAGGGCTTATTTCTCAAAAAGATACAACAATATCGTATTTTTGTAATAAAAAAACACAATGCTAAAACCTCGTACTCTTGAAATGGTCAGTGTATTTGATATCTTTAAGATAGGTATTGGCCCTTCTAGCTCACATACCATGGGCCCTTGGAAGGCTGCCCAGCAGTTTTTGTTAGACATTCAAAAAGAAACTACCTTGAAGGAGGTGCACAAAGTACAGACCTTTCTCTATGGCTCACTTGCCAAGACTGGCAAAGGGCACGGCACTGACATTGCCATCTTGCTGGGCCTAAGTGGAGAAAATGCTGAGGTAATAGATACAAACCTGATTCACTCGAAAATAAATGCCATCAAAACAACTCAAAAACTGCTGCTGTCTGGCAAACAAGAAATCTCCTTTGAGTATGCCAAAGACCTGGTATTTTTAAACTCTGAAAGCCTTGCTTTTCACCCCAACGGGATGAAGTTTAGGGCGAGTTATGGAGAAAACCAAACTTTCGAGCAAAATTACTTCTCTATCGGGGGCGGCTTTATCATCAAAGAAGGTGAAAACAAAACCCAAACCCAAAAAGGAGAAATCCCCTACCCTACCCAAAAAGCCGAAGATTTACTCTATTGGTGTGGAGAGTTACAAAAATCAATCTCTGGGGTGGTCTTAGAAAATGAAAAATACTGGCGTAGTGAATCCGAAATCAAAGCAGGTTTGTTAAAAATATGGCATACCATGCGTGCCTGTATGTTTAAGGGAACACAACTAGAAGGGGAACTTCCGGGAGGGCTACAAGTAAAACGCAGAGCATTTCAACTGAACCAACGCCTCTTGGGCACGAATAAATTTGAGAATGATGAAGATTGGTTTCAAGCAGTGCGTGGCAGCATGGTAGATTTTCAAAAAACCTCTAAGTGGCTAAGCTGCTTTGCCCTTGCCGTCAATGAAGAAAATGCCGCCTTTGGGCGAGTCGTTACTGCCCCGACCAATGGTGCAGCAGGTGTCATCCCTGCCGTATTGATGTATTATGTTTGTTTTTGTGGAGAAGTAAGTGAAGATGATATTGTGGATTTTCTGCTGGTAGCGGGCGAAATAGGAAGCATTTTCAAAAAAGGAGCTACAATTTCGGCTGCCATGGGAGGCTGCCAAGCAGAGATAGGCGTTTCTTCTGCAATGGCTGCTGCTGCCTTGACACAAGGCTTGGGTGGCTCACCTGCCCAGGCTGTGATGGCTGCTGAGATAGCCATGGAGCATCACTTAGGGCTTACCTGTGACCCCATCGGGGGTTTGGTGCAGATTCCTTGTATAGAACGCAACTCTATGGGAGCAATCAAAGCCATCACCGCAGCCAACATAGCCCTAGAGTCAGACCCTGCCCATGCAAAGGTCAGCTTAGACAAAGTGATAGAAACCATGATGCAAACAGCTCTCGACATGAGCGAAAAATACAAGGAGACTTCTGAAGGGGGGCTTGCCGTCAAAGTGCCAATTAATGTGATTGAGTGTTAAAAATAGGGCTTGGCTGTGATTAGAGTACTGTATATTAAAGTATCATATTGCAGTATCAGTATCGCCCTACCCCTGTCTGTACAAAAATAGGGGGGGTAAGTAATCAGAAACAATTAAACTAACTTTTTTGTATCTTTGTCTTATGCAAAGAACTGGTTTGCGTGTCCAGGTCAGCCAAAACTGACTGAGCAAGAAAACCGTATCCGAGAATTAGAAAAAGCCTTAGCAGATGCGCAATTAGAACGGGATATCTTAAAAAAGCAGTGCACATCTTCTCCAAGAACGAACCGAAATCTATAAATTCATAAAAGCTCACCGTAGAGAGTTTCCG
>JAABSX010000043.1 GCA_011390205.1 Microscillaceae bacterium | reverse complement strand
CCTATGGGGCAGTCATCCCGCCCGAAAAAGTCTTTAACTACGGGATAGAAGCACTGAGTGCCCATGATATAGAGTTTGCGACTGAAAAAGGCTATAAACTCAAACTCTTGGCACAAGTAGCCAAACTAGATGATGCCACCATTACAATGTTTGTGATGCCTTGCTTTATCCCCGAAGGGCATTACCTTTACCATGTAGAAAACGAATACAATGGTGTCATTGTAGAGGCGGCCTTCTCTGATAAGCAGGTATTTGTGGGCAAAGGAGCAGGAGGACACCCTACGGGCTCAGCGGTGCTTTCGGATATTTCGGCACTTCGCTATGATTATAAATATGAATACCGCAAAGCTGCCTCTGGTGAAAGCCTACAATACACCCGAGAGGTCAAGATAGAAGTTTATTTTCGTTATTATCAACAAGAAGACCTTGAAAAATTTGATTTTGAAGACATCAGCATCAAATATACAGGCAAGCATTATAATTATGTCATCGGAGTAATGCGTCTTTCTCAGCTTTTTGATAAGCAAGAAGTGCTTAAGACCCACTCCATCTTTGTAGTCAATACTGGGCGGCAGCTCAGCAAAGCAGTATTGTAAGCACAAAAAGAAAGCCTTCACCCACAAGCACAGAAGAGCAGTGTGAAGGTTTCTTTTTTCGGTGCATCCAAAACGAATTAATTAAGTACTTGCACTTGTTTAGTTTGCATTATTTTTTGTATAATGTATTGATAATTGGCACATTCACACATTGATAAATTAGTACATTTACTTAGAAACATTCTATGAAATACATCTGGATATTATTGGGCATGGTTTTGTGCGGGCTTGGGCAGGCGAATGCACAGATGCAGAGCCTAGAGATAGAGCAGCAAAAACAGACTGCCAACCTGATTAATACACCTTTTAAGGCGGTATATAATCACTTTCACTATCTACAGAATGAAAATTATAACCCACTCTTGGCTTCCTCTTCCCTGGCATGGGTGGCTACACTCAGCGCTGAGCAGCGCCTCGAGCGGACTATCCAACTCTATCAAGTCTTAAAGGGCAATGGGCTATATTTTGATGAAAACAAAGTGCCTCTTGAAGCAGATTACAAAGACTCTACTACACAGAAGAGTCTGTATGTTCCTTTCAATGATTTTCCTGAGATTTTTCTAATCAAAAGCTACAATTACAAGGGGCAGCCTATTTGGGTGTATTCTCCTGAAACTGTGGCGGCTATTCCCGCACTTTATCAAAGGACTTTCCCTTCTATCTCACGCCCTCTGAATGAGTTTTTTCAGAAGAAGCACCCTGAGATAGCACTGGGGCTTGATTATATACGCATGCTTTCATTGGTTTTTGTGGTGTTGGCATCTTATATCTTTTTTAAGCTGCTCAATAGATTGATTGCCTTTGTTTTGAGGGTGCTTATCGGGAAGCTGACAGAAGAGGAAGTACGCAAAAAAAGGATAAGACGCTTGGCTCGTCCAGTGAGTTTGTTTATCACTTTCTTTTTACTAAGAAAAGGCATTCCCGTATTTTTGTTTCCAGCCTTGTGGTCATACTACATGCTGTTTATGTTAGATGTTGTTTTGCCTGTGTTTATACTGCTAATGGTGCTAGGCTTGATAGATTTGCTTTTCATCTATTTAGAAAAGAATATCAGCAGAGAAGAACGGGGCTGGTACTCACAGATTCTGCCTTTTTTGCACACAATGCTTAAGATTATCGCAATGGCGATTAGCTTGGTGGTGATTTTAGAGAATTTAGACCTTAATATTACCGCAATCTTGGCAGGTCTTTCTATTGGTGGTTTGGCTTTTGCCCTTGCCGCCCAAGATACGATTAAGAATTTGTTTGGCTCAGTGATGATTTTCGTAGATCAACCTTTTAGGGTAGGAGATTGGGTAACGGCGGAGGGCATAGACGGCGAGGTAGAAGAGATAGGTGTCCGCTCTACACGGGTCAGGACATTTTATAACTCTGTGCTTCATGTGCCTAATGGCAAACTAGCCGATATGACCGTAGATAACCTAGGCATGCGGGTTTATCGCAGATACAGGACTACTTTGGCGATAACCTATGATACACCTCCAGCTTTGATACGTGTATTTTTGGAGGGGATTAGAGAGATTATCAGAAATCACCCTGATACACGCAAAGATTTTTTTGCAGTAAATTTTTTAGATTTTCAGGGTTCTTCTTTGGGCATTCTTATGAATGTATTTTTTGTAGTGCCTGATTTTTTGGCCGAGTGGAAAAGCAGGGAGTCTCTCAATCTTGACATTCTTGAGCTTGCCGATAGGCTTGGGGTTCGCTTTGCTTTTCCTACACAGACAGTGCACATCGAGCAGATGCCAGGGCAGGCAGGGCTCTCTCCTGATTATAGACATCTGAGCGAAGAAGCACTTTCGGAGAAGGTTCAGGAGTTTTTTGAGCAAAAAAAGACCGAAAAGAACATAGATAAATAAAGGTGTGCTTTGTTAGACTTTGCTAAAAATCTTTAGCCCTGGGTTGGTCAGTTTTAGGGGAAGTTCAGTATTGGTAGGGAGGGCATCATAAAATCCTAAGATGAGGTAGCCTCCTGGCCTCAAACTTTCACACAACAACTTGAGCACTTGCTGTTTGAGGGCTTCATCAAAGTAAATCAGCACATTTCGGCAAAAGATAAGCTGAAAATGCTCTTTCTGTGGAAACTGGGTAAGGTTATGAAACCTTACCTGAAGGTTTTTTCGGAGGTTTTTATGAAACACAAACCACTCTTCGCCCAGCTCGGCATATTGTGATAAATCTTTTTGGGAAGATTGAACAAAAGACTGGTAACTTTTATTGAATTTTTTCCAGAGGCTACTATCATACTTACCCTGCCTTACTTGTGCCATAAACTCGGTATTGATGTCTGTGGCCAATATCTCAGTAGTCTCAATCCGTCTGAGCTCTTGAAGTAAAATAAGCATAGAATAAACCTCCTCACCAGTGGCACAGCCAGCATGCCATATTTTGAGGGGTTTGGTATTCGGAAACTGCTCCATGATGTCATTCTTGAGGGTCTGCCAGAGGCTAATATTTCTGAATAATTCCGTAAATCCAATGGTTACTTCATTGATAAATATTTGCACGAAATCTTTGTCATAAAGCACTTTTTGCCAGAGGTGATAGACAGATTCTAGGCGGTGTCTGTGCATAAGCCGAGTGATTCGGCGCTGAAGAGATACCGTTTCGTAAGAGCGAAAATCTATCCCATAGCGGTTATGGATGGCTTCTGTAATTCCTTTTAATTCTTCTTGGGTAATCAATGGGTATGGGTTTAGAGAATGATAAATAAGAGCCAAAAGCCATTTTCATCATGGATGAATGCAGTATTGGCGTAGAGCCCATTTCCTTTTTTATTATTGATAATCTGAATACCTGAGCGTTTTTCTTCTTTTTCTCCTCGCAGTATCCATTCTTGGTAGCTTTGCTGCTCTTCTTGATTTTTAAAACTAAGGATGTGGCTTAGCTTTGTGCCTGTGAGTGTCTCTTTGGGGAAGCCAAGTAGGTCATAGACCAGTGAGTTGGCCACTAGGATATTCTCATTCTTATCTGCCCTGATGCTAGGGAAAAGTTCGTGGCTAATCATCTCGTGAAGTGTGCTTTTATCTACTTCTAGTGCATTCTTGATGAGTTTATCTTCACTAATGACGATATTTTTATTGGTATTTCTATATTTAAGGATGGCATTTTTCATTTTAAGCTCCACGATTTCGCCCCTGAGATAGACTGCCTGTACTACATCATCGGTTACATCTATGATAATCCCGAGATACCTTGTTTGGTTTTTTTCAAAATCCCGATAGACTGCTATGCTGGTATTGCCCCAGAATGATTTTCCGCTGGCAGGTGAGCGGTACTTCATCGTAAAGCTATGAAAACTATTAGATTGCAGTTTTTCTTTGCACTCCTCCCAGTATTGAGTAGGAAAGTGTGTATCTATGAGCTGCTCAAAGTATGTAGGAGAAGTTTGGGGCTCTAGGCTGAGTTTATTTTGTAAATTTTCATTGATGGTCAAGATTTTAAAACTACTATCAAGCTCGAAGGCTTTGCAGGCTTGGTGAAACATACTGACTACAGTATCAAACTCCTGATTTTGCTGGTGTAAGTTGGCTGTAGTATTGTGTAGCTCTTGGATGGTCTGTGAGAGTTCTTTTTCGTTGTGAATCAGTTTTTGGCGCATTCCTTCTATCTCTGTTACATCTATCAGTATGGTGAGTATTTTGTCTATTTTGCCATCTAACTTCATAATAGGGTTAAAGTAAATGATATATTGCTGTATAGCATCTGTCTTGCTTTTGAGACTCATGATATGAGATTGTGTATTGCCTTTCCAGACTTGAGTCCATATATTCTGAAGGACAGACTGTCCGTCTTGCGTTTTTTCGTCTAAGATAATATCCTGCATTACTTTTTTTCGGATATCTTTTCTTTCATAACCCAATGTTTCTGTAAATTTGGCATTTATTCGCACAATTTGAGATTCTTCATTGAGCTCTATGATAGGAAGCGCCATCCCTAAGGCATTGAGTTTGGCATTTTGCTCAAAACTACGCTCTTTGTCTTCTGTGGTAAATTGGGCAAGTTGTATCACTTTAAAAGGCACACCATCAGTATCAAATATAGGGTTATACGTACTTTCGAGCCATACTTCTTTGCCTGCTTGAGTGATTCTACGGTATTCACCTGATAGGTAAGCACCTTGCTTTAGACTATCCCAAATCATATCATACCTGCCAGAGGTGATGTCATCTTTGGGCACTAGTATCATTTCATTTTTTCCTACAAGTTCTTCGTGTTTATAACCCACTACACTAAGGTACATTTTATTGACTTCTAAGATATTTCCCTCCATATCAAACTCAATGGTAGCATTGGTTTTATCTATTGCTTCTATGATATTCTGGAGCAGGTTAGTTTCTTCTTCGATGGTTTGTATTCTTTCACTCAACATAGACTGCATTTGCTCTAGCTGTGCTGCATTTTTAGACATCTGTGCCTCCCTCAGTTGAAGCTGTTTATTGGCGTGTTGAGATTCTCTCAGAAGCTGTTCGGTATGGATATACATCTGCTGAGATTGGAGTGTGATGGCGTAGTTATCACACATAACTTCTAGGAGCTCTAGTTGGTATTTAGGAAGGGTTTGGTTGGCTATCAGCTCTAAGACCCCTATGATTTGCCCCTCTTTTTGGATGGGGTGAATAATGAGTGCATTTGCATTTATTTTGCCTATTGCAGTGTGTAGTGTGGCATAGTTTTCTGGAATTTGTTCGAGGATGATGATTTTTTTTTTGGTGAAGCAAGCCCCAATAAGTCCTTCTTGTGTCTCAAAGTATTTTCTTTCAAGTTTTTCTATGGGGTATGCATGGGCTGCTGCGAGGGCTAGTATCTGTTTGTCATTTTCTGTTTCTTCTAGCCAGTAGATGGCAGCTTGTCGTATTTGAAAATATTTGGCAAGTGTCTCTAAAAAATCTTGGGCAAGGGCTTGGGGGCTTTGTGTGGTAGATTGCCTAAGCACATCACTGAGTAGAGCGTAGCCTTGTCTGTACCATTGAGTCTGGTAGCTTGCTTTATTTTGCTCATTAAGGCTTTGCTGCAGTGCGATGATATGCTGGTGCAAGGCTACTTTGGATGCGTGCGAAATTTCGTGAATCATCTCCTCTCCTCGAGCCATTTTTTTGAGTGATTCGTTGCTGGTATTGATGGCATCTTCTAGCTTTTCAAATTGTGTCTGGATAGACTGATAGTGCTGAGGTAGTTGAAATCTTGCCTTTTTGGAGGGGATGCCTGTGTACAATTCTTTGATTCTAATTTCTAGCCAAGCCTTTGGAAGGGATATATTTTTTTGGTTAAAATAAAAGAGGGTAAAGCATACACCCAGCCCTAAAAGTGCTGTGTATAGAAGTTTTTGGGGAGTATTCAATACATCCTCAAAGAGGTAAACCCCCAGCATAAATAACAGAAACCATACAAGTAAAGTAAAATATATGGATGTAAAAATATTTCTCATATTTATTAATTACCAAAATTCATACTAAATCATCGCTTTCTGTATGAATGAGCCAAGTAAACTCTAGATTTATATTCAAAGATACACAAACAAATTCAAGGTAAAACCACTGGTGAGGAAGTTTTGCATCGCTTGTGAGAGAATCTTGGAGTACTTTTGGAATATCTTTGTAGAGATGTGGGATATCTCCATAGACCCTTAATTGATTTTGATTTGCCCAAAATTTAATAAAATGAGCACTCAATATATTGTCTAACTCTAGCAAAAAAGATTGAAGTAAATCCTCATCAAAAGCCCCTTCTGTGTGTTTTTCATCATTTTTTTCACTGCTTAGGTCTTCTTTTGGGGGCTTAGGCTTAAAAATATGCTTCCCTAGCTGTTCGGCTTCTTCTTTGCCTATCCATAAAAAGCTATGCCCTAGCAGCTCGCCTTGCAGGTTGGTCTGTAGCCAAAAGCCCTCTTGGGGCTGCATGTAGATTTCCCTCCATCGGGTAGGCCACTGATGTATTTTTCCTAAAGCATAAGCGCCTAAGCTTACCTTTTGGTTAAGTATCTGACTGAGGGCTTCTAGTGCTGCTTGAGTCGCTTGGCTGAATAACTCCTCTTGGAATACAATGGGGTTTTGATTTTCTTCTTGGGGCATATCTGTATTTATCAAGTGAATAAAAATATAAACGCTTGTATTTCTTTAGGTGATGGATTTATTTTTATGGTTTCTGAGTAAGTTAATGACATCCAGAATTAGACAAACCTGCCCAGTACCCAGAATGGTGGCGCCACTAAATAGTGGGATAGCATGGATGACGGGCGGAAGCTGTTTTTCTATGATTTCTTTTTGATTCAGCAATCGATGTATTTTCAGGCAGACTTTTCGGCTTGTGTCTGCAATGATGAGCCCCACTTCTTCTCGCAGGTCTATATCAGGGAGTGCTTGGGCATCTGTATCAAGCTCAAAATATTTCTTTAAATCAAGCAGTGGTATATTTTGATTTTGGTAATGGATGATTTCTCCTGTGCCTACAGTGAATATTTCTTGCTTGGCGAGTGCACATACACCCTCTACATACATCAGCGGGATGCCATATGTTTGTGCGTCTATGCCAAAGAAAAGTACGGGTTTGAGCATCATAGACACAGGCAAGTGCATCTGAAAGGTAGTCCCCTTATCCTCTTCGGTCAGGATGCTTACTTTGCCTCCCACAACATCTACGGCGTTTTTGACCACATCAAGCCCTACCCCTCTGCCCGAGATTTCGGTGATGGTATCAGCACTGGAGAACCCTGGCTCAAAGAGTTGCTGAAAAATCTCGTGGCGGGGCATATTGCTTACTTCGGTCTGGCTAAACCATTTTCTGTCTATGAGTTTTTCTCTTATCTTGGCTTCATTGATTCCTCTTCCATCGTCTTTTACAGCTATGATGACCTTCTCTTTTTCATTATAAGCACTGAGTGTGATGATGCCCTCGGGGCGTTTTCCTTTGGCACTTCGTTCGGGGGCATCTTCAAGGCCATGGCTCACTGCATTTCGGACGAGGTGCACCATAGAATCACTGATGACCTGCAAGATATTGCGGTCTATTTCTATGTCTGTGCCTTCTAAGATAAGTTTCACCTTTTTGTTTTCGGCAAGTGCTACTTCACGGACTACCCTGTGAAATTTTTGGAAGAGAATCCCTACTTTGACCAGCCTTGCTTGGATAACAGAATGCTGCAGCTCACTGGTGAGGCGGTGGAGTTGGTGAAAGTCTTTTTTGTCTAATCGTTCTTTTTGGGGTGCGATGGTCAGAATCCTATCTCTTTCAATGCCTATTTCTCCTGCAAGATTGAGCAGGGCATCTAGCTTCTGTACTGGAATCTGGACGGTGTCATGAAACTGGATATTGTTTGTAGGTGCTGCGTTTTCGATGTCTTCCGTAGTTTGCAGGCTTTCTCTGGCAGGTGCCTCTGTTTTTTGAGAGGTGGCTGTATCATCTTTAGTTCTTTCTTGCTCTTTGGGCTTAGCTTCTTCGGTATTTTTCGGGCTTGATAGTATAGGGTGTTGTTGTTGGGCTTTGTTGTATTTTACTTTGATTTTGGTAAGCAACCCTTTGTAATTTATTTTTTCTTGTGTTCGCACGGCATTGAGCAGCTCCCCCAGCTTATCATTGGCGCTTAGCAGCTCACTAAACCATGAGGCATCTAAGACGATGGCATTTTTTCGGATTTCATTAAAGATATCCTCGAGCAAGTGTGTCAGCTCACCAATGGGCTTTAGGTCAAGAGCAAAAGCATTTGCCTTAATGGTATGCATGTATCTAAATATAGCCTCTAGTGGGGCATGTTGTTGTGGGTCTTGCTCTAGCTCAGTCAGGAGTTGTTCTATCTCCCCTTGTTGGGCTTGGGCTTCTTGTAAAAATAAGTCTAAAAGCGCTTCTTGTTCCATCTGAAAATCACACATTAAAAGATAAAAAAAACGAGTTGATACGTACCTTGTATTGGCCTAAGGGCACTAAGCCAAGCAGCTCATCATAAACATAGGAATCTCCTTGATGGGGAGTAGATGCTGCACAAATCCCTCCTCCTCTGCTGCACGAGGCATTCCAAATATAATGGAGCTTGCTTGGTCTTGTGCAAGGGTCATGCCTTGAGCTTGGTGTATTTTGCCCATTCCTAAAGTGCCATCTTTGCCCATTCCGCTCAGGATGACCCCCAGTGTTTTTTGTTGGTAAATGGCTGCTGCCGAGCTAAATAATGCATCTATTGAAGGAAAATTATAAGCTTTAAACTGCTGTGTTGTCTTCTGAAACACTACTTCATCAGAAGCCACCCTGCTCAGTACCCAGTTACTTTCTGAGTCTAGCAGATAAATGTGTCCTGCTTTGAGTGCTTTATGCTCCTGACTCGTGGTGATGGGCATGGGGCATTTTTTGGACAGCCTCTGTGCAAAAGAGCTAATAAACTGTGGAGGCATATGCTGTGCCACTATTACAGGTATGGGTAAGTTGGCAGGCAAATTATTGACAATATACTCGACCCCTGAGGGTGCACCCGTAGAGCCTCCCACGAGTATTACTTGATACGCAAGATTTTGCCCAAAAGAATGTGGTAAGTGATTGCTTTTTTGTAGTGTATGGATGTTTTTGATTTTGATTTTGGTTACATCCACACCTTTAGCCTGATAGATTTTTTCGAGCAATTCACTTTGTACATTTCTGATTTTAGAACTAAAAGCTCCAGAGGGTTTGTTCACAAAATCTATTGCACCCATTTGCAGTGCTTCAAATACCTGATTAGACTGCTTTGTGTCTAGGGAGGTCAGCAGTATGATGGGTGTAGGGCAATGCTGCATGATGTTTTGGATGGCATACAAGCCATCATAATCAGCCATGAGCATATCAAGCACGAGTACATCAGGGCGGAGGGCTTGTGTTTTCTCAAAAGCCTCTTTTCCATTGGCGGCTGTGTCTATGACCTGAATCTCCTCATTTTCTTGAAGCATTTGTTTTACCATCAGCCTCATAAATCCAGAGTCATCCGCAATCAATATTTGTATTGTTTCTTTTTTCAAATCATAAAGGCTCTTTTGACCGCATCGAGCAGCTGCTCTGAGGTAAATGGTTTGACGATATAATCTTCTGCACCGAGTTTTAAGCCCTCTTGGACTACCGACTGCTGCCCTACGGCACTGATGATGAGTATTTTGGATGTAAGGGATTCATCACGGAGTGTTTTCAGGATGTCTAAGCCCAGCATATCAGGCAAGATATTATCTAAGGTGATGAGGTCGGGCTCTAGGTCTAGTGCCATGTCAATAGCAGTTTCACCATTGGCAGCTTGCCCTATGACTTCATATCCATTTTCGGTAAGGGTATCTTTGATGATGGTGCGCATGTATAGTGAGTCATCTACGATAAGGATTCTTTTTTTGCTCATATTTTTTTACGACAGTTCAAGTGAATATATCTTTTAATCAAGGCTAGTTTTTAGGGTTTAGGTCTTGCTGAAACAGCAGCTCCTCATTGAGCAAGATAAGTAATTTATCGGGCAGCTTCACGATGGCATAGATGTATTGATTCACCTCTGACTCTGCAAACCCGATGTTCGCCTGTCGGTCTATTTGACTTGTCTTGACACTCAGTGTGCTAGGCAAGGCATCAATCTGAAGCCCTACTTTGCTTTGCTTTTGGTTCAGTACAAGGGTAAAAGATTTTCCTGAGGTTTCGTCAGTATTGTTTTTCAGTTTAAATTTATCTGCCAAATCTACGATGGCATAGACATCCCCTCTGATATTGGCAAGCCCTAGCATGTGAGAGGGTGCTAGGGGGATGGGTGTAAGTGCAGGCGTAGGGATTACCTCCTTGATGGCATCTATGGGCAGGGCATACGTCTGTGTGCCTAATAAAAATGTGATGACCCGTATCTCTGTATGATTCTGTTGTTCTGTATTCATCGTAGCGATTTTAAAGGATTACTTCATTGGGTCTATATCTCATCTCTGTTAAGTTTGAATTTACCCACTTGTGATTTAAGATTTTCAGATATTTGGGTAAGCTCTTCACTGGTGCCTGCTACTTCTGACATTGCCTTGTCCATCTCTAAGGAAGAGTTGGCTACTTCTTGAGTGCCGCTGGCTGTTTGCTCAGAGACGACGACTATTTTTTCTATATTTTTGACTACGGCATCTATAGACTCTTTTTGTTTTTGGGAAGAGCTCAGGATGGCTTGTGATAGGGAGAGTGTTTCTTGGCTAGAGATGTCTATTTCAGAAAATACTTCAGAGACTTTTTGAGTGGCTTGATGCCCTTCATTGACTCCGTTTTTCATTTGCTCGATGGCTTGGTTTGTTTTCTGAATATCTTTCTGAACATCTTTGATGACCTTGTCTATCTCCGTAGCAGAGGTACGAGAGCTTTCGGCAAGTTTTCCGATTTCATCTGCCACTACTTGAAAGCCTCTGCCTGCTTCACCTGCTCGGGCTGCCTCTATGGTGGCATTGACAGAGAGTAGCTTTGTCTGAAAGGCTATGTCTGTGATGACATTGAGGGTTCTTGAGATTTCATCGGAGCGGTCAGTGAGTATCTCAATGGCATGTGCTGTAATCTGGGCAGATTCAGAAAGTTTACTCATATTTTGAACCAGTGTACTGACGGTAGAGAGTCCGCTTTGGCAGTTAATTTGTCCTTTTTCGGCGGCTCTGTTGATAATTTCAGCTTTTTGGCTGACTTCTCCTGCTGATTTGAGGGTTTCTTCTACAAGTCTGGAAGCCTCATCAGTTCGGTTTGCTTGCTCTTGGGCGCCGTCTGCCATTTCTTGGATGGCTACGGAAGCCTCTTTGGTGGTTTGCTGCATAGCAAGCGATTTATTTTTCATTTGGCTGCTGGCTCCTGAGACAGAGAGTGCACTGTCTTCTATGGTAAGCAAAAGCATGTTGAGGTTTTTGAAAGCGATGTTGAGTGCATTCGCCATATCTCCGATATCCCCTCGTGCATCAAGTTCAAATTTTTGGGTGATATTGCCCATAGATAAGTTGGTAATGAGCCTGTTAATCTCTATCAGTGGTGTATAAAGGTTGTCTAGGAGCTGGTTAATGGATTCTGTGAGTTCACGCCATGCCCCCATTTGGTGGCTGGTTTTAAGTCTTTCCGCCAATATTCCCTCTTGCCCTGCAATGTTTACGACTCGGTTTACGTCTTGTAAAATATCTTTGAGTGTATCTCTGAGCTCGAGGTTGTTTTTAACCATAGAAGAGAGGTCATCAGATATTTTTCGGCGGCCTAGGTTTAGTTCTACCTCAAAGTTGCCTTTTCGGATTTCTTCTAAAAATGCTCCTGAAGCTTTGAGTGCGACAGTAAAATCTGTAACATCCTTTGCTAGTTTGATGACTTTATACACTTGGTTATTTTCATTAAATACAGGTGCATAGACTGCATCTAGCCATATATCTTCTCCATTTTTATCTATTCTGCGATAGATTGCGGGGAGGCTTTTACCATTCCGTAGGTCTGCCCAGAATTGTTTGTATTCAATGGATACAGCATAGTTACTTTCTACAAAAACACTGTGGTGTTTGCCTCTGACGTCTTCTAAGGAGTGGTAGCCCATGGTTTCTAGGAAAACATCATTGCAGTCTAAGATAAAGCCATCAGGGCTAAAAGTAACAAAGGAATATGCTGTATTGATTGCCCTCATTTGTGCTTGCACTTCCGACTCTGATTCACGCAGCTCTTGTGTCAGTCTTTCTTGTTTTTCTTGGGTAGTTTGCAGCTCCTCCATGTTTTGTCGGAGTTCTTCTTCACTTGCCTGTACTTCTTCTAGCTGTTTGCGTATTTGCTCCTCTAATCTTTTCTTTTCGGCATTGTCTTTTAAGAAAGCTGTAAAAAAAGTAATCCCATCCAGCTTTGACTCACTGATAGTCAGCAAGATAGGAAATTTAGAGCCGTCTTTGCGAAGGGCATCTAACTCACGCCCGATTCCGATTACTTTGGCTTGGCGTGTGGTTATATAGTTGTTCATATAGGTATCATGCTGCACGGCGTGCATCTGAGGCATGAGTAATCTTACATTTTTACCTAACATTTCGCTTCGGTGGTATTGAAACTGCCGCTCTGCCATCTGGTTAAAAAACAGAATGTCTCCTTTGCTATCACTCACTACTACGGCATCGGCACAGCCCTCTAAGATTTGGACAAAATGCTCTTGGGCAAGTTTGAAACCTTGATTTTCACTGTTGGCAGATATTTTTTGAGTAGCTGTATCGGGGCTTTGTTGGGGGTTTGGTAGGTGTTCGCTTGTCATGTGATTTGTATTTAATAATTTGTTAGTTAGTAACTTAATCTTGTTCTTAGGTTTTCAAAAATTCATATTTTATATAAAGTATATGCAAAAGCCGTACAAAAAAATAATTTATTTCTTATTGCCAATGTGTGTCCCTATCTATCTGCAATCTATAGTATATTACGTAAACTACATATAAAGTTAGACAAACTACACATAAAGTTAGATAAAGTACATTCACCAATAATTCAATGCAGTCTGGCTCAGGGATAACAGCTCTATGTGGGCATGCTAAAACAGCCTTGCTCATCAGGTATAAACTTTTCCACTCTTTCTACTGCGGAGATATTAAGTGCTCCGTATAAATGCGGGAAAAGCGTTTCACCACCTGTGGTATTTTCATACACAACCTCTGCGTCAAGTTTTTCTGGCTGTATATAGAGAAGCAACAAGCCTTTTTGTCCTTTATAAAAAAGATGGGCAGTATCGAGCACCTGTGTTTGTGTAGAAAGATGAATAAAACCTTCTGTATGCAGAGAATCAGCCTTGTAAGGGCCTTTTTCCTCAGCGTCTTGCCAGTCTTGGGCATTGCAAATATGATAAAGTATAGACATAAAGTAAGTGGCTAATTTAAAAATAACAATTAAAACCATTGAACATATTGACTATCAGCAAGTTAGATTCAAGAAAACCTATAAGCTAGTGCATTTATTTTTGGTTAAGTGGATTAGAGCCATTTTTTACGTTTGAAGAATAAGTAAGTGAAGACTGTAATCACCACCATCACCACCCAAACAACAAAATAGCCTTGCCGTGATTCTAGCTCGGGCATGTATTTAAAATTCATTCCATACACGCCCACGATGAAGGTCAGGGGCATAAAGATAGTAGAAAAAATAGTCAGGATTTTCATCACATCATTGGTTTTATTGCCGATGATGCTCAAGTGCAGGTCTAAGAGGCTGGCCGTCAGCTCTATGTATGATTCAGTATTGTCTATCACCTGCACCACATGGTCATACAAATCTCTCAGGTATAGATTATCAGATTCTAAAAACTTTGCTTCCTCTCGGATAAGCTGTGATACAATCTCACGCAGTGGTCTTACGGATTTTCGCACGATGTTGAGCTGCCTTTTGAGGTCATATAAATCTCGGGTAGGGTCTTCATTGGCAGTATTCTCTATGATGCTTTCTTCTAGGTTCTCGAGGTTTTCGGCTACCCGCTCCAGCACGATAAAGTAGTTATCCACGATGGTATCTACCAGCAAATAAAACAAGTATGCTGCCCCTGAATTTCTGACTTTTCCCTTTCCTTTGGCTCGGAGCTGCTGTCTAATTCCTCCAAACACATCTCCCTCTACATCTCCTTGAAAAGAAAGCACGTAACCTTCACCAAGCACAAGGCTTACCTGCTCATTCTCTACGGCTTGCCGGGCACCATCATAGCTGAGCATCTGTAAAATCAGGAAGATATTGTCTTCATAAAAATCCACCTTGGGCCTTTGCTCTGTATCGGTGATGTCTTCTTGTAGAAGTGGGTGCAGATTATAATACAGCCCGATGGTTTTGATAACTTGCTCATCATGGACACCGTCTATATTAATCCAGCTCACGTCATTTTTATGGCGGTATTCATAGCTTTCACGGATGTCTTTCAGTTCTTTCTCGATGATATGCTCAGGGCTGTAGTCTATGACCGTAACCTTTACTTGGCTCAGGATTTGCTCATCTTTCGGGAAAGATGTATATTTTTTATTCCGTATCTTTTTTGACATTTCAGGTGTGTATTTAGTAATAAGAAATATGTTTATGAAAAATTAAAACAGCCTATAAATTAAAAAGAACATCAAAACCTTTTCTACGAAAAGGCAAAATATACCAAAATTTGTAATTTCTAAAATAAAGCTTAAGATAAGCTAAATTCTTGTAATTTTGCAGTCGTAGCCATCAAGTCAGATTATGTCTTTAAGAAATCTTCTTTATATCTTTTTCATCAGTATTGGTATTTTGCTTATTAGCATATTGCCTGCCAAAAGTCAATCCCTTATATTACAAGGTACTGTAAATGATTTTAAGACAGGAAATCCTGTTCCGTTTGTGCATATTACCATCAATCAAGGCACACTAGGCACACTGAGCGATATAGATGGTCGGTTTAAACTTGTGGTAGATGTTCCTATTCAAAAAATCGTGTTTAGCTGTGTAGGTTATAATGCTTTTGTGTATGAGGTCAAAACCCCTGAAGACCTCAAACCCCTCTCTCAAAAACTTACCATTCAGTTATTTGAAAACAATACCAAGCTCAATGAAGTCACCATCAATGCAGGCGAAAACCCCGCACACCGAATCATCAGGGCAGCCGTCAAAAACAAAAGAAAGCACCAAATAAGCCAGCTCAAAAGCTATGCTTACAGAACTTACCAAAAGTTTTACCTTAATATAGACGGCAGCCAAAGCTCCACAGACTCTATCGTGGGCAGATCTGTAGATAGTACTGAGCTAAGTGTGCAGACACACCTAGAGACACATCACTTGTTTTTGTCTGAGTCTATCACAGATTATCAGCACAAAAGCCCTTGGCTAGACCAAAAGAATGTAGTCGCACAGCGTGTCTCAGGGCTAAAAAATCCTAGCTTTTTAGCTCTTGCGGCAGGTATTGAGCCTTTTGATTTTTATAAAGATTATATAGAAATCCTAGAGAAACCCTACCTTAACCCCATCAGTGCGGGCAGTACAGAGCGTTATTTCTTTAACATAGAAGATACTGTCTTCGTGAGGCCAGATACCATCTTTGTGAT
Organism: Microscillaceae bacterium; assembly: GCA_011390205.1. Lineage (GTDB taxonomy): Bacteria > Bacteroidota > Bacteroidia > Cytophagales > Microscillaceae > JAABSX01. The sequence continues at coordinate 20,860 of JAABSX010000043.1, read as the reverse complement.
TTCTTTTGTGCCTTATCCTGATAAAAATTTCTTGGGCTTGCAGGGCTACCTCTCCATACACAGCAAGGGTTATGCACTGCAAAGCATACAAATTAGCAGCCTAGACCCCAACGAGATGGTGAGCATCAAGGCAGAGCAAAAGTATGACTGGATAGACGGAAGGCAGTGGTTTCCGACACAAACCCATGCTACATTTACCTTCAATGGTCTCAAAATCATGGACAAGCCCACTGTGGGCGTTTTTCGGAGCTATGCCCAAGATATTCAGATAGCACCTGAGCTGCGTAGCCGAGATTTTGACCTTGCCTCTGTGCTTATCCAGCCTGATGCCCACCAAAAATCAGATGCATTTTGGCAAGCACAACGCCTAGAAAGCTTAGATATTCAAGACCTCAATACCTACCAATACCTTGATAGCCTTGGCGAAAAAAATAGGATAGACCTCTTTATGTCTGCCAGCACAGCCCTGAGCCTGAGCCGCCTGCCCATCAAATGGCTTGACCTAGACCTAGGGCAATTATTAAGGATTAATCGATATGAAGGGCTGCGGCTTGGTGCGGGCTTTTATACCAATCCTGAGTTTGATGAAAGACTCTCTCTAGGGGCTTACCTTGCCTATGGTTTTAGAGATAATCGCTTTAAATTTGGCACATCTGCCAGCTACCAAATCTGGGATAAATGGAATCTGCAAGCAGGACTACAATACCAAGATGATGTTTTTGAGCCAGGTACTCTTCAATTTTGGGAAGAAAAATCACTCCTTTCGGGCAGTTCTTTGCGGTATTTTGTAACCGAACGCATGGACAAAACACAGCGGGGAGAGATTTACCTGCAAGGGCAACCCTACAGATTTTTACAGCTAAGGGCAGGGCTGAATGCTTTTCATAGCAGGCCAGGCTATGAATATGCTTTCTTGGATACAGAAAAAGACCTGCTTTATGCCAATTTTAATTTTTCAGAATTTTCACTCAAGGCAAGGTTTGTATTCAAAGAAAACTACGCCAAAATAGGCAAACGCAAACTATTGATAGATGCCCAAAAACCTGCACTGTATTTTAATTTTATCAGAGGAATGCAAATCTTGGGAGGAGACTTTGAATACCAAAAATACGAGGCAAAATTTAGCCACAGATTCAGGCTGAGGGGTCTGGGTGAAACCAACTTGACTCTGCTCGGGGGGCTACTCACCAATGGCAATGTGCCTTACCCTATTTTGTTTAATGGCAGAGGAATGGGGCGAAATGTGCCGGTTGCTACGCCTGAGTATTTTCAGACGATGGATATTTATGAATTTGCCTCTGACAGGTTTGTAAATTTCTTTTGGACCCATAATTTTGGGCAGTTGCTTTATAAATCTCATCACCCTGTGTTTCAGCCAGAGCTGGTCATTGCACACAGTATGGGCTGGGGCGCTTTGGCTTCTTCTGCCTTGTCTCATCCAGGCATTGAATTTAGTGGCTTTGAAAAAGGCTATTTTGAAAGTGCTGTACTTATCAACAATATTGTCAAATTTAAGTATGTAGATTTGGCGTATCTGGGCATAGGGGCGGGTGTTTATTTTAGGTATGGGGCTTACCAAAAAGACAGATTTACTGACAATGCCTTTTTTAGGATTACAAGTAATTTTAGTTTTTAGGGCTGAGGTCTTCACTCTGTAGCACCCTCTTGACTGTATAATGCTTTTCGTTTAGCTTCTCATAAAGGTGCTGAGGGACTTTAGACACAAAATCAGGCTTGACGGGCTGAGGGCTTACCCAATCTAAAAGACCTTTTGCCCATACATAGGCCAGCCCTAGCACAAGCACACCCACAAATATAAACACCTCCGTCAGTGCAAGCCAACCCCACTGCCCCGAAGTAGCTTCTATCAGTGATTTTTGCCCAAAAACTGTAGCCCAAGGAAATAAAAAAACAATCTCTACTTCAAACAATATAAAAATTAGAGCAACAATGTAATACTGTACATTAAACTGCCCCCAAGGATTGCCTATGGCATCTTCTCCACATTCATAAGGAGTGAGCTTTTCGTAGTTTGGCCGAGAAGGCCGCAGCAAAGAGGAGGTAAACAAACCCAACACCACAAACACTATCCCTCCTATCAAAAAAAGCAGTACAAAACCAAACTCCGAAACCTGTGTGTTTTCCATAAAATTGTTGTTATAAACCCGCACCCAAATAAATCCAATAACATAAAAGTAGGATGGCTTGTTTGGATTTATGCCTTGAGTAACTTGGCAATGCAAATGTATTGATTTTTTGTAAATCCTTGATACTCATCTCCAAAGCTACTCTAAGCAAAGCAGTTATCCATCCATAAAAAGTAAAAAAGCTTTCAATGCTTGTTGCTAGAAGATGTAATTTCTGAGAAATGGCATTGGTTTACTTCGTAAATTATCGTAGTATTGTAAATATTACCAAATAAAAAACTGAATGACATCCCTGCCAAAAGAAAAACGTAAAATACAATGATACATTCAAAGGAATATTTTATATATTTAATTCGTTTCTAAAATCAATGTTTCTTAACCTTTACAAAAATCCATAAAACCCATGATGACTAAAAAAAATAGATTAATCGCTTTTGTGCTTACACTCGCTGTGTTTAGCAGTGTGTTTGCGTTTAGCTACAAAGACCGTCTCTTCGAAATCCAAAAAAATATAGACATCTTCACCACGCTTTACCGTGAAGTAAACCGCTCTTATGTAGATGAGGTAAACCCCAACACACTCATGAAAACAGGCATAGATGCCATGCTTAATTCATTAGACCCCTACACCAACTATATCGCCGAAGACCAAATAGAAAACTACCGCACCATGACCACAGGTCAGTATGGTGGCATAGGGGCTCTAGTAGGTAACCGCAATGGCAAAACCATCATCATCATGCCTTACTTAGACCTCCCTGCCTACCAAAGCGGACTCAGAATAGGAGATGAAGTACTCAAAATAGATGGTATCTCACTAGAGGGCAAAGACTCTGACGAAGTAAGCAAACTTATCAAAGGGCAAGCAGGAAGCAAAGTAAAGCTAGAAGTCAAATCATATGGTGGCAAAGAAAGCCGTGAAGTGAGCATCAGCCGTGAAAATATCAAAATCCCCAATGTGCCTTATCAAGGAATGGTCAGCAGCGAAATAGGCTATTTTAAACTGAGTGAATTTACAAACAATGCCTCACAAGAAGTAAAAACCGCCGTAGAAGAACTCAAAAAACAAGGCGCTAAAAAGCTTGTCATAGACCTCAGAGGAAACCCCGGAGGGCTACTCAATGAATCTATCAATATTTGTAATCTCTTCATCCCTAGAGACCTCGAGGTGGTAAGCACCAAAAGCAAGATAGAAGAATGGAATAAGACTTACCGTTCACTCAACGAACCCCTAGATACAGAGATTCCAATCATCGTGCTTATCAACGGGCGCAGTGCATCCGCCTCGGAGATTGTCTCAGGAGTCATACAAGATTATGACAGAGGGGTGCTCGTGGGGCAGACATCTTTTGGGAAGGGACTGGTGCAGACTACTCGACCACTTTCTTATAACTCGCAGCTCAAAGTAACCACTGCCAAATACTACACTCCAAGCGGAAGGTGTATCCAAGCCCTTGACTATACGCACCGCAAAGAAGATGGATCTGTAGATAAATTTGCGGACTCACTCCGCACAGCCTTCAAAACCAAAAACGGGCGTGTTGTCTATGATGGTGCAGGCATTTATCCAGATATTTCAGTAAATGCACAGACACAATCTCCCATCGCTGCTGCATTAAACAATAAAAACTATATCTTCGAATATGCCAGTGAATATGCCTCAAAGCACCCAAGCATCTCCACAGCCAAAGAGTTTGAACTGTCAGAAGCAGAGTATCAGGCTTTTGTAAACTGGCTAAAAGGCAAAGATTATGACTACACCACAGATGTAGAAAAAAGCCTAGAAGAACTAGAAGCCAAAGCCAAAAAAGAAAAATATTATGAAGGTATCCAAGCCCAGATACAATCTCTGAGGTCAAAAATAGCCAGCAGTAAAATACAAGACCTTGGCCTGTATAAAAATGAAATCAAAGCAATGCTCGAGGTAGAAATCGTGGCACGCTATTATTTAGAAAAAGGGCAGACAGAGGCTTTTTTCAGACATGATGAGGATTTAAAAGCCGCCTTGGCTTTGTTTAATGATATGGAACGCTACTATAAAATCTTGAAGGGAAACAAATAAGTAGAAAAATAACCCGAAGAAGGTGAGTAATTGGAAGATTGATTTTTTAATTTTCCAATTACTCATTTTTTTTAATGGGGACACTAAGCAGGGTTATAAGTTGCATCTACTCCAGATTCGGTATAATGAGGCACCCAGCCAGATTGGTCTATGAATACCCTAATGGCTTTGACACTTGGGTTTTCTTTGCCTGCATCAAACCAGTGCTTGGTATTGGCAGGCACAGAGATTAAATCACCTGCTTCGCACATTACATTGAAAATAGGGTCTTTGTCGTTGTCTAAGTTAAACCAGAAAAAGCCTTTTCCATCCACAAAAAAACGCACCTCATCTTCTGTGTGAATGTGCTCGCTCAAAAATTTGTTGCGTACTGCCTCATAATTAGGCGTTTGAGAATTGATATTGATGACATCAGCCGTTTTGTAGCCATTTGATTCCATGTAAGGTTTCAAGGCATGTGCATAAGCCTTCAAGACCGTTTCTTGGTCTGCTGTTTCATCAAAGGCTATTTTTGCCTCCCATTGGTCAAACAAAACGCCTCTTTGATTTAAGAAAGACTTAATTTCGGCTACGTCTGAAATACTTTTGCCTTGGTCAGGGATATTTAATACTGCCATACTTCTTGATTTTATGTGTTGTTAAAAATAGAGATTATATTGTTTTTTGGGGCAATCACAGTGATTATCCACCACTTAAACAGTCTATTACAAAGATAAGTTTTTTTGAGGATTCCAGAAATAACTTTCTGATAGAGATAAAGGGCTGTGCAGCCTTTTGCTCAAAAAAGTAATGCCTCACACAAATAATTGTATGAGGCAAGGTGGTTAATCATCTAAATAATCCTGATTGGCATTTTCTCGGAGCATTTCTCGGATAGTGTCCATTTCTTCTGACTCTCCTTCTTCAAGTCCTTCATACTCTTGTTTGCTTCTCAGCTGCTCGAGCCTGTCATAGGCTTGGCTCAGTGAAAAATATGATTCTTGCATATGTTTACTGATTTGATTTATTCCATAAAGCTATACATTGCCTGTGAGATAAAATAGGATCAGCTACTTATTTCACAAAATCTTTATATTTAGATAAAGATGCGCTCATTTAACGCTGGCTACTATGAAGAAATTGCTAAGAATAGACTGTTAGCGATTGATTTACAGCACAACAAGACTCTGATACCAAAGATTCTATGCCTTAAAATAAATCTCCGAATGTATAAAAGGCACCAAGGCAAGCAATACGGCAGGGGCATAATAATCGGCTCTGCTGAGTTGATTTTGTGTCAGAATACCCACAGCGCCATTTTTCTTCTTAGAATCTGTTCGCCCAAAAAACTGGTCATCGGCATGCCCTAGCTCGAGGCCCTGTGCCACTAAATCAGCAATGGGAGGAGGCAACAAAAAAGAAGCCGTTCGGGCAAAACCCTGATTTGTTTTTGTGAGGATGAGCACCCAAGCAAAGGCCTCTAGTTGTGCGTATCTGGGCATACACCCGCCTTCTATCCCCACCCAAAAATCAGCTTCGGGCTGTGCCTCTTGAGCAGCTTTGGCACGCTGCAATGCCCCTTGATAGGTTTCTTCATCACTCATAGGCTGTGCACTGACCCCTGAGGGCACATCTACCCCCTCAAAAATAAATTGCTGTTCTCCGAATGCCTGCCCAAAGCCTGCTCGGGTGGCTTGTATTTTGGTGGGATTCTTAGATGCAATGATTATCTTTTTCATAAATAAATGATTGGGTAATTAAATTATTGATTGTCAAGCTCTTAACACCGTTCTGGCACTCTAATTATTCGAGTAAGGCTCCTTGTCTTTGGAAAAACAAATACTTGCTTTCGTCTAAGGAGTTTTTTTTGAATGTGGCTTTTTTGAGTGATTTCACCTCCCAGTTTACCTCCTCGATACAGGCATCATGGAAGGTAGCCTGATAAAGGTTGGCATCTTGAAAAGAAACTTCTGTAAGGTCTGCCTTGCTCAGGTCTGCCCTTGTGAGGTTGGCTTCTCCAAAATCACAGTGCTTAAAATCTCCCTCCATCATTTTTGTGAGCATCATATCGGTAGCCACAAAATTGGCATGGTCTGCTTTACAGTTTTCTAGGCTGGCTTCTGATAAATCTGCCTGCTCAAAATTAGCTCCGTGCAAGACACTATGGCTGAGTATGGCCTGTGCAAGATTCGCCTTGTAAAAATCAGTAAAACTAAAAAATGAAGACTGCATTTCTGTAAAATAGAGATTTGCTTCTCTGAGTGAGGCATTGTAAAAATTACTTTTCGCACACTTGGCATGGATAAAATTGGCATGAGCAAGGTTGGCATAGCTAAAATCTACTTCTATGAGCTGTGCATAGCTAAAATCTGTATTCTCTAGATTCTGATATCTGAGGTTGAGCTGATAGGGTTTGCTTTGTTTGATAAACAATGTGAGTTTGTTTTTGAGCTGCTGAGATTCAGGGATGAGGTTTTGGCTTTCGTTGCTGTAGGATAAGATGGTCCAGAAGGCAGAGAAAATATCATTTCTGACCGCCGAGGGGGAGCGCAAATCTACTGAGGCAGCACTGTAATGAAAATTCTCGTCTAACATTCCTGGCAAGAAAAAGGCAAGCCGATCTATGATTTCTTGACGGATTTCGGTATTTTCTTCTTGCACTAGCTCAATGAGTCTTTGGCTTTGCGCGGCATCTAGTGATGCTTCGGCAAATAAATGCCCTAAATGCACGAGGGCAGCGGCTGAGTGATTGATAAGATAGTTTTCTTGCCCGTCTTTTTCTAAAAAATCATCTTTAAATTGTTGCCAAATTTCTTGTATTTCTCTCATATTAGACAAAGTTAGGTAAGTATCTGCTTTTTTAGCAAAAAAATAAAACTATGCAAGCCCTTCAAATGCTTGGTGGTTTTGGTATTCAAAGTAATCATCTTCCATGATTTGCTCCTGTTTTGTGAGTTTTCCGTGTATGTGTGGTGCTGCCAGCCCTTTGCCAAAGGTATTTTTACTTTTGAATATGCGTGCTTCATCCCAGAGGTTTTCTTTGATAAAAGCCTTGAGGGTCTGTGCACCTCCCTCTACGATGAGTGATTGTATTTTTCGCTGTTGCAAATCTTGCAAAAGGGCAATGTATGGATTGGATTCTGAGATTTTGACCATTTCGAGCTTGGGTAAAGATTTATTCTCTAAAAAATTATAACATATCGTAAGGGTTTTCTGGTCAAATAATTTTAATTCATTGCTTAATTTTTGGTAATGGTCTATCACGATTCGTGTAGGGTTTCTGCCTATCCAATCTCTGACATTGAGCTGCGGGTCATCATAGAGGGCGGTGTTTTTCCCTACCAAGATGGCATCTTCTTGGCTTCTCCACTGATGCACTTTCATTCTGCTGAGGGGCTTGCTAATCCATTTAGAGTCAAAATTTTCACGGGCGATGTAGCCGTCTGCGGTTTCCGCCCATTTTAAGATGATGTAGGGTCTTTTTTTTGTAAAAAAAGTAAAGAACCTTCGGTTTAGCTTGAGCCCTTCTTTTGCCAGAACCCCTATTTCTACGGATATGTTTTGTGCTTTGAGCTTGTCTATGCCCTTTCCCGCTACTTGGGGGTGGGGGTCTGTGTTGCTGATGACTACTTTTTTTACTTGATGCTTGATAAGTAAATCCGCACAAGGAGGCGTATTGCCAAAGTGGGCACAAGGCTCTAGGTTTACATACACTGTAGATTGGGGCAGCAGTGCCTTATTTTCTACACTTTGTATAGCATTGACCTCTGCATGGGCTTGCCCATACTCCTGATGCCAGCCCTCACCTATGATTTTGCCTTGGTGCACGATGACACAGCCCACCATGGGGTTAGGACTTACTTTGCCCTGCCCCCGTGTTGCTATCTCGAGGCATCTCTGCATATACAATTCATCTTGGCTTAGCTGCTTCATTTGTATATCAATCTTGTAGGTTAGAAAATGTGCTAAAACTTTGTGCGATATTTTGATGCAAAATAACAAAAAATTTTAATACTTGATTTTTTTTGCATACCTTGCTCTTATAAACTGCAAGGCTTCACTAGGTTTAATTGCGTGCGTTTTTTTTGTGTCGGTTTGTGATAAGTGGGGCTTTTGACTGAATTTTTATTTCTAAGGCATTAAAAATTTGTAGTCTGATTTTTGAACTATACGTCAAGGTAATCAAAATGACCATTTATTATAATGAATAAGGATACAAAAATACTTCTCATAGATGATAACGAGATAGATAATATCATCCATCTTCGTTTGATTAGGGAGTTAAAAAATGCTGTAAATGTACAAGTATTTCAATCTGCTAAAGATGCACTACAGTACCTCACCAACACCTCAAAATCTAACCCTGCGGCACTTCCAGACATTATATTTTTGGACTTGTATATGCCCATTATGGATGGTTTTTCATTTGTGAATGAGTATAAAAAATTAAAGATTAACCAGCACAAGAAAATTAGAATTTTGGCTCTTTCTTGCTCTATTTATGACAAAGAAATCAAAAAAATACTCTCTTACGAAGATGTGGAAGAATTTATATGTAAGCCACTAAGCCAAGAAAAAATGCACGACATCGGTAGGCATGTCCTGAGTGCATAGACCTCTGGTCTGCCTCAGTTTTTTAAGAGATAAAGATGTGTTTTAGCTGTAATCTCACATTTCTTCGTAATTATATTCAGGCAAATCATTGAATAATATGAATCAAACAGACAAGCTTTCAAGACTTATCCAGAGATTAAAAAGCCTAGAGCATAGCACTGTATCGATACAAAATGAAATAGACCTTTTGCGTGCTGAGGTGAGGGCTATCCAAGAGCAAGCTTCTTCTGCTGATTTTGATATAAAAGAAAAAAAACAGCCAGCCGCACATGTGTATTCCTACACTTTTGAAAAAGAAATTCCTCGTGAAGATTTCGGGGCTTTTCGTCATGAGCCCATCCACGAAGAAATGGCTTACAAATCAGCCAAGCCAAATGATGCTACTAACTGGGAAAATTTCATTGGAGGAAACCTACTCAGTAAGCTCGGTATTTTTATCCTGATTGTCGGCTTGGGGGTTTTGGTAAAATATGCCATAGATGAGAACCTGATTAATCCTTTGGGGCGCGCCATACTGGCTTATATGGGAGGTGTAGTCTTGCTGGGCTTGTCTTATTATCTTCGTGGCAGCTACAAGGCCTACAGTGCAGTACTGTTTAGTGGGTCTGTGGCCACTTTTTACTTCACTACGTACATCTCCTATGCTATTTTGGAGCTTCTCCCGATGCCTGTGGCATTCGCAGGGATGCTGCTCTGTACTGTTTTCACGGTCTATGAAGCCACTCGCTACCGTGAGGAGGTCATCGGGATGATTGGTCTGGTAGGGGCTTATGCTGTGCCTATTTTGCTCAGTAGTGAGGGTGGCAATGTCTTTGTTTTTTATACCTATCTTACACTGATTAACTTGTCTATTCTTTGGCTTGCCTTCCGTCAGGAGTGGGCACGGACGGTGTATGTTTCCTTTGTGCTGACTTGGCTGGCTGTGGCAGGAAGCTGGGGATCTGCACGAAGTATTTTTGAGTGGGGGATGCTGGGCTTTGATTCTTTGTTTTTTATTGCCTTTCAGTTGGCACTCACTCGGATTCTTCTTCAAAAACCTACTGACTCGACTGCCTTGTTTCTTTTAGTGTGCAATACCTTGATGTATTATACTTTGGGTTTTCAGGAGATTCTCCAATTAAACCAAAATACCAATACCTTTTTATTTTTGTTTACCATAGGCTTGAGTGTATTCCATGCACTTTCCTCTCTTTGGCATGCCCAGCATACCAGCTCGAAGCCTGATTTGGTAGATGTCCATGCAGTGCTGAGTGTGATAGGTTTTGTGATAGCCCTGCCCATTCGTTTTACTGGTATTGTGCTGATAGTTGGCTGGCTTGCAGAGGCTTTGTTGATTTTCTCTTTGGGTCGCATCAGGCAGTTTCGGCTATTGGAGTATTTGAGTTTGGCATTGTTGGCTTTGGGTGTGTTCACTTTGCTTTCCTACTGGTCAGCGCCAGATGCTTGGTTTTATTTTCCAGAGCATTCAGGTATTTTTTTATGGAATATGGATTTTTTGGTACTGAGTCTCACGGCTTTGATTTGCTCGGTGTGGCTTTATGTAGATAAACTATATCCTTCTCAGAAAGAGTATGTGAAGCCCCCTTCTTTGCTAGATTTGGCACTGGATAGATTGGGGTTTTGGATGTTGTTCTTGGTATTTTTACTTTTTTATGTGGGTCTGTATCGTGAGTTTTCAAACTATGCCCCTTTCATTGTCAGCGTTTTGAGTGAGGATATTTTTTTATATAGACAGACAGCAGCCTATATTTTTAGTGGTTTTTATGTAGCAAGTTGGCTTTGGTTGGCCTCTAAGTGGCTGAAAGATAAAAGATTCATAATGTACCTTACGGGTATGTGGGCATTTGCTGTTTTTCTACTGACATTACACGTGCTAGGAAGGGGTTATTTACCAGAAGTGATATTTATGCCTTTGCGTGTTTGGTTTTATGTTTCCCTGATTTTTGGGGCTGTTTCGGCTTACAATGCTTCTGTAAACCACTTAGAAAAACCCTTGCAGCGCTTGCTGATAGTGCATGCACATAGCTTGGTGATTACTTGGCTAAGTTTTGAGCTGGTAGATGGCTTTTTGTTATCTATGGCTGCAGATATGGCCGAACAGCGTGCCTTGATACAAAAATTAGGGCTTACACTGTTTTGGGCTTTGTATTCACTGTGCTTGGTGGCTTATGGCATTGCTAAAAAGCGAAAATACCTGCGGCTGACAGGCTTTGGTTTATTTGGGCTGACCATTTTCAAGTTATTCTTGCATGATGTAAGCTATAACTCCCCCCTGAATGTCATTCTGGCACTCATCACTGTAGGAGCCTTGCTTCTTATCACTGCTTTTCTGTACCAAAAATACAAAGATATTATACTGGCAGATGATGAAGGCAATCTATGAGCCTTCAGCAAACAAAAAAACAAACTACAAGTTATTAAGTATCATTTTATTAAAAAGTGTATTTTCTAAAGTGTACCTGCCCTCTTATTGTTCTGGTGGATGCCGTGAAGATGAAAAGTAAAAATTGGTACTTCATCAGGGCATGAAAGAGATGCTAACAACTTTGCGTTTTCTGCATGCTTATTTCTCAAGACCTGATATTTGCCTGTATGTGATTCCTAAAATTTATTTTCAGTGAGCAGTTTAGTTGGTAGGGTTTTAATATTGATTATTTCCTTCACTCAGCTCTGGCAAAGTTTGGGTTTTACTCACCTTTACAGCAGTACAGCAAAAAATAAACACGATGCCTTACAAACCAACCCATAGCAAACGATATTTACTTCCAAGCCTGCTCATTTGGGCATTTACCATTGGGGCTTTTAGCCTGAAAGATACTGACATAAGCCAGTACATCCTCCAAACACCTCCACACTTTGGCAAACTCTACCAAATACCCGAAGATAACCCTATGAGTGAAGAAGCGGTTACGCTAGGCAGAATGTTGTTTTTTGACCCGATTCTCTCTAGGGATTCTAGCATGTCTTGTGGCACTTGTCATCAGCCCCAAAAAGCATTTACAGATGGGAAAGCTTTCAGCACAGGCATCAAGGGACACCATAGCAGACGCAGCGCCATGTCTTTAGTCAATCTACTCTGGACCAAAGAGTTTTTTTGGGATGGCAGAGCCACAAGCCTAGAAGAACAGGCATTGATTCCGATACAAGACAGCTTAGAGATGAACCTAAGCCTAGAGGAAGCTGTGCAAAGACTACGAAATACAAAAAATTATCCCCGATTATTTAAAAAGGCCTTCGGCTCAAAAAAAATCACTGCACAAAATATAGCCAAAGCCATTGCACAATTTGAACGGACGCTCATCTCTGCCAACTCACGTTATGATAAAATCATCTTGGGAGAAGTACAGCCTACGGAAAGAGAGCAGAGAGCTATACAACTTTTTATGACACACCCTGTGCCAGAGGCAGGGCTCAGAGGGGCTAACTGCGGAGATTGCCACGGAAGCCACCTCACTACTCTTAATACCTTCCACGACAATGGACTCGATAAAAACCCTACTGACAAAGGGCGAGGCGCCATCACAGGACGTAGCTATGATGAGGGGAAAATGCGTGCACCTTCTCTCCGAAATATAGCCCTTACTGCACCCTACATGCACGATGGCAGGTTCGGTACACTCCGAGAAGTGCTTGAGCACTACAACGAACACATACAGCCTAGCCCTCAGCTAGATCCACTCATCATGGAAGCTACCAACGAAATGCACGGGGAATCTCTCTTGCTTACCGAGCAAGAAAAAGAAGATATTCTATTGTTTATGCATATGCTCACAGACTCTACTTTCATTACTGATGAGCGATTTCAGAATCCTTTTAGAAGATAAATAAGCAGAGGCTTCTTGATTGTCTTACAGACTTCTTTTTCTATGCTTTGTGATGATACGAAACACGGGGTCTGAAACCCCTACAAAAACAAAAAAGACACTTTAAAAACCCAAATATTTTGTACTACACCTCTAAAAATGTAAATTTGGACATGCTAACTTTGCGCAGGCATCAAGTTAAGAAATAATCCTTAAATTAGTAAAACCATGAGTACAAAAAGAAAACTGAAACTACCCATTTTGCAGTATCTCCTATTTGTGTCGATAGGCTTTGGTCTTTTGTTCGTCAATGCTGACCTAGCGTTTATTTACCTCATTGTTTTTAATGCGATAATCATTCTTTTACAGTACAGGACTAAGAAAGTAAAAGCCTCCGAATAGCCTTATGTTCCCTTCGTGAAGGTAATCTCATACACAAGCTTGGGCAGTGACAGCTCCGCAAGCCTCAATGTAGGCATAAAAAACCTCTTTGCCGTTTTGGTAGAGAGGTTTTTTGTGTAATGTGCCTGTGGGTGATTAGCCATTGATAACGATGACCTGACCATTGATAGTTACTGTATAAGTATCATCACAAGTGCCGCTACCAAAATCAACCGTATAATCAGGAAAATTAGAAGATTCTACCTCTACCACACCTGCCGAAGGCTTGCGAAAGCCATCTCTGCGGCAAGACGCTTTGTATTCTAGGTCAGTGGTGCTAGTCATGCTGTAGTTACGGTCTTGGCGGTTTTTGCCACTGTAGGTCCCACCAATATGAAATACATCATCTGAAATATTGAGTGGTGTATTAGCCCCTTGCACCCATTCACGTGTTCGGTTGCTTTCCCATTCAATCGTTTTGGTATCAGGAAAAGTGAGTTTTGCGGCATCTACCACAATCCGATGTGTATGATTTCCACCCTCCACTGTGATGTTAGTTACAGTTTTAGTGCCTTCTAAGCCCACACCATCAACGCTGTAGCCATCAAAAGTAGTAGTTACGACGCTTCCAGATACAAAATGACGTGCTGTAAATGTAAAAATAACTTTTCCTTTTCTGACTTTTTCATCAAAACCTGTGCAGCCTTCCGTACCAAAATCAATTGTAACAGTCTTTACATTTTCAATATTTTGAAAAGTAACTATGGCACAGTTGCCAAATACGCCTCCATCTTCGTCTTCATTCTCGTCAAAGCCACTGCCACCAAATCCATCTATCTGAGCAGCACGGGCATTGCCAGCGGCTACTCCCAGTGCCAAGGCATCTTCAAACAAAAATTCTGCAGTGGCATTGTCCTCCAAAAACTGGCTGTCTGTCTGGTCAAAACTTCCTGGCTCATCGTTATTTTGGCAAGCCGTGAATGCAATCAAAGATACAGCAATGAAAGCAAGGTTACGAAATTGATGTGATAAATTCATAGTAATTTCTTTTGTTGGTAAATAAAATAAGTACACATTTCTCCATTATCTAAATTCATAGACTTTACTCTGTAGGTTAGGTTTAATCCCAGAGTGTAGTAAATTTTTATTACTCACTAATGATATACTGTAAATAACTGATTGTCAGATAATTACCAATAAAATAAATTGATGAATTATTTTTAGTCTCTGTATCATTGTTCTAAAGAAACCGTACGAAACCCACAAGATATATTGTAAGAAAAGTTTTGTCAGGATATATCTATAGTCATTCCATAGAAAGTGAAGGCATGGACATAGATGAATTTTTGGTAGAAAACTGAGCAGCTAAGGTTTAATATCCTTGGCACATCTAAAGCCTACCTCATACCGGGCTTGATTGGGCAAAGCCTCTTGGCGCATACTTGCTCTGAATTCTTTTTCTTTGGGGGGGACTCCTCCTTTGAGTGTTTTTTTTCTGTTGAGTGTATTTTGGAAGTATTCAGAGGCATCATAGGCTTGATACCAAGTATCAGACCATTGCCATAGGAAGCCATCAAGGTGCTGTATGCCTAGCTGGGCAGCATTTTGGGCAGCGTACTCGAGCTCGTATTCGCTTGGGAGTCTTTTACCCACCCAGTTGGCGTAGGCGGCGGCATCATGATAGCTAATCTGCCTGACAGGTTCATAGCTTTTGGCTTTTGGCTGCTCAGGGCCTAGGGGGTAGGCCCAGTAAGCTCCTTTGATGCCCACCAAATCATAGGATATGGAGTCAATCGTATGTCCTTGCCCATTTTTTTCGGCATCGCTGATGTATCCATTGATTTTGGCAAATAACCTAAACTGCCCTACAGTTACCAGATTTTCATCTATTAGAAAAGATTTAAGAATCGTCTGAAAGGCTGGTTTTTCGTTATCTAGCCCAGTATCATCTCCTATTCTTACTTGCCCTCCTGTGAGGTGCTGCATCTCTTGGGCTGCTATCTGTGTGATTAAAAACAGTGGTAAAAGTAAGGTAAAAATCAAGTGTTTTTTGTGTAGCATAATTTAGAAAGATTTACAGTATAAAATTAGACAAAGTCAGCTCAGACCCTAAATCCAAGCAGTGTAATGTCATCCCTTTGACTGGCTTTGTGTTGATACTGTTTAAGAAACTCCTCGAGAGCCTTTTTTTGCTGTGTGAGGTCTTTTTGGGCATTTTCTTGGAGGACTTTTTTAAGAAGGGGCGTTCCTAGTCTTTTGTTGTGATAGTTGCCTTGGTCAGTATATCCATCGGAGCTAAGGTAGAGGAGCGTCCCTTTATCTACCGTCATTTGGTGTTGCTCGTATTGGTGTTCTTGGTTTTGAAAGAATCCGACAGGCTGCCTTGTGCCTCTAATTTCTTGTAAATGGGCAGTGTGGTCTTCTATTTTTGTGAAGTAAAGTGGTCTTTTAGCCCCTGAAAAGTGTAGGAGCACTTTATCGGCATCGTCGGGTGCATCTTCTATGGAGACAAGCCCGACTTCCATCCCTATGGGAAACTCTTGGACTTTAAAATCAATAATTTGTTTTACTTTCTGATTGAGCCAATACAAGATTTTTTCTGGCTCTGTAATTTGATTTTGATTGACTATTTCGTTGAGCAGGGTTTGCCCTATGATAGAAGTAAAGCCCCCTGAGACCCCATGCCCTGTGCAATCTACCACTGCCACGAATGTCTTATGGGCTTGCTTGCTGACCCAATAAAAATCACCAGACACGATTTCTTTGGGCTTAGAGATGACAAAATACTCCCCCAGAAGCTCTTGCAAGGTATCCGCATCAGGGAGTAGGGAGGTCTGAATAGACTCTGCATACTTGATGCTGTCCGTGATTTTAAGATAAGACCGAACCAGTTCTTCACTTTTGGTTTCTAGCTGTTGTTTTTGGGTCATAATCTCCTTATTTTGTTGGTTAAGTCTTTCATTGACTTGTCTGATTCTTTTGCGGCTCACAAAGAGTAGCACCAGCAAGATAATGGTCAGTAAAATAATGGCAGCAAAGGCAGCAATGACAAGGTTGCGCTGCTGTAGATTTTTCTTTTGGTTGATAATCTCGATACTTTGCTCTATACCCTGTTGGTTAAGTGCTTGTATTCGTCTTCTCTGCACGATGGTTTCCTTCTCTTGCTGGTCTAATCCGTAGCGTACTTGCATCTCGGCGATGAGTGTCAGCTTGGATTGGCTATAGACAGAATCAGTGTAAGATTTATGCAATCGGAAATAGTTTAGGGCTTCATTGGGTTTTTGAGTCGCTTCATAGGCTTTTGCAAGCCATTGATAGTTGTCACTGATGAGTTCTTTATAACTCAATTTTTTGGCTATCTGTAAGCTTTGTTCAAAATAGTCTATGGCTCTATCAAAGGTCTGAATCTTGAGATACAGTTCTCCAATACCTTTATAAGAAACACTCAGCCCGTAGCTGTCTTTGATATTTTTTTGAATCCTGATGGCCTTGAGATAGTTTTCTAAGGCGAGGTTTGTTTCTCTGCGTGCAAGGTAGGCATTGCCTAATCCGTTATAGACCCTTGCCTCTGCTTTTTTATCTTTTGCCTCTCTAAAATAAGCTGCGGCGGTTTGGTAATTTTTGAGCACTTCGCTGAGTGTATTGGTTTTGCTATAATATACTGCTCGGTTTTGATAGACATTGCCCAAGATGGCAGGATTTTTTTGTTGGTTGGCGTTGTCAAGTGCTTTTTCTAGGCTTTGGCGTGCCAGCACAAAATCACCTAAAGCAATCTGTACAGAGCCTATTTCACTAAAACTTTGGGCTATTCCTTCTTTACTTCTGATTTTTTCATAGCTTTCAAGTGCTTTAATCATATAATTAAGCGACTGCTGAAAGTCTCCCAATTCTCTATAAATATTGCCAACAGCTTGTAAAGATTGTGCCTGCCCCTTATGGTTGGAGGAGCTTTTATAAAACTTGACCGCCCTTAAGTGATACTGTAAAGATTTGGAATAATCATTGAGCTCATAGTAAGCACTTGCGATATAAAACAAAGCGTCTCCAATTCCCTGTTGATAGTTAGTACGTTCAGAGCGCAGCAAAGCCTGCTGTGCATACACAAGGGCACTTTCTGAATTGCTAGACAAGAGAATCTTTGCCATCAAGTTGAGGTTATCTACTTTTTTGACATTGTTGTCGCTTCCCTGATTGAGCAATAGATTGAGCGTATCTGTATTGACACTCTGCCCCCTAAGAGAAAAAGCAAAAAAGCTTATCAAAAGCCCTACAAGCACATACGTTTTATAATTATACATTCAATATTTTGACCGTAGCCTCTATAATACACTCACTGATGACCCATGAAAGCAAGCAAAAGTTAAAAATACATCAAATTTTAAAACAGTAAAAAATATCTGCAATGAGTCATATTTTAAATCTAACAAAATTTGGACACTTAGACCAAGCTAAGTAATATTTTAAGCAAAAAAATAATTTTTATTTGTTTTTTCATGCTGAACTACAAAATACTTGCTAGATTTTCTAGATAACTCTCTGCCTTGGCTGCCATCACATCTTTTCTTGCCATCAAAAATACTCGTGGAGAATACTTTTTTTGAATTAATTGAATATAAATTGTACCTTGCAAGTATTAATTATGAATATTCTAACAAGAAAAAGTGTTTTACGTCTATAATGAATGAAGCATGCAAAAGCATTGTTTATAAATTTAAAAGACTCAAAATAATCAATATAAGACATTGTCAAATAATCTTATGAAAACAAACCAAGAAAAAATAACACGTCCTTCTTCTCTTTTATTACTTTTAGAAACAAGGGCTTTGCTAGAAATGGGTGCTTATTTTTTGACTATCCCTATTCTCAAAAACCTAGAGTCTTACCCCAGAGGAGACGGGCATCCTGTGCTCGTGCTGCCAGGCTTTACGGCAAGTGATTTATCTACCAGAATTATTCGCTCCTTTCTCAATGAATTAGGCTACCACGCCTACCCATGGAGTCTTGGGCGAAACCTTGCCAATTTTGATGAACTAGAAGTGATGATGAATCAGCGTGTCAAATGGCTCAGCGAAGAGTATGGACGCAAAGTAAGTATCATTGGCTGGAGCTTGGGTGGGATTTATGCCCGTGAAATAGCCAAATATCAGCCCGAGAATGTACGCCAGATTATTACCTTAGGCTCACCCTTTGCGGGCATAGGCGAAGAAAGTAATGCCGATTTGCCTTACCAACTACTTACTGGCAGCAAAAAGAAAAAGACTGTGGACAAAGCCCTTGTAGAGCGTATTATGATGCCGCCGCCCGTGCCTATGACCTGTATCTACAGCCGCTCCGATGGCATTGTCTCTTGGAAAACTTGTATAGAAAAACAAGAAAGCCCTTTGATTGAAAATATAGAAGTGTGGGGAAGCCACTGTGGGCTAGGTCATAACCCCCTAGTAATCAATCATATAGCTGAGAGGCTGGCACAGCCTGAAGGGCAATGGAAGCCGTTCAAACAAAAAATGCAGCCTAAGGAAACTGTGCCAGGATAAGATTCTTTTAGAAAACCCGAACCTGTACTATTCTCAAAAAAAATACGTATTTTTGCAGCTTAAAAGCAATAATACTATGATGTTTCGAACAACTGAAATCACCTCTACCGAACTAACCTCTGACAATCCTTTGCACCAAAGATTGTTAAAGCCTTACATAGAAATAGCCCCGCGCCTGCATGGTGAACTTCTAGAAGTGGGCTGTGGGGTAGGGCGAGGCTTAGAAATATTGCGTACACATTGTGATAATTATACAGGCATTGACAAAAACGCCAAACTCATAGACTGGCTCAAAGGAGAGTATCCTGCCCAAAATTTTATTGCAATGCACATCCCTCCTTTTGCAGCATTAGAAGACAATGTCTATGATTTTGTAGTAAATTTTCAGGTGATAGAGCATATCCAAGATGATGACAAGTATGTAGCCGAGATTCACAGAGTACTCAAAAAAGGTGGAAAAGTCATCTTCACCACTCCTAACCGCAAGCGATCATTGACACGCAACCCTTGGCACGTGCGTGAGTATTTTTCGGGAGAGCTGATTGGTCTGCTCCGCAAATACTTCCCCAAAGTAGAGGCAAAAGGCATTGCAGGCAATGAAAAAGTAGAAGAATACCTAGCAGCCAACAAGGCTTCCGTAGAGAAGTTTACCCGCTGGGATGTGCTGAACTTACAACACCGACTCCCTAGATGGGCATTGCAGATTCCGTATGATGTGCTTAACCGCATGAACCGCAATAAATTACAAGACCAAGCCGAAGGGCTCGTAACCGAAATCAGGGATACAGATTACTACATTACTGATGACCTCGATAATTGCTTAGATTTTTATTTTACGGCTACGAAATAATCCTTATACTTAGATTGAAATCTCTTCTTCTAAAGGTTCTACTAAGATTTATACGGTTATTAGTTATTTTTGTATATAGAAATCAATAGAGAACACCTTTTAAATCTGCCTCATTTGTGGGTTTCAGATTATTCAGTTTCAGATAAAGAGGCTCATATTTATTGCGAATCTGTTAAAGATTCGGGTACTTGCCCTGTGTGTCAGAACGAAAGCCACTCTATTCAAATGTATCAAGAACGTACAGTACGAGATATGGCACTTTTGGGACGCAAGGTGTTTTTGCACTTGCGATCACGCCAGTTCTATTGTCAAGATTGTGGTCGTTATTTCAATGAATCCTTTGAATTTTTGGATAAAAATGGAACTATGACCATTCGTTATGAACAGTATCTTTATTTTTTGTCAGAGAACCTTTGTATAAGTGATGTAAGCGTAAAAGAAGATATCGCTTGGGCAAGTGTTCAACGTATCTATTGTAAATATGCAGAGAGGCAAATTTCTGGTCGTGCTGTTTGGCATCAAGTCCGTTATTTATTGATGAAATATCCATCAAAAAGGGTCGTAAAAATTACGCTTGTGTATTGGTTGATTTGGAAACAGGTGTAGTGCTAGATTTTCTTGAAAATCGCAAAAAGGAAACGATAGAGTCTTATTTTAAGGCAAAAGGAGAGGGTATTTGCAACCAAATAGAGGTAGTAAGTAGTGATATGTGGGATGCGTATGCTGGTTTAGCAGGCAGTTTATTTCCACAAGCTATTTCAGTAATAGACCGTTATCATTTCTTTATTCATCTCAACAAAGCCCTTGATGCAAGTAGAAAAGCTGTAAGAAAAGCCTTTCCAAATCAAGATGTTTTTAAGTGTATTCGTTGGACTTCACTAAAAAATCCTGAAGATTTATCAACAGACGAACAAGAAAAGCTTACCCAAGTCTTTGAGCTAAACCCACAACTTGGAGCTATTTATGAACTTAGAAAGAAATTGAAACATATTTTTGATTTAGATATAAGTAAAGAAGAAGCACAAGAGAAAGTAGAAGAATGGGAAAAAGAAGCTGCAAAATTAGAGGTTAAATCTGTGGAATCCTTTATCAAAACACTACATAATTGGAAAGATAAGGTCTTGAATTTTTTCCACCAAAGACTCACCAATGCTACTGTCGAAGGACTTAATAACGCAATTAGAGGAATCATCAGACGTTCATTTGGCTTTCATAATTTTCAAAACTTAAAAACACGAATTTTGATTG
Organism: Microscillaceae bacterium; assembly: GCA_011390205.1. GTDB lineage: Bacteria > Bacteroidota > Bacteroidia > Cytophagales > Microscillaceae > JAABSX01. Next base: position 242 of record JAABSX010000043.1, on the reverse strand, counting down.
AATTAGGATAAAGCCGTATAAATCTTAGGTAAACTAAATAAAATAAACTTAATCATGAGCGAAACAACGCAAGACTACGCCAATTTTTTAAAGAAAGAGGCCACCCAGAAAATTAACCAACTTGAAGCCGATGCCAAAGCCAACTTTGGGATAATGAGCCCACAACACATGGTGGAGCATTTGATTAAAACCATCAAATTTTCTATCAAAACCTACGGAGAAGCACCTGCAGAGCCTGCAGA
>JAABSX010000042.1 GCA_011390205.1 Microscillaceae bacterium | reverse complement strand
GATCAAACAATATCGGCAAAAAACTTTGCCTCAACAAGGACAAGCTTTGGAAGACTTCTTGAACACACATATGAAAGGTACCGAGCAAAGAGACGATATTCTTTTATTGGGAATACGAGTTTAAGCCTCTGCATAAAACAAGCCTTACTTCTTTTGAGAAGTAAGGCTTGTTTTTATTTCAGGTATTTCTCCAAAGTGCATGCCATTTATTAAAAATCCTGCTCTGTAAAGTCGTCTTTCAGAAGACTTTACACGATAAATGAAAAGCAAAGTCTGTTACTTTGCCTGTTTTTTGTAGTCCAGACAATTGATTTTTAGTACTCAATTGCTTAACGACTTGGAAGAAATCTCTACATGATGATGCTATCTATTCTACCCCAGAGGGGTTTTATCTTTGTAGAAATTCCGAATATTTCCAAATCTAAACCCAGAGGAGTGAAATATTTAAGATAAATTATATCACTCCTCTGAAGTTGGTTCTTGTTTTACCCTTATTTCCACAAAGATGATACTCCTGTAGAGTTTGCTTCAGTTTCTAATTAAATCTTAGCAAATAAAAAATTTGACCAAGACAAGCAGAGCAGCTGGAATTTTATCAATGCTTAAATGCCCCCATTAGAAAAAGTGGAACGTCTGACTACCAACAAAAACCTTAAGTTGACAGCATTGAGCATCTCGCTTAAAGCAAACTTTACGAATCATTCTAACTCAAATATGAAATAAAATCCCAAAATAAATCCTAATTTATCACTAACCCACGACTTCGTGACGTCCCCCGTGGCGGATGTTTTAGAAATGCCGTTGCTATCCGGCTTTTCGTTTACATTTCATCAAGCCACTTTGACAGACCCAACCTCTTTGTTTCCTATGCCTTTTGCCCAGCTTTCTCTTTGAATATAAAAAATATCAAACAAACTTATCCATATCGTGTATCAAAAGGCTATGCCGTAAATCGGATGCCTACGGTATGGCAAAAAAGAAAAATATTCCTAAAATCACTAAAAAAAAAAGAAGTACACAAACCTTTTTTCATTTCTCGTGTTATAACAATAAATGTATAGACAATTAATTATTTCACTTTAAATATTTATCAAAATGAGTTCTATCAAAGAAAATGTAGATGCCCTTAACGAAATGATTCTTGCAGGAGATATCCTCGGCGCATTTGACAAGTTTTATGCTGAAGATGTGGTCATGCGTGACAATGACGGAGAGACCCGTGAAGGCAAGAAGGTATGCCGCCAGTTTGAGGAGGATTTCGTGAATAACCTCACTGCATTCAGAGGTGCAAAAGTACGCAATGTCATGATTAGCGAAGATGCAGGCGTGGCAGCCATTGAGTGGGATTTTGACTACACACACAAAGAGTGGGGTGATCGTAACTACACCCAAATAGCGGTACAGCGCTGGGCAAATGGCCAAATCGTAAGTGAGTCATTCAATTACAATGGCTAGTATTGAATATAGCTTTTGAAAGAAAAAAGCCCTCAGCTTCTATGAAGTGAGGGCTTTTTTGTGCGTTTACGACCTTTCTTTCTTCTTGGCTTCTTCCCAATAGACATCCATCTCGCTCAGGCTCATTTCGGAGAGATTTTTACCTGCCTTGCGGGCTTGCTCTTCTAGGTGAGAGAATCTACGTATAAATTTTTTGTTGGTACGCTCGAGGGCTGTTTCAGGGTTAATGTCCATAAACCGGGCATAATTAATAAGTGTAAAAAGCAGGTCGCCAAACTCCTCTTCGGCTTTTGCAGGGTTTATCTTTTGCTTGGTTTCTGCATTAAATTCTTGCTCAAATTCTTCCAGTTCTTCTTTTACTTTTCCCCAAACCTGTGAAGCTTCCTCCCACTCGAAGCCCACTCCTCTTACTTTTTCTTGTATTCTGAGGGCTTTGATGAGTGCAGGAAGTGATTTGGGTACTCCCCCAAGCACGGAGGCGTTTGCCCCTTTTTCTTTGAGTTTGAGCTGTTCCCAGTTTTGTTTTACCTGCTCTTCATCTTCTGCCACCACATCTCCATAGATATGCGGATGCCTGTGTATGAGTTTTTCGCAGATGCTGTGTGTTACCTCAGCGATGTCAAAGTCTTTGGTTTCGGAAGCAATCTTGGCATAAAAAACCAAATGCAGCATCAAATCACCAAGTTCTTTCTTGATTTCTTGCATATCGCCCTCCAAGATGGCATCTGAGAGTTCGTAAGTTTCTTCTATGGTCAAGTGTCTGATACTTTCTAAGGTTTGTTTTTTATCCCAGGGGCATTTTTCACGGAGTTCGTCCATGATGCTCAGCAATCTGTCAAAGGCTTCTAATTGTTTTTGTCGAGTATAGGGCAGGTGTGTATGATTTATGTCCATTAGATTTGCTATTTTTGAGTCATACAAAATTAAGGATAAATCTCGAATACTAAGTAAGGGCTTCTTTAAATCTCCCAAAAAGGAAAATCTCGTGTTTATATGCTGTGATTTTTTTGGACAATTACTCAACGCTCACTTACAATATGTCATTCATTTATCAACAGATACGGCACAGAAAGCCAGTATCTCGCAAGTCCCAAGCTGAGATACTGTCATATTTTCAATAATAATTCTTTACTTTGCAGTATCAAAAAAGAAAATAATACAGTGAAAAAAATTCTTATTACAGGTGCTAATGGTTTACTGGGTCAAAAACTAGTGAGTCTATATACCCAACCCGAAAACCAAGCCAAATATCAACTCATCGCTACCTCTAGGGGTGCAAGCAGAATCAATGCATTCAAAGGCTTTGAATATCAATCTCTAGACATTACGAACCCCTCTGAAATAGAAAGTTTATTTGAGCAGTATCAACCCGATGCAGTCATTCATACCGCCGCTCAGACGCAAGTAGATGATTGTGAAACTGCCCGTGAAGCCTGTTGGCTCAATAATGTAACTGCCGTAGCTCACCTCGTGAAAGCCTGTGAAAAGCATCACATCTTTTTTTTACATCTCTCTACTGATTTTATTTTTGATGGAGAAGAGGGGCCTTACTCTGAAGAGGCAAAGCCCAATCCTGTCAGCTATTATGGTGAAAGCAAACTGGCAGCCGAAGAAATCGTTATAAAATCCCAATGCTCTTGGGCAATCGCTCGCACTGTATTGGTCTATGGCATTACAGAAGCGATGAGCCGCTCTAATATCATCCTTTGGGTCAAAAAATCACTAGAAGATGGTAAAACCATTCACGTAGTAGATGATCAACTCCGAAGCCCTACCTTGGCAGAAGACTTGGCACAAGGCTGTGCCTTGATTGTGGAAAAAGAGGCGACAGGAGTTTTTAATATCTCAGGCAAAGAGCTACTTACGCCTTATGAGATGGCAATCCAGACGGCAGATTTTTTTGACTTAGATAAATCTTTGATTGTCCGAACAGATGCCTCTAAATTTAGCCAAACTGCCAAGCGCCCACCTCGCACGGGTTTTATTTTAGACAAAGCTACATCGATACTTAATTACCAACCCCATAGTTTTAAGCAAGGCATTGCCATACTCCAACAACAATTACAAGCAATAGAATCATGAAAAAACTGATTGGTCTTTTGATAAGATATGTTCCTCGAAAATATTTACAAATGCTGAGTCCTCTTGGGCTGAAAGCATTGGGCTTTTTTTACAAGGGTGATGCTGTTCAATGTCCTATTTGTGAAAAAAAATACAAGCAGTTTTTACCCTACGGGCGTGGAGATTCGGCGCGAGCCAATGCCCTTTGCCCTAGCTGCCTCTCACTAGAAAGGCATCGCTTGATATGGCTTTATTTAAAAGAAAAGACTCCTTTTTTTACAGATTCACTCAAAGTACTGCACATTGCCCCAGAAGCTTGTTTTATTACTCGCTTTCAAAAAATGAAAAACTTAGACTATGTTACCGCTGATATAGAATCACCTCTAGCACAGGTCAAAATGGATATTCATGACATTCCTTTTGAAGAAAAGACCTTTGAGGTAGTTTTTTGTAACCACGTGCTTGAGCATGTAGCCGATGATATCAGGGCAGCAAGTGAGATGCACCGAGTTTTGAAGCCAGGAGGCTGGGCTATTCTACAAGTACCTTTTTTTAAAGAAGAGATGGAAGTAACTTATGAGGATGCAAACATCACGACACCTACCGAAAGGTTCAAAGCTTTTGGGCAAGAAGACCACGTGCGGATGTATGGGCGAGATTATGCAAAAAGACTGGCAAAAGGCGGTTTTGAGGTCAAAGAAGATGATTTTGCACGGCACCTACCTCCAGAACTCATCCAAAAACATGCCCTCCCAGCCAACGAAGTCATCTATTTTGCCTATAAAAACAACTAGAAAGGAAGATTTTAAATAGATTCCACCAAAAAAAGCTGCTTTATTCTTAATTTTAGTGCTTTGGCATTGTTCTTGAACATAGACTTAATGCTATTAATTTTGGTGTCATTTTTGTTTTAAGCAGTCAATTTCAGTTGAGATTTGAGTGCTTCCACACAACACTAACTTAGGACTCGTCTTAGGTTAGTGTTGTTTTTTGTGCCCTTCCTTCTCAGTCTTCCTTTGTCTATCTACAGAATAAAAAGCCCACTTCATATCAGCCAATGAAGAGAGCTTTTTGTATTGCAAGGCAGCATGTGTCACCGTATTTATCTAGGCTCTTGGAGTAAGTCCATAAAATCCATGGCAGTATATTCCATATTATGAATCACTTTCTGAACCCTGGTAATGAGATAGTTATAAGCAATATTTGCCAAAATACCCACAATTAGCCCTCCTACAGTAGTAATCAAAGAAGTATAAATTCCATCAGAAAGCACTTGAGGATCTACAGCACCTTTAAGCTGTGCGATGGTCATAAATGCCTGAATCATCCCGATGACCGTTCCTAAGAATCCAATCATAGGCGCTGCTCCTGAGATAGTGCCAAGCATGGAGAGATTTTTCTCGAGGCGGTAGATTTCTATCTTTCCTACATACTCTATGGAGGTTTCTATATTTTTGAGGGGGCTACCTATGCGGGTGAGTCCTTTCTCGAGCATTCTTGCTATGGGGCTATTGACCTTGGTACAGGCTTTCATAGCACCTGCTATATCTCCATTGAGTACCAGTGTTTTTACTCTTTCCATCATTGCTTCAGGGCTTTTTCCTGCTTTTTGGAGGGTAAAAATTCTCTCCAGAAAGATATAAAGTGCCACGATAAATAGCAGCCCAATGACCACCATAATGCTTCCACCCTTCATGGCGAGTTCTAATATAGAAATGGTTTCGGAACTAGCCATAGGCATTGTGCCTGTTGAGTCAATTTGTAAAAATAGCATACGTTTAATTTTGGTAAATTCTTAAATTAATATTTTAAAACGAAGTAGATAAGTTTGTTTTGCTTGCAAAATTCTTTGCCCTGTTGTACAGCTTCTTGAAGCGAAGCATACTCTTGATACACGATTCTGTAAGTATTATTTTTATCCCCAGGTGCGATAATTTTAGCACTTGATATGCCTTTGGCTAGTAAGTTATTGAGGTAAGAATAGGCATTACTTTTATTTCCGAAGCTACCCAGAATGACATAATACTTGCTTTGAGCATTGGGTTTGGTGATCATATGGTTTTGAAGATTGGCAGGTGGATTAGGATTGTAAGTAAATCCGTTTACGAAACCTTTGTCCACGGGGTAGTCAATCTCAGGGTCTTGCACCTCCCCTACACCAAGGTTGTCATTTTGGGTATCCTTTGGTTTTTCGGTCTTGTTATCTTCATCACCGAGGCTTCGATTGGCATCCAGTATTTCATCTCTTTCTAAGGGGTCATCTTCCAGAAGGCTTGTTTCGGAGCTGTTGGCATTATTTTGCTTGATGCCCATGAGTGTGTTGATGGGGTCTAGCCCTGCAAGCAGAGAGATAATGGCTCCTACGATGACGACCAGCAAGACCACTACTGCTGCGGTTACCCATTTTCTGCTGGAGCTTTCTATGTATTCTTCTTCTACGATGATTTCATCTTCGGGATATTCTTCCATCTCTTGGTTATTTTGTGTTTCTTGCCTGCTTTCTTCCTCTATATTCTCCTCATTGGCTTCAGGCACGAGGTAATCAGGAGAGGTATTTCCTTTACTTTCAGTCTGGCCTTGGGTGGGTTTGAGATTGTATAGCTCAGGCAGCCCGAAGCTACTGCCAGCATAGATGGTTTCTTCATTTTGTTGGAAATCAATCTGACCTTGAGGTGTATAGATAAATTTGCCAAAGACCCCTGCTTGGTATTCTTTTCGAATCCCTAGCTCAGCCTTGAGCGTCTTGACAAAGTGCTGTATATGTGCTTGTGCATTTTCTAGCGTACTATTTTCTTTGTTTGCTACATAAAAAGCAAATTTAGTATCATTGCTTTTGACAGCGGCATCAAAGTATATTTCTTTGTTGGGGGGCAGTATCTTATGGATACTTGGCTGCAAAGAAGCATTCTGGTAATCTGCCTCAAAACGACCCAAATCTGGGATGATTAATTCATCAAACTCTTGAAACCATTGGTAAAGGTGCTGTGGTATATTCATTTCAGAAGGCATATTTTAATCCAATTAAAAAGTTAATCCCTTGATTTGGGTAATACAAATATCTCTGGTACGCTTTGGAAAACAAGTTGTTAGCCGACAAATATGCAGAAAAATTCTGGAAAACTAAATAATCAGCCTGTAAACTTAAGTCAGTTATTGTATTTAGGTCTATTTGTGTGTCTGTGCTAAAGTTTTTTGCCCTGATTCCTGCTTGTATGGCAAGGTCAGCTTGCAGGCTTAGCCCTTCTATTGGCTTGAATATACCCACGAGATTGCTCGTAAAAGTAGGCCTGTGCCAAGCATTCGTGAGTGTTTTGGTATCATAGTTAAAGAAATCTGTGTTGAGCTGTAAGCTGTATTGCTCCGAAAATTCATAGCCCAGTTTTAAGCCTACATTGATGACATTGCTTGCCTCTGGCTCATAGACGATTCCGAACTTTGCGGAGTCAGCGGCTGTATTGACAAAGAAAGCCAAGTTTTCGAAGCTTCCTATACTTCCGTGCAGCTGGTAAGTCAGGCGATCTAGGAGTGTCCCTTCTACCCCTAGCTCAGCTTTCCAGCGTTGGTTGGTATTGTAAAGTAATGCCTGCGGGGCTAAGAACGGGTTTTGCTGCACAAAGCCGTCCAGTGTGTTTCGCTGCATTGTACCACTGAAGTCTAGGTAAGTCTGCAGCTGTCCACTGACGAGGTAATCAGCCCTCAACATAGGATAGATATGGTAATTATTTTGAGCACTGAGGGTATCATCCTGATAAATCAAATTAGCCCCTACTGTAAATCCAAATTTTTCGGACTGGTAAGCATATTTAGGCGTAAACTTGATATAGTTTCGGTTGATTTTATCAGTATCTTCTCTTTGTGTAAAAAAACCTTCTAAGGAAACCCCCAACCTAGACGCATCGGAGAGGGCATAGGATGCCTTCATATCTGCTCCTATTTGCGCCTCAGTAGCCCCGAAGTTATCTTGCAGTGAGACGAGCATAAGCCCAAAATCATAATCTAGGGCTGTGTTTTTCACAATGCTTTGGTATCTGATATTTGCAGCGATTCGGTTATATCTTTGGCGAAGTGTATCTGCATCAAAGGTTTCTAGCTGTGTAGGGTCGTATCCATAAAAACGATTGACTCTTTTGCTGTATTCTACATCTGCATAGATGACCGATTGGTCTAGGAAATATTTACCATAAGCACCAAATACATTTCGGCTCAATGCTGAGAATTTATCAGCAACTTCTCCTTTTTGGGATGCTCGGTGCTGTGCATATATCCCGTAGCTGAGGGTTTCATCTAATTGGTGTTGTATCTGGGCCTCAAATAAGGAGGTTTGATAATTTCCATATCCTGCTTTTAAGAATACCTTGAGGGGCTTGGTTTCCCATAAATCTCTATTTTTCTCCTCTGTGGGGGCTTTGGGTGCTTCTGCTATTATCTCAGTAGGCACAGATTGTGCGGGGAGAATTTTGAGCTCATAAGTCAGTGTCTGTCCTTGGTTTATGGGCTTTAAGTTCGGGATTTGGTCAAAGCCTTTGCTGAGGGGTTTGAGCTTAATTTCTCTTTTTTTGATGACCTCGATGCGTGTATCTTGCACTGAGCCTTGGGCCCAGAGAGCGGCTGGGAGGAGCATTGTACTGCTTATCAGTATCAAGAAACGATAAAAAAATGCGTTCATATTGAATATATTTTTATGTCTGTATTTTAGTTTTTTCTACTTCGTTTGTTTTCTTAGTGTAGTGCAGTGTTGGCAATCTGTATTTATTGGATACTTTGTAGCTTGATCCTTGCTTGCTGCACTATTTCAGCGTCAGGAGATTTGTCTATGAGTGATTGCAGGGTAGCCTTTGCCTGAAAAGTTTCTTTCAGAGCGATGTAGTTATCTGCAATCAGCAAGAACCCTCGTCCTCGCCATTTCTCGAAGGCGCTGTATTTTTTGTCTAGCTCAAAGAGCACATCGAGTGATTCTCTATTTTTTTGCTGCTTAAAAAGTATCTCAGCGGTGAGGTACTGTGCTTCAGCACCATTTTCATCGGTATTTCCTTGTGTTACTTTTTGGAAAGTATTGATGGCTTGAGTGTAGTTTTGCTGCCTGTAAGCTACTTTTCCTTGATAGAGCAAAGCCCTGTTTTTGCTTCCTGCTATATCGGGCTGATTGATGACTTGTGCTGCAAAGTAGTTAAGAGAGTCGTAGCGTTGTAGTTCATAATAGCCTTCTACCAGCCCTATCCACGCATCTATTTGCTCTCTTTTGCTTTCGGTTACATCAGATAGGATTCTGTAATACGCAACGGAATTTCGGTATTCTTTATTTTGGGCATAGATAGCGGCAGCACGTCTGGTAGAGCGTGCGATGAAAGCCCCTTTTTTCTCTTGTACTACTTGTCTGTGATAAATGAGTGCATTGACAAAATCATCTTGTCTGTAATAAGATTCTCCCAGATAAAACAGGGCATCCCCTTTAAATGCACTTTGAGGATAACTATTGATGTATTGCTTGAAAGCATTGGCAGCTTGTGCGTATTGTTGGTTAAAGTACATCGTCTTGGCACTCTCAAAGTAAAGCTTTTCGGTAGTTTGGCTTTGTGGGTTGGCTTCTTTATACTTGGCAAGGTATGGAGCAAGTTCGGCATCACGCCCCTGTGCTCCGAGTAGCTCTTGCAAGCTAAAAAGTGCATCTGTAGCATTGGGGTGTAGTGTGTGGTCATTGACGATTCTTTTGTAATCTTCTATGGCTGCATTTTGGTTTCCGATATTGACATAAGCCAAGGCACGCAGCTGTAGTGCGTCAGGGATGGCGGAGCTACTAGGGCTTTCACTTATGAGGCGTGTAAGCCCTGTGGTGGCTACGGCAAAGCTTCCGCTGCTCATCTCTGAAAGGGCTTTTTGGTAAAATGCCCTGTCACGGTAGAGTGAGTTGGGGTATTGGTTAATGAGCGTTTCAAAACTTGCTTGTGCCAGTGTATTGTTGTTTCTTAGGCCCTCTATGACACCTTTCTGAAAGTAAGCATAATCTTTATCTACATAGTTAAGCGTAATGATCCTGTCATAGTATAGCAACGCATTAGAATAATCCCTGGTGGCATAAAAGCAGTCTGCAAGCCTAAGATACGCATCTTCAAAATATTTCCGGTCATCGTCTGTGGAGCGTCTTGTGATATAATACTGAAAGTGTGGAATCGCACGGGCATACTCCTCCGAGTTGTAGTAGGCATAGCCCAAGCCATAATGAGATTTGGGTGTATAAATAAAATTAGGCTGGTCAAGGCTAAGTATATTTTGGTAATACACCACGGCTTTTTGGGGCTGGTCACTCAGCAGGTAAGCCTCTGCCAGCCAGTAATATGTTTCTTCTGTGAGCCTTTTGATTTGGTTAATTTGCAATGATTTTTGGAGCAAAGGAATCGCCCCGGCGAAGTTACTTTTGTTAAAAAACTCACTTCCTTTGGCAAAGGTAATCTGCTGATAGGCCGCATTTACTTTGGGGGAGCGTGGGTTGATAGATTCTAAATACACTAGGGCTTCGTCTAGTTTGTTAGAATAAAGGTAGGCTTGCCCGAGCAGGTCTAGAGCTTCATTTCGCTCAGGATACTGCGGAAAGTCAGCGACCAGTTTTTTGAGATCTGAGATAGATTCATCATAGCGTTCAAGGTCAAAATTAAGCCTTCCTAAGAGCCAGAGGGCTTCTTGCTCTACGGTGGCATCAAAATTTCTGTTTTTGGCTTGCTCTAGGGCAGTTACCGCAAACCGCTTATTATTTTCCTGAATATACGCCAATCCTAAATAATAAGCTGCAGATTGCCCCATGGCTGTGTTGATGTTTGCCATGTTTTGGAGGCTTTCTATAGCTCCCTTGTAGTCTTTGGTCTGATACTGACAAAAACCTACTCTGTAAAAAATCTCTTCAGCAGGTTGGCTGCTCTTTAGCCCTAGATATTGCTTGTAATTGGTCAATGCTCTAGCCAGTTCTTCACGGTAAAAATAAGCATCGGCAGTCAGGAGGTAAAGCATTTCTATCTGTACTACCTGTTCCCTTCGCTGCAAGATAGGGGCTGTGTAGGCTATCAGCTCAGTATATTTTTTTTCTTTGTAATAAATATCTGCTATCAAGATAGGGGTTTTGCTGGCAAACTCTTCGGATTCGGAGGCTTTTTGGAGGTCAGCAAGGGCAAGGTTGTACCTTCCTTCTTGGTAAGCAATAAAGCCCGCATAATAGCTGGCAGAGTAAGCGTATTTGCCAGTGCCGTTTTTGAGCTTGTTGAAGTACATTTCGGCTTGGTTGTAGCGTCTGCGTTCAAAGTGAGCTACCCCTAATTTATAGTTTCTATCATCTTGGCGGGCAGCAGTAAGCCTTCTTTCAGGCACTTTTTCATAAAACTCTATGGCTTTGATATATTCTCCCTCTTCAAAATAAACCTCTCCCCATTGGTAGTAGGCATCTAGTGCTTTGGGATGATAAGGATATGCTGCCAAAAAAATTTCAAGCTGGGTATCTGCATCAGGTTCACTGAGGTGCAATGCGCAAAAAGCCATGTAATATTGTGCTTCTATGCGTTGTTCTGTATCTGTGCCTATTTTCATAAAAGACTTAAAACTATGCTGTGCTGCGGCATATAGCTTTCGGTCTAACAGCTCTAAGCCATCTCTGAATAGTTTGTGATCTTCTTGATAAGTATAAGTAGCTTGCCCTAAAAGTGGCAAGTAAGAAAGACTAAAATAAAGCAATACTGAAGACAAGAATAATTTATTTTGCATATGATGATTTGTATTTTTGTGATTCAAAATAGCATATATGTTCTAAAAACGGAAAAAAAATGATTAAAAAACTATTTTTTCTAACATACATCGTTTTTTCTTGAAAATTAGGGTTTCGATGTTTTCACTCTAAACGCCATCTTCCTGACAAAATTACGATGAAATTAGCGAGAAAAATTTATTTAGAAGGCTTATTTCATTCATAATGAGTACTTTGTCCTGTAAGTGGGCATTTTTAGAAATGGCTGTTGAGGAGTTTATGAAGGGTTAGGCGTTTTTTACAGGCATTCTGCTACCAACCAATCGAAGTCCTTTTCACACCCCTTCATATTTTTACGAAATGATAGTACAACACAAGGGGGCTACTCTCAATCGAGTGGTAGGCCAACGGCAAGCCGAAGGGTAAGAGCAATCACAGAACGGCTGAGTGTTAAAAAACAACAGTACACTGTAAAATTCAGGCATCTATGGTTTTTAAAATGTTAAAAAGGCATCATCTCAAACCATTTGCTAGGGAATGTTAGTTTGTAAGGTATATTGAATGAAAACGTACAAATCTATCAAACATTTAATTGATTCATTTACAGACAAAAAAAGCCCATGACAAAATTACATCACCTCGTACTTATCTTTTTGACCTTAGGAATGAGCCTCACAGCTTGCGCCCAAAGCGACAAAACATCTAAACAAAAAAGCACCCTCACAGGCAAAGAAAAGCCCGCCCCAAAAGAGCAAAAAAGAACCTATCCTGTCCAAAAAACAGAGGCAGCATGGAAGGCTCAACTCTCCCAAGAGGAGTATTATGTCATCCGCCAAAAAGGCACTGAAAGGGCATTCTCTGGAAAATATTGGGACAATAAGAAGGAAGGTACTTATGTCTGTAATGCTTGCAAGCAACCCCTCTTTAGCTCAAAAACAAAATACGAATCAGGCACGGGTTGGCCTAGCTTTTGGCAGCCCGTCAGCAAAAATGCCGTCGCCAATGTAGAAGACAGAAGCCAAGGCATGGTGCGCTCAGAAACAGTCTGCACCAACTGCGGTGCTCACCTAGGGCATGTATTCAATGATGGCCCTCAACCCACAGGGCTACGCTACTGTATGAACTCAGTTTCGCTTGATTTTATCCCTAAATAATCACAAAAAAACTTGCTAGACAGCCCATCTAGCAAGTTTTTTATGTTGAAAAGATGCCCACAAATAGTACATCAGCTGATGAGGTTAATCTTGGTAATCATCTCCTGTATATGTTGTTTTGCACCAAAAAGATTTTCATAAACAGTCGCTATTCTATGATGCTCATCTAATAGATAAGTAATTCGCTTGGTCATGCCTATCAAAGGAATCTGTGCTTGGTATGCCTTAGATACTTTTCCCTCTACATCTGCCAATAGCTCAAAAGGCAGGTCATTACTTTTTTTGAAACGCAGATGCGTAGCCACGCTGTCTCTACTGACGCCTATGACCGTAACGCCCATATCAGCAAACTGGGCAATATTATCTCTAAAATCACAGGCCTCTGCCGTACAGACAGACGTGAAGTCTTTGGGATAAAAATACAAAATACAAGGCTTTCCTGCCAAGTCTTTTGAGAGCTTGAAATCTTTGCCAGAAGTAGAAGCCAATGTGAAATCAGGTGCTTGAGAACCAATTTTTAATGCCATTTTTTTAAAATTTTTGAGAAGTTGAAGTACTCCCGATTGTATAAATAGTTCCGAATTTTTGCCAACTGCTTGTCGTAAAGCACTGTCTGTCAGTAAATCTCACCCCAAGACAAACACCCATGACAAGCGGCAGGATACACAAAAAACAAGCCTGCACGAGGAATGTTTAACCAAGCTGCCGCAATCCTAAGGATAGACTTGCATACGCTGTAAATCTATTCTAAATGCACCTTTCTGAGCAACACTCCAGCAGGCGATTTTTTGTTCGGAGGCTTCTTTTGCCAATCTTTGAACTAAAACCCATCCATTAGAGGCATCTAGCACAAGGTAAGGAATGTGAAGATGGGCAGACAAAGCAGATACATCTGAGACAGCATTGTTTTGGAGGATGACATAATCGGGGCGTACACTCTCGAGCACCTTTATCTCTGAGGCATACATCCGCTGATGTAAGAATAAAAACAGTTTGCCTTCTACTCGTAGTGTACTCCATTTTTTAGTGGCTCTGTAGCCAGCAGGCAGCTTCGGGACTTCTGCCTCAAAAGTAGCCGAATGTATCTCCGTGATTTTGCGATTCAGCCAGTAAGGGGCTAAGTTAAAATCAATGGTATTCTCATCTGTCAGAAGTTCTTCGTTTTGAGCAAAAAAGTAACTCTCTTGCCCCCAGATTAGATTGAAATGTGCCTGACGTGGCACATGGAAAATCACCAATTCTTTTTGCCAGCTACTCTCAAAATAACGGTAAGCATAAGATAACTGAAAAAACAAAAACATCAGCAATGAAAGCCCCAAATAATAAAGCCTGCGTTTTGCCCACAAAAGCAAGAAAAATAAAATAAATACATACAATAAAAATACTTCTAGCTTGCTAATATACCAACCCAAACTCACTGAGCCAGGCAATGCCTGAATGCCCGTAGCCACGCCATTGACCAAGCCAATAAAGTAATAAAATAGCACTCCCAGAATACTTCCCAGATAAGGTATAAAATCCAAAAGCAGCAAGCAAACCCCCAAGCCTAAGAGGTAAGTAGCAGCAGGCAGCACCAGCAGATTCGCCAAGATAAAATAATTTGGAAACTGATGAAAATAATAAATAGCCAAAGGTGCTGTGCCTATCTGTGCAGCAATCGAGACTGAGGTAAGCTGCCAAGCCTTGTCAAGTAGATATGCCTTCGGGCTAAACCAAGCATATATTTTGGGCTGAAGATACACAATGCCCAGCACTGCAAGGTAAGAAAGTTGGAAGCTGACGGATACCAGCAAAAAAGGGTTAAAGAATAACAAGATAAAGGCCGAAATAGATATGTTGTTATAAATCAAGCCCCGCCGCTCAAAGGTTTCCGCACCCAATACCAAGCTAAACATCAGCACAGCACGCAGCACTGAGGGGCTCAAACCCGTAACAAAGGCATACAGCACCAGCAAAGCAATCACAAGACATAAAAAGATATATCTGCCAAAGCGTATCTTCCGAATAGGCCCCAAAAGCCAGCGAAGCATCAACATCACCAAGCCCACATGCAGCCCCGAAACTGCCAATAAATGCATCAACCCTGAACCCGCATAAGCTGCTCTTAGTTCATCTTCTAGGTAATCTTTGACTCCCAAAAGCAAAGCACTCGCCGTAGCAAAACGTGTGCTTTCGGGCAGGTGTTTTTTGAGAATCGCTAAACCCTTCGCTCTCAAATAATAAGAAACTGCCCAAACTGACTCCACAAAGCTTACATCTCTGGCAAGACACAAATACTGTGTGGGTTTGATAAAATGCTGGTGGTAGATATTTTGATAAAACAGATACGCTTGGTAATCAAAACCCTCTGGATTTTTGGGAGCAGTGAGTTTTTGTGGGGCTGCCCTGACCAACACCAATGCAGCGTAATCAAGCCCTTTGGGTGGGTTTTCATCTTCAGGGGCTTTGCTAAAGTAAGCCATTATTTTGCCTGTGCCACTCTTCCATGTTCCTTTGGCATAGACTTTTTCAACTTCAATCTGTGCCCGCCATGACTTGGCTCTGGGTTGTATTTCACTGATAATTTTGCCTTGATACGCCTCTATGCTGTCTTGGTGGATAAAATGTGAGGGGTCGTTTTGGGCAGTGTGTTGGCTTGTCCGTAGGCTGCCCACTGCCATCAACAACAAAGCAGCCAAAAAACCAAACAAAGAAGCATATTGTCTAAACTGTTTTCCCGAAAAAGTAAACCAGCACAGCACATACATGAGCCAAGCCAAGCCCCCGACATAAAGCATACTGCTGCTTACAGAAGGGTAAAAAAGTGTGAGCAAAATCCCTAGCATCAAGAAAAATACCCACCGCAAAAATATGTAAGGAGTCCATCGAAACATAAAGCTGGATTTTTATTGGTCTTTATATTACAAGTCTTGAATTTTGATGCTTATGTCATGAGGGGCGACTTCCTGACCTCCAAAATAAGGGTAAAGTTTATACCCAAAAACCCTTCCTGAGCAGCCTCTAAGCATTTTCTTTTCTACCCCGTTGAGCCTAAATACATACGCATCTTCTCGAATTTCTATTTCATATTCATAGCTTTTATTGAGTGCTACGCTACCCATTACTTCGCTTTGTCGCTCGCCATTTTGGTAGCAATACGCCATAATTTCTAACTTTCCCCCTAACCATCTCCAGCCAAATCGGGCACTGTTGCTGTGATGTTGGCTGTAGCAGTCAGAAAATCCATAGAGTTTATTGACATCTGCTTGGTGTATCGGCTGGGCTGTCTGATACACTGCACTGCTATCAAATGCTGCCTTAAATCTAAATTTTGTGCCACTGACAAATGAAAAACCTCCCTGCGAACGGTGCTCCCCTTTTGTTATCACATACACCCTGTCCTGAGCAGGTTGGGGGTTAATTGTGGGCAAGGCAGTGCTTTGTATTGCTAAACTAAATACATAATTAAAGAACAACAAAGTGTACATCATCTTGATTATCAGTTACTTATTTACTAAATTTTTAAACATCTCAGGTCATTTTCCTAACCTTGGCACTCATGCGAGCAATCACTGCCGTGCAGCGTGCTACTTCTTTGTCTTCATTCATGAGGCTTCCTTCTACAGTGATTTCATTGGCTGTCTGGCTAATGTCTAGCACTTTGCCATAGGCTTGCATCGTACCTGTATGGATAGGGCTTTGGTAGTGAATGTGTAGGCTTTTAGTAACACAAACCTTGTCTTCTACATAAGACCAAGCCGCAAAGGTGCAGGCATCGTCTAATAGCCTAAAGATGATAGACCCATGAATAATTCCTCCTCCGTGAAAAAAACGAGGATTTACCTCGGCTTTTACTTTGCACTCCCCTAAGTTAATAAATTCCATTTGTGGTTTCAAATCCTCATTAAAAGGCATTTGATTATACATAGCCGCCAGTTTTTGGCAATGTGAGTTACTTGTTCCCATATTTTTAAGTTTTAGGCAAGCCCCTAACCCCAAAGGGGAATAGAGCACCTTATTTCTTTAATTGCAGTATCAAATCTTCTTCCCTTTTATTAAAAATCCCCCCTTCAGGGGTGAGGGGGCTGCTAAGAATTCAACTGTACGAATTTCTCCACATCTTTGTCTTTGCCCAGCACAATCAGGATATCAGTAGATTTAA
This sequence comes from Microscillaceae bacterium, assembly GCA_011390205.1. Classification (GTDB taxonomy): domain Bacteria; phylum Bacteroidota; class Bacteroidia; order Cytophagales; family Microscillaceae; genus JAABSX01. The sequence continues at coordinate 19,992 of JAABSX010000042.1, read as the reverse complement.
GAATCGTATCTGCACGGGGGACACCGATGATATGCTCTGTCTGTACGCTTTTCCCGTCTTTTTTTTCTTCAAATTTTCGTTTGACTGTGATGAGGTTAAGGTTAAAACGGCGGCGGAGGTCTATATCTTTGACACTTTTATCAGCTACTTTTTTAGGTGTATTGATTTCTACGATTTCGTAGCCATCAGGCAGCAAGAAAAAAGAGCGGATATTGGGGTTGAGCAGTGTTTTTGAGAAAGTTCTGCCTACTTCTTCTTCAGGAGAAAGAATCTCTTGAATCCCTAGCTTTTGTAGAATCATGCGTTGTTGCTCATTGGCAGCCCTGGCAATGACACGGGGCAGGTTTAGCTCCATGAGCTGCACGGTAGTCATCAGCAATGCTTCAAAATCTTCACCAATTGCCACTACCACCGCATCTATGTCTCTGATATTTTGAGCCTCTAAGGCTTTTTGATCGGTAGCATCCAGCACTACGGCGTGTGCCACGTCATCTTTGATTTGTTCTACATGGTCAGGGTTAATGTCTATTGCCATTACTTCTGCTCCTTCTTTGGCAAGGGAGCGAGCGATGGCTGTACCAAACTGCCCTAGACCAATCACTGCAAATTTATTCATGTAGGTTTTTGTTTAAAATCATTTGAAATTCAGTTTTAGCTACTGAGCGAGCTGTTTTTTTAAAAATGATACCAGCACATCTAAGCCACTGGCGTAGTGGTGATTATTAGGGATGACTACATCAGATTCGTATTTATGAGGTTCTATAAATTTTTTATACGCTGGAAAAACGTGGTGTTCATAGCGGTAGAGCACATCTGAGAGGTCATAGCCTCTCTCCTCATTGTCACGGATGATGCGTCTTTTGAGCCTGATATGGTCTTCTACGTCTATGAATACTTTGAGGTCAAAGAGAGCTTTAAAGCGTTCTTCATGAAAAATAAAAAGCCCTTCCACGATGATTAAAGGAGCTGCACAGAGGCAGATTTCTTTAGACTTTTTGTCTGGATTGTTAAAAGTGTATTCTTGGAGATAAACATCTTCGCCATCTTTAAGTTTTTTGACATCTCGGAGGTAGCCCTCCATGTCTATGGCTTTGGGCGTGTCAAAGTTAATGACTCCTTGTGCATCTTGTTGCTGCATCTCTCTGGGATGATAGTAGTTGTCTTGTGAGATAAGACATATTTCATTTGCTTGAAAATGCTCCAGAAGACTATTTAAGAATGAAGTTTTGCCTGAGCCGCTTGCCCCTGTGATACCTACTATAAATGGTGTAAGATGATTTCTGTCCATGCCGTAAAGTTACTATATTTTGTAAATATTTACTTTGATTTCAGTGCTACTTTGTGCATTTATTAGGAATAGTCTTCAAAGACTTTCCATTCTTTATGAACATTCTGTATTTTTGCCTCACAATATTTCATATACTCTCAATAATTAGCAATGAAGGCAAGCGAAATCCGTCAAAAGTTTTTAGACTTTTTTAAAAATAAAGCCCACTTGGTAGTTCCATCTGCCCCTATGGTCTTAAAAAATGACCCCACCCTGATGTTTACCAACTCAGGAATGGCACAATTTAAAGATTTTTTCTTGGGCAATGCCGCCCCACCTTCTGCCCGAATCGCCGATACCCAGAAATGCCTCCGTGTTACGGGCAAGCACAATGACCTCGAAGATGTAGGCCATGATACTTACCATCACACCATGTTTGAGATGCTAGGCAACTGGTCTTTTGGAGATTATTTTAAAAAAGAAGCCATCGCTTGGTCTTGGGAGCTGCTCACAGAGGTCTATCAACTGCCCAAAGACAGGCTTTATGCTACTGTATTTGAGGGAGATGCCTCCGAAAACCTTGCACAAGATACCGAAGCCCTTGAGCTTTGGAAACAATACCTGCCCGAGTCTCAAATCCTTTTTGGCAATAAAAAAGATAACTTTTGGGAAATGGGCGAGACGGGTCCTTGTGGTCCTTGCTCAGAAATTCATATTGACCTCAGACCCGAAAGCGAAAGAGAGAAAATACCAGGCCGTAACCTCGTCAATCAGGATGACCCACTCGTGATTGAGATTTGGAACAATGTATTTATGCAGTTTGAACGAATGGCTGATAAATCGCTTCGTACCCTTCCAGCCCAGCACGTGGATACAGGCATGGGTTTTGAGCGGCTCTGCATGGCTATTCAAGGCAAGACTTCTAACTATGATACTGATGTCTTTCAGCCTTTAATTCAAAAGATTGGTGAGCAATGTGGCATCCCTTATCAATTTACCTCCCCACAAAAAAATACCTCCTCTCCCGAAGAAAAAACAGCCATTAAGTCTGACATTGCGTTGCGTGTCATTTCAGACCATATCCGTGCCGTGGCTTTTGCGATAGCAGATGGGCAGCTCCCTTCTAATAACAAAGCAGGCTATGTCATTCGCCGTATTTTGAGGCGTGCCGTGCGTTACGGTTACTCTTATTTGGGCTTCAGAGCGCCTTTTATGTGTGCACTTGTGCCTTTGCTTGCCGAGCAGTTTAAGGAAGTTTTTCCTGAGCTATATGCCCAAAAAGACTTTGTAGAGAATGTAGTGAGAGAAGAAGAAAACTCTTTTTTGAAGACCTTGGCGAACGGCTTAGACTTGCTAGATACCATCATAGCCGAGAGCCAAGGCAAGGTACTCTCTGGGGCAGATGTGTTTAAACTCTATGATACTTTTGGATTTCCTCTAGATTTGACGGCACTCATCGCCAAAGAAAAAGACCTCAGCATAGATGAAGCAGGCTTCCATACCGAAATGAAAGCCCAAAAAGACCGAGCTAGAAACGCACAAGTCAAAGAAACCGATGATTGGATAGAAGTCAATCCTACTGACACGATTGAGTTTGTGGGCTATGATGTGCTGGAGTGTGAGGCCAAAATCGTAAAATACCGAAAAGTAAAACAAAAAGACAAGGGCTTTTATCAGATTGTCTTAGACAAAACACCTTTCTATGCCGAATCAGGGGGGCAAGTGGGTGATTCTGGTACTTTCACTTTAAACAACGGTACGGTCATCAATATCACAGATACCAAAAAAGAAAATGACCTGATTATTCACCTTACCGAAGAAAAGCTAGAAAAAATTTTTCAAAATGATCGAGAAAACGCCACTTTTGGGGGTTGGGGGGCTGTAGATGCTTCCAGAAGAACACTCATCACCATCAATCACTCCGCTACGCACCTCATGCACGCTGCTTTGCGTGAGGTATTGGGCAATCACATTGCCCAAAAGGGGCAGCTCGTCAATGAAAACGCACTTAGATTTGACTTCTCACACTTTGCCAAAATCTCAGAAGAAGATTTAGAAAAAATAGAAAACCGAGTCAATCAAAAAATCCGTGCAAACATCTCTCTAGACGAAAGACGGCATGTGCCCATCAAAGAAGCTGTGGAGCAACTCAATGCCACTGCTCTGTTTGGAGAAAAATATGGGGATTTTGTACGGGTAATTACCTTTGATGAAAATTTTTCAAGAGAACTCTGTGGCGGTACACACGTGACTAATACGGGCAGCATCGCTTCATTTAAAATTATTTCAGAAGTATCTTCTTCGGCAGGTGTACGCAGGATAGAAGCCATCACTGCTGAGGCTGCACAGGCATTTACCAACCAAAAACTAGCACTGCTAGAAGAAGTAGAAAGATTACTCAAAAACCCAAAAGACCTCAAAAAAGCCATCTCTGACCTCTTAGAAGAAAACAAAACATTGAGCAAGCAAATCACTGTCTTTGAGAATCAGCAAATTCAAAACCTCAAAAACGAGTTACTTGGCAAGATAAAAACCAAGAATGAAGTAAACTTTTTGGCACATCGCCTTCGCTTGCCTTCTTCGGAGGCACTCAAGCAACTGGCTTTTGATTTGAAAGCCAAAAAAGAGAACCTTTTTGCAGTGCTGGCAGCTGATATTGACGGCAAGCCACAAATTGCTGTGATGATTTCGGATGAACTTGTAAAAGGAAAAAATTACCACGCAGGCAATCTGATTAGAGAACTTGCAAAAGAAATAAAAGGAGGCGGAGGCGGGCAGCCTTTTTTTGCTACTGCAGGAGGAAAAGACTTGGAAGGGCTGGACAAAGTGATTACAAAAGCCGAAGAATGGTTTGAAAATAACTAAGTGATTCGTTTTTTAAAAAACTTCATTCACTTGGCATTTCTAAAAAACATGCCTTGTTGTTGCATTTGTGCTAAATGATGGGCTAAAACCTTGCTACATTCCACGTCTTCACGAAGCAATACGCCTTTTGTTTCGTAAAGACACAAAAGGGGAAGACCTCTACGTTTGGTTTATGATGTACCAACCATTAGCACATTTGCTTATCAGAATAAATATATGCCAGAAAATTCAATCAAAAAACCTGTAATTTGTATTGCAGATGACCAACCTGACAACCTGCAGGTCATTGTGTCTATCTTAGAAGGTGCATCACAAGAATACAACCTAGTAACGGTCAATAATGGCAAAAAACTGGTGGAGATTGTAAGTAAAATAAAGCCTGACCTGATTATTACAGATTGGGAAATGCCCCTCATGAATGGTGTCGAGGCCACACAAAAAATCAAGAACATCTCAGGACTGGCAGATATTCCTGTCATCATCTGTACTGGGATTATGACCAGCCCTGACAATCTACAAGTGGCTCTAGAGGCTGGTGCTTCTGATTTTATCCGCAAGCCCGTAGAGGCTACCGAACTCATCGCAAGGGTACGGTCTATGCTCAAACTTTCTGAATCTTATCTCCAGATTAAAAAACAAAAAGAAGAACTTGAAATCTTAAATTTACTCAAAGACAGGCTTCTTTCCCTGATTTCGTATGATGTCAGAGCCCCCCTTGACTCACTCAAAGGAATGTTGTATCTGTTTGAAAATGAGCATCTTTCTGAAGAAGACCTGAGGCACATCGCCATCAAACTCAATGGACAAGGGCAAAATACAAGTTCATTTTTGGATAATCTGCTCAAATGGGCAAGGGAGCAAGTCAATGGCATCCAACCCAACATTGAAAGTATAAACTTATCTGAAATTATACAAAAAAACCTAGCCCTGTTTACAGCCCTTGGCCAAGAAAAATCAATCAAACTAAGTAGCCGTATCCCCTCCGAAATACACGTACTTGCTGACCAAAACATGCTCCACCTTGTCTTGCGCAATTTGATTTCTAATGCCATTAAATTTTGCCACAAAAATTCGGAGATTCTGATAGAGGTGAGTGTAGAAAATCAAGAAGTAAACATCTCTGTAAAAGATTCGGGAGTGGGGATTTCGGACGAAGACCTCGAGAAATTGTTTGGTATGCAGCATTTTAGCACAGAAGGCACAGACAGTGAAGTGGGCACGGGGCTGGGCTTACTCTTGTGCAAAGCATTCATAGAAAAAAACAATGGAAATATTTATGTAGAAAGCACAAAAGACAGGGGAAGTAAATTTTGGTTTACCCTCCCCCTAAGTCAGTAGCTTGAGCCTGCTCAAAGAAACAAATCATTCTAATGCATCCCTTCTCTACACAAACCCACAATCTTGTGAAAGACCCCGTGCAAGGCAGTCAAAGACTGTGTAATCTGGGCATCTGTCGTTTTTCTCTTTCTGGTAAGTCTGCTCAGTATTTTGCTATCTCTTTCCAACTGTTGGACAGCCTCCATTATTTGAGGTGTACTAAACGCTGCAGGAATGCTTGATTTTGCCAAAGTAGCTGCTTTTTGGGCAAGTTCTTTTGAGCGAGCTTTGATAGGTGCCAAATCTCCTCCTTCGGCAGGGTGAAAGGTCTGGGACATGGTGGTATGGAAGTCATTTAATTCTGCCCATTCTTCGAATAGCTCCTTATTTTTGGGTTTGGGCAGGGCTGCTTCATAGCGAAGGCTTACTTCTTCCCAGTTGATTATTTCCCAAATACTGCTTAGATAATCCCCTCGTTTATTTTGGTATTTGAGATAATAAGCGTGCTCCCATACATCTATGCCGAAGATGGGTTTGCCTGTTTGTGGACTGATTTTGAGCATCATTGGGTTATCTTGGTTGGATGAAGCCAGCACAGCCAGCTTTCTATCTTCTCCCAGCACTAGCCAAGCCCAGCCACTGCCAAAGACAGTTTTGCCTGCAGCCATCATTCTTTCTTTTAGTGATTCTGTAGAGCCAAAGCTTTGATTAATCGCCTCTGTAAGTTTGGCAGAAGGTTTTGTGTTTTTATTAGGAGTGAGTACTTTCCAAAAAAGTGTGTGATTGTAATGCCCGCCTGCATTGTTGCGTACTGCGGTATCTTCGGGGCCTATGCTTGCCAAGATTCCCTCTATAGTCTTGCCTTCAAAAGAAGTCCCTTTGATGGCTGCATTTAATTTACTGACATAGCCTGCGTGGTGTTTACCATGGTGAATCTCCATCGTCATGGCATCTACAAAGGGCTCTAAAGCATTGAAAGCATAATCTAAATCAGGCAAGAGAAAGTCACCATTGTTTTTTTGGGGGGTAAATAAGGCAAAGCTTGGGATAGGATTAAGCATCGCTCCGCCCACAATGAGGGCATTTAGTTTTAGAAATTCTCGTTTGTTCATGATTGTTTTGATGGATTAAAGAAGGGTGATAAGTAAATGGATAATCTAAAATGAATAGTTGATAATTACATAAATTATTGATTATCAATAGATTACATTAAAAAAAACAATGTACATTAATTTTGTATAAGCACTTATTCAAAAAGAAATATATTTTCTACTAAAATAACAAAAAAAAAGTGCCGATGTTTAGTCAAAATCAGGCTTTTACTTTCTTAAACACTCAAAGATGCTTTAAAAACTGCACTGCCGAAAATAAAATAGATTTTGTCTATCCAAACTATACTGCCAAACATCCGCTTTTTTCTGTATTTTTGCATTACCAAAATTTCCCAAAACTTTGCAAAGTGCAGATGGTTAAGGAAATCAATCAAGGATTCAAAACGTTTTATTCAAAATCACAAGGTGTTGATGAATGCTTTTTAATAGAAAAAATATGTTTCCAGAATATGATGTAATCGTGGTAGGTGGTGGGCATGCAGGCTGCGAGGCCGCACACGCCGCTGCCCAGCTCAATGCAAAAGTTTTATTGATTACGATGGATATGGGCAAAATAGCCCAGATGTCTTGTAACCCTGCCATGGGTGGTGTAGCCAAAGGGCAAATCGTGCGTGAGATAGACGCACTAGGCGGGATGAGTGGCATCATCACTGATAAAACCATGATTCAGTTCAGGATGCTCAACCGCTCCAAAGGGGCAGCGATGTGGAGTCCAAGGTGTCAGAGTGACCGCATGCGTTTTGCCGAAGCTTGGAGACTCGCCCTAGAGCAAAACCCAAATGTGGATTTTTGGCAAGAAATGGTAACGGGCATTCTGATAGAAAACCATCAAGTAAAAGGCGTAAAAACCTCTATGGGCATAGAAATCAAAGCCAAATCTGTCATCCTGACCAGTGGTACTTTTATGAATGGCATTATTCATATTGGCGAAAAACAATTTGGCGGTGGACGTGCGGGCGAAAGAGCCTCTCTAGGCATTACCGAACAGCTTGAGACCCTCGGATTCGAGGCAGGACGCATGAAGACGGGCACTCCTCCCCGTGTAGATGGGCGAAGCCTTGACTACAGCAAAATGGAAGAACAAAAAGGAGACGAAATCCCTAATAAATTTTCTTTCACTGATACGCCTGCACTTAAAGAACAACGAAGCTGCCACATTACCTATACCAATACTGAAGTGCATGAAGTGCTGCAAACAGGTTTTGAGAAATCACCGATGTTTCAGGGGCGAATCAAAGGCTTGGGCCCTCGCTATTGCCCTTCCATTGAAGATAAAATCAACCGATTTGCGGAGAGAGACCGGCACCAAGTATTTGTAGAGCCCGAAGGCTGGGACACCGTAGAGGTTTATGTCAATGGCTTCTCTACTTCTCTGCCCGAAGATGTGCAATACAAGGCCATGCGGCTGATTCCTGGCTTCGAGCAAGCCAAAATGTTTAGGCCTGGCTATGCCATTGAGTATGACTATTTTCCGCCTACACAGCTTAAACTTACCTTAGAAACCAAGCTGATAGAGAATCTTTTCTTTGCAGGGCAAATCAATGGCACTACAGGCTATGAGGAAGCTGCTTGCCAAGGACTGATGGCAGGCATCAATGCTGCCCAAAAAATATTTGAAAAAGAAGCTTTCGTGCTCAAACGCTCCGATGCCTACATCGGTGTATTGATAGATGACCTCATCAACAAAGGCACAGAAGAGCCTTACCGTATGTTTACCTCGAGGGCTGAATACAGAATTTTGCTTCGCCAAGACAATGCTGATGAGCGATTGACTCCCATTGGGCATGCGCTCGGGCTGGCTTCTGAGGAAAGGCTCAAAAATGTAGAAAAGAAAAAAAGAGAGACCATAGAACTACTCAGCACTTTTAAAAAGACCAAACTCAAGCCTGAGCAGTTAAATCCTTTTTTAGAAAACTTAGGCACGGCTACAGTAAAAGAAACTACGCCTTTGCTTACATTGCTCAAACGCCCACAAATCACCCTTATCAATCTGGCAGAAGCCCATGCCGAAGTCGCAGAGCTATTGCAAGTGTATGGCATCGAAGTACAAGAGGAAGCAGAGATTTTGGTCAAATATGATACTTACATAGAGAAGGAACAACGCATGGCTGAGAAAATCTCAGAGCTAGAAGATTTTAAAATCCCTGCTGATTTTGATTTTGGAGCAATCAAAGGCTTCTCCAAAGAAAGCACCGAAAAGCTCAATAAAATCCGCCCTGCCACCATCGGGCAGGCTACCCGTGTGAGTGGAGTCCGCCCTTCGGATATTTCTATTTTGCTGATGTATCTTGGGAAATAATGCTGCTGGTCTAATTTGGAGCATCACTTCAAATTAGGCCATCTCTCAACACAGTTTGTAAAGGAAGCTTTTTTACCTCAATTTTGGGATTTAAAACAAAAATCCAAACCTTAAAAAGAATACATTGTCTTCTTCGGAGCGATTAAATGTAGTAGAAATAAGCAGGGCATTGGCAGGGCTCAGCCAAAGCCCTCCCCCATAAGAGCGGTGCCATTTTTGAGAATCTTCACCCCTGAACCACACCCGCCCGATGTCATGAGAGGCAATCATTCCAAAACTTCCGTTAAACAAAAATGTCTGAATCTTGCCAATTTGGATTCTTAGGTCAGTGTTGTTATAAAAAATTTTATCTCCCGAAAAACGATAATTTCGGTATCCACGCAAGTTTTCATTGGCACCCAATGTATTGGCCTGATAAAACTGATAATTTCCCCAGTTAGCTGCTGCCCCTATGCGGTTGGCAAATACCCAATTTGAAAACAGCTTTTTATAAAAAGAAAAATCACCTGAGAGTTTTGTGTAATTAATTTCTTCTAAGTCTTCATCATTCAGACCTGAGACACGGGCGGCTTTGAGTTTAAGAATCACCCCATTTCGGGGCTGAAGGGCATTGTCTCTGGAGTCATACTGATAGCGTGCTTGCAAGCCAAGGAAATATTTATGGTCTTCAATTGTATTTTCGGGGTTAAGTCCGTTTTCATCAAAATTGGTAATAAACCTATTGGGGTTTTCCTCTACTTCAATACTTTGAAAGTATGCTCCTAGATTGAGTCTATGTTTTTTATCTTCTGAGTCAAGGCGGAGCTGTGGCTCAAAATACCACTGTGTATAGCGAACACGGTGATAGTTTACCCCTTTTTCTCTTCGCAGGTTTTTGGTTTCGTTGCCTAGTCCAAAAAAGTTTTGGACATAATTGGGGCTTCTGACCTCAGCATCTAGCACCAAGTCTAGTTTTCCCCATATGTCTGTAAATTCACCTAAATACACAAAATTAAAAGACTGGGTAGCGAGGGCATAATTGCCTTTGATGATTTGTTTGCTGGCAAAAGGTGATTTGCGAAAGCCTTGCCTTCTGACATTGACCCCTCCTCCCAAAAACACGCCATCATCAGGATTAAACCCTCCAAAAAAACTAGGGCCGAAGTAATTGTACTTAAATTCATCTCTGTGATAGTCGTTGATATAGCGATGTATAGAAAGTCGGTTTTTGGTTTCTTTGCCTTCTTTGAGTTCTGTATTTTTTAGTAAATCATAGACGATTGTCTTTTTTCCTCCTTTTTTAACCCAAGAGTTGTCCGTGATTTGGTCAGGGTCTTTGCCTCCTATGATTCTGACTTTGATTCCTTTTTTGACTTCTCCTGTGAGTATAAATTCATCTTCCCCTTCTAAGCCATACAATCTAATTTCTTTTGTTTCGCTTTTTTTAAAGATTCTTTGGTAAATCAGGTGCTGAGGTTTGGCGTTATTTTTCTTGATTTTATAGACAGATACTCTAGTTTCCTCCTCATTAAGTCTTTCTATTTCAAACCTTTCGTGCTTGTCTGAGCCTAGCACATTCACGTTTTTTGATAAAAATAAGTAATATGCCCGTGCATAGGTTTTTAGGTCATTTCTTCTCTGGATGAGTTTTGCTTTGATGTCTTCTATTGAGTATTTTGCGACTTCTGGCGGAACTACAGCCAATGCTTGTGTGATGACTTCATCTGTGATATGCTTCTGAAGAGTATCAGCCACGGCAAGCCAGTCTTCGAGAGAAGGCTCTGTTAAAAAATACCTATCAAAATGGCGATTGTTAAAATTAAGCCCTTCTACATTTTTGATTTTTGCCTTAAATCCTTGAAACTTGGGCAGTGCCCATTTTTGTGAGCCTAGACCTGTGAGAAACCCATCAGAATCAAAAAAGACTTGGTCTCTGTCTCTGGGGATAGGTGTATAAAAGGTCAAATTTTCTTTTTTATTCTCGGAGGCCACCCAAGACCACTGGTCATCGTGCCTGTCCCAGTCACCTATCAATATATCAAAGAGGCGGTTTCTGAGCACAAACTTTTGCTTTACGAGGTTATCATTGTCTTTGGTGAGCCTTTTGATGACCTTGCTCGTATTAATGACTTGGTCAGGATTTCCAAAAAAATCTGCTTCTTTCCACAAGCCATCATCAGGTCTTTCTTCAAAAAGATAGACAGCATCTCCAAAGCCTTCTTTGTAGCCTCCGAGCCTGTCATCTTTGGGCAGATAGACATACTTAGGGTTGGTGTGATAAATGCCTACGGCTTCGGCAAGTGTAGGCACTACCAAAGCCCCATAAGGGTAAGCAGAGGAAGTCTGGTCTTGAACGATTTCGGACACGAATGTCCCTTTAAAATCTTCGCTCAGAGCTTTGTCGCCCTGTTTATCTACGGAGCGTAGCACATACTGTCTGCCATCTTTGGCTTCGAGCCTCAGGGAGTTGGTAGCTTGCCCTCCTCCTCTTTTGAGGATTTGTAAGCCTCCTTTCTCTGTATCTATGTCAAAATAAGGAAAATCTACGGGTGTAGTCCATTCTTTGCGGTAGTTTTTCCCCCAGAGAAATTCTTTGATTCCTTCTGCCTGATAGTTTCCGAGTGCTTTTGAGATGGTTTTGCCCGTGTATTCAAGTTGGGTTTTGTCTGTGGAAAGTGTTTTGTTTTTTTGGGTGAAAAGCAAATACTTAAATACTATTTTGCCGCTGCTACCATCTCCTTCTGGGGTCCAGAACTCTACCCAAGTTTCTCCGTTCTCATAAAAATTAAGTTTTGCAAAGCCCTTTTTAGAGTATGCAAAAGCGGCTTTTTGTTTTCTTGCGACGTGGCTCTCCTTAGAGCCTGCACCACTGATGAGATAATGTATGCTGTCTTTTTGGTGATATTGTAGGCTATGGTCATGCCCACAGACATACACCAAGTTGGGGTGTTTTTTAAAGATGGTAGTGAGTACATTTTTGAGTTTTTGGTAGCGTTCGTTTGGGATATCTTGTCTATCTCCGATAAACTTGCGGTAGCCCACATAGATAGAGCCCAAGAGGGGCATTGGCACATAGATTTTTTTTCTTTCGAAAGGGAATAAATGCTCGATAAGTGGAAAATGCCCACCGTGGACTCCATTGCTGTATAAAGGATGATGCCCTGCCACGATTATTTTTTTGTATTTGTGTTTTTGCAACAAATCATTGAGCTGAAAGATAAAATCAGCCTCCGTCTTGGCATCGCAGTCTGCAGTTTCTTGGGCTTGGTGGTGAGGGTGCAGCCACCATTGGGTGTCTATACAAATCAGTACGAGGTCATCATTCAAGATAATTTCTTGGGGAGTGGGGCAGGCAGCATCAGGCACAAATACATTTTCACTTCTATTGAGGTAATTTTCTATGAACTGCTCTTGGTTCAGGATATTTTGTCTTCCTTCGGGTTTGCTTTTGGCCCAGTCGTGGTTGCCTGGAATAAAGAACACACGTCCTTTATATTCTTTTAAGATTTTGAGTTGCGCTATGATTTTGGTTTCTGCTGCTTTTCTTTCTTCGGTCAGGCTAGAGTCTGGCAGGCCATGCTGATAGATGTTATCTCCCAAAAAGACCAAGCTGCTTTGCTCAGCAGCTTCATAGAGTTGCTGTTGTAAAAGCTTCAGTGCAGGTTCTTGTATCTCTATACTTGGCTCACCAGCATCTCCAATCAAGAAAGTACTGTGTATGAGAGTCTGTTGTTCTTTTGGAGTATAACTTTCCCAGTTTTTAAAGTCTTTGTTATAAAAAGGTTTTTTGTGAGCTGCACAGCCCAGTAAAAAAAAAAGCAAGAGGTAAAAGTAATTTATTCTCATTTAGGATATTAAACTAAAAACACTACCAAATTTTGACACCGAAGCCCAGCACAAAAGCTGTAAAAATACCTGACAAAAATATCCTGTAGCCCCAGTTAAGGTAGATAAATTTTTGCTTTAAGATTTTGCCTGTTTTGTAAAAATCTTCACTGATGCTTTCGTAGATTTCTTCTTCACTTCTGAGGGTACGCATTACTTCTTTTTTGTAATCTGAAAGGCTTAACTGCGAGAATTGATTAAAATTCATCACATTGACTCTTTTTTGACCAGCTTGGCATCTGTTGCAGCTCGGCGAGACCACCACAAGCATAGAAAAAAACACACTGATAATGCTGCTAAAGGTCAGCACCAGCACCGAAGGGGCAAAGGCTTGGTAAATCTCATAATGTGCCAAAAACAAACTACCCACCACAGAGGCAAGCAAAGAACACAGTGTAATCAAGATATTGGCTTTGTAATCTACTTGTGAGATTTGCTCTACTTGTTTGGCTGCTAAGACCCTAAAAAAGGATTGGATGGCTTTTTCGTTGGCATCTTTTTTCTTTTTCGCTTTCTTTTTTTGTTTAGATTTTTCTTTGACTTGTGCTGCTTCCACTTCTATGTCATTGGTTTCTACACGAAGCAGCACATCATCAGAGCAATCTTGATATACTTTATTGGCAGGTGTGATAGTCTGTAATTCCATCATATTTTATTAAAAAAACGTATCAGGGTAATTATTTTTCTCATTAAACAAGAAAAACCCAAAAGACGTTCTTTGGGTGTGCAATACAGACGCAAATCTTGATGAGCAATCAATGCACAGCAGTGAATCACTCAAAGTCTTTGTACATCAGGCTGGGCTGTACTCCTTGATTGTGCTGGTATTTTCCGCTTTTGTAAGTATCAAAATCACCTAGAATAGTATGAAAATAAAGTTGGCAGATTTCTACATCTGCATAGATACGAATGGGCTGCACACAGAAAATCTCCAAAGTCCAGAAGCCACTAAAGCCCACATCTCCAAAACCTGCCGTTACGTGGATGAAGAGTCCGAGCCTGCCCACTGAAGAGCGGCCCTCGAGCATCGGCACGAGGTTTTGGGTTTCGGTATGCTCGAGTGTTCTGCCCAAATACAGTTTATTGGTCTCAAGCACTAGCCCCTCTTCAGGGATACTGAGGGCTTGAGTGGGGTTGGATTTTTTCATATCTAGCACAGGGGTATCATAGACCAGCAAATCAGGGTGCAGACGTAGGTTATAGCTGTTTGGGTTAAGCTGTTTGGGGTTGAATGGTTCTATTTTAATATCTCCACCCATGCGTTTTTCAATCTCTTTACCAGATAAAATCATGTGTTTGGTCTTTTGAATCCTTATTATTTTTAAAGTGCAAATTTAGGGATAGATATCAATAATATGGATTTTCAGAGACTCAATACAGATAAAAATGAAATCAAAAAAACTAGGGGCTTGCATTAGCCCCCTGTTTTCTTGGCCTTGTAGCCCTCTTCAATCAAAAGGGCAAGTATTTTATCTCTAAAATCACCTTGTATGATGATTTCATTGTCTTTGGCAGAGCCACCTACGCCGCATTTGGTTTTGAGTTGTTTGCCCAGTGCTTTGAGGTCATCCTCTGTACCTACGAAACCCGTAATGAGGGTTACGGCTTTGCCTTTGCGTTGTTTTTTATCTAGGCTTACTCTCAGATTTTGCTGTTGGGCAGGGAGGGTTTCTGTGTTTTCGTCTTCCTCTTTTTGGTAATTAAATTCAGGGTTTGTAGAATAGACCACGCCGAGTCTTTCTTTCCAATCTTTTGCCATGGGTGTGTGATTTAAAGTTTGTCTATGCTGTTACTTAGGCTTTATATTTTCATCAAAGGCACTTTTACTTGTGTATCATCCCACTCTAGCACCATATCTAAGTGGCTGGGTGCTGGCTCAAACCTGACAGTGAACTGCTCTATGGCTTTACCTTGGGTGGTTATTACGGGTACTTCTACCCTGAGTGCATCAAATTCTTGCTTGTAATTAAATGCACCCCATTGTTTGAGTTTTTTATTCAGGATGATGGTCCAGTTATCAGCATTCGGGATAGTGAAGAGTGTATAAGTACCTGCTTTGATGGCCTCTCCTCCAAATTTAACATCAGATTTGAAAGTAATCTCTGTGGCTTCATTGGCACCTGTGCGCCATACCTCATCAAAAGGCACGAGTTCACCAAATATTTTCCTATCCTTTTTGTAAGGTCTGCAATAGATCAGAGAGCCTGTGATGCCTTCTTCATCAAAACTGACCTTGCTGGTGGGGCTAAAAGATTTGGTGTAGGTGCTTATCCCGAATAATACGCCCAATATAAGAAGCAAAAGAATACCTACGAGCAAAAATATTTTTTTCATGCGTTTTATGGTGGTTCTCTGATAGTTTTTGTGGGCTAAACCTGGCAGACCAAGGGATGCCATTGCGGACTCAGCACAAAAATTGTCAGACTAGGTTTATTATTTTAGGCTAAGGTAAGAAATATTTACTTGTTTTGGATTTATTTCTGGCAAAGACTCCAAAATTTTAACAAAACTTAAAGATAGTATCCAGCGCCTTCTCCAAAAAACAGCTTTCTGATTACTTTTTTACACTTTTGCCAGTGCTGTAATTGATATTTTATCAGCGAATCTCAATCAAAAATCAGCCTGAAAGCCCTCTTAACTACTGATTTCATCTATTTTGAGGAATTTTATGCCCTCTTATTCTAATCAAAAAAGACTGCAAAATAAGGTTTTTTGATGGTATTAAAACCCATCGACATACAATGCCATCCTCCCAAAAATAAGCCTTCAAAAAATATATTTGAGCCCAATATTAATTTAATATTAAATTTTTGTTAATTTTGTATGTATTACTTAAAACTAAATTAACATGAGGCATCTATTTATATCCTGTTTGATGTTTTTTTTCTGGAATCTAAGTTTTGTGTTGGCTCAATCTTCTGATAATCTAACCATAAGTTATTCAACTTATCTGGATGCTGCCCACTACCAGTTTATGATACAAACCTTGAGTACAGAAAAAGACAAAACCGTCATTGTGCAGAAGTTTGAAAAACTAAGCGAACTCCTTGCTAAACACAAGCATAGGCTAGAAAAGAAGCAAACAAGTAAAAAGGCTTTGAGGTATTTATTCTATCAAACCCACAAGCTCTTTTTGAAAAAATACCGTACATACAGCCCTGAAAATCAGTTTTTTAAAAAAGGAATGTATGATTGCGTGAGCGGCTCGGCATGGCTGGCTTTTGTCTGTGGACAGGCTGGGTATGCCGTAGAGATTCATGAAACAGCCTTCCATGTCTATCTCCTTGTCAGATTTTCAGAAAAAGACAGGGTATTGCTAGAATCTACGAATGGGCTACATGGCTTTATAGACAATGAAGACGAAATTAGTATTTTAGAAAAAAACTATACCTTCATTCAGTCAGAGGGCAAGCAGCCCCAACACAGGGCTTTCAATCATATCATTGATTTTAAGCAGCTTTTAGGGCTTCAGGTTTATAACCAAGCCATTTGGCATTTTAACCAACAGAAATTTGAGAAAGCACAAGCAATCCTCGAGGATGCTTATAAACTTTATCAAGAAGACAGAATCATGGCATTGGCTGAGCTCTGTGCGGAGTTGCTCAAGCATCCTCATAAATCTATAGTACAGCAGCTGCAGCAAGGAGGTGGGTGATTTTGGATATTCCAAGCATAAAAGTATCTTTGGGTGGATTTAACAGCACCTAAAGATACTAAAAATGCAAGAAATCATCAGACATTTGAGCCAAGATACAAGGCTAAAGACAGTGATAGAAAATACGGAAGCCATCAGCATAGAGAAAAACACAAATCCTGATACTTATTCATCTTTGCTCAGGGCGATTGTAGGGCAACAACTGTCCACAAAGGCTGCACAGACGATTTACCTGCGTTTTGAAGCTCGCTTCGGAGGCGAGCCCCAAGCCGAAAAAATCTGCCAAACATCCATTGATACACTCAAAGAGGTGGGGCTATCACAGCAAAAAGCGGGATATATTCAGAACATAGCCCGATTTACTCTAGAGAAAGGACTAAGCTACGCACTCTTGGCACCTATGACAGATGCCGAAATCATCACTTATCTCACACAAATCAAAGGTGTGGGCAAATGGACTGTAGAGATGCTGCTGATGTCAGGTTTAGGGCGGCTTGATGTTTTTCCTGAAGATGACCTAGGCATACAGCAAGCCATGAGCAGACTCTATGGCTTAGATACTACGCACAAAAAAACACTGCTACTACATATGCGGCAGATAGCCAGTGTGTGGAGTCCCTACCGCACTATAGCTTGTAAATATCTCTGGAAATGGAAAGACAAGCCTGCCCTACAACAGTAAGCAGTGATTGTCTGCTATTTTAAACTCTCTGCGATGATTTCTGCACTCTCTCGCCCTGCTTGCATAGCGGCATGGATAGAGCCATTGAGCAGAAAATCACCTGTTTGGTATAAGTCTTCTCGTAGTTTGATTTGAGATACATTGATTTTTCCTGTAACGTTGCTTTGCTGAGGGAGTGCATATTGAATGGGATAGACCTTGAGTAGCCTCCAGCCTAGCACGGTATCTCCCAATGACGTGAAAAGACTGGCTTTAATCTGTGTGCTAAGTGCCTCATAATCAAGTGTTGGTAATCCGTTGATAGATACCGAAATCAGCACTTTGTCTTTTGGGGCATATTCTGAAGAAACATGGCTCATCACAGCTACATTATTGACAAGACTGGCAGAGCGAGCATCCAATATTAAGATAGGCCTATCGATAGGGGCTTTATCTGCATAAAAATACACACAAGTAACCGATTGAGCAGCAGTTTTGGTATTTGGAGCGTATTGCTGCACAAGCCCTGAGGCTTCAGTAGCGATTAGAATTCTTTTGGCTTTGTATGCTGCACCTCCCTTGCAGAGTACACTCCCTTTCTCAATAAATTGCACTTCTTTTTCTAAGTGAATATCTTCCGAATGAAGCTTTTGGGCAAGTTGCTTCGGGATTTCTTCCATCCCGAGGGCAGGCACGGCAGTATCTCCACTTGAAAACATCTTGAACACAAAATCAAACATTCTACGAGAAGTGCTTAGATTATTCTCCAAAAAAATCCCTCCCATAAAGGGTTTAAAAAACTTCTCAATCATCTGCTTGCTAAATCCATAGGCTTGCAAAGCCTCAGCAGTGCTGATTTCTGCTCGCCCAAAAATCTCTTCTAGGCTTGCTTGCTGAAGCTGCAAACGAAGACGCAGAATGTTGAATTTGTCTTGTAGATTTCCTACACTTGAAAATACCGTTTTGAAAAGTGAAGCTGGTCTGCGAAGTGGATCGCCTATCTCTGTTTTGCCTTTTTCCTGAAGAATCACCGCTCCAGGATAAAATGATTTTAGATTTAGTTGCGCATAATCTAGCTGCTGTGATGTCTCAGGATAAGCAGTCAGCAAGACCTGAAAGCCCCTATCAAGGCGGTAGCCTCCCACAAGGTCAGTCTTGATACGCCCGCCCACTCTAGTGTCTGCTTCTAAGAGTTTATAAGAAATATTTTTTTGGTGGAATGTATTTGCAGCACTGAGCCCAGCCACACCAGCACCTATGATGAGTACATCTGTCATTTTTAGTACGGATTTAGAATTAAAACACAAGCCTTAAGGGCTCTCCAGCACCAAAGATAACTAAATTTATGCGCATTTTTTCCTATTTATCTGGGCAGCTTTTACAACGCTTTTTTCCCTTTTTACGAAATTTTTCGCAGCATCTTTTCTTGAATACGCAAGGGTACTCTTGGGCATAGCCCGATGTAGGAAACTGCATGATGTTTGCAGTATTGAAGCAGATACTTGCTGCATCAGGCTTAGGAGAGAATTGGTTAAAAGACTTCATCTGATTTTTAAGATTAAAGTAACTTATTCTTATTTAGAATAAATATAAATAGATACGCAAAGTAAATACATTTTTCTTTAAATCAAAATGATTCTTGTCATTAATTTTATGTTTTATGGCATACTACTATACAAAATTGAAAAAGAGATAGTAAATCATTATTTTTGAAGCAACGAAACTTGTAAAAATATGTCACTATCTCTTTTATCTTTTTCAGACAAATTTAGTAGATATTTCCCGAACCATTCTAATTCTTGTCTTCAAAATACCTTCTTGCTTTGTAATTGCATTCTCATAAAAGAAACGCTTAACTTACATCAACTTAAGGGTGTAGCAGGAATGTTATTAGACAAATCAGAGGTTGATTCTAATTCACATTACAAGCATTTACTAGGCATCTTTGAGTTCTATTCATTGAGCCGTTTTAGTTAGATATTTTGGGCTTTGTTTTTCAACTCATTGACATTTCTGAGGACTACATATTACTTGATGGTACAAGTTGGAAATGCGGCAACAAAAGCTACCACTACCTAACTTTAGCCTTAGTTCACAAAGGAGTAGCTATTCCTATTTACTGGCTCAACTTACATAAGCTGGGTGTTAGTCATACCAAGGAACGAATAAAGTTAATGAAGAAGGCTACGAAATATTTTAATTTAGCAGGGAAAATCCTAATAGCGGACAGAGAATACGAAGGTAAATAATGGTTTAAGTTATTGATAACCAATGTTCTAAACTTCGTCACTCGCCTCAAGCATACGCATTATCAAGCAGCTATTGACCAAGCAGGTGGTAAGTCTTATCAAGAAAGTAGAACGCAGTAAAGTAAAAGGTAAAACGGTCAAGAAAGCCTTTCAATTAGAGGGCATAACCTTCTATTTTGTGGTCTGTAAAAACCCGAAGAATGACCCCAAAGTACCCTTAATTTATTTGCTTACCAACTTAGATATTCCAGCCAAAGAGGTGGCAAAAATTTACTTAATAAGGTGGAAAATAGAGCATTGTTTCAAACACACCTCAAAAGTAACGGTTTTCAACTCGAGGAGATTAACTTAAAGCATGAAAGTTGGTGCAGATTATTGATGTCAGTTACCATCATGGCCTATGTTTTATCTATTGAGGAAGGACTAAAATCGCGTATCATAAAGTACCCAAAAAAACATACACAGGCACTACAACAGAAAAACAAGAATCTGTATTTAGATTTGGGCTTCATCTACTGATGAAAGTTTGTAAATCTTTAAAGGTCTTTTTAGAATTTATCTACCAAAAAATAAAACTGCAAAAACAGCAACTAAATCAACCATTTGTTAAATTTGTAGGTAGTATTTGGTTTGACCTATTTTTCTTGTGTTGGGGTTCATTCTTTGAATAATGACTACTTTGAGCATACAATCTTTGATGCTA
>JAABSX010000041.1 GCA_011390205.1 Microscillaceae bacterium | reverse complement strand
GTGATGTAATTGCTAATTTCTTCAATTTTTTGGGCATCTTCGGTTTTCAGGTTGGCATGGTAAAGTCGCTTCAGAGCATCATATTGATAAATACCGTCTTTGGCTTTGGTGCTAGATTTGATGTCCCAACGGAAGAAGTGTTCGTGCATTTTTTCACCGTGCAGTTCGTAGGCAAGAGCCTCTGCCAGGCGTGTTTTGCCACAGCCAGGTTCGCCCATGAGCAAGAGCGGCTTTTGCAGATTGAGTGCTAGGTTTACGGCATCTTGCAGGCTTTCGGCAGGGATATAAGCCTCTAAGGTGCGTTTGTTGCCTTTTGTATCGGTGAAAGTAACTCTTTCTTGAAGGGCTTTGCCCTCATAAGTTAGTATTTGAGCCATGTGCTTTTGTGTTCGTGAAAGTTAATACCTATTTTTTCGCAAATTGCAGGGATAATCATTTCGGGGTTGCCGTTGCCACATTCTTTGATAAGTTGCTCCAAGCCTTCGTCTGAAGAATCAAAATACTCAATGATTTCTTCAGGTACTTTTCCAAACCACTCTTCCATACATTTACGGGTAATGCCTTTGATGGCATCTAAATCAACAATTTTGAGTGTTTTGTCCATTTTAGCCTTAAAGGATTTGGTTTCTGAGGAGAATACACAGTACTTTTCAATGTCTGTGTAAGGCTCAAGCACTTGCTCTACAAAAAGGAAGATGCACTTATGCTCAGGTTCTATGGCATCTAGCTCCTCGTAGAAGTGGTTCAGCAATTCATAAAACTTATCAAAATCAGAGGAATGGATAAAACTGTACGCATTTTTTAAGACAATGAACTGCGAAGCTGTATCAATCAGGGCAGAGATGGTATTTCTGAGTTTGATTTTTTTCTTATCAAAGGAATCATTTGGATTGTATTTTTGCACCCCTATTTGTTCACTTAGGTAGTCTATCAAATTATCCAAACTATCGATTTTCAGTTCCTTGAAATCAATCAAAAAAGTTTTATGAATGACCCTTTTTTCTTGGTAATGATGAATCAGACGGTTATAGAGCCATCGCTGTCCATAGTTTTCGGCAGCCCGCAGCACAAAAGGAATCACAGGTTTTTTGCTTTCTACCATTGATTCAAAATAATCCACTTGCGCCCTAAAATCTAAGTGGCACAAGAGGGTGTAGGTTTTTTCGGGGTCGATAGTTTTAGAATTTGCATTTGTATCTTCTTCAGTACCTGCGAAATAATCTTGAATGTCTGTTTTTGAGATGTTGATAAATCGCTTCAATTTTCCCCTAAATATGGATAGGCTGAAGTTCTCAGGACGATTGATATATTCTTTACATAAATCATTATAAGTACCATTCAAATCAGCGAATACTTCGTCTAAAATATCCAGCACTCCATCTATATCTTTTTCTAAAAGTATTCTAATCTGCTCTATATCCATAATTTACAATCCTCTTCTCACAAATCTAATTAATTTACTCCTGAAAGTAGCCATATCAAAATTATTTGGACGGTTGATATACTCACGACATAAATCATTGTATGTACCATTTGTTTCTCCCAATAACTCATCTAATTTTTCAAAGGCTTCATCTATGTCTTTGGGAATAAGTAATAACACTTCTTCTTTCAAAGCCTTTTTATCCAGCTCATCAGATTTTGAGCCTTGGTTTTGGGCTTGATTCACTACTTGGGCAAAAGTTTCTAACTTTTGAGAAAAATCCCAGGGAGCTTGCCCATGCATAAATACGCCTTTGAATTGGGCATAAGTAGGCTTAAGGTGTGTTGGGATTTCCACCTTATCCATCTCCTCAAAATAGCCTGCGGTATTCGCTTGTTCTAAGGCTTTCAAAGCCTTTTGGATGCTTTCGTTCATATATTTAAGTTTTATAGTTGCTCTTTTTCATCTTGGAAAAACCTCTAAAACCCTGTGCATGAGCAATCTAGCACAAGCTTCCCGTTCATCTTTCCAAATATGCCTGATTTATTTTGATTTTAAAAGAGAGAAAGGGCTATTTTCCCCTGCTGCTTTGAGTTTTCCAAAGGGAGACTTGATGCCAATATTGTTTTTTCCAAAAAAAGCCAGTGTTTGTTTTGGTTTATAGATTGG
The DNA here is from genome assembly GCA_011390205.1 of Microscillaceae bacterium. Classification (GTDB taxonomy): domain Bacteria; phylum Bacteroidota; class Bacteroidia; order Cytophagales; family Microscillaceae; genus JAABSX01. The sequence goes on along the minus strand of JAABSX010000041.1, from coordinate 35,389 downwards.
GCAATTCGGTATCCGCAGGAAAAAGAGGACTCTGCGTCAGGGTGGGAGAGCGGAGGGTATATTGAAAAGTATAGCTTGATTGCTCCGATACTCCAAAAACATGCTTTTTTTTAAACCCTCTCTACAAATTTTCAGTAAGTTAGGGTATGATTTGACCACAAATCATTCAGATTATATTTTACTTAAAATGTACGGAATATGAAAAAAATCAAACTAATGCACCTTGATGACTTGTATGATTTAACAGCTCAACAAATCATAAACACCAGCGTCATCTTAGAGAATAAGCAAAACCCCGAAAAAATCATCGGATTAAGTCTTGATGTATCAAATCTAAGTGAAGAAGCACTGCAGCAGTTAGAAAGCCTGATTCCACAATACCAAAACGTTCAGAAAGTAACCATAGAAAAGGTACAACATATCCCCAACAGTATCCTCGGATTGCCCTCGCTACAAGAATTAGTGCTTTCTTGCGAGCATCCATCTCAGGAGATGATAGCTGGTTTCAAAGAGTGCACAGTTCTCAAAAGGATAGTTTGGCATAATTTAAGGTCATTGCCTTCTTCATTTTATGAATACACCCCCAAATTAGAAGAACTCTGGTTTAAATACAGCACACTTGATGAAATACCTGAAAGCATTGCACAGCTCAAAGAACTCAAACTCATGATGTTTGAGAGATGCAAAATCAGAAAAGTATCTTCAAATGTTTTTACACTACCGAAACTAAAAGCGATTGACCTCAGGTCATTAGGGATTGAAGAGATTACGCCTCTCACGGGCCTTGTGCAAGTATCTAGGCTGAGAGAAATTAATCTATCACATAATGTACTCAAGTCTTTTCCCGCAGGATTGTTAGAAAACCTGCCCAAATTGAAGGAGCTTTGGATTGTTGGTAATAAGATTACAGAACTACCAGAAGAACAGATTGCTGGAAAAAACTATGAAAGGATTGACCTGACAAACAATGCCCTTAAAGTGTTTCCTGGGTTTATCCTTGAGCAAGTCAAAAAAATTAGTTTCTTTGTATTGAAAGACAATCAAATCAAAGAAATCCCCGAAAATATCTTTGCATTGGCCCGCCAAAAGAAATGCTTTGTAAAATTAGAAAATAATCTGATAGAAACCGTATCACAAGATGTAGAGAAAGATGTAGAAAAACACAGAGGTCTCCCTTATCCGCCTCCAAGAATAGACATCAAAGACAATCCTTTCTTTGTTCGAAAAGAAGAAATTCAAAATACTACATACAGGCTTCTGATAGAAAAACAAGTCAGAGAAGGTACTTGCGTTGAGATTGCTTCAGGCGAATACCGAGGCTCAGGTGTGCTCCCAGAAGAACACCCACTCAAAAATAGAATCAGCTTCAGACAGCAATGTGGAAAATGCAATTCCAAGAATATATTTATTACCTATGCCAAATTCACTGTTCATTTAATGAGTGGAGATGTTTATTGGGATTATAACTATCACTGCAATAAATGTGGAGAAAAAGACGATTCATCGTATGCAGAGAATAATTAGTGGCTGAGTAAAAGTTTATCATCTCCCCCTCTCCGTGGTTTGTGTCTTTACAACCTACACAAATCAAAGCCTTTCGGTTTTTGAAGGAAAACACAAATCGAGGATGGAATTTATTTACTTCCTCACTCTCCAAAAATCTCACAAACTGCGGCATACGCTCCTCGTACCACCTCAGTCATTTTCTCAAAATCAAGGGTTTCTATCGTGTCTGTAGCTTGGTGATAGTTTGGGTTTCTCAGAAAAGAAGTATCCGTAATCATTAAAGCAGGGTAGCCACTTATCCAATAATTGTAATGGTCTGAGCGTGTGATGTCTGTTACAAGATTGACTGGTGCACAGATAGACTGCACATCTATGTCAGCATGATTAAGCATTTTTTCCTTGAATTTTTCTACGATGTTGCTTTCTTCTGTCCGCCCTACGAGGCAAATAAAATTGGCTGTATTCGGATAAATACTTGCCAACTCAGGCATCGGAAATTGCTGAGAATGAGGTGCATCCGAAAAAAAGCCAATCATTTCTAAGCAAACCATTAACTCTAGTTCTATCTCTTGCTCTTTGAGAAAACGTGCGTGTACTGCACTTCCCATCCACTTGGTATAGAAAAAAGGAGCTTCTTCTAGGCTAAATGCTACAAGGTCTATTCTATGCTTAAGCTTAGGCTGAAGCACTTGTAAAAGTCGTGCAATTTCTAAAAGCCCTGCCACGGCACTGGCATTGTCATCTGCTCCAGGCTGGTCTCCGTCCACGTCATAGTGTGCCCCTATGACGATTCGCTTTCCTTCTTGATTGCCATAGTGAGCGATGATATTTTGATATTGGCTGCCTTTGGCTTGATAGGTTTGTGCCTCGGGAGTGTAGCCATATTCTTTGAATTGATGCTCAATATAGTAGGCCACTTGGTTAAGCGATTCTAAGTTTTGGTAATTGCGGTAAGGGCGAATCTCTGTCAGGTATTGCACGTGTTGGTAGAGATTTTTTTGAGAAACGGGGATATCAAGGTTTTTAGGCATCGTGTTTTTGATTAAAAGTCAGCATATGAATGTTTAAAAAACTACTTTAAAACATAGATTAACACTGAATTAACACAGGTTTTAAAGCATTTTGGGCTAAATATGCTAAAAAAATCGTACTTTTAGAAAACGATTGCAAAAATTGAATAGATTATTCATAAATATATTTGTTTTTAAGTGGTTTTTAGATTTGAAAAGATAGAAGTTTTTTGGCTTCTATCTTTTTTTTATGGTTTTTTTAAGACAATTCAATGCCTTATCAGTTATAAGTTTTTATCTGACATAAAATCTTAAATCTCTAAAATGCAGCTTGAAGAAGACTTTAAACAATTCATAGAGTTTGGAAATATCTTTGACCGAACTACCCGCACCTATCTGGTGCAATACCTCCAACAGAAATTTAAGCCCAGCCTTTCTAAGATAGAATCTCTCTCCCGTAGTTCGTCCGAGTTTGAATACCTCAAAGACGCTTTAGACAAAATATTTGAGAATGAACAAATGCTAAATGCCTCGAGCCAAAACGAAACACTCCAAAATGAAATCATGAAAGATGCCTTCAAATGGATGCGACAAGCACTCCAAAAGGCAAAAAGCGAAAACCCCTACGAAGAGGAGCAAAAAGAACTAGAAAGATGGCACACCCGCCCTACTTTTATGTGGGTAAGACACTGGTATAAACTGACCAATTACCTCCGTGATATTTATCTGCCCGAAGAGATTGACACCCGATTTTATGAGCAAAAATTTGAGCAACTCACTCAAGGAATAGATGCCTATACTCTAGAAAGAGACCCCAAAAGCATAGAAAAATACAAAACCGAACTCCAAAGACTTGATATTCTGATAGAAGATTTACTCAACAGGTGGCAATCTTTGCTCACTGCCAAACGCCTCCGACATGAGCTAGACAGCATAGACAAGCAGCGTGAGCAGTTTTGTGAGTTACTCTATGCCAAAGTAGAAGAGTTTTTAAAATTACTAGAAATTATCACCCCATTTCAGGCAGAGGTAGGCAGATACTGGGATATGTCTCGTGGGCTTTGGCAGAAGGCAAGTTTTAATATTTTACAAAAATACTCCGAGCTACTACAAAAAGAGGAATCTATTCAGGAGCTTGCCGACCTGCTTGGCAGGTTGAGAGAGGCAGAAACAGAGCTAGAAGAAGAAACCTTTGCCGAAGTCATCACCAAAAAAACTTGGATAGATGACCCTTACCTCAAATCTGAAATTGGCGGAATCTATGAGAGCAATCACCTGCCCAAGGTGCTGCCCTCTGAGGTGAGTTTCTTGGGTTATCCTGAAACGGAGTCTGTATTTTATAAAAAATTAGCAGACCATAGCTTGCTTACCTTCCAAGAGCAAGGCAGAAGTCTTGTGGTGAGCAACAAAATCAACTATCACACCCTGCAAAAAGAAAGACGCAAAGAAAAAGGGCCTTTTATCATCTGTATAGACACAAGTGGCTCTATGGAAGGGCTGCCCGAGCAAATCGCCAAAGTACTCTGTTTTGCCATTCTTAAGATGGCCTCTAAAGAGCAAAGAAGGTGTTTTTTGATTTCTTTCTCAGTCGGTATCAAGACCATTAATCTGCTAGACTTGGCCAACTCTATGGACGAAATCGTCAAGTTCTTGTCTATGTCTTTTCACGGAGGCACAGACGTAACCCCTGCCATGATGGCTACCCTCAGTATGTTAGAGACCAATGACTACAAGGATGCGGACGTGCTGATGGTCTCAGATTTTGTGATGTTTGAGATTAGGGAAGAGGTTACAAAAAAAATGCGAAGACAACAAGAAAAAGACACCAAGTTTCACAGCCTTACCATTTCTAAGCAAGCCAACCCTGAGATTATCCAAAATTTTGACAATAATTGGATATATAACCCTGAAGACAGGGGCGTAGTGAGGCAGCTTGTCAAAGATTTAAGAACACTCTCAAATTAATGCTGTGTTTTTATCCAGTCTTTTGCTTCTTCTAGGTTGTTAAAAAATTTTCTATCTTGCTCCGTTTGTTGTCCGACGGCTTGGCTGACCTGCTTCACGCCAAAGCGTGCAAACACATCCTTGGGGGTGATGATGGCACGTGCGACAGGCCATTTTTCTTGTGAAAATTTTGTAGAAATTTGTACGGCATACTCTTGGTCATCCATTCCTATCACACGGTGTTCGGTTACATCAGTAACGGTCTTGGTGATTTTATGGGCTTCCATAAGCTCCACAATTTTATCTATGCCACTTCTAAACTGCTCGCTTACAGTGTAGCCCGTCCACGTGATGAGTAGCCCAGGCAATGAATCATCTAAATCAATCTTTAAGTAAGGAGTTTCGTATAAAGTCATCAGTACAGAAAATTTATTTATATTGGCTTAAAGTTAATCGAAAATATTGAAAATATCCGAAAAAAAATCCCTTTATTTTTAGAAATGGGCAATCACTTTTTAGGTTGGATGTAAAAATATTCTAAATAATTGGAAACATATCTCAAAACTTCTTGTAATTTTGGGTCAGATTTCTTAAGAAATACAAAGAAACATGCTTGCAGATATGCAAATAAATCATAGCACATTTATCAAACTTTTTTTGCTGGGTTTCTCTCTGATAATGGCTTTGCAGATGCAAGCACAAGACAAGCCCAAAACAGACAGCCTCAAAAATCTTCTCTCAAAAGCAAAAGAAGAGGACAAAGTCCCTCTATTAAATGCTCTAGGTTGGGAATACCGTAACTCTCACTTTCTGGAAGCCCTCAAATACTTAAATGATGCCATTCAAAGAGCAGAAATAGCCCGTGATTATACCCACCTTTCGCAGGCTTATAACTTTAAAGGAGTCGTCTATCGAAACCTAAATGTCTATCGCCAAGCCATGGAGTGTTTTTATCAGGCACTTAAAATCGCTGAAAAATACCAAATAGTATCTCAATCAGCTTATGCCTACAATAATATAGGGGATATGTATTATCAGCAGGAGGGATACAGCCTTGAAGCCATCCAAAATATCCGAAAGGCAATTCAGATTTTTAAAAAAATAGACGACCAAAAAGGGCTTGCATACGCATACCTAAGGCTCGGAGAAGTCTATCAAGCAGGGCAAAAGCTAGACTTGGCACTCTCTTCTGTCAAAAAATCCCTTCAAATTAGAGAAAAACTGGCAAAAGACAATGCCTATGCCACTTCTTTACAGAGAATAGGGCAGATTTATCTCCAAAAGGGAGAAGCCTCACAAGCACTTCCATTCTTTAAAGTCGCCTTAGAAATTTACCAAAAAGAACAAGATGTCAGGGGCGAGCTGAGTGTGCTTATCAATTATGCAAGCATTTACCAGCAAAAAAAAGAATACACAATGGCTAGAAAATACACACTCCAAGCACTCCAAAAAGCCAACTCTTACTCCGTCAAAGATTCCAAAAGAAATGCTCTCAGGATACTCTACGAACTTGCCCAAGCACAAGGAGATTACCGACTAGCCTTTGAATACCAGAGCCGTTTTGTGATAGAAAATGACAGCCTTGCCAACCAAGACATCAACGAGCTAGTCGCAAAACTTAATGCCCTCAATGAATTAGAGAAAAAAGAAAATCAACTGCTCATCTACAAAAAAAATCAAGCCCTGCAACAAGAAACTTTACTCAGGCAAAGAATTATCTTGTTTAGTGTCATCATTGCACTCTTGCTGGCAGCCGTGATTGTAATCTTACTCTGGAGAAGAAATCAACAAAAGCAAAAGAACAATGAAATCCTTCAAATACAAAAAAATGAAATAGAGGCCAAAAGCAGAGAACTACTCAGCCTCTACAACGAAATAAAATACCAAAAAGAGGATTACCAAGCCCTTGCTAACGAATTATCTACCATCAATCAGACAAAAGACAAACTATTTTCTATCACTTCACATGACATGCGAAGCCCACTAAACACACTCAAAGGGCTGATTTCACTCTTTAATGATGACAATATCAGTAAGGAAGAAATGCAGGAAATGAGTAAAAAACTCGAAATTAAAGTCAATACACTCTTAGAGTTTTTGGACAATCTACTCAACTGGTCTAAAGCCCAAATGCAGGGCATAGAGATGATTCCGCAGACCTTTCATCTCTCACAAGTCATAGATGATAACCTGAATTTACTCTCTCCACAAGCCCAAAATAAGCAGATTAAGGTGTATGCTTTATTTCCCGAAGACCTCTACAGCTTCGCTGACCCCAATATGACCTCACTCGTGCTGAGAAACCTTATCTCGAATGCCATTAAATTTACAAACCTCAAAGGAAGTGTCTATATTAATGCCATAATGTTGGATGACTCACCACATATTGAGGTAAGTATCAAAGACAATGGCATAGGCTTAGAGGAGGCACGCCTAGAACAAATATTTAGCCTAGAAAGCTACACCACACCAGGCACAGACCAAGAAACTGGCACAGGACTGGGGCTGCTGCTCTGCAAAGAATTTGTAGAAAAACAAGGTGGTAAAATAAGAGTAGAAAGTAAGAAAAACGAAGGAAGCACTTTCATCTTTACAATCCCTACACCCAAGAAAAAACCCACACAAGAAACAAGTGGAATGATGTCTTTGCAATAAAATAAGCAAGTAATATAGCCAAATCAACAAAGCAAAATAAACCCTTCATAATACGAAGGTAATATTTGGTTAAATATTTGTTCATACCTTTGCACACAGATATACAAAACACAAAATAACGCACATAAAAAATAAAACGTTTCTATTGAATGGATCAGATTAACATATTCAGGGGTTACTACCGAATTATTATAATCAGCTTTGTGTTTGTGCTACTTGCTACATTATTTTTGGCTTATAATCAATTACAAAACCGTATCAAGCAAGAAAAAGACAATATAACAAGACAGTTTCAAGAAAATATCTCAAAGCTAAACTCTGTGCTCAACGTAACAGGTGCCAATCTGCAATCCCTCAATGCAGCAAGTACGTATTATTTAGACAATCCTGAGCTTCATAACCATTTACACCCCTTGTATGCTTACCTGAGAGATGCCCCTGATGATACCTACTTTCATACGGATAGTTTGCCTAGCTATGTGTTACCTACACAAACTGGCAATATTACAGGGTTGGGAAGTGTTCAGAGCATCAACCCGAATATTAAAGCACAGATAAACATGGCTTTTACCCTTAATCCAATCCTCCAAAATACAGTCAATTCTTCTTCTGACGTGATTGCTGCTTATTATCAAGGCTTTGATAAAGGCAAACCTGTTGTTATATCACTCTATCCTTATGTAAACTCTCAGGATTTCCATTACAAAGAAAGTAATTCCCAAAATGCACTCAGGGTCTATAAACCTGTGCTGCCTGCACAAAACCCCGAAAGAAATACATACTGGACTGAGGTCTATGCCGATGATACTGGCAAAGGACTCATGACCACTGCCACTAGCCCCATATACTCCAAAGATGAATTTAAGGGCTTGATAGGGCTTGATATTACACTGGATTCACTTAATACGATTGTTCAAGAATCACAGCTCGAGGTAGGGACTATCTTTTTAATGAATGAAAGCCAACAATTATTGGCACACCCCCGACTCATCTTGCCTGGCACCAAAAGTGTAAAGTCAGCCCAAGAAGCATTCCCCAAAGAACTCACCAATGAGGTTAAAAATCTATCTAAATGGCCTACCAATACACTCAATGAACTCAATGGCTATTTTTTTTATTATCAAAAACTCCCTCAAACAGGCTGGGAGCTGGTCTATGTAGTCAGTGTCTGGACTACTTACATCACTATTCTTAAAGATATTGGCTTTTATCTGGTTTTTATGCTGGTAAGTATTTCTATGGTACTGATTGCCTCTGCTTACTACACACAGCGAAAATTTATAGTACCCGCTGGAAAACTCGTCAGGCATATTCAAGATGAACAGAGAGGGGACTTGATTCATTATCAGGGAAAAGTGCCTTACTTCTGGAAACCTTGGTTTGAGGTAATCTCTGAGATATTTGCCAACAACAGAAATATGATTCAAGAGCTTGTAGAATCTAATGAAACACTAGAAGAAAAAGTGCAAGAACGCACCGAAGAAATAGCCGCACAAAACGAGGAACTTATCCAAAACCAAGAAGAAATACTGGTGCAGCGGGATTTTATAGAGCAAAAAGCCAAAGAACTACAGCTTAGAGACCAGCAAATCACCAACAGCATACAATCTGCTCTTTTGATTCAGAATGCTATTTTGCCCTACGCCGAAAAACTTCAAAATCTGCTCAAAGATTATTTTGTGTTGTATAGGCCCAAAGACCTTGTGTCGGGTGATTTCTTTTGGCTCAACGAAGTAGCAGGCAAAACTTTCTTGGTAGTGGCAGACTGCACAGGACATGGTGTGCCTGGGGCTTTTATGACACTCATCGGCAATACCATCTTGGACAAAATCATCAGGGTATGGGATATCTATGACCCTGCACTCATCCTGGAGAGACTCCATGAAGATGTCAGAATTATGCTCCGCCAAGAAGAAACAAGCAACAATAATGGTATGGATGTGGGTATTCTGTGCTGGGAGACGGAAAGCAAAGGAAGTGAGATTAGTTTTACTTATGCAGGTGCAAAACAAGGGCTATATTATATAGAGCCTGAAAGCAGTGTACTCAAAAGATTTAAAGGAGTCAGAAAATCTATCGGAGGAATACAGCCAAAAGATGTCAGTTTTGAGAATGACTATTTTACCATCCCCAGACAATCTATGATTTACCTTGGCTCTGATGGGCTTCCTGACCAAAACAATGTCAAAAGAAAAAGATTTGGAGATAAAAAACTGCAAAACTTATTCACAGAAACACACCTCCTGCCCGTCATAGAGCAAGGCAAGATTTTAGAAGAAGAGCTTGACAAGCACATGAAAGACACCACCCAAAGAGATGATATCTTGGTGCTTGGGTTTAGGGTTTCTTGATAGTTTGATTTAGCCCAGTAAACTAAAACCTTTGTAGAAAACCCGCTATCTTCTTAATAAAAGTGCTACATTTTCTACGTGATGTGTATGCGGGAACATATCTACGGGCTGCAAGGCAGCCACTTTGTATTGCACATCCAGCAGAGCCAAATCCCTTGCTTGTGTGGCAGGGTTACAGCTTACATAGACTATCCTCTGTGGGTCGGCCTCCAAAATCACCGAAATCACATCTTCATGCATGCCTGCACGTGGGGGGTCAGTGATGATGACCTCAGGGCGGCCATGTGCCTCAAAAAATGAGGCAGTCAGTAAGTCTTTCATATCTCCAGCATAAAATTCTGTATTCTCAATTTTATTGACGCTTGAGTTCACCTTGGCATCTTCTATGGCAGCCTCCACATATTCTAGCCCTATCACTTTTTTGGCTTGCTTTGCGATAAAGTTGGCAATCGTACCCGTGCCTGTGTAAAGGTCATAGACCAGTTCATCCCCCTTAAGCTGTGCAAGTGAACGTGTGATTTGATACAGCTCATAAGCCTGTGCACTATTGGTCTGATAAAAAGATTTAGGACCTATTCTAAATTTTAGCCCTTCCATCTCTTCTTCTATGTAAGGCTTGCCTGCATACAAGACAGGCTCTAAATCTTGGTAAGCATCATTTTTTTTTGGATTGATGATGTAGTAAAGTGAAGTAATCTCTGAAAACTGCTGCTTCAAAAAATCTAACAAACCCGAGATAGCCACTTTATCATCTTCAAAAGCAATCAAAATCACCATCAAATCTCCAGTGCTTGTGCTGCGGATGACCAAGTTTCGTAGGAGTCCGTGTTGCTCACGTAGCTCAAAAAAAGACAAGTTATTTTCTAAGGCATATTGCTTCACTGCCAAACGAATGGCATTGGAAGGTGCTGCCTGTAGGTGGCATTGCTGAATATCCAATATTTTATCAAACCTGCCCGGAATATGAAAGCCAAGTGCAGGCTCTTGCCCAAAAGTCTCTTCACTCTGTACCTCCTCTGTGGTTCTCCAGCGCTGAGTAGAGAAAGTGTATTCTAGTTTATTGCGGTAATACTGCGTCTGGGCAGAAGGGAAAATAGGCTGAATCTCAGGCAGTTCTATCTGTGCAATGCGTGTAAGGGCATCTTCTACCTGCTGTTGTTTTTGCTGAAGCTGTAGCAAGTAGGGGAGGTGCTGCCATTTACAGCCCCCACAAACCCCAAAATGCCCACAAAAAGGCTCAACTCTTTGCTCAGCATAATGATGGAAATGAACAGGAATGGCTTCCAAGTAATTTTTGCGTTGCTTGATGATGCGGGCATCTATCACATCTCCAGGTGCTACTTGGTTGCCAGGCAAAAACACTACACGGTTTTCGTGCCTTACCATTGCTTTGCCTTCTGCGGCAAGCCCTGTGATGGTAATGTTTTTTAGGATTGTATTTCTTAATTTTCTTGAAGCCATGGCACAAAATTAGGAGATAATTTTGAATTTATAGCACTGCTACACCCGTAAAACTTCTCTACAAAAGGAAAGCCCTAAGTTCTGAAAGTATAAGCAGCCTCCTGTACATTTATCGAGTTGCAGTAGTCTGCCCTCATTTTCCCGTAGCCCAGAGGTTACAAGTGCTAGGCTACAAGAAAATGTCTAATCAGGCAGCTCAAGACCATCCTTTATCTACACAAAATATACAAATGTGAATTTTAGGCATCACTCAGGTGTAGGAGTATTAGATATAACCAATGAAATATGCCAGCGTTCTTTGTTATATTTATAAGATTATACCTAGATTTGCACCCCTAAAAGCAACATAATTATAATTATTCTATTCTGAAAAATGAGAACAAATAACTACTTAAATCTAAGCCTTGTGCTCCTCATTATGACGGCATTCTATGCCTGTAAAGGTGGAAGCAAAGGTGGATTCCAAACTACCGAAAGTGGTATCCAATACCAAATATTTGGTGAAAATAAAGGTAAAAAAATAGAAGGAGGAGATTTTATCGACTTCCACATGGTGATTAAAGATAGCAAAGACTCTATCGTGCAAAACACTTACACAAGCCCCGAAGGTGCATTTAAAAATAGCCCTTTCCCCGAAGATTCTACCAAAGGAGGCATCTTAGAAGGGCTCAGAATGCTTGCAGCTGGTGACAGTGCCATTTTTAAAATCAGCACTGACTCTATGCTCAAGCAACGCAATGAAATGGGTATTGCCAACATTAAATCCATCACCGAACAGATGGAAAAACAACTCTCACAAGCACCCGATGACTCTACCAAAAACCGCATCAGACAAATGTATGAAGGTCAAATCGGAATGATTCAAGAGCAAATCTCTAAGCCTGACCCTAGTTTTCCTCCCAATAAATTTATTACTTACATCATCAAAGTAATCGCTGTCAAATCTAGAGCAGACATGGAAAAAGAGCAGGAAGAAGCCGTACAAAAACAAAAAGAGGATGCCGAAAAAATAAAAAAAGAGCAAGATAAAACCATTCAGGAATACATCAAAAAAAATAAGCTCGCCGCAAAATCTACTGAATCAGGGCTGTATTACCTCATCACAAAAGAGGGTGAAGGTGCTATCCCCCAAAAAGGAGACTCCGTCAAAGTACATTATACAGGCAGAATCCTAGACGGGAAAATATTTGATACCAGCATAGAAGCAATCGCCAAAGAAAATGAGGTCTATAACGAAAAAAGAAATTACAATGAGCCTTTCTCTTTTACACTTGGGCAAAGACAAGTCATAGAAGGATGGGACGAAGGAATCTCTCTACTAAAAAAAGGCTCAAAAGCTACACTCATCATCCCTTTTCACTTAGGATATGGTGATAGAGGTACACCCGGAGGCCCGATTCCTCCTTATGCCATCCTTATGTTTGAGGTGGAGCTGCTAAAATAATTAAACCAATAATATCTAAGAATCTGACTATCAGATTCTTAGATAAAATCAATAAGAAAACTAAAAAATGACAAACCCTATCATTGTCTTTGGTGCAAAAGGACTCGGGAAGGTAGCACAAGAAATCTTCAAAAGCCACGACATGGTCGTCTATGGTTTTTTGGAAGATGACCCTGAGCTACACGGACAAGAAATAGATTTTGTGAGCATACTCGGCAACACAGATGACCAAGCCTTCCTAAAGCTTATCGGGCATAAATGTGATGCTTTTGTGGCACATGATGACAATGCCTACAGAAAATCACTCGTAGAAATGCTCATCAACAGACGCAAAGTCATGCCCATCAATGCCATACATCAGCAAGCCACCTTAGCAAGCTCTGCACAAATAGGACACGGGAATTTTATCAGTGCAGGCGTACAAATAGGTGCTTATGCAAGTATCGGGAGTCACTGCCTCATCCATGCAAAAGCACTCATAGATTATGAAGCCCAAATTGCGGATTTTGTGCAGGTAGGAGCAGGTGCTACGATTAATTCAGGCGTAAAAATTGCAGAGGAAGCTTTCATAGGCACAGGGTGCACCATTGTATCTGGAGTGAGCATAGGAAAAAAAGCACGCATCGGGGCTGGCTCGGTAGTCATCGCTGATGTGAAAGCAGGGCAAACCGTATTCGGTAACCCAGCCCAAGCAGTAAAAGCGTAAGGGTAAAAACCATCAATACTTTAATTTTGTACTGATAAGTATTTGGTTTATATCGTTTTTAGATATAAGATGCTGATAAGCAATAAGTTACAAAAACTCATAACTAAAAACTCATAGCTACTTAACAAAATATTACTTAAAATAATGGAAAATAACAGTCAAAAACGGGCTCAAAGAAGATCTATCTTCATCTACTTATTCATCGGCTTGATACTTGCCAACTTTTTGCTGCTTTACCTCGTGTGGCAAAGCGGACAATCACAAGTCAAAGAAGAACAAGAGCGAGCAAAAAATCAAAAAGAAGAGTATGAAAAAGACTTGGAAGAAATAGAAAAAAGGCTAGAGGCTCAAATCAAAAAAACAGGAAAAATAGAAACTGAAAACCAAGCCCTTATTGATTCTCTGCAAGCCAACCTAGAAGAGGTCAGACAAGAAAGAGACAACCTCAAAAACAATACACAACTCACCCAGACACAGATGAGAGACCTCAAGGACAAAATAGCTGCCTATGAGACTCTCCTCAGAAAAAAAGACGAAGAAATAGAAAAACTTCGTGAAACTGCCGACATTCTGTATGATGAAAATAACAATCTCAAAAATCAAAAAAATGAGCTTACCAGCACCATCACCGAGCTAGACAAAGAAAGAAATAAAATGCAAGGCAGACTAGAAGAAGCTGCTGTGCTCAAGGCCGAGAATGTCATCGTGAATGTTGTCGATAGCAGGGGCAAAGTGCAAAGCGGAGGGCAGTACCGAGCCAATAAAATAGATAGACTCTCTATCTCTTTTAACCTAGCTGATAATAAACTCTCCAAAATAGGCAACAAAGATGTCTACATGAGGGTCTTAGAGCCAGCTGGCACACTGCTCATCAACCCAGGCGAGTCAGGTAAATTTGAAGCCAATGGGCGTGAAATCCAATACTCCGTCCGCAAACAAATTCTTTTTGACAACTCTAGACAAAATATCAACTTTGAGTTTGGGCGCACAGGCGAGTTTGAGGCAGGAAGGCACACCGTAGAGTTTTATAGTGAAGGATACCGAATAGGATACGGGACTTTTGAAGTCAGGTAAGATATTCTCCAAAAAATAAAAAGCACACCAAAATGTACCTTAAAGCCCGTAAAATTAAGGTACGTTTTTTTAAGACATCCCTTGTATTAGATACAGAGATTCTTTAACTTTGCAACCTTAATTTAAAAAAATAATAGATAATCCTTTTTATTTATGGTATTAAATCAATACGAGACTGTGTTCATTTTAACTCCCGTTTTGTCTGATGAACAGATGAAGGACACAGTACAGAAATTCAAGCAAATTATCCTTGATGGAGGAGCAGAAATCGTACACCAAGAAGATTGGGGTCTGAAAAAGCTTGCCTATCCTATCAGGAAAAAAAATACGGGATTTTATACGATTATTGAGTTCAAATCAGCTCCTGAGTTGATTAAAACCCTCGAAACTGAGTATCGCCGTGACGAAAAAGTGATGAGACACCTTGTCGTTTCTCTTGACAAGTTTGCCGTCGCATACAGCGAAAAAAGAAGACAGAAGAAATTAAATGAATCTCAAATCGAAAAAGAATAAGAACATGAGTTTACAAAACGAACCCGTACACCGCAACGAAAATAAGAAAAAGTACTGCCGCTTTCGCAAGCATGGCATCAAGTACATTGATTACAAAGACCCTAACTTCCTAGTGAAGTTTGTCAATGAGCAGGGTAAAATATTGCCCCGCCGCCTTACAGGTACTTCCTTAAAGTATCAACGTAAAGTAACACAAGCAATCAAGCGTGCCCGTCATTTGGCTTTATTGCCTTATGTAACTGACTCTTTGAAATAATAATGGTATTACCCCGAGATTAATAATATAATGGAAATCATCTTAAAAGAAGACGTTACTGGGCTGGGCTATCGCAATGATTTAATCAATGTAAAGCCTGGTTACGGACGTAATTACCTCATCCCACAAGGATATGCTGTAGCTGCTACTGAATCTAATAAAAAAGTATTGGCAGAAAACTTAAAGCAGGCTGCCCACAAGGCAGACAAACTTAAGCAAGATGCTGAGCTACTCGCTGTACAGATAGAAGCTGTATCTCTAGAGATACCTGCTAAAGCAAGTGAAAGCGGAAAAATATTCGGTGCTGTTACTACCATCCAACTTTCTGACTCACTCAAAGCAGTGGGTGTAGAAGTAGACAGACGCAAGATTTCTTTTGACCAAAAAGAAATTAAGCTCATCGGTGAATATACTGCTACTGTAGATTTGCACCGTGAAGTAAAAGCCACGCTTAAATTTAAGGTAATAGAAGGCTAGTCATTGAGCATTCCGTTGCTGTTGATACAAAAAGCATTGCTCTCTCCAAGAGGGCAATGCTTTTTTGTTGTTTGAGTACTATAACTGATGTAGAAAGCCACAGACAAACATGGCACTCGAGTCGTTTTTTATACTTATTTTTGTTCTTCTGCTCAGATGATTTAGTACCAAACATAAAAAAGGTCATAAAAATCAAGAGATAAAATTTTCAAAACCTTAAAAGCAGGGTCTGTATATGTTTTTGCTTGCATTTGTTATTTTATTTTTACCCTTTGCTAGTTTTTTGTTGCTCATCTTCACACAAAAAGCACTGCACCGATTTGCTGGAAAAGTAGCACTGACTGTCTCATTACTAATGACTTTTCTCTCTGTTTATCTGTTGCTGCATCAGTGGGGGCAAGCGGCTGTTTTTTACCAAATCCCTTGGTTTAGCCTTAATCGGAGAATCTTTTTTAGTGTAGATATCAGGCTAGACAATCTCAACACTGCCATGCTTTGTTTGGTCAGTGTAGTGGCGAGTCTTGTGCAGCTATTTTCTCTGGAATACATGCGTGGAGAAGTGAATTATGGCCGTTATTTTGCCTATCTGGGCTTATTTACCTTTGCGATGCTGGGCATCTTACTGTCTGATAATCTGCTTATTACGTATTTTTTTTGGGAGATGGTAGGGCTTTCTTCTTATCTTTTGATTGGTTTTTGGCATAAAAAAGAGGCAGCCAACAGGGCAGCACAAAAAGCTTTTTTGGTGAATCGTATAGGAGATGCAGGGCTTTTGGTAGGCATCATCACAGTCTGGATTTGCTTTCATACTTTTCAGATTTCGGAGGTAGAGCAGCTTCTATTTTCGGGAAATATTCAGACCAATACCTCTCATTTTTATTTTACTTTGATGGGCTTTGGCCTGTTGTGCGGTGCGGTGGGCAAGTCTGCCCAGTTTCCGCTACAAGTCTGGCTTCCTGATGCCATGGAAGGTCCCACGCCTGTTTCGGCACTGATTCATGCAGCTACTATGGTGGCGGCTGGGGTTTTTTTCTTGGGAAGGATTTTCTTTTTACTGAACCTAAGTATTTTGATTATCATTGCTTTTGTAGGTACTATCACCGCCATATTGGGGGCATTGAGTGCATTGATTCAGAAAGACATCAAAAAAGTATTGGCATATTCTACCATCTCTCAGCTAGGTTACATGGTGTTGGGCATAGGTGTAGGGGCTTACTCTGCAAGTTTGTTTCATTTGTTTGTGCATGCTTTTTTCAAAGCAGGATTGTTTTTGGGTGCAGGAGCGATTATTCACACCTTGCATCAAGTGGGGCATCGGCAGGGTAGGCATTTTGATGCACAAAACATGTATTTGATGGGAGGGCTGTCCAAGCGGATGCCTTTCACGGCATTGTGTTTTTTATTGAGTGCTTGTGCTTTGGCGGGCTTGCCCTTGTTCTCGGGTTTTTTATCTAAAGATGCCATCTTG
Organism: Microscillaceae bacterium; assembly: GCA_011390205.1. Taxonomy (GTDB): domain Bacteria; phylum Bacteroidota; class Bacteroidia; order Cytophagales; family Microscillaceae; genus JAABSX01. The sequence continues at coordinate 18,524 of JAABSX010000041.1, read as the reverse complement.
AGTGGGGCATGGGCATGGGCATCGGTGATGAGCGAGGAGGGAAGTTACGTGTTATATGTAGTACCTGTTTTGGGTTTTATGACTGCAGTGCTGACCGCCATTTATGTAGGGCGGATGCTATTGTTGGTATTTATAGGAAAATTTAACTTAGATATACTTCATAGAGATGAGCCCGCTTGTTTTCCAGAGATTCAAGACCCTCCTTTGGTGATGAAAATTCCGTTGGGAGTTTTGGCATTTTGTAGTTTGTTTTTGTGTTTTTCCTTAAATCCATTTTCTGCTGAGGGCAGTTGGCTTTTGCAGGGGCTCCCCACGCCTACTAATTTTTTCTTGGGTGAAGAAGTGCAAGCTTATCTGGCAGAAAAGCAAGAAGCCCTACACAGCCTGAGTGCTGTAATATCTGTGCTTTGTGTAAGTCTCGGTCTGGGGCTTGCGTATTGGCTTGATTTGAGGTGGAGGTTTATGCGAAAGGCTTTCAACAAATATGTGGGGGTATTTTACCAATGGTCATATTATGGATTTTTCCAAGATAGATTTTATCAGCAGTTTTTGGTGAAGCCCACTTTAGAAGCAGCTGAAGCTACACCTCAGCTAGACCAAGTCGTTTTTAATTTGCCACTGCATTCTTTGGTACGCTTGGGGCTGAAGACGGCTAGGAACATGAGCTATTTTGACCAAATCGTGATAGATGGTTTTGTCCTTGTGATCGCAAGAATACAAGTTGTGTTTGCCCATATTTTGGCGTGGCTAGACAGAACTGTCATAGACGGACTGGTGCATCTCATCGCCTATGTGATAGGGTTTATCGGCAGGCAAACTCGTAGCCTACAAGGCGGGCAAGTACAGTCTTACTTCATAGGAGTTATTTTGTTGTTTTGTATATTAATTTTTTGGTTGGTTTGGTTTTGATGCTTAAAAGCTCCTCCTTGGTAAAGAAAATAAAGATTTTTTGCTGTGATAATGAGCCATTTAACTTTGATTATACTATCAAACGTTTTTTCATAGCTTAGGGCTTACAAACTCTAAGCTATGGAAAAATAAGGGCAAGGTACTGTAAATCAATGACATGCAGTCAATGATAAACTAGACTCCTACTTTGTCTCTGTTTTTGGAGTCAGTTCCTTTGATATTGTCCTCAATATATTTTATAATATCTCCTGCAATGTCTTTTCCTGTGGCTTTTTCTATGCCTTCCAAGCCTGGAGAGGAGTTTACTTCTATCACCAGTGGGCCTCTTTCTGACTGTAGCATATCTACTCCTGCCACGGCAAGTCCCAATGCTTTGGCAGCCTTGACTGCGGTACTTTTTTCATTTCGTGTCAGCTTGATGATAGTACCTTGCCCCCCTCTGTGAAGATTGGACCTAAACTCACCTTCTAGCCCCTGTCTTTTCATAGCACCAACCACTTGGCCACCTACTACAAATGCACGGACATCAGCACCTTTTGCTTCTTTAATAAATTCTTGCACCAAGATATTGGCATTGAGTCCGTAGAAAGCCTCCATAACAGATTTTGCAGCTGTTTTTGTTTCTGCCAATACCACACCTAGCCCTTGCGTACCCTCCAGCAGTTTGATGACAAGTGGAGCACCTCCTACTTGTTTCATAAGGTGAGAAATATCTCTTGGGTGCTTGGCAAAGGCAGTTTTAGGAATATCTACGCCTGAGCGTGCCAAAATCTGTAAAGCCCTTAATTTATCACGAGAGCGAACCAGTGCTAGAGAGCTGAGCGTAGTAAATACTTTACTGACCTCAAACTGCCGTATGATTGCACTTCCATAAAAAGTAACTGAAGCCCCTATTCTGGGGATGATGGCATCAATGTCTGTGATTTCATCACTGTCTAAGAATACATTGGGAGAGTCTTGCTCCATCACAAGATGGCATTTGGCGTGGTCAATCACTATGGCTTCGTGTCCTCGTGTCTGAATGGCCTCCACAAGTCTTTTGGTAGAGTATAGAGATTCATTGCGAGATAAAATAGCAATTTTCATATTAAGTTGTTTGTTTGTTGGTGTTAAACCCTTGTGTAGGATTTTTTTATTTTTCTTTGTAAGAGAGATTTTTTTTGGAGACATCTACGATGAAAGCATCTTTGAGCAGTCTTCGCCCAATGAGCACGGGATACTTCATCTGTTCACGGTCAGCAAGCGTAAACTCAGTCTTGAAGACTTTTCCAAACAAGATAATATCCGTGGTGATGACATATCGGTACTCTGCATGCCCTGAGGAGCTGCGTATTTTGCGTTCATTAAAGACGGAGGTACGGTATTCTTTGTCATCATAATCTCGGTGAGAGGGGTCAAGCAGCTTAAAAGCAATGACTTCTTTGCCTTCTACTTCTATCAATCTAATACGATGACAGTGTATGGCAGAAGTCTGTGCTCCTGTATCTATTTTGCAAGCGATGTCTAATAAATTAAATTCAGGGAAGTCGGCATAATCTAGGCTTCCAATTAGGAATTTAGTATTTTGTACTTTGGGTTTTTTAGAAGGGCCTGTTTTTTGGGTCATAGTATGCGCTCATTTTATTTTGGCAAATAAAGACAAATCCATTGGCTTTGACTAATAAAATACTGAAAAATAAGGGAGAATTGATAATTTTAACTACACAAAAAAACACCCATGCCCCTGTTTATACAAAGAAAGACGGGGGCAAGGATGGGCTAAGCAGCACGAGACTCGCTCAGGAGCTAGTTTTTTTGAGAATCTTGGATAACTTTAAGGTCTTGTATTTGGTGTTCCATACGTGAGAAAGCCTCTTTCAAGCTGTCTGTGGTGCTGTATTCTTGTGGAAATTCGCGGTGTATATAAGCGGTGAATCTCCATATTTCTAAGACACTTTTCGCCTTGATTTCATAGGGGCTGTAAGCTACATTAGAAGATTTTAGCAAGAGAGTGCCTCTTTCAGCTATTTTGTTAAATACTTGCTTAAACACTACGCCATCTTCTTCACTGATGATGATGCATTTTTCTCCGTCTTTGAGGTCTTGCATGTCTTCTACATACTCACCTATGACGATGCTTTTATCGGGTAGGGGCAGCATAGAGTCTCCTTGAATCTCAAAAGCACGGTATTCTTTTTGTTTTTCTAAGAAAGGCAGTTGATAAGCAGGCAGTTCTTTGAGATATTCAGTGTCTGCATAGCCGTGGCTATATCCTGCGGAGGCTTTTTGTGGCACTAGACTAATTTGCCTTGATTTTGTGCTTGTTTCTATAGGCACAGTTTTAATCTCAAACTGCCGTGCAGAGGCATATTTTTCTAGCTGGAGTTTATATTCTATGTCTTTTTGGTCGGCATTGCTCAAATCTATATTGGTCAGCATTTCTATGGATACCTGAAAATACTCTGATACTTTGGTCAGTGTGGCTATGCTTGGCTCTGCTCTAGCGTCTTCATAAGAGGATATGACACTACGGGTCAGCCCCAGTGCTTTGGCTAGGTTGTCTTGTGTCTGGCGGTTATTCTGACGGCGGAGGTATTTTAGATTTTTATTAAAAAATATAGGGCTTTCCATTTTTTGCCAATTTTGGTATATAATCTGAACATTGACATCAAATTTAGCATAAAAAAAAATAACAAGCAAGGTTTTAGCCAAAAAAAACAACAAAAGTAAGTAATATTAGCAAAAAACACCTAAAAATGCTCAAAATAGGGGCAGAGAGTCCAGTGTTTTATGAAATCATAGGCACATAGACAATCTTTTTTGTTTCAAAAAAATCTCCTTCAAACATTTCTTTCAGCTCAAATATTTTGTGATTCTTAATGCCAGCTTCTTTGATTTCTTCGGTGAGGTCTCCGCCTTTGAGTGAGATAATGCCATTTTTGAGTGTATGATTCCAGTTAGGGATGTACTTGTCTTGAGTCCAGTGAATGAGTGTGCTAAGAGGGGCTACGGCTCTATTCATTACAAAATCAAATTGTTCTTTGACCTCTTCCATTCTGATTTGCTCTGCACGGACATTCTTCAGCCCTAGACCCTCTATGACTTCTTGCACTACTTTTATTTTTTTAGCAATAGAGTCCACCAGATAAAATTTGGATTCAGGAAAGAGAATCGCAAGCGGAATGCCAGGAAATCCACCCCCTGTGCCTACGTCCATAAGTCTGGCTCCGGGCTTAAATGTGATGACCTTGGCTATGCTCAGGGAGTGCAATACGTGCCGCTCATAGAGCAAATCTACGTCTTTGCGAGAGACCACATTTATTTTTTGATTCCAATCTTTGTAAAGCTCCTCTAGCTTTCCAAACTGCTCTTTTTGTGTATCAGTGAGCTTGGGAAAATACTTGAAAATAAGCTCGGCGGTGGGTTTGGTCTCCATATTATTGTTTGTAGAAAGTTATTCGTGAAAAGGGTTTTGTCCGTGTGCTTGGCTGCTATCAAACACTCTAATGGCAACTACTTCTGCTTCTGCTGTCAAAATATCCCCAGCCCAAGCTTCACAACGCATGGTCGTCTTCCGTCCTTTTACTTCTGTGATTTGAGCCATGATTTTGATAGGCACAGTATTGGGTGTAGGCTTTAGATACTTTACAGTGAGTGTCCCCGTGGCATAGCGATAAGTAGGCTCACTGTCATAAGAGCGATTTTCTTGGCGGTAGGCGTGTGAGGTGGCAGCACCCATGGTGTGGCAGTCTATAAGTGTTGCCAAGATTCCACCATTCATGAGGTTTTTCCAGCCTTGGTATTTTTCTTCGGATTGAAAGATACAAATACACTTATCTTCTTCCCAGTAGCTCTTGATTTGTAGCCCTTCGGGGTTGTCTTTTCCACAGCCAAAACAAATATTGCCTTCCATATAATCTTGGATATAAGGACTTTTTTCGGTGTTAAGCGTCATTTCTTAAATAGGTTTTATTTTTTATTCCCAATAACATTCTATCATGTATTTCATACATCAGATTTCTTACCAAATCACGATACTTCTCATAGACTTCTTGTGTTACCTTTTCTTCTGCACTTACATCTCCTCCGTGTGCTACTCCATTTCTATATCTCAAAAAAGTCTTTAAACTTTCTTTAAGATTTGGTTTAGGATGATTATAAACACTCCAGTTTTCTTTAAAAGGCTCTAGTGAAAGCGCACTTAAAATGATATTCAGGTTTTCAAAGCTCACATTACTCTGTGTATGCATCTGACCATGTATTTGATGAATAGGTATTTGATGAAAACTTGCTAGTTCAGTATAGAATTTAACTTTCTTTTGCTTTTTTTCTGGATATTGTTTGAATTGTTTGAAAGTATTTTCAAGATGAAAAACCTGAATCTCATCACTCAGATTTTCAAATTTAATTTCTAATGAATTGATTTTCTCAATATATAATTGACAAGATTTCTGAATAAAGCCTTCCCAAACAGCATAAATCATTGTGATAGATTGCACAGAAAAGATATTAAAATGTTTTTGAGAAAGTTTATATCTCTTTGTGAAGATGACTTTTTCTATCTCAAATAGTATGTTTTCTCTTTCTTCTATTTGCTCAAGCAGGGCTTGTTCAAAGTCTAGCATGTTTTTATCTTAATCTACCGATGGATTTTGAAAAATAGCACTCGCTCTAGACAGTCTTTTTTTGATTCTACTTCGGCTATTGGAGGCAGAGCCAGAAAACTTTTTAAAATCATCATCTTTTTTAAGTTCTGCGATTTTTTTCCTTAGTAATTCAATACTTTCTCGATAGATTGCTAAATTTTGTGCTACTCCTATTGTTATTCCTTCATATAGAGCTGGTACAAAACTTTTACTTTCGTTGCGAAAAACATTTTCATCTCCCAATGAATCTATAATTCCTAATACTTCTTTAAAAAGTGATTGATATTCGTCATACTCAAAATGTTTATTTTTGACGGCTTGCTCCATGAAGAGATCTAAAAAATTTTCAGTATTTTCATTGATATTTTCTATATTATTGACAAAAGCTATAAATCTTAGTACTAACTCTTGATCATATAGTTCACGTTGTTTCTTTTCACTTAACTTGGTTAGTTTTTTAAATAGCTCATTTTGACTAAGTTCCTCCAAAAGATTATTCAATCTGGTATCAAATTGACGATAAATAGCATTACGAATTTCTTGTGGATTTGCTTTAGTACCACCAGCGTTTAATCTTTTGAAGAGTTCGTATTTCATGAATGTATTACTCTCACCTCTCAGAATTTCTACCCTACAGACGGCTCTTTTCAGATTAATCGTATATTTTTTGGGTAAAGTATCTATATCAAAACCTTCTAAGTTTTCTACTAGACTACCTGCCTTAAGTATCCACTTGTTAAGTAGGTTATATTCTTCATCATCGTTATTTTCAGGGGTAGCTTGCAAGTTAAAGTCATTCTCATCAAGTTCACCAAAGAAACTAATGAATGTAGTTACTCTTTGCAATCCATCTACTAATTCCCATATTCCATTTTCATCTTCTGACACAAAAATAGGAGGAATAGGTATTCCTAATAAAATGGACTCAATAAGTGCTGTTTTTTGAAAATCATTCCACCTGTAAAGTCTTTGATATTCTGGGCGGATAATTAATTCTTTGTTTTTATATAAATTTATAATCTCTCCAAAAGAAATATCCATGCGGTCGCTAGATAGACGACTTCTTTCTTTGGATATTTCTTTTTCTAAATTATCCTCTTGTATAGCTAAAGTTTCCATTTTATGATGGTTTAATCATTAATCTCTCACTCTCGTATAATTTGTCTTTTCTCCCTTGCTATTTTTGCAGACGAAGGTAGCTTTGGCTTTGTCGTAGCTGAGGGTATAATCTTGGCTACTGCCAGGTTTTCTGGCAACAAGTTCATTTTTTTCTTTGTTGATTCGGATGATTTCCCATTCTTGAGGGCTTGAGTCTGCACTGGCTTGGTAGCGTACTTGTGTATCCTCAAATAGCTGCTCAATCAAGAATCGGGGGGCGGTCAGTTCGGAGTCTGTTTTGGCAAGGAATTTACCTGAGAAGCTAGAATATTGTTCTTGCTGAAGGATAAACTTCCCTTCTTGGTCTATCACAAAGGTCTGTGTGCCAGTTTCTTCATAATCTTCGGGGTGGTCATACATTTGTCCGTATCTGATGAGCTGTGTATGTACCTCGATGCCTCCTTCTTTATTGATGTGGGCAGTTTGGATATTTTCCATATCTACAAACTGAGCCAGCTCACTTATGGGCAGCACATCTATAAGTTTTCCTTCTGCCGTATAATTTGCCAAGAAGCTATATTTGTAGCGTCCGTCCATAAAAGTAGGGATATAATGAAACACGAAGGAGTGATAGTTTTGGCTAAGTTGCAGCCTTGCTCCTTGCCCAAAATTAATGACAGCGAAGGCACTATTTTCTACACTGATGTATCTGTCTTTGAGTCCTTTTCGGGTCATTTCTTGGGTTTCGGTATCTCCCCATACATCTTTGAAGGCATTGATTTGGGCTTTTTCGGCGGCTTCTAAGATATATTTAATGGCAATATCGGCAGGGATGGTATCTTGCAGGGCGTAGCTAGTGTCTGTGCCATAGGGTAGGGCTGCTACTTTAAAGTTTGCCACAAATTCTTTTTCAAAATCTGGGTCAAAACTAGCAGCCTGGGCCATAGAGCCTGGGGCATAGTTAAGTAGATTTTGGGTAGATTTCTGGCTGTTGTTGCTGCCACAGGCATTCAATAAAAGGAGTGTTCCTAAAAATAAATAATAAATACTTTGTTTCATTTCGAGATACAGTGAGTTTGTATAATTTTAAGATGCAAGTTAGTTCTTTTTTTTGGCATTTTAAAATGCCTCCCTTTGTAGGAGTTTGATGCTCTTATCTTCTGATGACAGGCTTTGTGCTCAAAGCATTATGGCCTTGGAGAGGTATTGTCTGACCTCTTCCCAGCCTTTGCGGGTGCAGATGCCTCTCAGGTAAGGGTAGATGATATTGGCAGAAAGCTGTCGGCGGTTGGGGATGTATTGTGTAAAAGTATGGTCATCTAGCATCGCCCCTACAAGGAGGCTTAGGGTCTGTGCTACTACTTCCTTGTCTAGGTTTTGGTAAAAAAAGCCGTGAGATTTTCCCTTTTCTAATAAAATCTTGATTTGTTCTATGCTATGCTGTGTTATTTTTTCCCATTCTTCGGGGAAGTAGTTTTTTAAATCATTAAAATAATTGGGGTTTACCCTAGAGATACGATTGACGAGTTCATTATAAAAGGCTATCAAAGCCATCATGAGTGCTTCATTTTTAAGGATTTTTTCGTAAGTATCAGCGATTATCTTTTGGTCTAGTGCCAAGCAAGCATGCACCAAGCCTGTTTTATCACCGAATAACTTATAAATCGTTTTGGTAGAGATATTGAGGTGCTGGGCTATGTCGCCGATGGTAACACTTTTGATTCCATATTTTAAAAATTGTCGTAAAGATTTTTCTATGTAAATGTCTTTTTTATCCATAAGCATTTTTATTTTTTTTGTCTGAGCTTGTAAATTCCTGTGCAAGTGGCAGCAATGTTGCCAAAGTCATCAGTTACAGTGCCTTCTAAGAATACAACTTCTTTTCCTTTTTTTACTACACGGGCTTCTCCGACGACTTGTTTTTCGGCTTGCAACATTCCTACATAATTGACTGTCAGAGAGATGGTAGCCATCCCGATGGTGTTTTCGTGCCATTGTGTGGCAGTGCAAAGCCCCATTAAGCCATCAAAAAGGTAGGCTACGATTCCTCCATTGATTGCCTTGGTGCCTCCTCCTCCTCTGTGGTGTGGCTCTACATTGATGCACATCTTGGCATAGCCATCTGCGACTGCCAGAATCTCTATGCCAGCCCATTCAAAGAACAAATCTTTGTTCCATTCTTCAATCTGTATATTTTTAAATCTTTCTAAGGGAATCATTTTTTGTATTAAAATCTCTACAGTAATTGGTACTGAATGATTAATGAGTCTTTTGTATTGTCTTGAAATAGCTTGATAGTTTTTAAGACGTAAGTACTTGTTCTTAAATAGCTTATACTATCCTAGCTTACAGCTATACTTGCCATTCAATTGCCACCAGATTAATCTGGCGGCAATTAAATGGCTAAAATTTGGTTCAGAATAATGTAAACTAAATATGCCCAGATACTTAGCACCTTCTAACTAAGAAAGTACCATGTCTGAAATCCACAGCCGAGGCTATGAATTTGATTAAGCATCTGAGAATACTTCGTATATCTGTCATTCTTTGGGTTTTATTCCCAGACGATGGTTTCTTTGTTTTCATACCAAACATGGAGTTTGTCTTCATAGACCTGCTCTAGCACATTTCTTTTTACTTTGAGTGTAGGTGTCATCATGGCATTTTCTACAGTCCAAGCTTCTTTGGTGATGACAATGCTTTTGATTTGCTCGTGCTTCATGGCTTGGGCATTGAGTTCTTCCATTGTTTTTTGTAAGCCTGCCTCTACATTTTCTTTGTCTGCGGCTTGCCCTATTTCTGAAAGTACTACCAGTGCTACGGGCTGTGCTAGACCTCTGCCCAAAATACATACCTGCTCTACGTGGTTATTGGTAGCGAAGGCATACTCGAGAGGTGCAGGCACTACAAATTCACCCTTGGAAGTTTTGAAAGTATCTTTGACACGCCCCGTGATTTTGAGGAAGTTTTCGCTGTCTAGCTCGCCCATATCTCCTGTGTGTAGCCAGCCATCTTTGAGGGTCTCGGCAGTCTGCTCAGGGTGTTTGTAATAGCCATTCATGACCCAAGGAGATTTCATCAGTACTTCGCCATTTTGGGGGGCTATCTTTACTTCTACATCGGGGTAGGGCTGCCCTACTACACCGCTTTTGATATTGTCTTTGGGCATATAGGTGCATGCGCCTAGGTTTTCAGTCATTCCATAGACTTCTTGGATAATGATGCCCAATTTAGCAAACCAATCTATCAGCGAAGAGGGCATAGGTGCGGCACCCGTAAGGATGACTTTGGCGTGCACAAGCCCAAGGGAGGTCTGTACTTGTTTTTTGACAGCCTCTGCCATCTGTGGGTTAGATAAGACAGCATCTAGCTGTGCCTGTGGCATTTTGCTCAATACACCCAGCCTGAATTTGGTCCAGATACGAGGCACTGCCAAGAAGTGCGTAGGCTGTGCTTCGGCTAGGTTTTTGGCAAAAGTATCTAGAGATTCGGAGAAATAAATACAAGCACCCCCATAGACAGCCGCACTTTCTACGATATTGCGCTCGGCGATATGGCACAGAGGTAAATATGAAAAATGCTTGTTAGAAGTATCATTAAGTGCAAAAATATCGCTTACACTGTTCATACCCACTGCCATGCGTTCATAGGTAAACATGACGCCTTTGGGCATACCTGTAGTGCCAGAGGTATAGATAATGGTCATGAGGTCTTGCAAATCAGGCTGATGATTTTGGGCTAGAGGCTCATGGTTTTTGAGTAAATCTTCCCATTTTGTCATTCCACTTAGCAGGGCTTGGTTGGGGTATTGTGGATATGAGATGCAATGCACACTGCTCGGTACGCCTTTGCTCATGTCTTCCCACTCGTCTAGCTTTCCTACAAACAAAACCTTGCATTCACTGTGTACGAGCACTTGGTTGAGCTTATCGTGGGTGAGGGTGGGGTAAAAAGGGACAGAGACATGCCCTGCCATCATGATTGCCATATCATTGATAATCCAGTGGGCACAGTTTTTAGAGACAATGCCTATGTTGCTTTTTGGGGGGAGATTCATTGCGTGAAGGGCAGCAGCGATTCTTCTTGCCTGATTGCCAGCTTCTGCCCAGCTATAGTCTATCCAGCTATCTCCTTGAGGCTGTCTCAAGAATACTTTTTGGGCTTGGGTGGCTTCCCAGTGATAAAACTTGTCTAAAATGGTGGCTTGTTTTGAGGTATCAGTCATAATTCTTTGTGTATTGTTATTTTTAGGTGAAATAAAATATTTCAAAGATAACTCTGAAAGTTAGAATTGGTTAAAGTTTTACGATTCTTTATCGGTATTGACAAAAAAATACCCACTTTCGAGTGTCTGCTCACAAAGTGGGTTTTGTAAATCTGCGGTCAATGTTAAGAAAGTCTTTTAAATACTTTGGTAAAATTCATCATCTCGCCCACATCACTGACTTTGATTTCTCCATTCATAAAAGCAGCTTGAGCATCGGCCTTGCCTGTCTCGAGGGCTTCGTAGAGTTTATCCGCTACATTGATGATGCACTTGGCCTCACCTTGCAAGCCTTCTTCCACTTGGCAAGCTCCATTGGCGATTTTGATGGTATATTGTCCTCCGTTTTCACCAGAGATGTCATAATGTATAGTTGTAGCATAATCGGCTGCTTTTTCGGGACGGAATCTATCAGCAAGTGATTTAATAATTTCTTTAGCTACAATACTTGTATTATTTCCTTGTATGTTTTGGGCATCCGAAGGGTTGTAGGCTCGTTTGTGTTCAATGCCATCTACCACGATTTTGGAGATAATCTCACGCATAATTTGTGAAGTACCTCCTGCAATCGTGCCTACCCGTACATCTCTGTAAGCTCGGCAAATCGGAAAATCTTCTACGTAGCCATAGCCACCGAACATTTGTAGGCATTCGTCCACTACTTTTTTATTGAGTTCGGCACTGAGTAGCTTAATCATGGAGCATTCTTTGACTACGTATTCGCCTTGCTCGTGTAGCCAACAAGTATGATACACAAATTGCTTATTTTGTTCTACTTCCGAGGCAAGTTGTGCAATGGTATGGCGCAAGACTTGGTATTTATTGATAGCCCTGCCAAAGGTTTCACGCTCTGCCATGTATTGCAAGGTCTGCTCGAGTGTTTGTTCGTTTGCTCCTATAGAGCTCATCCCGATTACCAATCTTTCTAGCTGAAAACTATCCATAATGTAGTGAAAACCTCTTCCTTCTTCACCGATGACATTAGAAACAGGCACTTTTACATTGTCAAAATAAACTTCGGCAGTATCCGAGCTGTGTAAGCCCATTTTATTCAGTTTGTTGCGGGTTACGCCTTCTGCATTGCCATCTATGACCATCAATGTAATGCCGTTTTCGGTCTTGACGGCAGTAGTATAAAAATCACAGTAAGTCCCGTTGGTAATCCAGAGCTTTTGACCATTTACAATAAAATTGTCTCCTTCTCGGCGTGCATTTGTGCGAATGGCAGACACATCAGAGCCTGCCCCTGGTTCCGAAACGGCAAGGGCAGCCACCATTTCACCTGCAATAGAAGGCACTAAATATTTTTGCTTGAGTTGTTCGCTTCCTGCTTTGGCGATGTGATTGGTAGCCATATAGATATGTACGCTCACATTGGAGCTAAATCCTCCATTGGTCTTTGCCAATTCTTCTAGAAAAATGACCGAGTACCAAATATCAGCATCCATGCCTCCATATTCTTCTTTGTGGCATAGACCAAGATAGCCCATGTCACCCATTTTTTTCCAAATGTCCTTGGGTACACGTCTGTTGTCTTCCCACTCAGAAACATGTGGCATGACTTCCTTTGCAAAGAAGTCATGCACTGTTTCTCTAAATAAATGATGTTCTTCCTTAAAATAGGGTGATTTCATCTTTTTTTCTAAAAATTGTTTAATTCATAATTAAGTGGGTGCAATTTATGGAAAATATTTTATTTTTCAAATTTTCCTGAGATTTTTTTCTCAAAGTCATACTGCTTTAAACTTAATCCATTTATACACTGGTAAAGGCTTTAAGACCATCATAAGAAAAGATTTGGGTTGGTGTTTTAGAAATGGCTGTTGAGAAGTTCGTAAAAGATTAGGAGTTGGTTTACAGCCATTTCGCCACCGACCAGAGAACAGAGTTTTGAGCTAGTATGTCATTCCGTAGGAATCTGAAGGCGTGACAAAGAGCTACGCAGTACAGCGGATTCCTACGGAATGACAGCACAAAGGACTTTTTCCCACCGGTCGTAGGCCATGGCGTTAAGCGTAATCCACAACAGCAAACTAGTCATAGCATCTAAGAACAGTTGCGGATGCTAAGAACAGTTTGCTGTGGGTATGTGAGGACGCTTAAAACAGCGAGGCGATTCCTATTATCGGCGGTGAGTTATTGATAGAAGAAATGAATGTTTTTTTACCCCCTAAAAAATCTTGACTAAAAATAATGTGTATCTTTGTAGGCTAAGATTCTCAAAAAAATTTAAAAACAAACATGAGCAACCCAGAAAATAAAACCTCTTTAAATTTTATAGAAAATATCATAGAGCAAGACCTCAAAGACGAAAAACACGGTGCAAAAGTTCATACAAGATTCCCCCCCGAACCCAATGGATTTCTACACATTGGGCATGCCAAGTCTATCTGTCTTAATTTTGGCTTGGCTCAAAAGTATGGAGGACTTTGCAATCTAAGGTTTGATGATACCAATCCCGCCAAAGAAGATGTACGCTATGTGGACTCTATCAAAGAAGACATCCGTTGGCTGGGCTTTGACTGGGGAGAGCGTGAATATTATGCCTCTGATTATTTTGATACCTTGTATGATTTTGCGGTACAGCTCATTAAAGCTGACAAGGCTTATGTAGATGAACTCAGCACTGAAGCATTCAATGCCCTCAAAGGCACGCCTACAGAGCCAGGCAAGGGAAGCCCCTTCCGCAATAGACCCGTAGAAGAAAGCCTAGACTTATTTGAGCGAATGAAAAAGGGTGAATTTGAAGAAGGTACGTATGTACTAAGGGCAAAAATAGACATGGCTTCGCCCAATATGCACCTCCGTGACCCTGGCATGTATCGTATCAAGAAAGCCCATCATCACCGCACAGGTGATACTTGGAAAATATACCCTACCTATGATTTTGCACACGGACAGTCTGATTCTTTAGAAAAAATAACGCACTCCCTCTGTACCCTTGAGTTTGAGGTGCACCGCCCACTGTATAATTGGTTCATCAAGGCTTTAGAGATTCATCCTTCTGAGCAAACCGAGTTTTCACGCTTGGAGATCAACTACACCGTTACGAGCAAAAGCAAACTCCTCCAACTGGTAGAAGAAAAACACGTCAATGGCTGGGAAGACCCTCGTATGCCTACACTTTCGGGCTTGCGTAGAAGAGGTTACACGCCTGAATCTATCGTGGATTTTGTGCAAAAAACAGGAATTACCAAGCGTAAAAGTATTACTGATGTTTCTCTCTTAGAAAATAGTGTACGTGAGCACCTCAACAGAATAGCCCCAAGGGTGATGGCAGTGCTTGACCCTATCAAGGTGATTATTACCAATTATCCTGAAGGACAAATAGAAGAACTCAGCACTGAGAATAACCCTGAAGATGCAGAAGCAGGACAGCGTATGATGCCTTTCTCAAGAGAAATTTACATAGAGAGAGACGATTTCTTGGAGAATCCGCCACCGCCTAAGAAATTTTATAGATTAGGTCCTCAAAGGCTAGTCCGCCTTAAATCTGCCTACATCATCGAGTGTGAAAACTACCTCAAGGATGAGCAAGGCAATATCACTGAGCTACACTGCAAGTACTTCCCTGACTCTAAAAGCGGAGAAGACACCAGCGGAATCAAAGTAAAAGGTACGATTCACTGGGTATCAGCAGCACAGGCCATCGATGCCGAAGTAAGACTGTATGACCGCCTTTTCAATGTAGAAGACCCCTTGGGTGATAAAGAAAAAGATTTTAAGGAATTTATCAATCCTGATTCTCTCAAAATCATCACCGATGCCAAGCTAGAGCCCAGCCTCAAAGATGCCAAAGCAGGTGATAAATTTCAGTTTCAACGTCTAGGATATTTTTGTGTGGATATTTATGACTCTAAACCATCCCATTTGGTATTTAACCGTACGGTTACGCTCAAAGATACTTGGGCAAAAGAGCAAGGAAAGCACTGAGATTGATGAATACGATGTGCCAAGCATTACTCCAGAGGCAGGCTGTCAAAGTCATTCCTCTGGAGTTTTTCTATTTATTTGATTCTTGTAAAGCTTACAGTTTTAGAGCCTGTCAATAGCAGCAGCTCCTCTTGGCTGAGGGAGATAATGCGAGAGGTCTGTTTATCTTCTCCATTTCCTGAGATATTGAGGTAATTGCCATCTTTGCTGAGTGTCCAGTTGCCTGATTTATCAAAATCATCTCCATTAGAAGAATTAAAAACCCCTCCTTTTTTGATTTCAATGATGAGCGAGATGTCAGGATTTTCTACTGCCCTCACATCTATTGTATTTGCCTCCCAAGTGCCTATAATTTGTTTTTGACGTGCTTTGATTTCATCTTGTGAGAGGGCTTTTTCTTTGAAAAGTGTAAGTTGCGTTTTGTCTGGGGTTTCCATGATAAACTGAGTACTTGTAACATCCACGATTGTAATTTCTTCTTCTAAATTCCCCTCCTCGAAGATTAAAAAAGTATTGCCCACTTCACTGAGTTTCCAAGTGCCTGAGTTATGCACCTCCCCTTCTTTTTTTTCTTGAATGGTACCATCTTCTTTGATTACAAGCATACTACTCCCCTCTAATATCCAGCTACCTATCAAAAGTTTCTTGCGTTTGGTGATGTCTTCACTGCTGAGTGAACCTCTTTCTGTCACTGTAGTTTCTTCGGGCATGGTTACAGATGCTTTATCTACCTTTGTCAATGTAACGACCTCAGCACTTTCTAAATCAGGATGAAAACTGAACTCCTGCTCATTGACACGGATAATTTCCATGGTTTCTCGAATATCATCCTCCTCTAAGATGTAAAAAATACTCCCGTCTTCGCTCAGTTTCCAGTTGCCCGTGTTGATTACTTCTCCATTGACCTCCAGTCTAATTTCTCCATTGCTTTCTATGACGAGTACGCCTTTGTCTTCTATCATCCAATAGCCAGCCAAGTCTTTGTTTCGTTTCTCTATGTCTATCTCTTGTGCATAAAGTGTGTAAAAAGGCATAAGAGACATCCATAAAAAGAGGTATAGTGTGTTTTTCATCGTGATATTTTTTAGTTTGATGTTTTAACGTGTGATAAGCTTTGAAAGATACAATCCGTTTTTTGAATCTTTGAGAAGCTTATATTTCTCTAAAAAATTGTACTTTTGAGAAAGTTATACTCAGGCACAAACACAAAACAACATGATGAAATTTATCAAAAATAAGTGGGTCAAGATTTTACTCATCTCTGTGGGTATATTGCTGCTCATAGGAGGCGGTCTTTTTTGGTGGAGCAACGAGTCAGTCCCTCAAGGCAAAGAAGGCCCAGAGGCAGATGCCCTTGCTAAAAAGATGATGAAAGCCGTCAATGTAGAGGCTTGGAACGAAACAGGGGCAGTAAGCTGGACTTTTGGGGGCAGAAGACAGCTTGTCTGGGACAAGGTCAGGCATTATGCTCAAGTAACTTGGGAGGGAAATGTAGTGTTGGTCAATCTTAACCCACAAACAGGCATCGTGAAGCAAAAAGCCGAAGGAAGCCAACTCAATGAGCAAGAACTCATTCAAAAAGCTTGGGAAATATGGGTCAATGATTCTTTTTGGCTCAACCCTGTAGCCAAACTTTTTGACCCTGGCACACAACGCAAACTGGTGAAGCTCAGCAATGGAGAAGCAGCCCTACTCATTACTTATCAAAGCGGAGGAAGCACTCCTGGAGACTCCTACCTTTGGCTAGTAGATAAAGAAGGACTGCCTTATGCCTGGAAGCTTTGGGTATCTATAGTACCCGTGGGAGGTTTGGAGTTTTCTTGGGAGCAGTGGCAGACTTTAGAAACTGGTTTTAAGGCATCGGCATACCATCATAGCGAATTGAAAGACCTTAAATTGACAGAAATGAAAGCTGCAAAGACGCTCACAGAGCTGACAGGTGGGCAAGATATTTTTGCAGACTTAGACACCAAGCTAAAAAAATGCTGCCCCTGAGTCTGTTTTAAAAGATAACCCACAACTTTATAAAAAAATATTTCCTAACACTGAACTATTCCCAAAAATAAGTGTTATGTTTGCATAACCGACTAACAGTCGGTTTTTAGAACACGGTACAGAAACCTAAGAAATGGGCATTAAAGAAAGAAGAGTAAGAGAAAAAAGACAAAGGCAAGAAGAAATCATAGATGCTGCTGAGAATGTATTGTTTTCAAAAGGAATCCATAATGCTACGATGGACGACATCGCCAAAGAAGCAGAACTCGGCAAAGCAACGCTCTATGTTTACTATAAGAGTAAAGATGAAATCTTACTTGAAATCAGGCACCGTGCTACAAAAATTATGGTTCAAGAGTTCAAAAAAGCCTCAGAAAGCAAAGAAAAAGGAGTAGATAAAATAGAGGCAATTGGCTACGCCTATTTTCAGTTTGCGATAGATTATCCAAATTATTATCAATTTATCTCTCTTTTTGAGGCAGTAGATACCAAAATAGACATAGAAAAATCAATGGAAGGCATGCTGAAAATCAATGAGATAATGGTCGGGGCAATTCAGCAAGGCATCAAAGATGGCAGCATTAAAAGCAATCTGCACCCCTTGGTATTAGCAAAAGCACTTTGGGCAATGTCCACAGGTATCTTGCAAATGATAGATATGAAAGGTGAAATGTTTGAAAAACACTTTGACCTCAAAGCACAGCAATTCAAAGATTGTTTCTTTGCTGTGGTGAATCAGGGGATAAGAAATGAATTGTGAATTATTTTTAAAACAAAATTAATAATTATGAGAAAAGTTCAATTAAATATTCCAGATGATATAGACTTGACAGACTATGATTTCTCGATGATAGTCGCCACCAAGCTGTATGAAGATGCTAAACTTTCAGCAGGTCAAGCCGCACAAATAGCTGGTCTGTCTAAGAGGGCGTTCATTGAGCTACTAGGAAAGTATGGCGTATCTGTATTTAGTAGATTAATTGATGATTTACATAATGATATAGAAAATGCCTAGAGTAGTAATTTCAGATACAAGCACACTGATATTGTTTCATAAGATTGATGAACTTAATCTTTTGGAAAAGGTATATGGTGAATTAATAACAACACCTGAAATCGCACAAGAATTTGGGGAAGATTTACCTGATTGGATTAAAGTAAAGGCTGTTTCTGATAAGAAATATCAAGCTTTTCTTGAAACACAAGTTGATTATGGAGAAGCAAGTGCTATTGCATTAGCTTCAGAATATGATAATGTATTGCTCTTACTTGATGATTTAAAAGCTCGTAAGTTAGCAGTTAAGTTAAAATTTAAAATGACAGGAACACTAGGGGTTATTCATAAAGCAAAGGAGATGTCAATAATTGAAAAGGTAAAACCTTTAATTGATAAATTATTACAAACTGATTTTAGAGTTTCTGAGAATATTATCCAAGAAATTTTAAGATTAAACAGTGAGTGACGTAGCCAATCACTTGGTTCAGATGCTGTGGCAAATACCTTATATATTGCCTCAAAATAGTAACAAAATAAAATCTTTTTTTTTACCCTTATACCGACCATTAGTCGGTTTTTAGAATAGGTTACATAAATAAGAATGAATTATAAAACAAACCATATAACCATTTTGCACCCAATAATTTAATTCCCCCTTCGGGGGTTAGGGGGCTTCTAACCATTAATAATTATACCATGAATC
>JAABSX010000040.1 GCA_011390205.1 Microscillaceae bacterium | reverse complement strand
CAGTACAGCAGATTCTTCCAGAATGACAAGAACCACTTGTGTGTCATTCCGTAGGAATCTGAAGGCGTGGCAAAAGGGCGTGTTGCAAAGAGGGCTACGCAGTACAGCGGATTCTTTCAGAATGACAGAAACAAAAAAAGCTACCTGTACAGTGGATTCTTTCAGAATGACAAGAACCACTTGTGTGTCATTCCGTAGGGCTTTACCTGTCATTCCGTAGGAATCCGAAGGCGTGGCAAAAGGGCGTGTTACAAAGGGGGCTACGCAGTACAGCAGATTCTTCCAGAATGACAGAGACAAAAAAAGCTACGCAGTACAGCGGATTCTTCCAGAATGACAGAAAAACAAAAAGCTACCTGTACAGCAGATTCTTTCAGAATGACAGGGACACGAAAAAAGCTACGCCGTACAGCGGATTCTTCCAGAATGACAGAAAACAGAATAACAATCATAAAATATTAAAAATGAACGAGCATAACTATTTTGTGTATATCACCACTAACCCAAACAAAACGGTGCTTTATGTGGGTATCACCAATGATTTAGAAAGAAGAATAGCAGAACACAAAGCCAATAGAGGGAAGCCTGACAGCTTTGCAGGTAAATATTATTGTTATAATTTAGTGTTTTGGCAGAGATTTGATTACGTAAATGATGCCATAGATGCTGAAAAGGAAATCAAAGACTGGACTAGAGCAAAGAAAGAAGAACTTATCAGAGAGTTTAATCCAGCATGGAAATTCTTGAATGAGGAGATTAAAGAAGATTAGTGCTTTACCTGTCATTCCGTAGTGCTTTTTCTGTCATTCCGTAGGAATCTGAAGGCGTGGCAAGAGGGCGTGTTGCAAAGGGGGCTACGCTGTATAGCGGATTCTTCCAGAATGACAGTACGATACTGACACTGAAATATGAAAAATAACAGCATTTGAAGATAGAGAGTAACAACCAACAATCAAAAGCGATGAGTAATTTTAGTTTTTTACAGATAGATACAGAGTGGATAAGTATCTATACAGAGGCAAAAGAAGCAGAGAATCTGACCTTTATCTCCCCTAAAGCCTGTGCAGTCATTAGTAGGAGTGCGATGGAGAAAACCATCCAATGGCTATACAGCAATGACCCAGATTTAGAAAGACCTTATGCAGATAACCTAGGGGCACTCATGCACGAGCAGTGCTTTAAAGATATCTTGAATCCCTCTATGTTTAGAGAAATCAACCTCATCAAGAAATTTGGAAACAATGCAGCCCACGGCAAGCCCGTCAGACAAGAAGACGCCTTGGTCGTCATTAAAAATCTATTTAGGTTTTTGAGCTTTTTGGCGATTTATTACGCAGAAGAAGAGCCAAGTATCCCAGCATTTGACGAAAGCCTCATCCCCACAGGAGAAGAAAGAAAAGAAACTCTAGCAGCACTTCAAAAACTAGAGCAAAATCTGGACCTCAGTAACCAGCAAATCGCCAATGAAAGAAAGAAATTAGCAGAGCAAGCCAATCAGATAGCATCCTTACAGCAGCAAATAGAGCAACATGAAAAGGAGGTCAAGGAGCGTAAGCAAGAGAGAGAAAAAGTAATAGAGATAGAGAAGGCAATCCCGCAGCTCATCTCCGAATACCTCACAAGGAAACTTTACATAGACCAATCTCTCAAAGAAGCCTCTTGGGACAAACTCAGAGAAGGCTATGAGCTAGAATATGAGGTAAAAGGCATGCCTACCTCCACCAACTCCTCAGGCAAGGGCCATGCAGATTATGTGCTTTGGGGGGATGATGGCAAGCCGCTCGCAGTGATAGAAGCCAAGAAAACGATGGCAGATGCTCGAAAGGGAAAACACCAAGCCAAGCTGTATGCAGACTGCCTAGAGCAAATGCACGGGCAAAGACCTGTTATCTTCTATACCAATGGTTTTGAGACCTATCTCTGGGATGATACCTTTTACCCTGAGCGAGAAGTACAGGGCTTCTACACCAAAGACGAGCTTCAGAGACTTATAGATAGAAGAACCAGCAGAAAAGACCTCAGAGATTTTAAAGCCAATGAAAATATAGCAGGGAGATACTACCAAAAGGAGGCTATTCAGCGGCTTGCAGAAGCTTTTGTGGGTAAAGACAAGCAAGGCAAACTCACAGCAGGCAGCAGAAAAGCCCTGTTCGTGATGGCTACAGGCTCAGGCAAAACACGTACTGCAGCAGCCATTGTAGATATGCTCACCAAGTGTAATTGGGTAAAAAGAGTCCTCTTTCTAGCCGATAGAAACGCACTCGTCTCCCAAGCCAAAAACAAAGCTTTCAATACCTACCTGCCCCACCTCAGTGCTGTAGACCTCACTAAAGAGAAAGAGGATAAAGGGGCAAGGCTCGTATTTAGTACCTACCCTACTATCATGAATAGGATAGATGCCTCCAAAACCGATGGCAAGAGATTTTATGGGGTGGGGCATTTTGATTTGATTATCATAGATGAAGCACATAGGTCTGTTTATAAGAAGTATGGGGCTATTTTTGAGTATTTTGATGCCATGCTCCTCGGTCTGACTGCCACCCCCAAAAAAGACATAGACCGAAACACCTACTCCCTCTTTGAGATAGATGATGATAACCCTACCTATGCCTATGAGCTAGAGACCGCCGTAAAAGATGGCTTTCTGACTCCTCCAAAAGGAATCTCTGTGCCAATCAAATTTATGCGAGAAGGCATTAAATACCGTGAGCTTTCTGACAGAGAAAAGGAAGAATACGAAGAGAAATTTGGAGACCCTAGCACAGGAGATGTCCCCGATGAAATCTCAAGTGCAGCCCTCAACTCTTGGCTCTTCAATACGGATACTGTAGATAAAGTCTTAGACCACCTGATGAGCCATGGCTTGAAGGTGCAAGGTGGAGACAAACTAGGGAAGACCATTATCTTTGCCAAAAGCCATCAGCATGCCATTTTTATAGAAGAGAGATTTAATAAAAATTACCCTGAGCATGCAGGGCATTTCTTAAGAGTGATTGATAATTACGAATCTAAGGCACAAGACTTACTGAATCAGTTTGTAAACGAAAAAGTAGAGAATGACCCTCAGATAGCCGTTTCGGTAGATATGATGGATACAGGCGTAGATGCCCCTAGGGTGGTCAATCTTGTATTCTTCAAAATGGTCAAATCCTATGCGAAGTTTTGGCAGATGATAGGGAGAGGCACAAGGCTATGCCCCGACCTTTTTGGGCCTAAAATGGATAAGGAGTATTTTATTATCTTTGATTACTGTCAGAATTTTGAATTCTTTGGAGAAAACCCAGAGGGCATCAATGGCAATACAGCACTAAGCCTTACACAGAGAATATTTGACCTAAAACTAGACATCATCACCACTACCCGAGAGAAAGACAAAGTAAGCCAAGAAGAAAAAGAACTAGAAGAATACTTCACAAATCAGCTCTACCAACAAGTAAAAGAGCTAGATGAAGAGCGATTTCAGGTAAAAATGAGTTTACGGCATGTCCATCATTTCTCTCATGCCTCCAACTGGGCAAACCTCAGTAAAGTGGATGTAATTCACCTCAAAACCCATGTTTCTAAGCTAATCCTCCCCGATAAAGATGACCATGAGCTTGCTAGAAGGTTTGATATCATTATGCTCAACTTAAAGCTGGCTATGTTAGCGTCTAAAGATGGCTCTAGGTTTATCACCAAAGTTTCTTCTCTTGCTGCCCAACTCAGTAAAGTCAATGTGCCAGAGGTAAAGCAAAATGCCCCTTTGCTGGCAGAGTTACAGACACAGCCTTTCTGGCAAAAGGTGCATGTAAAAAGGCTAGAAGAAGTTAGAAAAGTAGTGCGCGAACTGATGAAATACTTGGAAAGTAACCCCACAGAAACGGTCTATACTTCCATAGAAGATGGCATAGACCTTGACAAAGTAGAAGAAGTACCTTTGATAGAGTGGTCCACCAATTTGCAGTCATATAAAGACAGGGTAGAGTCTTATATCCGAAAAAACAAGCAGCACATCACGATACAAAAGTTAAGAACCAACACTCCCATCACAGCAGGAGAATTACAAGCATTGGAAAAGATGCTTTTTGATGGGCAAGAGAGGGGAACGAAGCAAGATTTTATCAAAGAATATGGTGAGCAGCCCTTGGGCGTATTCATAAGGTCTATAGTCGGGCTTGACATACAAGCAGCCAATGCAGCCTTTTCTGAGTTTATGCAGGCTGGAAACCTAAAAGCAGACCAAATGACCTTTGTCAAAAATATCATTTCCTTCTTAGAAAAAAATGGTACTATAGAGAAAAGAATGTTATTCGAAGCACCTTTCACCGATATCAATGACCAAGGGCTATTAGGGGTGTTTGATGATGCAAGTGCCACCAAAATCATTTCTATAGTAAATCAGATTAATGAAAATACAGGGGCAGCGTAAAGCTACGCAGTATAGCGGATTCTCCTCTATTGTCATTCCGTAGGAATCTGAAGGCGTACACAAAAGAGGCTGCGCCATACAGCGGATTCTTCCAGAATGAGAGAAAATGAGTAGAAAAAGACCAAAATCACTTGACCCTTTTGAGTGCTATTGAATAGCCTAGCTTGACACCTAAAGTAATACTAGGTACTATGAAAGTACCTGGACTACGGGCATCTATAGCATCAAAAAAAAACGCATCATTTCTAAGTCCTTGTTCGATGCTAGGGTCAGATAGACGAACATTGACAAAGCGAAGCCCCAAGCCCACATAATAATCTACACAAAAGTTTTTAGTATAAAATTGCTGTATTCCATACTTTAAGTGCATTATACTTACATTCTTAATCCGTTGATAATTGGTAAACCGCTCATAGGCACATACTCCATTTTCACAGTCTTGCCCTACCATTTCTGCCTCAAAAAAAATAGTATTTTTATGAGCAATATCTAAGGCTAGGTATTGATGTTTTTTTGCATCTTGCTCCGTAATATGGCTTTGGTAGGCAGAAGATTGCTCTAATTCTTCTGAGCTATACAGCACCCGTCTTGTAGATTTATTTGAGCGGCTACTGCCTAAATAAAAGCGTAGTTCTCCCCGCATTCTGTATGTTCGATAAGGAGTATCTCCCAGGTCAGCATCATAGTAAATAGAAGATTTGTGTGTGCCATATCCAAACTGTCCTTGTATGGAGAGTTTGGGCTTAAATTTATATTCAAGCCCTAACTCAAAGGTGTTATAAATCGGCTCTAGTGCTGCCAAAGGGATATATTTAAAAGTGAGGCTTGGCACTTCTCTAAATGTAGGAAGTTTAGTATTGTGTTTATTAGTTTCTGTCTGAGCTTCGGCTATTGTAAGTTCCCCTATAAGCAATAGCATCAGTAAGATAGCCTTTTTCATAAAATAAACTTATTGAGATTTTAGGATAGTTTAGTTTAACTGACTAAGGTAAGTCATCGTTTGATTTTCTTGGTCGTATCTATACTGAAAGATGCCATCATCTCCTGTGATAATCAGCACACCATCGCGTGGGATAACATCATAAGCCTGAAAATCTTCAATAAATTGAATCAGTGTAGGGTCTTCGGGATTGCTGGCATCATAGACCTTAAGGCCGTATCGCCCCTCGCAGACAAATAAAAGATTGCCATCAATGCCCAGTCCGTGAGGGTTTAGCATTTGATAAGAATTGACAATCTCAGGTGCTGCAGGGTTACTGACATCAATCACATCTAAGAGATTGCTGCCAAAGCGGCAATCTGTGCCACTTCTGAGGGTTACGTAGGCATAGTTGCCCTGAGCCACTACGGGGTCACAGCTTTGGATATGCTCATAGAGAGAGATAAAAGAAGGCTGGGCAGGGTTTGCACGGCTGTAGATATACATCCCTGTCTGTGAGCCAATGAAGAGTTTATCTTGATAGGGGAATATGGTCTCGATGTTGTTGCCTATTATGGTATTGGACAATCTTTGGGGGGTGCTGCTGGTGATGTCATAAGTTACGAGTGATTTGTTATTGACAGTATAGAGGTAACTACCTGCGATGGTAAATCTTGCCAAAGAACCTCCTTGCCCTGATTCTCCTCCACCAGAAGCGTTATTTTGATTGAATGAATCTTCGCTACAAGCAGCCAAAGACAGCAGCAGGAAAGTGATAAAAGCAAATGAATATCTATTTTTCATAAGAATATTTTGTTTAACGTATTTTATTAAAAAGCTTCCACCTGTTTGGTTTGCAGTATTTCTATGTAATCGGCTGAAAATCAACGCATTTACTTGTCTGAATTAAAACTATCGAAAGCATTGAGGGTCTTGTAGCTCTGCCAGTTCCCAGCCGACTACGATTCCCTGAGACTCATCTACGCACTCAAAATGAGTGCCCGTAAAAGGCGGATAAGACTGGACAGGGAAAGTATCTTTAACCCTGCTAACCACACTGATACTTCCTAGATTACTGATATTCAGGGTAATCAGGTCAGGGCCATTATCTGCATAGAGCAAAGTCCCTTTGACTGCCAAATCTACGTTACCTGGTATTTTGATAAAGGAGAGCTTCACAGGTGAGGCAGGGTCAGTATTGTCAATGATGTGAATGCCTTCAAAGCGTTCGTTCACAAAGAGGTAATTTCCAAATGTATAAATTTTTCCAGGGTTTGCCAGGGCTTGTGCAGGGAGGGTTTCTACATCTTCTAGTTCGGCACGGGTGATATACACGGGCTTATAGCCTTGCCCCTCAAATTCATTGGTGAGGATATCACTAAAAAAGCACCCAGACAAAGCCAACAAGAAAGGAAAAACACAACAGAGTGTATAAGTAAATCTCTTTTTCATTGAATTATTTTTTTAAAAATCACGTAAATATTTTTCCTCCTCACGTTTGATATACTCAAATGGTTGCTTGACTGAAGAAGATATTTCTTGGAGTTTGAATCAAGAGTCGTCAGGATATATTTACCATCACAGCATTATTTTCCTACATTTGCAAAAGCCTAGTGGGCATGATTTCATAACCTTAGACACAATTTATGCATATCCTCTTTCTGACCAATGTTTTGGTATTACTTTGTGATTATTATTTGTACCAAGCCCTTCGCACAATTTTACGAAAGAAGCACCCCAGAATTTTATTTTATTTTGGCATCCTTCATTGGTCTGCACTGCTGGTTTTTATCCTATTAATTTGGGTAAATCATTTTATTACTTTTGAAGGAAGCCCCTTTTTGCTCAGGAGAATCTTGAAGCGGTATTTATTTTTGATGTATGCTTGGAAACTCATTTTTGTGTTTTTGCTAGGGTTAGAAGATTTAAAACGTGCTGCTCTCTGGTGCTGGGGCAAGCGAAAAACGACTCCTAGGACAGATATGCCCCTTCCCTCACCACAAACTCAGATGACCCGTTCTGAGTTTTTGGCGAAGTCTGCCATAGTATTGAGTGCTGTGCCTGTGAGTACCCTAGGCTTTGGGGTTTTGAGGGGTGCTTCCGATTATCAGCTGCATACCATTCGGCTACATCTGCCCAAGCTACCCAAAGCATTTCATGGCATGCGTATTGGGCAATTTACAGATGTGCATGCGGGTAGTTTTTTTAGCAAAGCAAGCGTATCAGGAGGGGTGGAACTACTTTTGAAGCAAAAAGCAGACATGGTTTTCTTTACGGGTGATTTTGTAAATTATGAAACCAAAGAGTTAAAGCCTTATTTTGATATTTTTCAAAAAGTCAAAGCACCTCTTGGGGTTTTTTCAGTAATGGGCAACCACGATTATGGAGGCTACGGAAGGTGGAAAACCACACAAGCCTATGAGAAAAATTTGCTTGACATGTACCAAATACACCAAGCCTTGGGCTATGATTTGCTCAGAAATGAAAACCGAATTTTAAGGCTTGATGGTGAAGAACTCGCCATTTTAGGAGTAGAAAACTGGGGGATTAGAAAAAGACACCCTCGCTTGGGAGATGTTCGAAAAGCCTATCAAGGCACAGAGGCAAGCCCTGTAAAACTACTCCTCTCTCATGACCCAAGCCACTGGGATGCTCAAGTACGCAGCCTTTGCCCAGAAATAGATGTTACTTTTTCGGGGCATACCCATGGCATGCAATGTGGGCTAGAGTGGGGAGACTTTCAATGGAGCCCGATTCAATACATTTACCCACAATGGGCTGGGCTTTATCAGCATAAAAACCAAAAAATCTATGTGAACCGTGGCTTTGGTGTGGCAGATATTTTTCCAGGTAGGATAGGGATGCCCCCTGAGATTACAGTCTTTGAGCTATTGAAGTACTAATTGATTTGATTGTCGTGCCTGATTTTTTATGTAGAACCTTTCGTGAAATTCGTAATTTTATGTAATTTGCATACTGATTTGCGTTTTCAATATAGTGAAAATCACATTTCTTTCACAGTACAAATCTTCAGACACGATATGAATTTTATGAAGTCAATCCTTGCCACCTTCCCTACAATACTTTTACTATTTTGTTTGCCTTTGTTTGGTCATGCACAAGCCAATAATGATTGTAGAGATACCAGAGACCGCCTTGTATGTGGTAATCAGAATTTTAGTGACAATAGTGATGGCCCAGGAAGGCCTGATTTTCAGTCTTCTGCCAATGACAGAGGCTGTCTTGTCTCAGATGAAAATCAATCTGCTTGGTATCAAATCAAGATTCAGACCTCTGGCACGCTTACTTTTGTGATAGACCCCAATGCCAATGATGATTATGATTTTGCAGTGTATGGCCCGAATGTAACTTGTGATGCACTGGGAAGCCCTTTGAGGTGTAGCTATGCCCTTGGCAACGGAAATACAGGGCTGAGCTTATCTGCGACTGATGTATCGGAAAATGCAGGAGGAGATGGCTTTGTGAGATACATGGATGTGTTGGCAGGTCAGACCTACTTCATCATTGTAGATAACTTCTCTACCAGTAATAATGGTTTTGCTTTTCAGTGGGGAGGCACGGCTGTGCTTTCTGCCATCAAAGCAGAATTTAGCTTTACACAATCTTGCAATGGTGTGTCTATGAATAATAACTCCTCCTCTTGTGAAGGTACGATTACTTATCTTTGGGATTTTGGAGATGGCTCACCGATTACTGCCGCCAATAGCATAGAAAACCCTACGCACTACTACAATCAGGTAGGTACTTATACCGTCAGATTGACTGCTACCATCGTATCATCAGGCCCTAACAATGGTCAGACTGAGGTAGTACAACGTCCTGTAACCATTTCACAGGTACCCCCCATGCCCACTATCATAGATTTAAAAGATACCTACTGCACCAATGAGAGCCGTGTAACATTATCAGCCAGCCCTAGTGGAGGTAAGTTTACACTGTATGAAGAAGGAAGCACTGCGGGTACTGTAATTACCTCTTTTGACCCAGCCACTCTAGGTGTAGGAAATTACACCATAATTTATGACTATATAAACCCCGCCGACAATGCATGCATCGGGCAGACTTCTGACAGCTTCGTCATTAAAGATGTGCCTACCCTTAATTTTACCAATCTACAAGAGAATTACTGCCAAAGCAGTGCAGCCTTTAACCTACAAGCCAGCCCAGCAGGAGGTACCTTCAGGGTAGGTGGAAACACTGCTACAGCCTTTAACCCACAAAACCTTGGTGCAGGCACTTATGAAGTAACTTATACTTATACTGACCCCACCACCACCTGCAGCAATACCATCAGAAAACAAGTAGCCGTCAGGGCATTGCCCCAGTTAAGTTTTAACAATGTCCGAGACATTTACTGCATCGCTGGAAACAGCTCCACCATGCAAGCCACACCCAGTGGAGGCATTTTTACCATTGATGGCATTGTGGCTACACAGTTTTCACCTGCTAGCCTAGGTTTGGGTACTTACGAAGTGGTATATACCTACACTGACCCTGCCACCACATGCAGCAATACGCTGCGAAAAACCGTGGAAGTAGTAACCATCCCTGAAATTAATTTTGTGAATTTACCCACACAAGTTTGTAAAAATGAGGGGGCTATCACACTCTCCGCTACCCCTGCAGGAGGGTCATTTACCATCAATGGGACAAGTGCCACTGTGCTCAACCCAGCCAACCTAAGCCAAGGTGATTACCTCATTCAGTACAATTACATAGACCCCAATGATGCCGCATGTGCCAACTCAGCCTCTCGGACTGTCAGAGTTTATCGCAACCCTGTACTGACTTGGCTCAACCTAGAAGATAACTACTGTGCCAATGATAATCAAACACTTACCCCACAGTTAAAGGTGGTCTATGCTGATGACAGTGAGCAAATCATTGCTTTTCCTTCATTTAACCCGAGTATAGTGGGTGCAAGTACACAAGCCATTACTTATACCGCTACTGACCCCGTGAGCCAGTGCCAAAGCAGCATAGAAAGAAACATTCGCATCAATCCCATTCCTGAATTGGCATTTTTAAATCTAGCGGATAGCTATTGTTCACAAGCTTCGCCTGTCATCTTACGGGGAAGCCCTACAGGCGGCACATTTACAGTCAATGGAAATATCATCACCCGCTTTGAGCCTACACTTTTTGAAGTAGGAGATACGCCATTGCTTCGCTACACATATTCTGACGGAAATGGCTGCAACAATCAAATCAGCAAGACCGTCAGCATCACGGCTGCCGATGATTTTACTCCCTCAGAAGAAAATCTCGACATCTGCCCTCCTATCTCAGGTTATTTCTTAGAGGCCATTCCTCAAGGTGAAATCCCCCAGGGTGCTAATTGGACTTTTGACTGGCAACCCACTGGAGATACTGACCGAACGCTCAAAATACTAAACCAATCACAATCAGGCACTTACGTGGTTACGGTCAAAGATGAAGCAGGCTGCCCAGTGGCTCTGAAGACCTTCATTGTGCTGGTAGATTGTGAGCCGAAGCTATTGCTCCCTACGGCTTTCTCACCTAATAATGACGGACTGAATGACAAATTGGATATTTTTGAACAAGATATATCAAGACTGGATTTAAGAATCTATAACCGATGGGGCGAGATTGTATTCCAATGCTTTGACCCTAGTGTAGAGTGGGATGGCACATTTCAAGGCAAGGATGTACCAAGCGGAATCTATCTATGGCAGGCAAGCTACGAAAATGTGCTCCAGCCCGGCATCGTTGTCAAGCAGCAAGGAAAAATAAATCTACTCAGATAATCTTTACAAAAATGGATTGCTGTATAAAAACGGGTGGGCAGTCAATGAGCTGTCCGTTTTTTATATCAGTTGGCACACAATAAAGATTGGTAAATAAGACTTAAAAAAATGAAAAATATACTTTTTATTTTGTTAATCTTTCCCTTTTCGCTTCTCGCCCAAATCAATGAAAGTGATACTTTAAAATTTCAGACAAACCTTGCCTTGACAGGCTTTTGGCAAGAAGGAAATGTAGAAACCTTTATTTTTAGAGCGAAATCTGGCTTAAGTTTTAGACCTGTGAAATCATTGATTTTCAAGACACAAAACTCTTACCTCTACCAAGAATTTGGAAAACAAAAAGCTGACGAAGATATTTTGAGCCTTAACTTTCTATACATTAGCCCCGAACGCACTGTATATCCATTTTTGTTGGGCTTTGTGAGCAGCAATTTTCGGAGAGAGATTGATATACGCTTTCTTTTAGGCGCAGGGGTAACTTTTCAGGTATTGCGTGGTGAAAAAAACACACTCAAGTTTTCACTTTCTTGCGAATATGAAGAGACGGATTTTGCCAAGACCACTTTCAACAAGCCCGAATACAACGGAAATCGATTTATTGATACTTGGCGTACTACGCTTTGGGTATTTGGAAAATATCATTTGCTTGATAAAAAAGTAATCCTAAACCACGAAAGTCATTTTCAACCTTCACTCGAGCGAAGCAATAACTTCCGCTGGCAGACGGATATCGGGATAGAACTGCCCGTCTGGAAATTCTTAAATTTTAAAATAAATTATCTCTATTCTTTTGAAAGCCTCGTGATAGAAAATCAAAGACAAGATGACAAGGTTTTGAGCTTTGGAATCAACATGAAATTTTGAGTTGGAGAGCTGTTTTTCACACTTTTAGAATATTTCATAGTGTAAATAATCCGTTGCAAAGTGCTGATTTTTGTTAAAAAAAGCTAGGTTCTAGTGCTGCAGCTGTGCTTACCGCTAAATATGAGAACCTTGCAACGGAAAATTTACACCAACAATTAAATTGATAATTTTTTTCGTATTTTCTTCCACTTTTCACACAAGCGAATATTCTTTGAATAATTTTATTTCTGATAGCATTCATGACCACTCTTGCCCCCTTTCCTTGGGCTATTTTTTTATCAAAATAAGTTCTAAATTCTCCCTTACATCTGAGGCTAGTGGTTACCCAACTGGTGCAAGCCTCGAGGCTTGCACCAGATTGGGCGAAGCGGTACTTGGACTATCAATTCATTGAAGCGTCCGATTCTCACTGAAGGTGCAGGAGTTGGTATGCTGGAGCGTTTGATAAAGGTGAGGATATGTATGTTTTTTTTCGGTAGCTTGGTAGTTCAAAGTCCTTCGCCTAGAGCGGAAAGCGGACGCTTTCGGAAATAAATGGCACAAGCACCGCTTCGCTTATGCGTGCACCAGAGGGGGTACAACGCCAACGGGAGACCTCCTCCCATCTCAATTATAGTTTGATAAATAACCTTTTGTTATCTATCATCACGGCACACCTAAGACAAGTTGGGGGGATAAACATCTCAATTTACACAATTATCTAGTTTAATTCAAATGCAGAAAGTGCTAAACCTTCTTTTAATGTATGAGTTTTTTTACACTCACCACTACAACTAGTACAAGAGCACATTGACATCACCTCACATCCAGAGAAGGTACATTCTGTACTTTCACACTTACACTCTTCCCCAGCCATTACAAATCCTACATCTGTCTTATAGACCTTTGAACTGATATTAATCTTGCCACTTTTACTAGTAGTATTAATGATATAATAGTCTTTTTCTCCTTGGTTTACTTGAGCTTTGACTAATTTAGCAGATAAAAACTCTGTATCTTCAGATAACTCAAATGTTTTTTTCCAATAGTTTGAAAGTAGTTTTTCATTGATTTTTACGAACTCCTGACTTTTACTATCAATAAACCCAATATCATAACTAAAAACAGCTTCTGGCTCGGTATTTTTGAGTCTTAATGATTCGGGATTTAGCTCTTGTGTTGGGTTTTCATTGGGTATGATTTCAGTATGATGTAAATAAAATAGCCTTTTCAAGGCTTTTAAGTCCATTTAATCTTTGAAAAGATACTTAAAATAAGCCATTTTAAGTAAAATAAATTTAAAACATGGCTAAATATTCCGATTCAAAATTTTGATAGTGCCTGCATCACTCAAAAATGCACATTGAATTTAAAAATCTACATCATATCGAAATCACACCCTTTTCATTACATGCTAAAAAAACAAAAGATAAGAGTAATACAGAAATGTTAATTATGTTTTTCATTTTGATAAAATTTAAAGGTTGTAAAATGATTGTAAAAAGCTAAAATAAGTTCTCTCAGAAATCATCAATAGCATAACCTCTCCGATAAAATCTACTCTGAAGTGTAGTGAAATGTAAAAAAACCTTACGTGTTTGAGCAGTTTTTATAAGTGATAGCACTATCAAATACTGATAGAATCACAGAGAACAAAAAGAAAATTTAATGGGCTACAATCCTCCAAAAATGCTAATTTGAAGCATTGCCGTTCAACGTTGAATTATTATGATTATAAGATACTTATAATCCAAATTAAATCCAAATCTAACTTAATTTTATTATTATTTTAATTTAAAATATGATTTTATTAACATTTTAGTAGCAGTAGCGTATTGTCATGCCATAGGTATCTGCTGTATTGCGTAGTTTTTTTCACATTACAGTTTCATATTTCAGTATCAGTACCGTACTGTCATGCCGTAGGCATCTGCTATATTGCGTAGCTTTTTTTGTTTTTTCTCAGATTAGAAATCTTCTTGCTCTGAAGTGGGGATTAAAAATCCTGACTAGCTGGTTTTAATTGGCTACAATCCTCCAAAGAAAGCTGATTTGAAGCATTGCTGTTCAACGTTGAGATATCTTATGAAAGTAATTTAGGGCAAGACGAAATAAAATATTTTTTTTACTTTTATATAATTATTTTATCGATAAATTAAGTATTTAAACATTTATTTTATACGAATTTTGATGTGCATAAACATATTTAATTATCTAAATATCAAGTAGTTATGATATATTTTGTTTTCCTAGAAGGAAAAATACGGGACTTAGTGATGCAATGTATTTAGAGGAAGTAGATTAAAAGTCTTTTGCTCTGCTAGTTGGGATTAGAAATTCAGACTAGTGTGTCATTTGAAATGAATTATCGGATAAGATTTTGGTGAAACACCTTACAAGGCTATATGATTTCCTACAAAATAACTTGAATACAACAGTAGTAAATCTTACGAATTATTGAAAATATAGTTTACAAAGTAAAGGTTGTCCTCATCAATAGGATCATTCAATTTAAAAAGTACTCCTTGTTTAAATATATAAGGCATTGGATATACACTTTCCTCAATTTCAATTTCAGTTAATATGTCAAAATTTCTATTAAATACTGTTAAATAAACTTTCATAGGTAACTTATCTTTAGATGAGTTTTTTTCTACTATATGATGTACACGATAAAATAATTGACGATAAGAATCATAGTATAACTCTCTGTAGTCTAAATAAAAATCTATAAATTTTTTATGATTCTCCTGATTTTCATACTCATTCAAGGGAATAGTCTGTGAGTATTTTGGAGTAAACTTACTATCTGCTTCTATAAAACTACCTTTCTTTGTTTTTAAATCGTAAAAATATATATCAGATGAACAAGGGAAGTTGTATATAAGTGTATCATTATGCATCAATAGATAAGGTGTAAGTGCTCCTATATCATAAACTTCATCTTCTAATTTGAGTCTTTTAGGGTATGTAAAGGATAAATATTCTTTTACCTCTCCTTTTTTCCAATCTACTGCTGCGAATACAGGTTGATTATAAAATTCAGATTTTGTAGGAGATATTTTCCTGAATAAATAAAAATATGATAATTTACTAGATGGATTGTAGAGTGTTTGACCACGTGGTATTAAAGTATATTTTGAATAATCTATGTTTTTGACTTTTATACTTGATAATTCAGTACTGTATCTGTATTGATGAATTTTATCTCCTCTATGATTCATTAGATATACTTCATGAGGTTTAGCAAAAATAATGGTATCATCTCCCAAAAAGTTAAACCGTCCACCTTTAATAGCTTTTGATCCAGATTTCTCCCAATCAATTACACGGGAAAATTCCATTTTACTCAAGTTAAATACTTGTAATCTATCTTTTTGGTAATCATAAGTGTATAAGAGTTCTGATGTATCAGTCCTAAATACTGAACTTCCAGCATACGTTTGGTTTAGTAAATTTTCACCAAAAGGTATTTTTACATTATTTTTTGTGAACCCAATATGACTTGAGGTTTTGCTTCTTGAATCATTGCTACAGGCATAAATGAAACAAATGATAAGAATTAAGAAATAAAAATGTAGGCTAAATTTTATATTCAAAACAATAATTTATATACTGAAATTGTGTTATAATGAAAAAGTAAGTATCGATGAATCAATACCTACATTTTATAAAAATAGCTAGTCATCATTCGCACATGATGAATTTGCCCCATCAGAATATACACCAACGAAAGTAGATGTTCCTGTGGATAAATCATGTACTTCTACAACTGACATGCCACAACAGTTTTGTCTAGCTTCTTGAATCGCTGTATCTGAATCATCCTCACCCCATACAGTAACAACTTGACCATCACAGTCAGCATTAGATGTTGAGATACTTACAATAAATAAGAGTATTAGTACACAAGAGAATTTTAAAATTTTTGACATAATTTTGATTGATTTAAGTGTTTATTAAATATTTTGTTTAACGATATTTCAAAGGTAATTACCGGAAGTGCCATTAAATGACACTCTTAAAAAAAATAAATTTATTTGCGTAATCCTAGGTATATCACGTGTTTAGCTCCTGATGAATAATAGTATGTTTCTCTTATTTTACAATAATTGATAACAAGTTGGCAATCTTCCCTGAGATATTCTAAGTATCGGAAAACTGTTCTTCGGCTGATTTCTAAGCGTTTAGCTAACTCATAGGCATTACCAGTAGCTTTCAGACGGATTAAGTTGTCTATGCTTTGTAATAGTTGTAAATTGATTTGCATAACTTCTCTAAGTTTTGAAAATGGTTTTTTGAAAATTGATTTGATGAGAAAGAATTTTACAAAATACAATCCTCCAAATAAGCTGATTTGAAGCATTGCCGTTCAACGTTGAATTATTATGATTGCAATGTATTCATAAACAAAATTAAATTCAAACATATAACTATTTTAATTTAAATTAATACTTCATTTATATTCTAGTATCATATCCTATCTTGTTTGGTTTTTTTTCGTTTCTTTTCAGATTAGAAATCTTCTTGCTCACCGTCTGGTCTAAGGCTATGATGTTAAGCGTAATCCACAACAGCAAACTGGTCAGATACGTCTCTAACGAAAGGTTTTTCCATTATCAAGCCGTGGTTTTGGCTATTGATTTGCGTTTATTTCAGAGTTTTATTTTAAATGATTCGTAAAAATATGTTCTTAGATACAATTTTGATTTGAATATTGAAGACTCTTCCATGCTAGGTCCATAATTTGTAAAATTTCAGTGTTGCACTAAAATCCTTCATCCCACCTCTTTTCATATATTTTTGAGAAATCCATTGCGATTTGCTATTTTCGCCTAAACTTGAAATACTTATGAGCAAGGGCATTTACACCCTTCTTCTTGCACATTTTATTTTAAGCATATCTTTACATAATTATACATTATATCCACTACAACATAAGACAATGAATAAATTAATACCGTTTTTTTTAGTTCTTGTATTTTTGGGGGCTTGCAAGCCATCCGAAACAGAAGAAAAAGGAAATCAATTATCTGATTTATTGAGCAGTAAATCTCAAGTCATTCTTGAAAAAGATGGCAAGACATTTAGAGATTTAAACAAAAATAAAAAATTAGACATCTACGAAGACACCAGCCAAACCATTGAAGCAAGGGTAGAAGATTTACTAAGCCAAATGACTCTGGAAGAAAAAGCAGGTATGATGTTTATCAATGGTGCTCCTATCAGTAAAGATGCAAAACCTAACGGAAACGAAGGGCTAGAAGGCCCTGCAGCCAGAATGCCCTCTGTGGTAAAAAGCATGAATACACGTAAGATGACCCATTTTAATATTTGGGATATTCCTGCCGAACCAATTATTCTTGCCCAATGGTACAACAGCGTACAGCAAATTGCCGAAAAAACAAGGCTGGGCATCCCGATTACCATTGCTTCTGACCCTAGGCATCATCTTGGTAAAAATGTGATTGGAATGGCTTCCACAGGTTTTAGTCAATTCTGTGAAATGACTGGCTTTGCTGCCATTGGTGATGAGAAATTAGTACGAGAGTTTGCAGAGGTGGTTCGCCAAGAATACCTTGCGATTGGTATTAGAGAAGCTTTGCATCCACAAATTGACTTAGCTACTGAGCCACGCTGGGCTAGGATTAGTGGAAATTTTAGTGAAGATGCCGCATTGACGGCTCGCTTGGTGAAGCCTTACATTGAAGGCTTACAAGGTAAAAGCCTGAGTGCGGGTGTCGCTTGTATGACCAAGCATTTCCCTGGTGGAGGACCTCAAAAAGAAGGATTAGACCCTCATTTTGAGTTTCAAAAAGGACAGTTTTATCCAGGGGATAATTTTGATTATCACCTTATCCCATTCGAAGCTGCCTTTGAAGCCAAAACTGCAGCTATTATGCCTTACTATGGTGTGCCTACTGACCAAACAGATGAAAATGTGGCAATGTCTTACAACAAGACCATTATCACTACTTTGCTCAGAGAAAAATACAAATATGATGGAGTGGTCTGTACAGATTGGGGCTTAATTACAGATGTTCCTTTTGGACCAGACGTAATTTGGAAAGCAAGGGCTTGGGGTGTAGAAAAATTAAATGAAGCTGAGCGAGTATTGAAAATTATAGAAGCAGGTTGCGACCAATTTGGAGGAGAGAGCCGTCCCGAATTGGTAGTGCAATTGGTAAAAAAAGGTAAATTATCAGAAGAGAGAATTGATATTTCTATCAAGCGTCTGCTAAAACAAAAATTTGAATTGGGCTTGTTTGATAATCCATTTGTAGATGAAAGCAAAGTCAATGAAATCATTGGCACAGAAGCATCCATAGCATTAGG
Source organism: Microscillaceae bacterium (assembly GCA_011390205.1). Taxonomy (GTDB): domain Bacteria; phylum Bacteroidota; class Bacteroidia; order Cytophagales; family Microscillaceae; genus JAABSX01. The sequence goes on along the minus strand of JAABSX010000040.1, from coordinate 20,549 downwards.
AGAGAAAACACAAAAAATCTCTATGACCCTACTCAAAAACGAAAAATCAACCTTGCCATTGGCACAAAAGAAATTGAAAGTATATATCGAGAATATAGATAGTGCCACCGTAGCCAATTATGCAGAAGTAGTTGCTACTCCAGAAGCGGCTGATTTTGCCATTATCAGGATAAATACACCTTGGTATCCTGTTGCTACCAAGAATAGCTTTGCGGCTACTTTTCACCACGGAGATTTAGATTTTAAAGGAGAAGAGAAAAAGAGGATTTTAGATTTACTCAAAAAAGTCCCTACAGTGGTTGATATTTACCTAGACAGACCTGCTGTTATCCCTGAAATTACGGCCGCTGCAGCTGCACTCATCGCTGATTATGGAGCAAGTGATCAATCAGTTTGTGAAGTGCTTTTTGGAAATACAGCACCTCAAGGGAAATTACCTTTTGAGTTGCCTTCTTCTATGGAAGCTGTCAAAAATCAAAAAACTGATGTCCCTTATGACAGTGAGAACCCATTATTTAAGTTTGGTTTTGGATTGGAATATGCGAAAAAGTAAAATTAAGTGATATTACTTGAGTGCAAGCAAATATACTTGCACCCAAGTAATATTCATTAAATAGACAGCTCTCTCGTAATCAATGCGATATCCAGTTTTTCATATATTTTTGAGAAATCCATTGCGATTTGCTATTTTCGCCTAAACTTGAAATACTTATGAACAAAGGCATTTATACACTCATTTTCCTCGCATATTTTACCTTGGGCATGGCTTTCCTGAGGGCACAAGTTCCTACCAATCCTTTGGGCCTGAACCCTTATTCTCTCAAATGGAATCAAATCAATACAGACAAAGTACAGGTCATCTTCCCCAGAGGGCTAGAAAAGCAAGGGCAGAGAGTAGCCAATATCATCCACGCCATCAGTGATAGTGCCTACGCATCCGTAGGAAATAAGGAAGAAAAAGTAAGTGTCTTCTTACAAAACCAAACCACCATTCCGAATGGCTTTGTAACTGTGGGGCCTTTTAGGTCGGAGTTTTTCGTAACTCCCCCCCAATTTAACCTCAATGGCACTGCCAACTGGATAGACATGCTCGCCATCCACGAGTATAGGCACGTGCAGCAATTTTCTAACGCTATGTATGGCATTACCAAACTGGCCAGGCGTGTGCTGGGTTCTTGGACTTGGGGCGGAATGACAGGTACTGCCTTGCCTCGCTGGTACTTTGAGGGAGATGCTGTAGGCACAGAGACTGCCCTCAGTGAAGCAGGCAGAGGAAGGCTGCCTGAGTTTGATATGGAATACAAAGCCTTGATTATGAACGACATCCGCTACGGCTACGAAAAAGCCTCCGCTGGTTCTTTTAAAGATTTTGTGCCTGACCACTACAGCATGGGCTATTACATGACTACCTACGCCCGCAGACAATTCGGTGAAGATATTTGGCAAAAAACCCTCAAAGATGCTGTCAAATTTAAAGGTTTATTTTTCCCTCTGAGCCGAAGCCTCAAAAGAAGTACAGGACTAAGAACGCCCAAAATGTACCGAGCCATGCGAGCCGAGCTAGACAGTATGTGGAAAGCTCAAGATGCACAACTGACTTACATGGAGGGAGAAAAATTTAACCAAAAAGAGAAAAAAACGATTACGGATTACCGCAATCCGCAATATCTCAAAGATGGTTCAGTCATCGCCGAGAAAAGCAGCTACGCAGAGATTCGCACCTTTTACCGAATCTACCCCAATGGGCGAGAAGAGCGAATCGCCAACCCTGGCATCAATAGCCTCCGAAATGCTACGCTTTCTGTAGCCAATGATATGCTTTGCTGGTCTGAGACAGGCTACGGAGCAAGGTGGGGCTACCAAAACTACGCCAACATCAAGACCTACCACCTCTCCAAAGAAATCAAAAATAAAGTTACCAAACAAGGAAGATTTTTTTCCCCTGCTTTACATCCAGATGGCTCTAGGATAGTAGCCGTAGAGATTAGTCCCGATTTGCAATACCAATTAATCATCTTGGGCTCAGCAGAGGAGTATATTTTTCAGAAAATCCCCAATCCTGAAAACAATTTCATCAGCTTTCCTAGATTTACAGAAGATGGCAAAAGTCTGGTCTATATTGCCCAAAAAGGAGAAGCCAACTGGATTGAAATGCTTGAGCTAGAAAATGCCGATACATCTATCAAACTCACCGAACCAAGTACTTATCAGATTACCAATGTATTTCCGAGTGGAGAATATGTGTTTTTCTCAGGGGCTCACACAGGGATTAACAATATCTTTGCCCTCAAAACCAGTGAACCCAATAAGCTCTACCAAGTTACTTCTGCCAAACTAGGGGCATTCCAGCCAGCAGTCTCCACGGATGGGAAGAAGCTGATATACAGCGACTTTACCCCCGAAGGATATGATTTGAGAGAAATGAATGTGAATCCTGAAAACTGGAAAATCTATCAAACAGAAACGTCCTCACCGAGTGCCATCAATTATTATAAGCCCTTGGTAGCTCAGGAGCTAGGCAAAAGTATTTTGAGCAAAGCCACTGACCAAGAATTTGAGATTAAGAAATACAATAAATGGCAAGGGATTTTTAACCCGCACAGTATTCTGCCTTTTTTCTCACCGCCTGTTTTTGGAGCGAGGATTTTGGCAGACAATAAATTTAGTACGCTTTCTACAGAACTCAGTGCCTTCTACAACAGCAATGAAAACACGACCAACTACGGCGTAAATCTCTCTTATGCCGAGCTGTTCCCTGTCATCAATGTAGGCTTCAGAAGTGGAATGAGAGAGCGGACATTCACTAATTTTGCCCCTGCGACCGATACGAGCATTGTTTTTACACTCTATAATGAAGAATGGAGAGAAAACAATGCCTACATCGGTTTGGCTTTGCCCATTAACTTTACACAAGGCACGATATCTAACCGCCTGAATCTCAGTGCCAATTATCATTTTTTGAGCTTAGAAGGAAAAAATCAATTTGCAGATACAGATAATTTTAGATTAAATATCAACCCTGTAAACCCCAATCGATTTCAAACCCTTTACAAAGACCGACTCGAGAGCCAAAACCTACAAGCTCTTGACCTCAGGATGAGACTTACCATGTTACAAACTACAGCCTTGCAAAATCTTGCTCCTCGCTATGGGATTATTTGGGATATGCGCTACAGAAGCACACTCAACAGTGATGAATTGCAAGGAAATGTATTTTTGAACCGCTTTGATGTATTTCTACCTGGCTTGATGAGAAACCACGCTTTTTATGTCAATACGATGTTTCAGATAGAAGATTTTACAGACAATTATAAATTTAGCAACCAGTTTTTTTATGCAAGGGGCTACGGTAGCTCCACCATTAGCGACCAAGTTTTTAAGATTGGTTTTAATTATGCCCTCCCACTTTTCTCGCCCGATGTGGCTTTTTTAGGCCCTTTGGCATTTTTGAAGCGAGTGAAAGCGAATCTTTTCTTTGACATTGAGCATTCTCAATATGACTTGGCACCAGAGCTGCTCAGACCTCAGCAAAGCTACCGACAGTCTGTAGGCACAGAGATTACCTTTGATGTGCGTGCTTTGCGTTTGTTAGAAGTTAATCTAGGCGTGAGGTACAGTTATTTGCTAGATGTTACTTCGGGTTCGGCACATACATTTGATTTTTTGCTTTTGAATATCGGGATTTAGGAGGCTATTCAAACAGACTCAAAAAATTGCTTTGGTTGGAAATGACAGAATATTCATCGATGATTTTGAGTCTGGCTTTTTCACCTAGCTTGATTCTAAGTTCTTGGTTTTCAAGGAGTTGCCTAAGGTATTTTTCCCAATCTGCGGCATTTACACACAAAAAACCATTCTCGGTATGGTCTATAATCTCAGCATTGACACCCACAGGAGATGCCAGCGCAGGGATGCCCAGTGCCATGTATTGCAGGGCTTTGAATCCGCATTTTCCCTTTGCCCACTGATCATCTGTGAGGGGCATTACGCCTACGTTCATTTTAAGTAAATCTGTGATTTCGTGCTTTTTAGACCATGGGCGAAACTCGAGCGAATCTAACTGCCAATCAGGGGCTTGATTGGCGATGACTAAAAAAGTAAAGTTGTATTCTTTTTCTAAGTTTTGGAGAATCGGCACGAGTTCATCTAAATATTTTAGGGTAGAGTGTGTTCCTGTCCAGCCGATGACCATTTGCTCATTTTCAGATTGATTTTTGATTTGGTTGTGCCAGTGTTGGGTATCTATCGTGGTAGGATTGATGACTACGTGGGCATTAAAACCCTTGGCATAATTGGCAAGGTAAGCATTGCCAGCACTTACTTTGTGTGCCCAGCTACAGATGAGCCTTGTTTTGCCATGAAATTTTAGCCCCGCAGCGATGAAGTTACTCTGTGTAGTATTGGGCAGCCAAATGGCATCATCAAAATCAAAGATAATTTTCTTCCTAAAGACCTTGGCTATCAGCCACTCAAACACAGGCGGCCCCAGAGGGCTTGCTTCTCTGTGAATAAACACATACTCATAAGCCCCAAGCCCAAACAGCAAGCGAACCCTTCCGAAATACCCCATTAGTATCCCTGTTATTTTACGGAGGGTATGTCCTTTTTGGTAAAGTATCTCCCAAGTTTTGGCATCTAAGAAGCTGTGCAGTTTGTACGAAATGTTTTTTTCTTCTAAATAAGCCAAGTATTGCTCAAAGCGAAAACGCTGAGAGGCAGCAGTGGCATGAGGGTAGGGAAAAAGGAAAAGAATTTTCATAGAAATATAGAATATCTCTCGCAAATGTAAGTCTTTTCTTTCTAAAAACGGCTTATTCATGACAGCATTCCATCTCTACGCCCCCCGCATGAGATTGGTGAATCTCAGGGCTGATGTATGGAATCCCGAGGTTCAGACCTCTTAAAATAAACATCAAAGCCAGCATTACAGTAAAAACAGGCACTAGGCGGCGGTAGAGTAAGCTGCGCAAAGAAGGTTTTATAAAATCTCCTAGCAAAGAAATGCCTAGCATCATGGGCAGTGTACCTAAGCCAAATAAAGTCATATACAAAGCTCCACCCCAAAGCTCACCCGTGGCGATTGCTCCAGCCAAAGCCAAATATACCAAGCCGCAAGGCAGCAAGCCGTTGAGTAAGCCGAGCCACAAAAAAGCCAGTTTGCCTTTAGATTTGAATATTTTCCCAAAGCCTTTCTTGAGTGCGTGCACTACGCCTTTAAACGGGCTATAATGCTCTAATTGATAAGAAATACGGCGAGGCAAAAACATCACCAACAAAATAATCACTCCGATACTGATAGACACTAGCTGCTGTGTGCCTGCCAGCATTAGTCCTTTGCCTAGCAAGCCTACAATCAGCCCTAAGACAGCATAAGTAAGTACTCGCCCAAAATTATAAAGTAGGCGTGTCTGAAGCAGTGCATACTTGCCTGAGTGCTTTTGGGGCAGTGCCAAGACAATGGGTCCGCACATGCCTATACAGTGCAGACTCCCCAAAAACCCAACTAAAAGTGCAGAATAATAGAGCATTCTTGTATTATTTTATGGCTTAAGTCACAACGCTTTGCAGACAGTATTTTGCTACTTCCTGTTGAGCGCAATGGGTTTTAGTTTTTTATCTAAAATCTCTATGTTTTGAGCATTAATCTTGATGCGTTGCTCATTGTAGAAGTTTTTTCCCTCAGAAGTCCAGTCTATTTTCAGACGCCAGAGCCCTTTAGTTAGCCCTTCTGTGGGCAGTGCCTGCAGCCCTGTACTATCCGTAGAAAGTGCTATTTTAAAGTCTTTTCTTGAGTCAGAGGGTCTAAAAAACAGGATTTCACCTTCGGCTTCTCCACTTGGGATATTGAGCCAAAGCATATTTTCTTTGTATTGTAGCTTTACTTCTTCTGAAAGCTCTTTTGTATTGGTCATTTTATTGATTTCAGCCTGATAAGCCATTTCTTGTTTGTAGTAGTCAGGCGCCACTAAATTGACTTTGTATTGAAAGGTCATGACCACCATCGTAACCATAAAGACTACAAAAGAGGTATAAAGAATCATGATGCGGTATCCCCAGTTCATATTTTTATTTTTTTATTTGAGTGAATAATTTTTATTTTTTTGGGCTTTGCTTTAAGGCGTAGGGCCTAAAAAATTGGTATGGACAGTTTCTATGAGTTTTTTTCCAGACCATACCTCTATAACGATTTCGGTTTTCAGTCCTTTGACTTCTGAAATCGGTAAATCTACCACAAAGGCACTTTCTGAAGTATTATTTTTAACAGCATTGATACTTTCTCCAGCTATTTTGAGGTTGCCTTTGCTCCCGATAAGTTTTAGCTCAATGGGCATATCTTCAAAGGTTTTATTGGCTATTTGTATATTGTAGATATTGCTGATATTGCCATTGGGCATTTCATTATAGAGTGCCCCAGGCACACGTAAAATGGTGGTTTCTATTTCTAATCGATTGCTAATCAAATAAACATCGAGGGAGAGTAAGACTACCAATACAGCAGTATATGCCATGATTCTGGTTGTGAAAGCGAGTTTTACTTTATTGACGATGCTGTTATGAGATGCGATTCGGATGAGTCCTTTGGGCTTCTGTATTTTATCCATTACTTCATCACAGGCATCTATGCAGGCAGTACAGTTTACACATTCTAGCTGTGTGCCATTGCGGATATCTATCCCAGTGGGGCAGACTTGTACGCAGAGTTTACAATCAATACAATCTCCTTCGGGTTTTTCTAAATCATCTAAGCTAAAAGACTTGTCATCAGTTTTAGGAGATTTACGTTTGAGTTTTCCTCTTGGCTCGCCTCGCACCCAGTCATAGGCTACAGTCATAGAATCTTTACTCAAAAGCACACCTTGTAGCCTGCCGTAAGGGCAGACAGCGATACAGGCTTGCTCACGAAAATAAGCAAATACGCCATAAAATATAAATGTAAAAGCAATTAGCCCTGTAAATCCGCTTAGATTTTCGGCGGGAGATTTGGTAATAATCAAGGCTACTTGGTCTATTCCGATAAGGTATGCCATAGCTGTGTGGGCTATCAAGATAGAAACCAAGACGAAAAGAGTTTGTTTTTTTACTTTCTTGATGATTTTCTCTGAATTCCAAGGCATTGCATTGAGTTTGCGTTGCTGATTGGCATCTCCTTCTATCCAGTATTCTATCTTTCTGAATACAGACTCCATAAAAATAGTCTGAGGGCAAGCCCAGCCACACCATACTCGCCCAAAGACGACCGTAAATAGGATGATAAACACAAAAAACGTAATGGCAGAGAGTGCTACCAAGTAAAAATCTTGGGGCATAAACACATTCCCAAACAAGATAAACTTGCGCTCAAAAATATTAAAAAGAAAAAATGGATGTCCATCTATCCAGATAAAGGGCGTAATAAAAAAAACTGTAAGCAATACAGCGGCCACGACCAAGCGGCGGTTATGAAACCAGCCCTTCGGTTTTTTGGGATAAATCCAGATTCTTTTGCCTGACTTATCTACCGTGCCGATACTATCACGGTATTCTTCAGTATCTATAAATTCTTCTATGGAGTCCATACTATTTTTATTTTGTATGTGAGGTATTTTCAAAGTACTAAAGTAGGCGTGGGTATCAACTTTTAATATGACTTATGTCAGGATGCTAGATGATAATTCGTAGTCGGGGGCATTCATCAAAAAAGGATGATTCTACAAAGCTAGAGTCATCCTTTTTTAATGTGCAAGTGTGTGTCAGTATTTTTTTATGTTCTAAAGCTGTGGGATGTTGTAATCATCAAGGCTTTTGAATTTTGTTTTGTCACTAACTTTCGGGGTGCTGCCGTCTGTGGTCTGCACCAAATCATCGTCAAGTGTCAGCACAGTTACCCTTCTACTTTTGGCTCGGTCTTTCCAAGTGATGGTATCAGCACCAGAAGTGGAGTGATTGGCAGAGCCTTGGCTGTCTATGATGATTTGTTTTTTAAGTTGTTTTTTCTCTTCTTCGGTTTTTCCTTTGGCAAGCCTTTTATAAATTTCTTTGGCAAGAGTCAGTGCACGGTTTTCGGAGAGGATGAGGTTATTTTTATCAAGCCCGATGATGTCGGCAAAGCCTGAGATAAAGATGTATTGATACTTGGCTTTGCTTGCTTCCAAATCACTCACAAGCTGAAAAAACTGCTCGTAATCCTGTTTGTATTCAGATTTTGCAGCACCTTTGGCATAAAAAACACCTTTTTGTGCTTCATAATCTGTGATATTGGCAGTGCCTGCGGCATATTTATTAGAGCCTAAGTCTAATCCAAACTCCTTTATGAGGCGTATACTGTCTTCTTCGGAAGCGGGTATAGGCTTGATAAAAAACTCCTTGTATCTATCAAATGCAAAATAAAAAACGCCTTTGGGCACAGCAATTCTTGTGTTGATAAGACAAAGTGTATCTCTTTTGATGCTGCCTTTTTCTGAGCGAAGGAATGAGATGGAGTTTGAGCTTCTTTGATCGCTTGTGTATGATTCGCTGCCTGTTCGTGCAGTGATGGTATATTTTCCTGCTTTCTTGATTTTTATTTTTGCCTGTCCGTTTTCTATTTTATATTCCAATGGTTTTCTTTCTTCGTCTAGTATTTCTAGAGTTACAGACAGCGAGTCTATTTCTAATAGATTGACCGTATTTCGTTCACAATCTAGCACATTGACGATGAGGTCAGCATTAAAGGGAATGGGTTGCACGATTTCAAATTGATAGATATCTGCCTTTACGCCTTTAAGGTCATCTCCTTTGCTGCCTGTAGTACCTTTTCGGGAAGAGGCAAAGTAGCCCCTTTCTAGCACGATTTCATCTTTATTTTCTCTTATTTCGGGTGCTTTCATTTCTTCAAAAGTAAGGTAAGCATCAAAGTTGGTATCATTGAGATTTCCTTCTGAATCCTCTGTGGGGTCTAGGTCTTCATAGAGTTTTTCGGGTTTGTCCCATGTGTCCCAGTTTTCAGCATCTTTCCTCGTGATTTTGTAGATGTGTGTGTTGCTGCTGAATGCGGAGGTATCTTCTTGTGCTTTTTTGTGTGATGTGGGATCGTGTCGGGTAAAATAGAGGGTTTTTCTATCTTTTGAAAGTAATGGAGCAGTTTCGTAGCTTTCTGTATTGATATTTCCTTCCTGTCCTAGACTTTTGATGACTTTATAAGTCAAAGAGCTGGCATATTTTTGCACCAAGCCCTTAAACTGTGCATCACTGATGGTAGTATTATCATCTTGGAATAGTTTTTTGTATTCTTCGCCTACTTCCGCACCTTCCAGTGTACAGTAATAAATATCTTCCTCTCCCACAGAAGATGTTTTATTGCCTGTATCATGAAAAGAAATAAGTACGTGTTTTCCGCCGTCATGCACGTGGTAATAAAAATGACTGCTTTTAGAAAGGTATTGCTCATCTAAGCCACTCAACTGAATGGTAATGGGGTATGACCAGTCATCTCCCTCTCTAAAACTGACAGAAATACCAGGAGTCATTCCCTCATACCTATTTTTTGTTTTTTTAGAGTCATAAGCATTTGAGAGATACAGTACTGAGCCGTCATAATTTGTACCACACACCACATTGTGCTGCTTATTATTGACAGGTTCGGGGAGTTTGGTGGCTTTTTGCCATGCTCCATTTTTATCTTTCTTGCTCATATAGATATCTTGCAGTGTTTCAGCATTCGAGTATCTAATGAAGTAAAGTGTCTGTCCATCTCCAGAAAGAATAGGGCCTAGCTCTTCGGCATTGCTATTAATGGCATTGGAGAGTTTGGTTACTCTGATTTTTTTGGGCAATTCTGTATTCTGACAAAAACCCTCATACCCTAGAAGTATGCCCAAAATGATGATTAAGCTATATTTTTTCATTATTTGAATGTTATGCTCAGATTAAAATAAATTATGAAGATAAGGTCTGCGATAATTGCTCAGGCGTAGCCCGAGAGAGATCTCAAAAGTACCTGCATTGAGGCTTGGGTCATTTGACTGTGTGCGGATGCCTGTCAATGGGTAATCATAAGAGAAGTTAATATCCATTAGCTTAGATACACTCATGCCCACCAAGAGCGCTGCGGCATCATCATATCGGTAGCTCAGCCCTGTCCAGAGATGGTTATCAGAATTTAGGTTAAATACAAATCTTCCATTCACATCTACGGAGGCAGGTGCACCTTCAAGCATCTTGACAAGTATTGAAGGGATAAAATCAATTTTCCCTTTTCCTTTGTCTAGTGATAATCTGTAGCCACCTGTCAAGAAATAATGCCTTACCAAGCGGTTGGTAGCGCCGCCTATATTGATATTGGAGTAGCTCAAATCATTTTGTAATAATTGACTGCTCGAGAAGCCCACATAGAGTTTTTTGGAATATACCAACAGCCCTGCACCTATATCAGGCACCAAAGAAGAAGATTGATTTCCGTCTAAAGCAGGGTCTATGCTCGTGGGGTTGAGGGGGTCAGGCACTAATTCACTGTTATTCTGTTGGTAGCGGATAAGCCCCCCTTGCACACCTACAGAGGCTCTTAATTGCTGAGTCAGCGAAAAATTAAGGGCGTATGAGCCATAGGCCATGATTCTGCTCAGTGGGCCAGTTTCATCATAAAAAAGCATCCCACCAAAGCCGTGTTTTGCCCTTCTGTCTTGTAACTCTTCTCTTTTGACTCCATAATCCGAAGTGCCTATGGTGGGCAGCGGGCCCTTGGGTCGGTTAAACTGTGGCGACACATGCCCGCTCAAAAAGAAGGTGCGTGGTGAGCCAGTATCAAAGCCTGTCCACTGATTGCGGAAGCCTACTCTGAGGTCTGCATACTCATAAGCCCCCGTAACAGCAGGGTTGAGTAAATAATTATTGACCATATACTGCGTAAACTGTGGTCTTTGTTGGGCGTGTGCAAGACTGACTAGAAGCATCACACAGGCAATGGTGGGTATATTTTTGATTAATTTCATGTAATTTTCAGTTTTGAGAATGAAGCTATTATTTTTCTAGTAAGTAACCACTACATAACCCGATACTACAGGCTCATTGGGTCTTTTGATCACCCAGTAATAGGTAGCATGTGGCACAAGTGCCCCCGAGTTATTCAGTCTTCCATTCCAAGGGGTATCGTAGCCTGTGCTACTAAACACCTTATCTCCCCATCTATTAAATACACTTACTTCGGCCTCTGTGATACCATTTAGTAATGGAATTTGCCATGTATCAAACTGCCCATCTCCATTGGGGCTGAATACATTGGGTACATTGAGCTCTGTGAAGATTCTTACTCTTACAGGGAGGCTTACCGTACAGGCAGTATTGTCATCATTGAGTGAATACCCTGATCGCATCGTTACGACATAATTAAATACATTGGGACTTGGTGAGCTTGCTGTAAAAGTAGGTGTAGGGTTATTGGCTGCGGCGGCTGCCCCTCCTAGTCTAGCTAAAGTTGGGTCGTCGGTAGAAGTCCAAGTATAAATGGCATCTGGTCCACCATCTGCAAATAAATCTGCGGTTTGCCCTAGATAGACTTCTATGTCTTGGTCGGCAGTTGGATTTACAAGTGTTGGGAAGAACTGCATGGGAGCAGTAGTTGCCGCATCTTCGCATTGTCCATTGCCTATTGTCCAAGTGAAGGTATAGCTCCCGGGTGCAGGCACTGTTACTGTAGTGTTTTCCTCATTGGGATTACTAAATACTACGCCTGCTGCTGGGTTGGCAGTCCACTGTCCAAAATTGATTTGTGCAGTTTGGTCTAGTCCTGTGAGGGCTGCTGTCAATCCACAAACTTCGGCAGGGGGGGTAATGATGGCTGCATCTACGGGCTGAATAAAAGTAATCTCTACTTCGTCGGTAGATAAACAGTTTATTCCTCCGCTTACTGTCCAAGTGAGGGTATAAAACCCTTCTATGTCTGTGGTAAAAGTAGCATTGGGTGCATTGACATTGCTAAACGAAGTATTTGCACCAATGGGTGAGTTTGTAACTGACCAAGTTCCCACAAAAGGAGCTGCTGGCGTATTGGCACTTAGGTTGGCAGTCTGTACATCATTAAAACAGATGTCGACTTGGTCTGCCCCTGCATTGGCTTCGGGTTGGTTGATAAAGTTTAAGGTAACTTCTGCACCCACACCGCAGAAACGCGTGCCACCCAATACTCTGAATACAGTCCATCTAAAAGTATAGTTGCCGGGTGTTTGGCTAGTAATGGTAACTGTAGTGGAAGGACTGTTGGGGTTGGCGATATTTACCTCATCACTCGGTCCACTTACTAAAGTCCATTCTCCAATATCAGTTCCTGTGGGTGTATTGCCCGTGATAGTAGCTTGAAACTCACAGATGTTTTCTTGCGGTAGCCCAGCATCACTTGTAGGGGGATTCAAGAAGAATATTTCTACATTGTCTGTTACAGGTGGGCAAGTTGTGCCATTGGTCAAGGCCCATTGGAAAGTATAATTACCTTCTAAATTAACAGTTACGGTGCTGCTAGGGCTAGTGGCATCAGAGAATGTTGCTACACCACCCGCAGGGCCGCCTACTTGTGTCCATTCACCGCTGATGTTAGTGCCTGTAGGCAAGTTACCATTCAAAGTATATGGATAATCGGCTTGCCCGATACAAACTGTATCCGCTTCGCCTGCATCAGGTTCAGGCAAGGCAAAGAAAGTAATGCTTACGATGTCCTCATTATCACAAGTAACCGAGATATCATCTACTGTAACTGTTTTGCTAAATCTCCATATAAAATCAAGTGTTACGGTCAGATTTCCGTTAAAATCAATGGGGAGTACTTCTACTGAGGCATTTGGATTGTCAGTAGTGACGATGTTTACGGCAGAAATTCCCAAAGCTGCCAAATCTATATCATCTCTTACTCTCCAGGTAGCTGTTGCATCTGCTACTGTTAATGCATTACCTGCAAGAGTAGCTAAATTTCCACAGACTTCTGTTTGGTCAGTGCCTGCATTAGGAGTTTCACCGACACTTTCAAAGTTTTCCACAAAGAAAATCGTAACATCTACCGAAGCAGGACAAGAAACGCCATTGACGGTACGGGTTACTGTCCAGCGGAGTGTGTAAGTGCCTGCTTCCAATACTGAGATAGGGCTATCTACTTGGGTAGGGTCATCTATGGTAACCGTGGATACCTCAGGCCCGGAGATGACTGTCCATTCTCCTGTATCATTTAAAACACCATCTCCTGTTACATCCAAGAGATTATCTACAGCAGTGAGTGTGGTAGATAATCCGCAAGTTCCTTTATTTTCGGCTTCGGGGTTTGGATTGTCTATAAAAAAGACTTCTACATTTGCCCCATCACTACAAGTAGTGTTTGAGCCAGTATCTTCACCTGTAAGGCTGTATCTGAACACATACCTGCCTGCTATATCCACACTGACCGAAGTGCTGCTAGTGGTAGGTGTACCCAAAGTGGCAGTTCCTCCGTTAGGGGCACTCACCACAGTCCAGCCAGTGTTTGTGATATTTCCCCCTGTAGAAGGTGTGCCATTGAGTGTAGTACTAAATCCGCAGAGGGTTTGGTTAGGGCCTGCACTGGCACTTGCCAAATCAAGAAAAGTAATCCTTACTGTATCACTTTGCAGGCAGTTGGTGCTTCCTTGGGTGAATCCATAATTCCAGATAAAATCATAAGTGCCTGCCTGAGGAACAGCAACCGAGGCAGTGGGGTTATTGCTGACGGGGTTAAGGGGAGCTGCAGGGTCATGCAGTACTCCATCAAACCTCACACCCGTATTGGTTTGAGAATCATTAGAGATGGTCCAATAAGCCGAGCTAGTTGGGTCTGCATTTGCCCCCAAAGAGGCACTCAGTCCACATACAGTTTGGTCAGAACCTGCTGCAGGAGCAAAATCTCCAAATGCAAAAGTAACCCTGACTACATCCACATCGGGGCAATCTGTAGAGCCTATTCTAAGTCGGAAAGAGTATGTCCCTGGCTGCGTTACTTGCACACGTTGTGTTTCTGGCCTAAAATCTTCATCTTCTACAAACTGTGGGGCAGGCGCACCTTCGGGCCCTGAGTTGGGGATATACTCCCAGATGGCATTGAATGCTACACCACTGGTGAGGTCAGTGCCTGTCAGGTCTGCTATGTTGCTACATACACCAAAGTCATTTCCTGCAAAAGCTTCGGGAGCACCTAAAAATAAGATAGACATGGTATCAGAGTCTATACAATATTCAAGCCCTGCCGTGGGGTTATTAAAAACCTCATCGGGCATTACTCGCCTAAACACATACACTCCCGCCCCCGCTTGGGCTCGCACGGTTGAGTTGGGGTCATTGACATCTGTGATGACTACATTGGCGGGGTCATTGGCAGCACCTGGCCCTGATACATACTGCCAAAGGTTAAATATATTGCCATTGAGGTTAAAGTTTCCTGTAAATCTCCACATATCTGTCTCGCTCCAAAACCCAATGACTCCTGTGGGTTGGAAGCGAGATTCTACTCCGCAGACTACTTGGCTTGGGCCTGCATCTAGGGAGTTTCTGAGGTTGGTTACTAAAACGCCATTTCTATCTCCTGTCGTAATATTGACACGCCCAGGAGTAACCGTAACGGTATTGATTGTGGTGGTGATGGTATAGTTTCCTCCGTATCTATAATTGTCTAGGAACACACCATCTGTATTGTTGTGTGAAAAAAAAATGCTCGAATTGACGGCAGTTGTGCCCGTTTTATTGGCTCCCTGTGTGGCTGTTAGGTCGGCAGCGGCATTGTTGGGGGCAAGTGTGCCCCCACTGAGTGAGCCATAGACAATCCCGTGGAAAAAATCACCTACGGCATTTCTTGTCTGTACGGCATCACCACTTCCATCAAATAGTAGATGTGCCCAACTTGCTGCGGCACTTGTGGTAGCAGTATATGTACCTTGTATATCTGCCTCTGCATCTCCTATCAGATAAGGTGGGTAAGTATTGTTGGTTTCATCTCTCACAAAAAGGGGTCTTCCATTGACATTGTCACCCAGTGCAGTGATGTAAATTTTATTTTGTGGTGCTGTGTCGTCGGGGTCATCTATGAATGGATTGTTCGTTACATAACCAGCTCGGTTATAAATCAAAATAATAGAGCCGACAGGCACATTTGCCCACACAGGATTATTAGAAAATCTGATGTGCCCATTAGAGATACCATCTGTGCCACCAAAATCTCCATTGTTATCATCTATTATCCAGCCTCTCAAATCTACTAGCTGAGGGTCTGGGCCTATATTGTCAGGCGTGTTGCCTACGTACTCCCCTCTGCCAGGGCAACCTACCACGAGCAGCTCTATAAACTGTCTGGCAGTATCAGGGGGTGTGGTAGCAGGAATGATTCTGGTGTTCAATTCATTGATGATGATGCCTACATCGCCTTGTGCTTTGGCTTGATAAAAAATCAAGAAGCAAATAAGAAAACTGGATAAACTGAGGTAATTTTTCACAGGATAATAAGAATTAAGGTGGTTAATTTAAAGACAAATAGAGGTGGTTTGTATTTTATGAAATGTTTGTTTCTAAGTGTTTTATGTAGGAATATATACATCTCGGAAAGGTTGAATTTTTAATTTCATAGATATTATAGAGTATAAGTTCAAAACAAAAGTAAGAATAAATACATAATTCAACAAAATGTAAAAGAAAAAATAATCGTATTTTATTTATGCCTGTATGTAGTATCAAAGCCCTATTTAGGATAACTATAAAATATCTAAGGGATAAAACTAACAAAAGCATTAAAAATAATAAAATTTTAGTGTACTTTTCACTTACTTTCTTATCGTCTGTCTAAAAAAAAGGCAGTATTTCATAACTTCTTTTACTTCTAAGCATAAAATCAAAAAAATGAATAGACGTTACTTTATACACCTCTCAGCGCTGACTGTAGCGGGGCTAGCAAGCTGTGGAAGGCCCACAAGTGAGGGGGGGAAACTGCAAATCGGATTTTCTACCACAGTCTACAGCAACCGAAAAGACGGACACAGAATACATAGCAGCAATCACTGGAAAAATACCCAAACACGCCAAAGCAATTACCTCATCGTGGGGGGAGGAATGGCAGGACTTTCTGCGGCTTATGCACTCCGAAAAGAAGATTTTTATCTCTGCGAAATATCTGAGAACTTAGGTGGAACAGCAAGCAGCGTGCAATGGAAGCAAACCCCTCTCTGCCACGGAGCTCACTATGACCTGAGCTACCCCAATTATTACGGCACAGAGGCCCTACAGATACTCCAAGAAATAGGTGTCGTTGGTTATGAGCCTCTCACCCAAAGATGGAATTTTGTGGATACTCAGTACTTGATTGATGATGAATATGAAGCCATGAGCGTCTATCAAGGCGAAGAAAGAGAAGGGGTGCTGCCCAACTCACAAGCTATCAGAGATTTTTTTGAGATAACTCGACCCTACCAAGGTAAACTTATGTTGCCTAGCCGCTTGATTGACAAAAGCTTGCATCATTTTAATCAAGAAAGTTTCTTGAGTTTTTTGAATAAAAATATCCAACTAGATGAAGCCTCCCGAAAGGCAATGCACTACCAAATGATAGATGATTTTGGGGGCGGAATCTCAGAAGTATCTGCTCTGGCAGGTTTGTATTATTATCTTTCTCGCCCTTACCAAGAAGAAGAAAACCCCTTTCAGTTATTTTCACCCCCTCAAGGTAATTTTTATTTTGGAGAAAAACTGCTTACTCAAATTCCTCATAATCAGCTGCTTACTAGACACCTAGTAAGTAGGATTGTGCCACAAAAAAAAGGCTTTCAGGTAGAAATATTGGACTTGGCAAAAGAACAAAAAATAAGCCTCCACACCCATAAGATTATCTACGCAGGGCAAAAAAACGCACTCAAATATACCTTCCCCCAAGATGAAAAATTATTCAAAAATACACAGTATGCCCCTTGGGCTGTGGTAAACTTTATCGTAAAACAAGAAGCCCTCCCCGCCGAAAGTTACTGGCAAAACGAAGTAATCGATGCCCCCGATTGTTTCTTGGGTTTTGTAGATTCGGCTACACAATATGCTACCTCAACCGAATACCGAGTGCTGACTGCCTATTTTTGCTTTCCGCCCGAGATGCGCAAAACCCTCATAGAAATAGAAGAAAACCCACAAAACCTGATAAAAAATACGCTTTCACAGATTGCAGAGTATTTTCAGATAGATGCCCAATACCTCGCAAACCATACCGTGAAAGCCATGCTCAAAATCATGGGGCATGCCATGCCCATCCCTGCCCCTGGCTACCTGCTCCAAGACCAAAACCAGCACAGAAGCCATCCTGACTTGGTCTATGCAGGAGTAGATAACCAACGTTTGCCTTTGCTGCTAGAGGCCATTGATTCTGGCATACAGGCTGCCAAAATATTTCATGGTATTTAAAGCAGAGGCTTACCTATATTTTTTAAATTTGTGCAAAACCTATTTCCTTTTATCAAAAAACGTATAATGAAGCTAAACCATACCATGATTCAGGCCAACGCATTGACTTTAGAGCAAGAGCTAGATTGGTTTGAAGAGCTGCTCAAATACCGCAGCACACAGTTTAAAAATAAAATTACACACCAAGACAAACTCAGCGATTTTGTGAGCCTAGCACAAATACAGGAGTTTAGCCCCCCTGATTTATCTGCACATACCTCTGCTTATGCCGAGCTTGCCCAGCGGCTAAAAGATGCAGGCAAAACCTATTTTAAAGAAGAAGAACAGGAGTATTTGCATTTTGCAGAAAGAGTTATTTTGATACTTACGCTTGTGCCACATATCAGGCCTGAGCTGTTGGATATTTTCTTTTTTCCAAATCAACAAAATAGAGAGTTTACAGAGTTTGGAGGTATAAAAGGCAAGACACATCAAGGTTTTTTGCCCACAGGTGAGACGGCTATGTTTATCTTGGCTGGCTCAAACCTTGCCCTCAGACTCACTTTTCAGTCTATTTTTGATACAGGGCATTTCTTCGCAAAAGCCAACATACTCGCCCTCCTCAGCCCTACCAACAATGACCCTATGCTGAGTGGCACATTAGAAATCTCAAGAGAATATCTCCAAAATCTCACCACTGGCAAAGCCTATCAGCCTGATTATAGCCCTGATTTTCCTGCCAAAAGAATCACTACTCGCCTAAATTGGGCTGACCTCGTGCTGGATTATTACACCAGTAGAGATGTAGAAGAGGTCAGGGCTTGGCTCAGACATAGACACCTTATCAAGACAGATGCTGACTTTAACCGTGAACTTACGGGCTACAGATGCCTTTTTTATGGCCCCTCAGGCACAGGCAAAACCCTCACTTCTACACTGCTAGGCAAAGAAATGGATATGGAAGTGTATAGAATTGATCTCTCAAAAATAGTCTCAAAATACATCGGCGAAACAGAAAAAAACCTCAGCAATGTCTTTGACCAAGCTGCTCACCGTGATTGGCTGCTTTTCTTTGATGAAGGTGATGCCCTCTTTGGCAAAAGAACCGAAAATAAAAGCTCCAATGACCGCCACGCCAACCAAGAAGTGGCTTTTCTACTTCAAAAAATAGAAGAACACCCTGGCGTGATTATCTTAGCAACCAATGTCCGCTCCAATATGGACAAAGCCTTTTTGAGAAGGTTTCAATCAGAGGTATATTTTCCAGTGCCTGATGAGCAATCTCGCTTGCTTCTCTGGGAAAGGGCTTTCTCGGGGCGTTTTGAGCTAGATGAAAACATAGCACTAGAAGAAATCGCAAGAAAATACGAGATTACTGGGGCTGCCATCAAAAACATCAAGCATTACTGTAGCATCATGGCTCTAGACCGCCAGACTCAGGTCATCACCGAAGAAGATTTTAGGGAAGGCCTCCGCAAACAGCTCGAAAAGGAGGGTAAGAAATTGTAGCTTTGAGGCATTCGCTGAACTAAACCTCTAATCTACTGCCCAACCTGCTGCTACGAGTGCTTCTACGCTTTCAAAAGTGATTTTTTCTTTTGTATCAGCATCTTCTAAGATAAAATTATCGGCAAGCAAATCATTTAACTGAATGATTGCATATTGTCTGTTGATATTTTTGAGGTACATTTTATCCAATACAGGCATAAAATTCTTATCTCTTAAGATTTCGTAGGTTTTGGCTATCACAGCCTCCGACCATTTGTTTGTATTTTGCATTTTTGTTTGATTTAAGGGAGCATCTAAGAAATAATATACCCAATTTATAAGAGAGTAAACAAGCAATCATATACCCTATCAATCTTAAAATTTTCGCCTAAGATTTCACGCCTACGGCGTTTTTCGCAGCTGTTTGGGTTTTTTCCACAAAGATTTCAGTCCTAACGGACTTTAAACAAAGCCGTAGGCTTGTCATCTTTGTAGAAAAAAATATCAAAAGAGCAAAACACCTTTAGGTGTGGCATCTTTTGGGTCAGTCAAAATGCAATTCCTGATAAAAATCGGGTAGCTTATTTATTGAACACTCCCTAAATTATCTGGTATCTTAAAATCATTTACACTAATGTTACACTAAATTTTGTTATTGCTTTTTCACAGATGCTGCCTTATACAAGTCCCATAATGCAATCACAGAAATTACCAGTACCAAGCTAAAAAAAGGAATTGCAATCCACTTGTAGCCGTCTGTGTCTGCATTGACCTCTTCAACTGTGAAGAAGGTCTTATCTCGAGTACGCAGTCCGCCCACACGAGTAATCAAGTAGCTTGTTTGGGTATTTTTCAAAGAATCAAGATACTGTTGGTGTATTTGTATTTCTATGTATTGCCCCACTAACTGATTTTCAATTACTTCAGGGTATTTTGTAGCGATGCTATAGAGTGAATGTACATTATCCCGAAAGCGAAAGTGATGCGGATATTCTTCTAAGCGGAAAGAAATATAAGGATTTAGCTTCCTTGGTTTTTTCTGTATCTGCTCTTTAAGCACACCACCCACCCATACATATTCTTCACTAGGCTCTTTTAAGTTGCCCCTAAGCCTGCTTAAAATGGCAAAAATAGAAACCAAAATCAGTACATACAGAAGGGTTTTGGTGCTAAACATAATAGATGACGTTAAATATGCTCGTTCTGAATTTGCAACTACTTCACCACACTCCCATTCTTCACTGCTTGCGTAGGAGCTACAAACTCCAGTTTACCATCTGCATTTTCGGCCATGAGTATCATTCCTTGTGATTCAATGCCCTTCATTGCACGGGGGGCAAGGTTGGCGACAAGGCAGACCTGTTTGCCTACAATCTCCTCTGGGGAGAAATGCTCTGCAATCCCGCTGACTACAGTGCGTTGGTCTATGCCTGTATCCAAAGTAATTTTGAGTAGTTTTTGGGTTTTGGCTACCTTTTCGGCAGCTAAGATAGTGGCTACTCTGAGGTCTAATTTGGCAAAATCATCAAATTGGATTTCCTCTTTGAGGGGTGTAGCCTTGGCATTGGCAAGGTTATTTTGGCGTTCTGCTTCTGCGAGTTTTTCAATCTGTGCTTCCACTTGTTTATCTTCTATTTTTTCGAACAATATCGGTACTTCTCCCAATTCTTGACCCGCTTTGATGAGGTCTATTTTGCCTGCATTTGCCC
>JAABSX010000003.1 GCA_011390205.1 Microscillaceae bacterium | reverse complement strand
TTGATTTTTATGCCAGTCCAAAGAGTACTTTTGGATTGATACTGAATGGCAATTTTAATGATACAGAAGCTGATAATCAATCTGTTACGCCCATTATTGATGAAAATACCAAACAAACCCTACAAGTACTTCGCGCTGAAAGCAATACCGAAAGCAGCACTTATAACCTCAATGCCAACCTTAACTATCGCTATGCCGATACGCTCGGTCGCTCGCTCAACTTAGATTTTGACTATGGCAGGTTCAGCAATGACCGCACAAACTTTCAGCCTAATTTTTATTTTGATGGAGAAGAAACGGCCGTAGAAGATGAATTTATTTATCAAATGATTACTCCAGTCTTGATTCAGATTACTAGCCTCAAAGCCGACTATGAGCAGAACTTTTTGGGTGGAAAATTAGCCTTGGGCGTGAAAAGTGCGTGGGTAGCTACAGACAATACTTTTGAGTTTTATGAGGTGATAGACAATCAAGCCCTCCTGAGTGAAAGTAGAAGCAATCAATTTGACTATACTGAAAATGTGAACGCAGCCTATTTTAATTTTAACAAGAAATGGCAAAAAATCAACGTGCAATTTGGCTTGCGTGCCGAGCAAACCAACTCAGAAGGCAAACTCACAAGCCTACAACAGACAGGGCTTGAAAATGTGAAGCGTAATTACCTGGATTTTTTTCCGAGTGCGGGCTTTACTTATAGTTTTAATCCTCAAAATGCCTTGGCACTCACTTACAGCAAACGCATAGAACGCCCCAACTACCGCACCCTCAACCCCTTTGAGATGCAAATAGATGAACTTTCTTTCAGCAAGGGCAATCCTTTTTTGCAACCGCAATATACGGACAATATCAAACTTACACATACTTTTAAATATACCCTCAACACTTCTCTGAGCTACAGCCGCACCACCGATTTTATGGCACAAGTAACAGATGCTGTAGGCACGAACCGAAGCGTAATTCAGGCACAAAACATTGCCAATCAGCAAGTTATCAACTTAGGAATTAGTAGCCCTTTCAATGTAAATAAATGGTGGAGTGTATTTGTAAGCCTAAATGCTTTCAGAAGTAGTTTTGAAGCCAAAGACGAACGCTTTGTGGCAATTACGCAAAATACCTTGAGCTTGTATGGGCAAAATAATTTCACCTTACCACATGGCTTCCAATTTGAAATCTCGGGCTGGTACAGCTCGCCCTCAGTCTGGGGAGGCACTTACCAAACCAAAAGCCTTGGTTCTCTGGATTTGGCATTGCAAAAGAGCTTTGTACAAGACAAACTCAGCGTGCGTGTGGCTTTGAGTGATGTGTTTTTTACCTCCCCTTGGCGTGGTGATACCCGCTTTGCAGATGTCTTTATCCGTGGCAACGGAGGCTGGGAAAGCCGACAGTTTAGAATCAACTTGAGTTATAATTTTGGAAACAATAAAATAAAGACTTCACGCAACCGAAAAACAGGCATAGAAGACGAAAACAACAGGATAGATTAGTGGATTAAATCAGAAAATTGAAAATACCATGAACCATTTTGTGCTAAGGGGGATTTTATGTCCTACTAATACAAGTACACTTTGCAAGTACCTAGTTCAAGCCTCTTGGCTTGAACTTCGTAGCATAGGCTTTTGATTTGCCGTGCAAGCGAGGACACTTGCACGAGAGTGGTGTAAGGGGCTAGACTTTTCATTCATTGGGAGTTTCAAGTGTCTCTACGTAGTATCTTAAAACAGCAGGGCCGAAAGGTAAGACCAGTCACGGAACAGAGAATTATTCCAAAATAGTATTCAGCCATGTTTTGAATTCCGAAGATTGATACATCGCTTGTCCGTCATGCCCTACACCATTGACCGTTACTTTGGCATTTTGCTGCGTAGTACTGTGGTTGGTTTCCATCAGACGAAAGATGTTTTCACCTCTCTTGAAGCGATTTTGACCTAGTAAGGTAGCTTCACAGTCTGTGGTGTTGAGTGTGCCAGTAGTGGAGACATCATTCGTGCCTAAGAGATAGGTAATTTTTCTGCTTATCACTTGCTGATCTACGGTCGCTTCTGTGATGCCATTCAGGTAGCTAGGCGGATTGACAAAGCCCAAGGGCCATCGGTTGTAGGCTGTGCAGCCCGTTACAGTTGTAAATTGCCCTGTATTTTCATCATATCTTACATCATCAGGGTAGTAAAAATACTGGCTGTTCGCTACTACATATTCAAAGTCAAGCTCAGGATATTGAGCTTCGGCAAGATTGGCAGCAGCATATACTTGGGTGAATAGCCCTCCCGAAGAATGCCCTGTAATGATGATTTTATTCAGTACAGGAAAGTGTTCTTGGTCAGCCAATAGGTTCAGTATCTGGTCTATGACGGTGAATGAGCTAATGCCTGCCGTTCCGCTGGCTATTTGCCCCTCTCTCCAGGCAGCTGCCGAAGACCAATACAAATCTCCTGATTGGGCATCCGACTGTGATTTAAAAAAAGGAGCAATCAGGATGGCTTCATCTTCACGGTTTTGGCTGCGGAGCGTATTCATCATATAAGAAAAATAATTATCAGCATCTCGGTTTAGCCCATGCACCACGATGACAGCCGTCTTTAGGTCTTCCCATTGGGCATTGTCCAGATCAATGGGATAACTGCTGTAAAAACTAAAATTGCCATTTCCAGCGGTATTTCCCTGAATGCTTAGACTTCGGAGGCAGTCTGCACTTGCAGAGGTACAAGGGGCTTGCCTTGTAATTACTTCTCCATTTTGGGTAGTGAAACCAATGCTAAAAACTGTACTAAGGGAAGAATTGTCTTGTCCTATCTCATTGGTATTGACAGAGAGTTGGTAGCTTGTGTTTGGCGCTAAGCTAGCACTAATGACTACAGCAGAAGAGGCATTGGTATAATTAAAACTCAATCCACTGACCACACCCGCGGAGCTACTGAGTGAAAAAGCAGCTTCAAATTTTGAGGGGGTAACTGCCTTTGAGAAAGTCAGTCTAAAGCTAGGCTCATTTGCCACATTGATAGTGCCATCTGTCAGTGCGATGCCGTTTGCAGTAACTCCAAGAAGTGAGATGTTATTTGTAGGGGAGTCTTCACCACAAGAATATAAAAGGAAGAGTAAAAAATAGGTGCTAAAGTACCGAGTAAGATTCTGATTCATTTTTGAGGATGTTTAAATTTAGAAGATTTTTATTTCTAAACAGTATGCTTAATTTTGATGAAATGCCATTTTATAAAAAGACGTGGCACTTTTTGAAAGAATGCCACGTCTGTACAAAATCAATACGCATTATTAAAACCCTGCGCCATTTGTTCTGGTGCCAGGAGAGAATAACAATCCTGCATTTGCGGCAGTATGCAATGTGTAAGCCCCTGTTACATCTGGTGAGCGAGTGATAGATTGGTCGCTACCAAAGTTAAGCCCTGCACCATCTGTTTGAGTATCAAAGCTGAGGAATACATTGCCTGCACCATCTAAAATAGTGATGGTATCACCTGCATTGTTGAGGCTCATGTTGCCTGCATCACTCACGCCTACCATTGCTCCACCAAAACTGCCTGTGGGTGTACCACCTCCAAAGAGTACATACACGCCGCCTGGCGGGACGATGGTGCCTTGTGGGAAAGTATGCAAAGGTACTCCAGATGCCAAATTAGTGGCATCATAGAGGGTATATCCACTTAAATCTACAGATAGGTTAGAATCATTGACAAACTCAATAAACTCATCTTCGGAGGCACTGCGTACCCCGTCTCCATTGGCATCACCAGCAACTGGGTCGGTAGGTGGGTCAAAGAGTACTTCATTGATGATAAAGCCTTGACCAGGAGGCGTATTTCCACTAAAATCTGTTCCATCTGATTTTTTACCAGGGGAGAATAACAAATTTGCATTGGCAGTGGTATGCAGTGCAAAATCACCATTGATGTCTGGTGAACGAGTTACCGATTGGTCAGCACCAAAATTAATCCCTATCCCTTCGCCTTGTGTGCTAAAAGTAAGGAATGTATTGCCCTGCCCATCTAAGATAATAATGTCATCATCTGAATTAGTGAGGTTTAGATTACCACTGGTAGATACCCCTACTTGTGCTGTTCCAAAATCACCTGTGGGATTTCCTCCACCAAACAAAACATATACTCCACCTGCAGGGATGACCGTTCCCGCTGGGAAAGTATGTGTGGGTGTATTGTTGTTAAAACCAGTTATGTCATACAGCGTAAATCCACTAAGGTCAATAGCTTGGTCAGAGTCATTGACAAACTCAATGAACTCATCTGCTGAAGGACTGCGTGTGCCATCACCATTGGCATCTCCAGCAGCACCATTGGGTGGGTCAAACAAAACTTCATTGATGATAAAGCCACGGTCAGGAAAGCCATCTCCGTTGCTGTCAATGTCATCATCCAAGATGACAATATTGACCAACTGAGGCGTGATTTCTACTGCATTGCTAATCTGCTGAATACTTACTTCAATGTTCTCCGTACCTTCTATGCTGTTGTCTTGAATGGCAGTAAGTGTCATAGTAGCCGTTGTTTGCCCAGTAGGGATGGTGATGCTCGCAGCACTTACTGCATAATCAACGTCTTGTGTAGCACTTCCCCCAAAGCCAAAATCAATGACTACATCTAGGTCTATTACTTCACTGAGTGTGGCCGTAATGGTAGCTACCTCGCCTGCTTCTTTGATAGAAGCCACATCACTTCTGAGTGTAACATTGGCTGGCACAAAAGGGGCAGTCGTAAAGCTCAAAGAGAAATTACGCAGCAGAGCCTCCCCTTTTTCGCCGTAGCTTCCTGTATTGAGTGCAAGGGTATAATTGGTCTCAAACTCTAGGGAGGTATTGGTGCGGATAGTAATGGTAGAGTTTGTATTAGAATACTCCACACTGTAATCTACTGGAGCAGTGCCACCCGTAAAAGACAGTGCTGCCTCCAATCTAGCAGGGTCAAGGCTATGGCTAAAGATAAACTCTATGGCCACATTTTTTGAGATGCCATCTATTCCATTGATTGCCTCTGTCTCATTTATTTTTTGGGAGAGAACCCTTAGGCTATTGTCAAGCATATCTTCATCAATTTTACACGAAAACACGCATAAACCTATGATTGTGAGTATATATACCTTAGAGAGTTTTAAAAATATATTTTTTTTCATCGTCTTTCAATTTTAGTGATAAGTCCGTAAATAAGTTTAATTATTGACATCTGTTGCTTGGAAAAATCCGGGTACAGGATTGGGTGTACTCGAGTTTCTGTCAAGCTCTGATTGTGGATATAAAAAACGCTGAGGCAATTGATTTCCTACATTGGGCTGTACAGGCACTCTTACAGTGGCCTCATTTAGGGTTCTTCGCATATCATTGAAGCCTTCTATTTGGCTAAAAAAGCTCACATATCTTTCTTCAAGAATCTCACGAAGCAAGGCATCATCAGCACTGATGCCGTCTAGGTTTTCCATCCCGCCATTGCTAAAATCAGCAGCTACATACGCATCATATTTTACTTGGCTGAGGTTCACATTTCTCAAATAGCCTCCTGTCGCCATAAAAGTTCGGAACTCATTGAGGTGTGTTAGTCCTGTGTTAAAGCCTTGTGAGCGAAAGCCTGCCTCTGCCAGTATCAGCAAATTCTCTTCATAGGTAACCACAGGTGCAGGTGCGGTCTGAGCAGCAAAACCATTCAATGTATTGGGCTGTACGCCAAGGCTATTTGTCAAAAAATAAAAGTTAAACCTACCTGTTTCATCGGTTTTGGCATTGCCACGATAGTTGGCAGGGATAGGGTTTGTGCTGGCATTAGACTGAACCAAGCTTGTCATAAAATTTGAGGTAATTACATCAGATCCTCTTACTTCTATTTCAAAAAACAAATAACTAAGGTTAGATGCTTGTAGTCCGCTGCTGTGTGGTGCATACATAGCACTACTGATGCTGTTGATGCCCTGCAAAGCTGCATTGTAAGCACTGGAGTATTCTTTAGTATGCATAAAGAACCTTGCTTTGAGTGTGTAGGCTGCTCTTATCCATTTGGTGGCATCTCCATCAAAATAAATATCACTGCGTCCAGCAGGTCTATTTGTGCCTGACTGAAGGTTTAGAATGGCATCATCTAGTAAATCTTGCACACCTGCATAGACGGCTATTTGGTCTTCATAAGCAGGATTTTCAATCAAAATTTGCCCTGCCTCTCTGAATGGTACATCTCCATACAAGGAGGCTGCCGTGCCGATTGCCTGTGCTTGCAGCACCTGAGTAATGCCTTTGGTGATGCCTGTGATGCCTTCACTTGCTGCGGCTCGTTCTGCCTCTAGAGCATTTCTATAAGTATCTACATAAACATCATACCAGAGGCTATTAAAATCACTGGTGGTGAGCGTATAGTTGCTAAAGCCCAAGTGCTGCCTGTCTATGCCTGTGTAATAGCCACAAAAAATACCTGCCCTGCGTGCTGATTCTCCTGTGTATAAGATAATGCTGCCCACTTCGGCTCCTGTCAATATATTTTGGTAAGAAGCACTTGTGAGGTTATTGGGGTCTTGGTTGATGCCCTCTACCAAGCCGCTGCACGCACCAAATGTGCTCAGGATGATTAGATAATATATGTATTTTTTCATAATATTTTTTAAGTTAAGAGTTCTAAAAAAGTAACTACATTGTTTAGAAAGTAAGTAAGACACTAAACAGATAAGATTTTGTGCCAGGGTTGTTAAAATAATCTATTCCACGTGCTACATCAATGCCTGAGAGATTTGTGTCAGGGTCATTTCCTTCAAATTTAGTCCAAAGGATGAGGTTACGCCCAGTAGCGGTAAGCTGCACAGAGCTGAGACCCAGTTTATTTTGTAGCCAAGGTGAGCTAAGGTTATAAGAAAGGCTTAACTCTCTGAGCCTTGTCCAAGAGCCATCTTCTATGTAAAGTTCATCATTTCCATTGCTGAAAAATCCTCCATCACCGTTGTACCAAGGTTCTGTGAGTGCTACAGGGCCTGCTCCGAAGTCTTGCACATTTCCTCTAAAAGTCTCTCCAATAAAAATAATATTTCCGTTAAATTCTCTGTAGTTTCTGGTAGCTGTGATTTCGTTGGCTGAGCTTCCCCATCTTCCAAAATCTAAGAGTGCAGATTTAGTCCCTGCAAAAATATCAGCTCCTTGGAAGGTTTCAAAAAAGGCAGAGAGTGTAAAGTTTTTATACTTGAAGGTCGTCATAAAAGAGCCTTGCCAGTCAGGGTTAGGGTCACCGATGACACCTTCTACTTCATCTTGCTCAGGAAAGCCATTTTGATCAAATACAATAGAGCCATCATCATTGCGGAGTATGCGAGAGCCCCAAAGTACGCCCAAAGGTTGCCCTTCTACGGCACGTGAATTAACAGCAGCCAATCCTCCAAGAGGGAGAGAGCCGATGCCTCTCAAATCCAGTACTTTGTTTCTGACACTGGTAAATGTAGCCAGCACATCAATAGAAAAATCTTTTTTTCTCAGAATGTTGTAGCCCAAATCTAGCTCTACACCTTTGTTTTCTATCTCAGCACCATTGGTATACACTTGGCTGTAGCCTCTTGAGTTGGAAACAGGGAAGTCAAGCAATACATCTTCTGTGCGGTTATAAAAATAAGTAGCACTGAAGCTCAGCTTATCATTTAAAAACCTGAGGTCTGTGCCGATTTCAAATTCTTTTTTGCGCTCGGGCAGCAGGGCAGCATTGCCACGGCTGGCACTTGGCACAAAACCACCATTTCCATATAGACCTAAATTAAGATCGCCTCCAAAGGTATCTCCAAAACTAGGCGAGACGAATACATTGGAAGTGTTGTAGCGGGCAGGTTGCACACCTACTTCACCGTAAGACAAGCGTAATTTACCAAAGGAGAAAATATCATTCTCAAGGTCGCCTATTTTAGAAAACTGCCAAGCAAGTGAGGCAGAAGGGAAAAGGAACGTGTTGTCGGCTGCATCACCGAAGGTAGAGGCAGATTCTACTCTGACTGTTCCTGTGAAGAAGAGCATGTCCCAACCTGATAAGGTAAGTGATGAATAGACCCCTGCGGTGCGTTCTTGCCCTTGTGAGCTCACTGTGCTGGTGTTTTCGGGCAGTGCATTGCTTCTATCTCTGACCACGCTTGCCACATCCACAAACTGGATGAAGTTAGTGGTATTGACTCCATTGACGATGCGAGATTTGGCATTAAAATTAAAACCTACCAAGAGGTTGGCATCAAAATTTTTACCAAACTGATGCGATGCCCTTGCGATATAATCCATATTAAAAATGGTATTGGTTGCCAAAGATTGCTCATAAAGCCCTGTACGGAATGCACCTGCTGCCGAGCCAGGGGTAAAGAATTCATTTTTCTTTTCGGAGTAATGGTCAATGCCTACCCTGCCTATCAAATCAATCCATTTGGTAGGGGAGACGGTGAGCTCAAAGCTAGAGATAAATCTATCTACACGGGCTTTGTCTTCTTGCTCATTGATGGTCCAGCTAGGGTTATTGTAGATAGGGTTACCAGCTGCTGCTATAGGATCTCTGTAAGAGCGGTGTCTGTTAGGGATAGGAGAGGCATCTGGTCCAGAGAAGTAATTGCCTCTGTAGCCGCTGTTGTCAAAATCGGCGGGTGTTCTGAGCAAGCCTAGATAAAGCCCTGAGGAGCTTGCCCCTTTTTGGATACGGTTGGAGGCAGTGCGTGTGTAATTGGCAGTTACTTTTAGTTTGATATTCTCTGTGAAGAGATGCCTTGCATTGAATCTAAGTGTGGTTCGGCGGTAGTCAGAGTTATTTTTAACAATTCCCTCTTGGTTAAGGTCTCCCAGACTAAAAAACAAGGTACTGTTTTGGTTTCCTCCTGTGATGCTAAGGTTATTTTCGAGAAAATGCCCATTGCCGAAGATTTGGTCAAAATTGCTATCATCAAATACTTGCCTTGAGTTTTTGCCAGTGATGGGGTAGTAGGTTCTGCCATTTTGGTCTAAGAAAAACGCTCCACCAGTATTTAGCTCATCATCAGCACCTGAGCGGTCTGAGATTCTATCTCCCCAAGAATCCCTTGAACGTGGGTCAAATACACCATTATCACCTTGCCCGAAGCTCGTTTGCAGAGGGTATTTACGATTGATGACATCCAGAGAGTAAGTAGATTGGAAAGATACTTTGGTTTTGGAGGCGTATTTGCCATTTTTGGTAGTAATCAAAATGACCCCACCTAGTGCTTGTGTTCCCCAGAGGGCTGCTGCCGATGCACCTTTTAATACAGAAATACTCTCAATGTCATTGGGGTTAATGTCATTCAGCCTAGACTCTTGGTTAGAACCTCCACTGCTACTGTTGCCACGTACATCATTGCTGATAGGAATGCCATCTACTACGATGAGCGGCTGGCTATTGCGTGTGATAGAAGAGACACCTCTGATTTGAATATATGCCCCCGCACCTGGATCTCCTGAGTTTCTGCTAATTCTCACACCCGATGATTTTCCTGAGAGTGAGTTCAGGAGGGTAGGCTCGCCAGATTGGGTGAGTTGCTTTCCATCTACTTTTGAGTTGGCGTAGCCGAGTTCGTCCTTTTTTTCTTCAAAACCAAGGGCTGTTACCACGATTTCATCTAGCAAATCAGTATCTTCTTCAAGTACGATGTTTAGAGTAGTGCTAGAGTTTACAGCCCTTGTGATGCTTTTGTAGCCCACATAGCTAAATTTTAGCATTGTGGAAGCATTGTCATTTTTGAGCGTAATTTGATAAATTCCCTCTATGTCTGTTACAGTGCCATTGGTAGTGCCATCTTCTATGATGGTTACGCCTGCTAGAGATTGACCAGCAGCATCGGTGATTTTTCCGCTGATGCTCCTTTGAGCATGCACGCCTAAGCTATAAAAGCTCAAAAAGGCGATGAATACGAAACGTAGTTGTATTTTCATAAAAGTAGTATTTTATTGGTTAATGATGGATTAATTCTTTAGGAAAACTAAAAGGGTCAAAGCCCCATAAATAAGGCAGTACAAAATAAATCATGACAGTAAGTATAATGATAGAGATAATATTTAGCCATACTCCTGCTCTTACCATATCATACATTTTAAGATACCCTGAGCCAAAGACCACCGCATTGGGGGGGGTGGCTACAGGAAGCATAAAAGCACAAGAGGCAGCCAAGGTAGCCCCGACCATGAGCATATAAGGATGCACATCAATGACCACAGACAGCGGTGCTAAAATGGGCAGAATCATGGCTGTAGTGGCTAAGTTGGAAGTGATTTCAGTCAGAAAATTAATAGAAGTAATTAAAATCAGCAAGACCAATATAAGCATCACTCCATCCAATAAAGATAATTGACTGCCTATCCATACTGCCAGTCCACTTGATTTGAAGGCTTCTGCCAGTGCCAGTCCTCCTCCAAATAAAAGCAAAATCCCCCAAGGAAGCTTTACGGCTTCCTCCCAAGTAAGTAGTGCCCTGTTTTTGCCATGTGATGTAGGAATGACAAAAAGGACAAGCCCTGCGGCTACTGCAATGATGGTATCATCTAAATCAGGAATAAATCTTTGAAGCAAAAAAGAACGGCTTATCCAAGCTAAAGCCGTGAGTATAAATACAGCAAACACAGCCCGCTCTTCATAGCTCACTTTGCCAAGTGCGTGGAGTTGTTTTTTTATCTCTGGCTTGCCCCCAGGGAAGGAAGAAGTTTTTATTTTAAAGGCATAATTTGTCAAGTATTTCCAGCAAATGATTAATAAAATCAGAGAGACAGGAAAGCCAAACATCATCCAAGTAGCAAAAGTAATTTCTACGCCATATTGCTCTTGGACAATCCCTGCCAAGACAAGGTTGGGAGGCGTGCCAATGAGGGTAGCCAAGCCACCAATAGAAGCACTGTAGGCAATGGAGAGCATCAGCATTTTGCCAAAAGTACTTGTGTCGTCTTTATCTATCTGAGGATTCTGATTGAGCTGTGATACGATTGCCATGCCTATCGGAATCATCATCACTGTAGTGGCTGTGTTAGAAATCCACATAGACAGAAAAGAAGTAGCCACCATAAAACCCAAAATAATGCTTTTCATATTGGTGCCTATGAGGCTGATGATGTTCAGTGCAATTCTCTTGTGTAAATCCCAGCGTTCTATCGCAATGGCGAGCATAAAACCACCGATATACAAGAAAATATATTTATGCCCAAAACAGGCAGTGGTTTCATCTAGGCTAAGCCCTCCTGTGAGAGGAAACAAGACAATCGGGAGCAAAGAAGTAATCGCTATCGGAATGGCCTCGGTAATCCACCATATCGCCATCCAGAAAGTGCTTGCCAAAACCAAATGAGCAACTGGGTTGAGACCTTCAAATTTAAAGAAAAACAGCACTATCAAGAAGGAGGCAGGTCCTGCCAGCAATCCAAAAAGCTTGGGGCCAGTGATTAAGCCAAAAAGTTTAGAATTATGCTTGACCTTATTCATCTAATTTTTAATTTGATTTACTACTTCGTCTGCTACTTTCTGAAAGAATAGGGCATCTTCGGTAGATAAAATGTTGAGGTATATTTTCTCTCCATCTTGGTCTTTGCTCGTCAGGCGATGAGGAAGCCCTACGGCTGACTGCCCCGTGAGCACTGCAAAAAACACACAAGCACTCAGGTAAGCGCCTTCGGGTGAGGGATGGCTTTGGTCAGGGTCATATAGGGTAATCTCGGGTCGGAGTGCTCTAGCCCTTTGCCAAGCCAAGCCTACAGGCACGATTTGCCCCTGAATCAAACTGGCAAGTTCTATGTATTTTCGAGTAATTTCTTCTTGTGTATAAGGGTCATAAGGCCTAGCCCAGGTCATGTATATATAAGCTTTTGCTCCCTTTGCCTGAATCTCTTTTCCAAAAAGCTGTCCATAATGAAGTAAGCTGTCAGGCTGCTCGATGGCTCGTAGGCTATGGTCTTGAATCACTACGGCATCAAAATCTCCATTCTTGAGTTTTTCTAAACTTTCAAGTTGCTTTTCACCTTTCCAATGTTGTGCAAGTGTAACACCCCCTGCAGTAGATTGCCGAGTGGCGAGTGAGATTTTTCTACTTTGAGCCATAGAAGCTACTTGCTGTGGAAGATTCCAAAAATAAGTGTAACTGTTGCCTATAAATAGTAACTTGCGGGGTGTTTTGTTTTGGGAGAATCCACTATGGAATACACAAGCACAAATGATGGTAAATAAGACGATTTTGTTTGAAAATATTGCTTTATTTAGTATTTTCATATTTATTATTGATTTATTCATATGCAATTTTAGACATTCAAACCCATTTTTAAAAGTAGAATTTTTGCTAGATACATCTTTTTGCAAAATTTTAGACTATTTTACAACTTTTTACACATTTAAATACATTTATGGAACAGAGTTTGCAGGCAGATTTTATCTCAAAATTAGCGGAAAAGTACGGTGAATGGGACAAAACAGGCTCTAGATTTGGGTCGGCATCTTTTGGAGATATTTCTCAAGATTTGAGCATTAGTGCCAGTCAATTTTCAAAACTTATCTACGGCACAGCTACAGAGGGGATGTATCAGCGATCCATCAAAAATATAAATCGGCTGATTGAGAAAGAGTCTATCCGAGCAAAACTTGCACAGACTTTGGCCGAAAACAAGCAGCTCAAAGAACAACTAAACAAGCAACATGCACATGGTCTTGGACGCATACAAAGCAGGGCAGCTTTTGTGTTTTTGCTATTGCTACTTTCATCAGCTGTGATATACTTTATGTCTGGTTGGGCTGGGCAAAAGAACACAAAAGAAGCCCCTAAGGAAAATCAACATCCTTTGGCATTTTATTTTGACCAAGGCTTCAACGCCAATTTTAATTCTCCTTATTTAGACATTTCGGAGGTACAGAAATTTTGCCCTGCAAGTGCTTATGAGGGGAGCTGGTCTTTAAACAAACCTTACAAACTGCCATTGCCTGGTTCTAAAAGACCTGGACTCTATTACCTTGCAAAGAATGCAGACGTGCGTATGAAATGCTCACGCTTTGATACCGCAGGTGTGGGCAGGGGTAGGGTGTTGTATGGCTATGAGTACCTGATTAATGAAATTTGGCTAGATACCAAAATGACCTCACTATCTCCAAAATATTTTGATAAACAAAGCAAAAGCTTTACCTCAGAATTTGAGAACTTAGATTTTGAGAAAAGCCCCCAATTCAAAAAAATAGCAACCATACATTCTTTTTTCACAGATAAATTTTTCATTTACCCTGATTCTATAGTCAGAAAGGGAGAGCCTTGTGGGCGATATGCCTCTGATATTGACCAAGATTTGGTGATAGAATATGAAATAGATATTAAATACATCTTAGAAAATGTATTGTCAAACCTAACCACCACCAGTTGTTTTGCCACTAAAAATCCATTTCCGAATCCGAATGACCTCAAGGCAAAGGAAAGCGTCATTGATTTTGAGTGCCTTTATACCATTAATGCCGAAAATCTAGGAATGGGAGGGGGCTACCCTTATCAGAAGGGCTACAAGCTAGAAAAACAAAACTATGCAGACAATCTTGTTTGTGATTAATCTGCAAGAATGAGTGCTTGTGCCTATTATTTCTTATCTAATGTGCTGATAATTAGCACATTGGCAAACTAACAAATGCGCACACTTATTTATTAGTTGTTATTTTGAGGCTGTTTATTCTGCTGTTTCTATGTATTTTCTTTTCTTATCTTTTAAGGCACGCATGGCTTGTGTAAGCCCGTCTATGGTGAGTGGAAACATACGCTCTTCTGTAAACTCTTTGATGACTTGGATAGAAGGCGTAAAATCCCAGTAGCGGGGCAAGGTAGGGTTAAGCCAGACCATGTAAGGGTAGTTTTCTTTGATGCGATTAAGCCAAGAAATGCCTGATTCTTCATTATAATGCTCTACGCTGCCATGCTTGCTCGTGATTTCGTAAGGTGCCATCGTGGCATCTCCCACAAAAATCACCTTGTAATCTTTGTTATATTTGTTGAGAATGTCTAAGGTAGGGATTTTCTCATCAAAGCGGCGGCGGTTGTCTTTCCAGACATATTCGTAGAGACAGTTATGAAAGTAGTAATATTCTAGGTGCTTAAATTCATATTTGGCAGCCGAAAAGAGTTGTTCACAAAGGCGAATGTAAGGGTCCATCGTGCCGCCTACATCCATAAGCATCAGCACTTTGACTTTGTTTTTTTTGGTGGCGACCATGTCTAGGTCTAAGTATCCGCCGTTGCGGCTGGTTTTTTGTATTGTGCCGTCTATGTTGAGTTCGTCTGGGTTTCCTTCACGGGTCAGCAGTCGCAGACGTTTCATGGCTACTTTCATACTGCGGGTATCTAGCTCTACATCATCTTTGAGGTTTTTAAAATCTCTTTTTTCCCAGACTTTGACGGCTCGCCCTTGTTTGCCAGTTTTTTGCCCTATTCTGAATCCTTCGGGGTTATAGCCATCTGCCCCAAAGGGAGAGGTGCCTTGAGTGCCTATCCAGGTGTCTCCGCCTTCGTGTCTTTCTTTTTGCTTGTCCAATAATTCTTGCATTCTTTCCATGAGCTTTTCTAGCCCACCCATGGCTTCTATGGCGGCTTTTTCTTCTTCGGTAAAAATCCTTTGTTCTTCGGCTTTTTTGAGCCATTCGGCAGGGATTTCTACCAGTTTTTCTACGGGCAAGCGTTCTATTCCCTGAAAATACCTTCCAAAAAGCACATCAAAACGGTCAAGGTTTTTTTCGTGTTTTACGTAGATGGCACGGCTCAGTGCATAAAAATCTTCTACACTAAACTCCACCACACGCTCATCTAGGGCTTCCAGGAGCATGAGGTGTTCACGCAAAGAAACAGGGATGCCATGGTTTTTGAGAATTAAAAAGAAGTCTGTAAACATATCCTTAAATTATATTTTTTGTCGAAATTCTTGATTGATCTTTCGTCTCTCTATTTTAGTCGGCATATTTGATTGATAATTCGTCTTCAAATCCGAAAATTGTCAAGGCTTGTTTTATCCTGTCAAATTTAGAGATATTGTCCAAATGAGATTCTATGAAATACGTTTCACTAATTGAAGCGGCTTGTCTGAGTCCACTTGTTTCAGGTGTTTTTGTTATATTTAATCTTTCCCCAATTTCTGAGGTAAAAAAGGTTTCAGGTTGTAAGTCGAATAGTCGCTTGAATACTTCAATATAAAGTCTTGCAACTTGTGTAACTTCAAGTCTTTCATTGAAGAATATAGCATACTCTAACTTTTTATGCTTTGGGTCTTCTGCATCAAAAATATTTATTTCGTCATTAGTTACTTCGTGTTCTATATCTATATCTGGGATTTCCCAAATTTTTATAAAGCGTTCTGAGATTGTGTTTGCTCTGGCCTCAATTTCTGATTTATCCCACTTTGTTTTTTCTTTCAAATCTCTGTTTAGCCAAAGTCTGCTAAAAACATAGCCTTGCTCTTTGCCATCAATGTTCATTACTTTCTTGTCAAGAAAGGACTTGTTACTCAATTTGCCATTGTTGCCTGATAGTGTAAGGTTACCGATTGTGTTGAGGTAATTTTCTTTAATCAAATTGTATTCTTCTGCACCTAGCTCTATTTTCCACTTTGGGTCAGGGTTTTGAGGGAATATGTGCTCAATCGTGATTTCAGAACTTCCTTCAATCACAACAGATTCATTATTTTGAAAATTTTCAAGTCGCTCAAATAAATAGGTTCTGTTCTTAGGCTTGATGTTGTAAACATCTTTTTCTTTTAGTGCATTAATTGTTTCTGTATTTCTTGGGAAGCGCTGTGTTCTGGATAAATTTAGAAGTATTTTCTGTAAGGAATTTAAGTAATTACTTTTGTCAAAATCCTTATGATAGTAAAGCCCCATAAAGATTTTATTAAGCGAACTTGTCTGAAGGCCTAAAATAAAACGCCTAAAAGTAAATGATTGAACGGTTGATAAAACTGAGATAAAAGTTGCTTTATCAATTATGTCGTTTGAAAAATCTTCATAAACTTTCATTAAGAATGAAAAGGCAACATTGATTTCCAATCGGTTAATGTATTCAAGTTGAGTCCTGATGAGCTTATCTGCTTCATTTTTTGGATTGGTTAGCTTGTTGTAATACTTAACCAGTGATTTTAATTCTGTCAAGACAAGTTCTAATTCGTCAATGGTTGAAGTAGGGTATTTTTCCTTGAATTTTATATATACATCTCCCTTATTGGGGATTTCTTTGTTTTTGAGTGTTAAGAAATCTCGGATAAACTCAGATACTTTTGTTTTGTTCAAGGTCTCATCTTTGGCATTTTTCTCGATTACTTCCCAATAGTTTTTGTAGATTCTATTTTGTTCTATTCTCGATAGTCCCATTAGAATATAATTTCTAATCAAGTCTGCCTGTGATAGCTCGAGACCTGTTGAGTTCAAGCTCTCGAAAATTCTTTGTGGATTATCTTTTTGCCTATCCAGTGAAATATCTACGAAGATAAGTTTTGAGAGTCCTCGCTGTACAACTTCAAAGTTTTCTGCGGTAATGGCTGACCTAAAATAATCAAAGTTTTCAATAATTTTTGAGTAACCACCTCTAAATTCTTCTTTACCTTTTGAATTAAGAATGTGTTGCAAAGCTTCTTTATTATTATCAGTCGGTTTTAGTTTCAGCTTTTCTTCTTCGGGTGCAAATTCATTGATTAGATACGTTTTCTGAATGCGGTTAACCAGCATCTGATTGTTAAGTTCTTGGGCAAGTCTGTAAATAGCAACATAAATCAATGTGATAGTCGTAAGTCGCTGTTGCCCGTCAATGATTGTTAATTCTGTCAAACCCGAGGCAACATAAACATCATCATGTACATACACGATACTTCCAATAAAGTGTGCATTAGTCTCCTCATTTCTGCCTGTTTCTACAATATCATAGAGAAGCTGTTTACATTGGGCAAGTGTCCAATCATAATTTCTCTGATAGACAGGAATCGCAAATGTTGTTTCATTTGTCGCTAAGAATTTATCTACCTTAGTTTCGTTTGCTTTCATATTTTATATTTGTCTGTCAGTTACTTCATATTCTACCTCCCAAACCTACGCAGACGCTCCATCAAAGTATAATCTTGTTCGTTTTTGAGCAATGCCCCCGCAAAAGGTGGTGCTTGGGTAGAAATATCTACTTTGGCGAGGTCTTCGGTTTTGGTTTCGCCATATTTAAGTAGCTTAATCCAATCCAATAGCTCGCTGGTAGAAGGTTTTTTCTTCAAGCCTTTGACCTCACGCACATTGTAAAATATCTTCATGGCATTGTCCATCAAATCATCAGAAAGCGTAGGGAAATGCACTCGGATAATCTCCGCCATGGTGGCAGGGTCAGGGAAAGTAATGTAATAAAAAAAGCAACGTCTTAAAAAGGCATCGGGCAATTCTTTCTCATTATTAGAAGTAATGATGATGATGGGGCGTTGCTTGGCTTGGATGGTTTTGTTGAGTTCATAAACATAAAACTCCATTTTGTCTAGCTCTAGCAAAAGGTCATTCGGAAACTCAATGTCTGCCTTGTCTATTTCATCTATCAGCAGCACCGACTGTTCTTCTGCCTCGAAGGCTTGCCAGAGTTTGCCTTTGTTGATATAATTGGCGATGTCTTTCACTTTTTCGCTGCCTAGCTGAGAATCCCGCAGCCTAGAGACGGCATCATATTCATACAATCCTTGCTGGGCAGTAGTCGTAGATTTGATGTGCCAAGTGATGAGCGGCTTGTTGAGCGCTTTGGCTATCTCAAAGGCGAGGAGCGTTTTGCCTGTGCCAGGCTCTCCTTTGATTAGCAGTGGTTTTTGTAATTGAATGGCGGCATTGACTGCTACTTGTAGCTCACGGGTAGCCACATAATTTTCTGTTCCTTCAAATTTCATATTTAATTCTAATTAAGTATATTTTTTTGTGTACAGAATGCTCTGCATTCCGACTATTTTTTAACAAATATAATTCAAAAATGTTAAATTCGGTTGGTCAATTATTTGATTTAGGGAATCCACTCAAACATTTCGTAGTGTTGGTTGCTCATTCCGATGGCTTGATAGACCCTGACAGCCTTCTGATTGGTTTTATCTACATATAGGCGGATTCCTTTGAGGTTTTCTTGGTTTCGGACTTTATTCTGAAAGAATTTATAGACTTCTGAAAATATTCCTTTGTCACGGTATTCAGGCTCAATAAACAAGGATTGAATCCAGAGGATGTAGCCATTTCGCCAGTCGCTCCATTCTTTGGTGATAAGAATACAGCCGATGATTTGTTCATCTTCATTGGTGAGTTTATAGTAAGTGCCTTTGTGTGGGTCATTGATAAGTGCTTGTACCCCTTCTTTTACAGTATCTTCGTCGAGGTCAAAGTCTTCGGTTTCTTTTGCCATTTTGATTTGTAGCACTGCGATTCGGGCTGTATTCTGAGCCTGGCAAGGGTGTATATAAATATGACTTTTGAGGAGGTGTTTGTTCATGATTTTTGATAATTTATGTGCCGATGTGGGCTTGTTTTGTTTGGGTATTGCTTGTATAAGTCTTCGACAAAAATAGAATAAAATTTTAGTTTATTGCAAGCCATCAGGCATCAGCCCATAAAAAAAGAGCAAGAACAGTGTTCTTACTCTTTTTTTATAAGGATTTTAAAAGCTTGACCTATTGGCCTTGCCCTAGTGAGAAGCCAGCTTCTCCATCAAAAGTACACAAGTTTTCAGTTTTGATGATGTCAAATCCTGCTTTGTCTATTACATTCATCAGTGCGATGATGTCAGCATTGCTTACAGGTGCTTCATCAGGTTTTTGGTAACGGCATCTCCAGTGGTCAGTACAGAAAGTCTCTGCAAATCCATTGGGATAAACTTTCAGACCACGGTTGGTAATCATTTTGAGTTTCATACCGTTGTGCGTACATTTTACGAGTTCTTCTCCGAGCACATCGGCGTTTTTCTGTCCGTCGGCTTCGGTCCAGTGCAAGAAAATATCTACCCCTACGGTTTCTTTTTTAGCCTTGGTAGTAGATACGGGCTTGGTAGCGATTTGCTTTCCTGAGCCATATTTGACGGCATTGAGTTTAGAAGGTGATTGTCCTACTCTTGCAACGACAGCCTCTGCAAATTCTTTAGTACCTACCTTTTCAGTGCTAGTACCTTCTTTGAAGATATCATACGTATGTACTCCATCTTCCATAGTTTTGAGCCAAGCATTGTGTACTTTTTCGGCTACTTCTGGCTGCCCGATATAGACCAGCATCTGTACGGCACCTAGCAAGAGCCCAGAGGGGTTGGCGAGATTTTGCCCAGCACGGCGTGGGGCAGAGCCATGGATGGCTTCAAACATTGCGATTCCATCACCGATATTGGCAGAGCCTGCAAGCCCTACAGAGCCAGTAATCTGTGCAGCGATGTCTGAAAGCACATCACCATAGAGGTTAGGCATTACGATTACGTCGAAGTTTTCTGGAGTATCTGCCATTTTAGCAGCGCCGATATCTACAATCCAGTGTTCGTTCTCAATTTGAGGGTATTCTGTGGCGATTTCATCAAATACTTTGTGAAAAAGACCGTCAGTCAGTTTCATAATATTGTCTTTGG
This sequence comes from Microscillaceae bacterium, assembly GCA_011390205.1. GTDB lineage: Bacteria > Bacteroidota > Bacteroidia > Cytophagales > Microscillaceae > JAABSX01. Next base: position 181,584 of record JAABSX010000003.1, on the reverse strand, counting down.
TGAAGCAAGTTACTTTTTTGCGGCCATAAGCAAGGGCATATTCAAAGGCATAACGCACGATTTTCTCACAGCCAGGGCGAGAGATAAGTTTTAGACATTGGGTTACTTCGTCTGTTTGTCTGTGCTCAATGCCAGCATAAAGGTCTTCTTCGTTTTCACGGATGATGACCAAATCCATTTTAGGGTGCTTGGTAGATACATACGGATGATAAGAGATACAAGGGCGTACATTGGCATACAGTCCGAGTGTCTTGCGTGTAGTTACGTTTAAGCTTTTGAAGCCTCCACCTTGTGGAGTCGTGATAGGGGCTTTCAAGAAAACTTTGGTACGGCGGAGGGAGTCCCAAGCTTCAGGGGCGATTCCAGCAGAATTTCCCTTCATATATACTTTCTCACCGATTTCAATTTCTTCGATATCTAGTTGTGCACCAGCAGCAAGTAGGATTTTGATGGTTGCGTCCATGATTTCTGGGCCTATGCCATCACCATGTGCTACAGTTATGGGGGTTTTTACACTCATTTTAGTAGGGTTTACTTTTTTAAGGATAATTGTATTACTATTAAATTATGCAAATCTACTCATAATTTTCAATATTCTAAAACCTAGCTTTGGTCAATAGTGTAATTAATGGCTTAGTGAGTACCTCTATCAAAATAGTTAATAATATTATTTAATGGTAATCATTTGAAAATCAGTATATTGCGTAATTTTCAATCATCAATTTTCAATTGTCCATTTACTTACTGTATTTGTCTGGGCGTATTCTTTGAAAAGCTAAGATTTTAGGAGGATGTCTTCAAAAAAAATGTGAATCTGCTGCTTGCTTACCAATTTATATTCGGTGATGAAGTATCTTTAAAGCAAGGTTTTGTATCTTTGTAAGATAATTAATCAAGAGTATGAAAAAATCACCTAAATCTGAGAAATCTTCTCAACACAAGTCTTCTTCTAAAAAATCATTTGAAAAAGGTAAATCCTTCTCAGGCAATAAGTCTTATTCAAGAGATACGCCTAGCTCAGAAGATAAATCTTCAAAACCTTATTTTTCCAAAGAAAGATTTAGCAAAACAAGCCGAAATACCAAAAAATACGAAAATCAACACAGCGATTCAAAAGAAAACGAAAAACGTACTGACTCCGAAAATAAGCCCTATCACCAGACCAAAGGAAGATTCACCAATCCCAAAAGAAATTTTAAAAAAGACAATGAAAGAGAAGGTGCTGCTTCAAAAGAAGGAGGAAAACCCAGTGCTTTCGGCAAAAGTACAACCCGCCCAAACTCCTTCGCCAAAGAAAGGTTTAGCAATCCCAAAAGAGGTGTTAAAAAATACAACAGCAGAGAAAACAGCTCACAAGACACCTACAAAAAAGGAAACGCTTACGAAAACCGAAGCAATCACAGCAGTGCCGAAGATACACCTAAAAATACCGAAGGCTACAAACCCAGAGAAAACACACGAGGCAGCGAAAGCTATGGAGATAAGAGAAAAAGCTACGGAGACTCAAACGCTGATAGGTTCTCTAAAAAACCTAGCCAAAGAAACAGACCCGAAGGATACAAAGACACCCCAAAATCAGAAAGATTTGTTAAAAAAACATTCTCAAAAGATAAAAATAACTACAGCAATTCCCCTGAATACAAAGGACTTAAAGAAAGACTGCCCCAAAACGTAAGAAACAAAATCAAGGTCAGAGAATCACTCCGACTCAACCAATTTATCGCCAAGGCAGGAGTCTGCTCTCGCCGTGAAGCCGATGACCTCATCAAAGATGGATACATCAAGGTCAATGACCAAGTAATCAATGAGATGGGATACCAAGTAAAAAAAACAGACAAAGTATTCTACAAAAATACACGCTTACACATAGAAAAAATGGTCTATGTGCTGCTCAATAAATCTAAAAACCACGTAAGCACCACCAGTGACCCCGAAGAACGCAAAACCGTGCTTGACCTCGTCAAAGATGCCGCTACGGAAAGAATCTATCCCGTAGGCCGTCTTGACCGAAATACCACTGGGCTGATTTTACTGACCAATGACGGAGACCTCGCCCAAAAACTGGCACACCCCTCCAATAAAGTCCCGAAGATTTACCAAGTAGAGTTGGATAAATCCATTGCACAAGAAGATTTTGAAAAACTCTTTGAGGAAATCGAACTAAAAGACGGCCCCGTAAAAATAGATAAAATAGAAGTGCTCAGCCCTGATAATAAGATGCTAGGCATAGAAATTCACTCAGGCAGAAACCGAATTATACGCCGTATTTTTGAACACCTAGGCTATGAAGTAGTCAAACTAGACCGCACAGCTTATGCAGGTTTAGACAAAAAAAATATAGGAAGAGGAGAATGGAGATATTTGACTGAAAAAGAAGTGATACGAATTAAATATTTTATTTAATTTTAAGGTTGAATAAGAAAATTAGTTGCTTTTACTTCGTAAGAGAGCTTCCGTGTTGGGTGTTCTCTCCATGTTGAGTGTCTCACCCGACACACTTTAAATAGTACTCATTCATCATAATTTAAAGTTTATGTACATTTTTTTGAAAAAATACATCTTTTACGCCTTGTCATTAGGGCTGGCATTGACGGCTTGCAGCACACCTTTTAAGAATGCTAAAAAAAGCTACGATAGAGCTGAGTATCAGACTGCTATCGGGCTTTTCGAGAAAGTATTGGCAGAAGGAGAATCAGGAAGCAAAGTAAATGAATATATTGCGGAATCATACCGACAATCAGGAAGAATCAGTGAAGCCGAGCCCTTTTACAAAGCAGCACTAGAAGCAAACTCTAGCGAAGACAATGTACGCTTTTACTATGGCTACGCACTCAAAGCCAATGGCAAATACGAAGAAGCCAAGCAAGTATTTGAGCGATATTCGGGCAGCGGAGGCAACACTGAGTTTATCAAAAGGGCCAAACAAGAAGTCAAAAACTTAGAAAGTATTGACCAACTCTTGAACCAAAAAAACTACTACCGTGTAGAAAACTGCACTGGAATCAACAGTGAAATAGATGAATATGCCCCTGTCTTGTATCAAGATAGATTGCTCTTTAGTGCCAACCGCAAGAATGGTACTTACAGCGGTACGGGGCAAGGCTTCTCTGGAATCTATGCCTTTGACTTCAGCAATGTAGAAAACTGCACGGGCTCTGCCAATATTTTTAGCCAACAGCTCAGCCTTTCTACTGCCAATGAAGCCTCACCTACTTTTGCTAGAGATGGCAGCTTTGTGATATTTGCACGCAGCAGCTCTGGCGAAAAGGGGGAATCTGATGAGGTAAACCTATACATTGCCCGCAGCACCGAAGCAGGTTGGTCTGATGGTGAATTGCTCCCTTACCCTGTCAATATCAGCGAAAAGCTCTATACTGAAAGCGGTCAGGAGCAACTCCGTGGCAGCAAAGGAGATTACTGGACAGCCTGCCCAAGCATTACTCCTGACGGCAAACGACTTTATTTTGCCTCTAACAGAGAAGGAGGCTACGGAGGTACAGACATCTGGATGGGAGACATCAATGCAGGTGGGCGTGTGAGCAATGTCCGAAATCTAGGCAATACCATCAACACCGCAGGAGATGAGTTTTACCCTTATGTATCTGATGGTGGAGTGCTTTATTTTGCTTCCAATGGGCACCCTGGTTTTGGAGGTCTGGATATCTTTGAAGCATCAAGAAAAGAGGGTGTAACTACCATCAAGAATCTTGGTGCACCCATTAACTCCTCTGCCAATGATTACGGATTGGTGTTTAAAGATGATTTAAGTGGGTATTTTGCCTCTGACCGTGAGGGGGGGGCAGGCTTAAGTGATATTTATACATTCGTAGATGAAACTCCAGACATCAAAATAGTAAATTACTTCCTTGCCATTGAGGTAGTGGGCATTGACCCTAAAAATCCAGGGGTGGAGTATCCGCTTCCACAGGCCAAAGTAGAATTTTTGGAGGGAACAAAACTAAGAAAAGAAGACAAACTCAATGACTTCACTGCCAATGAACAAGGAAAAATAGATAAGTTTCCTGTAGAGTTACACACAGATTACCTTGCCATCGCCAATGCTGGTGCAGAATATTTCAAAAAAGAAGAAGAATACACTACCAGAGGCAAAGCAATCGCACAAGAGTTTTTGACCAGACCAGAGACCGATACTGTGCTCACTATGAAAATTGTGCTAGAGAAAATCGTTATCTCTGACCCTGACACCTATGAGTATGGCGGAGAGTTAGAAATTAATTTTGATTTCGGAAAGTATGACATTCGCACAGATGCCGCAGTGATTTTAGATGAATTTGTGATTTTCTTGAAAGAAAACCCGCAAATCATCGTAGAGCTTAGCTCACATACAGATGCCGTAGGCTCGGATGAAAACAACCTTATCTTATCTCAAAACAGGGCTGAATCTACGGTGGCTTACCTTGTGAGCAAGGGCATAGAACCCGAAAGACTCAAAGCTAAAGGCTATGGAGAGCAGAAACTAAAAGTGGACACACAGCAGGCAAACGAAGAAAACCGCCGCTCTGAATTTAGAGTAATCGGGATTAAAGAGTAAATCAGCAGTGGATAGAATATAAAAAGCGAGATAGATGGGGTCTGTCTCACTTTTTTTGTTTGGTTTCTGAAAAATTCATTTTCAATACTCTATCTGGGTTTTGGGCAGCAGTTTTTTGATGGCTTCCATCTGGTTTCTATTGATTTTTGTGCCTTTCACATTGAGGTATTTTAGATTTTTGAGCTTTCCGATAGATTCAGCAGGCAGAAAATCAAGCTGTGGATTGTCATTCAGATATAAAAACTCTAGTTGGGTGAGTTGAGCAATCTCAGGAGCAACACGCAGCAGTTGATTGGCTCGGAGGTCTAGCCTTTTGAGATTTTTTAATGTATAAAGTGTATCGGGGATATTCTTGAGTTTGTTGCCACTAAGGTATAATTGCTGTAAGTTTTTGAGGCGTCCCAATCCTTTGGGGAGGTCTTTGAGGTCTTCATTGACTACATAAAAATATTGCAAATTGACAAGTGAATCTATGCGAGGATGAATGGCATCTACTTTCCCATAAAATCCACCCGAACCTTTGAGAGAGAGACGATACACTTTGTCATATTCTCTAAAAGCCTTCATCATGTCTGAGTAAAGGGGTTTTTTCATCAACGCTTCTTCTGAAAGTAATGTACTATCTTGCCCAAAAGCATTCAGAGAGATAAATAATATAGAAAAAACTACTAAAAATTGTCGCATGTGTTTTAATTTAGCTACTAAGTGATAAGTCATTTAAAGGAATTACTCTACAAACGTACAAAAATAAAAAACGAATACAATGATGATAGATTTACGCAGTGATACTGTTACCAAACCTACGGATGCCATGCACCAAGCCATGTTTGAAGCCTCCGTAGGAGATGATGTCTATGGAGAAGACACGACCGTAAACCTTCTCCAAGAGAAAATGGCGGCAATGTTTGGCATGGAAGCAGCCTTGTTTTGTCCATCAGGCACGATGACAAACCAAATCGCCATCAAAGTGCTGACGCAGCCTCAAGATGAAGTGATTTGCTACAAAGATGCCCACATTTATAAATACGAAGGTGGAGGAATGTTCTCTAATTCTGCCGTCTCTGTTCGTCTCTTAGATGGCCCTCAAGGGATTTTAAACCCCGCTCAAATAGAAGAATATATCAATCCTGATGATGTGCATTATCCTCGTACACAGCTAGTAGCCCTAGAAAATACCGTCAATAGGGGTGGGGGGAGTGTTTATCATCTCTCAGAGATTGCAGGCATCCACACACTTTGCCAGAAATACGGGCTGAAATTACACCTAGATGGTGCAAGGATATTCAATGCACTGATAGCCACAGGAGATGCAGCAGAAGATTATGGAAAATACTTTGACACCATTTCGGTCTGTCTTTCTAAGGGTTTGGGCTGTCCTGTGGGTTCTGTTTTGCTGGGGAGCAAGGCTCATATTCACTATGCCAAACGCATCCGTAAATCACTGGGCGGGGGCATGCGTCAGGCGGGCTATTTGGCGGCTGCGGGTCTGTATGCCCTAGACCATCACATTGAGCGTCTGGCAGATGACCACCGTAGGGCAAAGCAGATTGCGGCACACTTATCAAATTTAGACTATGTGGCTTCGGTTTTTCCTGTAGAAACGAACATTGTGATATTCAAAATGCAATCTCAGGAGGCACTTCATGCTTGGCTGCAGCACTGCCACAAACACCAAATAAAAGCGAGTGGCATAGACAAACTGCATGCTAGAGTAGTTACACACTTGCAGTTTGAAGAGGAGGCCCTTCACACATTCTTAGAAGCCTGCACCGCCTTTGAAGCACAGACGCACGCACACTAGACGCTACTAATCCAAGTAATTATTGGCACGCAGGTCTAGCAGCCTGCGGGTTAAATCTGATTTGATGGCATCCGTGAAAGATTCATAGAATGCCTGAACATCCTCCTTAGAAAGTGTTTTTTCGGGGCCGCTGCCTGTCTTTCTGAAAAAAGATTGTGCCATAGAAGTAGCTCCTTTAAAGTAAATAGAGCTGTGCCTTAGCCCAATGCTTTCATACGTAACAGAGTTGATAAATGACACGATTCCGTCAATATCAGCTTTGATGACTGTGAAGCACTGTTCGGTAACTTGATTGACATCAAAGCTGTGTTCTTTTTGGGATAAAATCTCTAAATTGAGGCTTTTCTCTATGAAGTTGTTGTATTTTTCGTCTATTTCTTGAAAAAGAGATTCTGTTTTTTGTACGATTCTCTTTTCATCTTTGCCAGCAGCATAGAGTGCAATGATAAAACCAAGTATCAAAATAGGCACAAAATAAAATATCAGCGTAATCATAGTTATTTGGGAGTTTTGATGAACGGATTGTTATTTTTGGAATGGCAGTAGGTTTTATTTTTCAATGGTTACAGACAGAGAGAAAAAGGTGAAATTATCATCTACTTGCATAGACTCAATATGAAGCGGATTGCCAGAGGTAAGTGCAGCTTGGATAAGACCGATGCCTGCACCTTTGCTTCTGACACCTTGTGGAAGGCTTCTTTGCTCACGTTTATAGTCTCTGAGTTCGTCTTTGTCCATTTCATTGATTTTTTGGCAACTCTCTAGCAGTTCACCGATGTAGCCATTATCTACCAAGTTGCCACAGGCAAGGCGATAAAACTCCGCTTCTTCGGTAATCAGGATGGTTCCGACACGGTCTGCACGCTCTCCAAACCTGACCACTTCTGCAGAGTAATACAAGATATTTTGGGATAATTCGATAAAAATAGCGAACAATTTTTTGCCAGCCTTGGGATTGCTGCTTAGTTTGCCCCTGATATCTTTGACGATTTCTGCCATGAGTGCGTCCGTAACAGGCCCTTTATAAGAGATGAGGATGTTTTTATGGCTTGTAAGGGTGTAATAGTCAAAAAGATTAAATTCGTGCTCCATTTTTCAAGTATAATAATAATAATTAGTAATTATTCGTTTTACGGATCTTTTGTATAGATTAACTAAGTAGAAGTAAGTTTTTTAGTGAAAAATCTTCTTATTTTTGGAAAAATAGTGTAAATCTTGACTTTAAGCAAATAAAAAAATTACATCTCATAATGATGAACCCAGATAGTGCCTCCCTTAGCTTCAGCACAGGAAATTTATTCTTTTTGAATCTTTGTCTTGGTTTTATTATGTTTGGTGTAGCCCTTCACCTCAAAAAAAATGATTTTGAAGTGATATGGCAGCAGCCCAAGCTGGTGTTTTTGGGTTTGTTATCACAGCTTTTACTCCTTCCTGTTTTTACGTTTTTGCTGGTGTATCTTCTCCAGCCTCATCCCTCTCTAGCTCTAGGAATGATACTGGTAGCTGCCTGCCCTGGTGGCACCATTTCCAATTACATCACACACTTGGCTGGAGGCAATGTGGCACTTTCTGTAAGTCTTACGAGCATAGTTACGCTGCTGAGTGTATTCAGTACCCCTTTTAATTTTTCTTTTTGGGGCAGTTTTTTGTCTGATTCGGGCAGACTTTCTGCACAGATTCATCTTAACTTTTGGGAGATGGCACAGACGATTGTTTGGCTGATTGTGTTACCTATTTTTTTGGGTTTTTTGTGTCTTCACTACTTGCCCAAGGTAGCAGAAAAACTCCGCCGCCCTATACAAAGCCTTTCTTTGCTTATTTTTATTGCCTTCATTTTTATTGCTTTTTATAACAATTTCCAAATATTTATAAATTATTTTCAATCTATTTTTGGCTTGGTGCTGCTGCACAATGCTTTAGCCTTGTTTTTGGGCTGGGGCATCGGCAAGCTAGGGCGTGTATCTGAGGCAGAAGTAAAGACACTCAGTATCGAGACGGGCATACAAAACTCAGGACTGGGTCTGGTATTGATTTTTAACTTTTTTGATGGCTTGGGTGGCATGGCACTCATTGCGGCTTGGTGGGGTCTGTGGCACATCGTGTCAGGGCTATGCTTGGCTTGGTTTTGGAAAAATAACACTGATTTGCTGGGCAAGCCTAGGCTGTAGAAAATCTTTATTTCTGAAAAAACAGGCTTACAGGTCTAAAAAACAAACAAATATCATATTGGGGCAAATTTAATTCTGACTATTTTGAATGTATCAAAATAGTGAAATTATTTATAAAAATTATGCAACTTTATAGACACATTCATCGTTTCCTTTCCAACACTTAATACCTAAAAGATATGAATTACGAAATTCAAATATTTGCTAAAGACAAAACCAAAATTATCCGATTTCAGGATGATGAGCAGGCAGAAGACTACAAAAGCTTGATGACTGCTTGGGAAGATTTTTATTATGCTTTGGGTGCAGTCATTGATGACAAGGCCGAGAAGCTACGCCAAGATGACACACTCATTGCACGCTTAGAAGTGAGTGATATTTATTTTGATGAGGTCATTGATACGATGTGTGAAGATTTAAGCCCTGAGCTTATCAAACTCTTGACTGATGAGCAAGAATTATCTGTGCTTGTCTAGGAGATTACACAACAAATTGAAAACATAATTTTCGTTCATTTTTCATTTTTAAAAAGGTCAAGTTTCTTGGCCTTTTTTTTTGATGCTTGTCGTCGCTTACTTACACTCAAAAACCTCCCCAATAAATCAAGACTTATCAGAAGATTTTTACTAAAATATCTTTAATTTTGAGACTGAAACATCCAAAAAAGCAATAAAATGATTGAGTTTGAATATTTTACCCTTGATAATGGTCTGAAGGTCTTTGTGCATACTGACAAAACTACCCCCATGGCAGCCGTCAATGTAGCTTATAATGTAGGCTCTAAAGACGAAGATGAAAACCGCACAGGTTTTGCACATCTTTTTGAACACCTGATGTTTAGGGGCTCTCGGCATATTGAGAATTATGACAAACCCCTGCAAGCCGTAGGAGGAGAAAACAATGCCTATACCTCTTCAGACATTACCAATTACCATCTTTCGTTGCCCGTTTTTAACCTAGAAACTGCTTTTTGGCTCGAATCTGACCGCATGCTGGGGCTAGATTTTAAAGAAGAAAAGCTAGAAGCAGAGAAGAAAGTAGTCATTGAGGAGTTTAAGCAAAACTACCTCAATCAGCCCTACGGAGATGCATGGCTCAAGATTCAGCCACTTGCCTACAAAGTCCACCCTTACCGCTGGGCCACGATTGGCAAAGACATCAGCCACATAGAGGGTGCTACACTAGATGATGTCAAAGATTTTTTTTATAAATACTATCGTCCTAACAATGCAGTGCTGGTGGTAGCTGGCAATGTAGAAGTAGCACAAGTGAAAGCACTTAGTGAAAAATGGTTTGGCGATATTCCCGCTGGAGAATCTTTTGTGAGAAATTTGCCGACAGAGCCCCTCCAAGATGCTGCTCGCCACGAAGAAAACATCAGCAATGTGCCTATGGATTTGCTTTATATGGTGTTTCATATGCCAGGAAGGCGAGATACAGCTTATTATGCAGTAGATTTACTGAGTGATGTGCTAGGGAGAGGACGCTCCGCACGCCTGCACCAGCGCCTAGTCAAAGAAAAAAATCTCTGTTCTTCTATTCGAGCTTATGTTACGGGGTCTATGGAGCCAGGGCTGTTTGTGATACAAGCTTTCGCAAATAAAGGGGTTTCACTCAAGGAAATAGAGCAAGAAATATGGGGAATTCTTCACGAGCTTCAAAGCAAGACCATTGCAGCATCTGAATTACAAAAAGTGAAAAACAAGGCAGAATCAACCATTGTATTCAATGAGGTAGATTTACTGAGCCGCTCAAGTCGCTTGGCATATTATGCCACTATGGGAGATGCCAACCGAATCAACCAAGAGTCTGCACTCATTCAGGCAGTAACACCTAATCAAGTCAGGAGCATGGCACAGGCCATTTTTACACCCGAAAAAACCTCTACACTCTATTATCTTGCGAAGTAACACCACAACTCAAAACTCAATATTTACAACCTTTATTTTATGCAAAAATTTCGTATCGGACAAGGCTATGACGTACACCGGCTCGCAGAAGGCCATCCTTTTTGGCTAGGAGGAATTCAAATTCCACATCACAAGGGCGCTTATGGGCACTCAGATGCCGATGTGCTGATTCACACCATCTGTGATGCCCTGCTAGGCGCCGCCAATATGCGTGATATTGGCTTTCATTTTTCTGACAAAGACCCCGCTTACAAAGGCATAGATAGCAAAATTTTGCTGAAGCGAGTAGTAGAGCTAATTCGGGCACAGGGTTATGAAATCGGAAATATTGACAGCGTAGTATGCCTCCAAGCACCCAAAATCGGCACACACATTCCCCAGATGCAGGCCTGCCTTGCAGAGGTGATGCAAATCCCTCTAGAGGATATCTCCATCAAAGCCACTACCACCGAGCAGCTAGGCTTTGTGGGCACAGAAGAGGGCGTAGCAGCCCACGCCACGGCTTTGATTTATAAGTGATTTTCTCTCTGAAAAATACTTTTGATTGGTAAATTAGAATACTTCTAAAATTAAAAAAATGAAATCTGATATACAAATATCTCGTGAAACCCCTCTTTTGCCCATTGCTCAGATAGCCCAACAATTAGGTATGGCAGAAGATGAGTTGATTCCTTACGGAAAATACATTGCCAAAATCCCTACACACCTCTTAGATGCCACAAAAGCTAAAGAGGCCAATCTCATTTTGGTTACTGCCATCACACCCACCAAAGCAGGCATCGGCAAGACGACTACCTCCGTAGGCCTTGGCTTGGGCTTGGCAAAAATCGGCAAAAAAGCCATCGTAGCTTTGCGTGAGCCTTCTCTAGGGCCTTGCTTCGGGATGAAAGGCGGTGCAGCAGGCGGGGGCTATGCCCAAGTGCTGCCCATGGAAAGCATTAATCTGCATTTTACTGGAGATTTTCATGCCATTACCTCCGCTAATAATATGATAGCTGCCTTGCTGGATAATTACCAGTATCAGCACAAAGGCACTGACTTGCAGCTGCGAGAAATCCTATGGAGACGTGTCTTAGATGTCAATGACCGCTCGCTCCGCTACATGCTGACGGGCTTGGGCGGCAATGCCAACGGAGTCCCGACTGAGACAGGTTTTGACATCACGCCTGCCTCAGAGATTATGGCGATTCTGTGCCTTGCCAGTGATTTAGAAGATTTGAAAACACGCATCGGCAATATCCTCCTGGGCTACCGAACCAAGCAAACACCTGTTTTTTTGAGAGATTTGGGTTTTGAAGGGGCGATTACGGCACTGCTCAAAGATGCCATCCAGCCCAATCTGGTCCAGACTACCGAAAACACACCTGCCATGATTCACGGAGGCCCCTTTGCCAACATAGCCCACGGGTGCAATTCTGTGCTTGCTACTAAAATGGCGATGAGCTTTGCCGATTATGTAGTAACTGAAGCGGGCTTCGGGGCTGACCTCGGTGCAGAGAAATTTATGAATATCAAATGCCGCAAGGCAGGGCTGCAGCCCAAGGCAACCGTCATCGTGGCTACTTCGCAGGCACTTAAGCTGCACGGAGGTGTGGCAGAGGCTGATATCAAAAGCCCCAATCTTGAGGGGCTTCAAAAAGGACTGCTCAACCTCGCCAAGCACATTCAGAATATGCAAGGTTTCGGGCAATCTGTCATTGTGGCTTTCAATCAGTATCACTTTGACAATGAGGAAGAAATAGCCTATCTACGTAACTTCTGTGCCGAGCAAAATGTGCGTTTTGCCCTCAACAATGGCTTCTTGGAAGGAGGCGAAGGAGCGAAGGCATTGGCGGAGGCTGTGGTGGCTACTTGCAGCGAAAATCCCTCTCAACCCATCCAGTTTACGTATGAAGACAAAGACAGCCCAGCCGATAAACTCAGAAAAGTAGCCCAAACGATATACAGTGCAGCAGGTGTAAACTTCTCAGACAAAGCCACTAAGATGCTCGGTAAAATTGAAAAACTAGGTTTTTCTCATTTCCCTGTGTGCATCGCCAAGACCCAGTATTCATTCTCTGATGATGCAAGCAGGCTCGGCGTAGCCACTGATTTTACCATTAATATCGAGGATTTGGTCATCAACAGCGGTGCGGGCTTCATCGTGGCAGTCGCGGGGGCTATCATGCGTATGCCTGGGCTTCCCAAAGACCCACAGGCTCTTCAGATAGATGTGGTAAATGGATTCATTGAGGGTTTAAGTTAATTATTATGCTAATAACTTTTATAATAACAAAAAATGAAAATTTATCTTATATTTGATTTGTGGTGATTCGTAAAATTTGATTGTCTGACAGTTTTTGGGAAAGTCTGTAGCGGCGGACTTTAGTCTGCCGTGCTAGTTATTCAAACAGGCTGAAGTCTGTTTTACAGTTTTGCTCCCACAAAAATTGTCAGAGAATCATAAAATTTGATTTCCACTAAACACTAACATCAGTTTGCGGTGGTGGGGAGGCTAAGACCAGGCGAGGTAATAAAATGAAGAAGATACGAATAGGTAAAAATGGAGAACTGACCGAAGAAGATGTGGATTATTTTGGTGGAAAATACTCGCTATGGGAAAGTATGAAAAGGAAGGGTGTCGGTTCACCAAGGATCATATATCACTCAGGAATTGAAGAGTTTGATAAATTACACAGGGGCACAGTGGGTGAGGTAGGTTTTGTGAATTTTGAATTGTTAAAGAATGGCTTAATCTTACGATTAAATATAAGCCAAAGAATTAATTGTATAGGTATAAAACTTGATGAGATAGCGGAAATTAATTTAATTGGTTATCCCGTTGAAATTATGACAAAACAGCGAGTCTTTGGCAAAAAAATCTCTAAGATTGTATATAGAGGAGCATTAGAGATAGTAGAGTCAGATGATACATTAAAGTTCTCTGTTTTGACAAAAGACTTTAAAAGCATTACAAATTATTTTGAAAAAGACGAACTGGTAAAAAAATTTAATTTTTCACTAAGAAATGATTTCATCGAAAATGATGATGAAGATCCTATTCTAAAAATGATGGATATATTTGAAAGATTCTTTCTCTAATGCCCTAAGCTGTATGTAATTCCAAACTGGTCAGATGCGTCTTGCTCCAATCAAAGGATTGAGTTATTTCGGAGTTTTATTTTATATTTGAGATGCGGTGATTCGTAAAATTTGATTTCAGCGAGATGCTAAAATCAGTTTGCTGTGGTGGGTATGCTAAGACCAGACGAGGTTTACAGCCATTTCGCCACTGACCACTCGAGTCCGAAGGTTCAGTTGGTTTGTGAAGAAAGTTAGATGTAAAGACTTAGCACACAATCGCTTGGTGTCGAGATGGCTTAGTGAAGGATAAACAAAGTCTAGAGTGAATCACCATTTCTAAAACACCAATCAGAGCGCAGCATACTTTATATTTTCGGCATCTAATTTTTTTATGTCATAAAAACAGCATATCTTGTAGTGTGGTCATCTTTGCTGAATTGTATTTACTAATTGTGCCATAAAATTTGCCTCTCTCAGGTCATCTGTTTTTACTCAATCAAACCTGTAAAATAAATAACACATTGATAATTGACTACTTCTTTATAAACCCAATACGACTCAAGTCATGAAAAAAAACGTACCTAAACCCTCTACCGATACTCAGAGAGATCATCAAATAGAACAAAATAACGTCAATAATCCTTTCTTGGATGCTTCTTATACCTCTCTTAGTGAAGGCACTGCTCAGAAAAAAGCAAATCCTTTTTTTGACAAGCCTGTAACCAACCCTTTTCTAGACAAGCCTGTAACCAACCCCTTTCTTACACAAACAGTGAATAGTCCATCTCTCACTTCTCCCATACAGAAAAAAGGTATAGATGAGAAAGAGAACAATACAGGCTTGCCAGATAAGCTAAAAACAGGAATGGAAAATCTATCGGGTATTTCAATGGATGATGTGAAGGTACACCATAACTCTAATAAACCTGCCCAACTACAGGCTCATGCCTACGCTCAAGGAACAGATATACATTTAGCATCAGGTCAAGAAGAACACTTACCACATGAGTTAGCTCACGTAGTGCAGCAAAAACAAGGGAGGGTTCAGCCGACTACTCAGATAAAAGGTATTGGTATAAATGACAATGAGAGACTAGAGCAAGAAGCTGATACAATAGGTACTAAGGCATTACAATCAAATTCAGCAAGCAATCATCTCACACAACCAGTTAGTTCTGTGAATCAAGTTGAAGTTGCACCAGTTCAGATGAAACCTCATAGCAATATATTTAAACGAATGGCACACGCTTCACGGCGTAAAAAAGATAAAAAGCTAGAAGGTAGTTTAGAAAAATTAGACACAGGAACGGCAAGTGATGTGTTTAAAGCAAAAACAAAAGGGTCTATTGGTAAGACCGGAACCAATAAGGGTTTTGCAAAAAAAGCAATTGGCAAATCAGATAAATATAATGATACCAGTGCTAACCTTGGTTTAGTGAATGAAGATTATAAGCATGAAGTTGATCCAAACCTTATAGCAAGGCAAGTAATTTCTTCACGATTAGATAAAAAGTTAGGATTAAATGTATTGTCTGATGAAATTTTTTCTAAAGATGAAGATGGAAGTACAATTGGTATCTCAGGTCGTGTTGATGGAAAGCAAGTGATGGAAGGAGGGTCAAATACAGGTTATACTTACAACAATTTTGATTTAAGTGACCCAAAGGTTCAAAAAGGCTTATCAGATCTCCAGTTGATTGATGCAATTACAGGTCAGCTAGACCGACACATGGGCAATGTCTTTATTGATGGAGCAACGGGAAGCGTAAAAGGAATTGATAATGATATGGCATTTGGGCGTAAAGAATCAGCTTTTGAAACAGAACTATCGCCAGTGTTATCTTCTGGTAATTCTTTGAGAAACCAGTTTACAACCAATGAAGAAGATGGAAGTATCCGATACAATCAAACACAAGTAGATAAAGCGTCTGCTGAAAGTATTCTAGCCATGTCTGAGTCTAACTTTAAAAAGATTTTAAAAGGTAGAAGTGGAGATGGTGAGAAGATAGATTCTGGGGCTATTAGCATGGCTTTAATTCGGTTTAGAGCAGTGAAGGAACAGATGCAATATCTCAAAGATAATGAAATGCTAGTGTCAGAATGGAATGATGATACTTATGATGAGGCTTTAAATAGCGGTGTGGTTGATGATGAAAATAGGGGTGCGAAGTTTGAAAATCATACAAATTATACAGCTAAGGCTTCTCGTGAGAAGGCATTGGCTGGGCAAGGACTAAAAGGTGAAGGCTTTGATGTATCGAATATACCTGCCGTTGGGCGAGTGGCAGAGGATATAAATCCTCCTGCACCTACCAAGAAAAAAAGCCAAAATCCATTTAAACGGGATAAAAAAACGAAAAAGGAAAGAACACCAGAACAAGAAGAATATAAAAGACAAGAATTGGAGAGAATACTTCATGAAATGGGGTTCTGATAGATAGATAGAAATATATATTTATCCTGAAGAAAAATTAAACTGCCCCCGCTGTTTTAAGTGTTCCTTAGGGACACTTGAAACCCCCAATGAATGAAAAGTCTGTGACTTTTCCTGCGTATGCAGCATGGTCTTGGGCTACACTCCGCAACTCACCAAACTACAAGATACCTCACCACAAAAACACCCAATCAAACCCTCATTTTCATCACCCAGCCTTGGGAGTTAAGCCTCGAAAGATGACTTCTAGCACCAGTGCCATTGCTACGGTAAACAGGCAGCCTAGCAGATTGAGCCAGAGGTAGGCTACATGAAATCCGAACATATCTAGGTAAGTAAGCACCACAAAAACTTCTCCGATGACGGCAGCCCAAAATACAGACGCAGGCTTCATCCATCTAAAACCAAAGGCCAGCGTAAAAATCCCCAAGATAGTGCCATAGAAGAGAGAACCCAAGATATTAACAGCCTCTATCAGCGTGCCAAGGTGGCTCGCCAGTTGTGCAAATATAATGGCAAGAATTCCCCAGAGTAGGGTCATTAGTTTAGACATATACATATAATGCTGGTCAGATTGCCCAGGTCTGATAAGGCGTTTGTACATATCTACTACACTGGTGGAAGCCAGGGCATTGAGTTCGGAGGCTGTAGTGGACATAGATGCCATTAGAATTGCGGCAATGAGCAGACCCACCAAGCCTGCGGGGAGGTAGCGCATCACGAAAGTAATAAAAATATAATTAGAGTCTATATTGTTCATATACTCTATATTTTCTTTTTGGCTTCTGATGTTTGTTGGTTTCCCTTCAGTGGCTTTTTGCACCAATAGGGCAGTCTCTGCACGGATAGAGCGGGCATCTTCATGGCTTTGAAGATAGTGCTGTTTTTGGGCTTCTATTTTCTGTATATCTGCTCCTTTTCTGCGGCTCTCTAGCAGTTCAAGAGCTTCTTGTTGGCGTTTTTTAAATAGGACTTCTCCTTTTTCTTCGAGCTGTTTGAGTTCACCTTGGTAGGCACTTTGTTCTATTTTGTTTTTGATAGAAGTATTAAAAATCAATGGAGGTGTTTGAAACTGGTAAAATACGAAGAGCATCGCCCCTATAAAAAGAATAGAAAACTGCATCGGGATTTTAAACATTCCGTTGAAGAGCAAGCCCAAGCGAATCTGTGTAAGGGAGGTGCCACCCAAGTACCTGCCTACTTGTGATTGGTCTGTGCCAAAATAAGCCATTTGCAAGAAAAAACCGCCCAATAGCCCTGTCCAGAGTGTATAGCGGTTGTTGAGGTCAAAAGATAAATCCATGGTATTGAATTTATTATTTTGAGCCGCCAGATACATTGCCTCATCAAAAGAAACTTCTGCAGGCATAAGTGCTACTACCAAATAACCCGCAATCGCCATGCCGAGCAAAATAGTAATCATTTGTAGCTTTTGGGTCTGGCTGACTGCCTTGGAGCCCCCCGTAACTGTGTAAATAATCACAATGCTGCCTATAAAAAGATTAATCCAAAAGATATTGACCTCTAAAATCACTGACAGCACAATGGCGGGTGCCGCAATGCTTACACCTGCTGCAAGTCCTCGCTGTATCAAAAAGAAAAAAGCTGCCAGCACCCTTGTCTTGACATCAAACCGGCTCTCCAAAAACTCATACGCTGTGATGACGTTCAGCCTGTAATAAATCGGGACAATCACCCCCGAAATCAAAACCATAGAGATAGGAAGCCCCAAGTAAAACAACACAAAACGCATGCCGTCCACGTAGGCTTGCCCCGGCGCAGAAAGAAAAGTAATGGCACTCGCTTGAGTAGCGATTACCGAAAGGCTAATCGTGTACCAAGGCAAGCTATGCCCCCCACGAAGATAATCTTCTATATTGCCTGCCTTGCGGCTTTTCCAAAGACCATAAACTACAATAAAAAATATACTTCCAAAAAGTACAAACCAGTCTAATAATTCCATTTTAATTAGTTACTTACATTCAAAGAAGAGAAGCCCACAAAAACAAATGTGAGCCAAAACGTATTATTGATACCAAGTGGAGAACCAGTACAAAAACAAAATAAAACAAAATAAACTGATGAGTACAAGGGCAAAAACTTGTGACCAATTCTTTAAAAAGGGAGGTAAATCCTCAGGATTAGATGTTTTCAATGTCTTTTGTGTTTAATTGGGTGTAGTGCTGTCAATGCAAAGATATAATTACACGCACGAAAATAGGAAAAAGACAAGGTTTCTCTGAGCCTTTTTCTGCTTTAACAGTATTATAACAGGCTAGGAATAGACTGTCGTTGAGTGGCACAGTGCCATAAAGTACTGATATACAGGTATTTCACTTATGTTTATGGTTTATATTATGTTTTATAACAAAAATATTTAAAATAACAAATAATGTTGGGAAATGAGCAATTACAATTTTTTGAGCAAGTATTATTCGAGCGTCTTGGAAGAGATACCCCTATCAAATCATTTGAATTTGTGTCGGGAGGCTGCATCAACAATGCTGTGAAGCTGCATACTGCCACAGGAGATTTTTTTATTAAGTGGAATATCTATGCACTAGAAGGAATGTTTGAGGCAGAAGCGAAGGGGCTTCAAATCTTGCAAAGCACTCAAGAAATAGGAACACCAGAGATTTATGGGGCAGGGCAGAGGGAAGGGAAAGCCTATCTTTTACTAGAATTTATTGCTTCTTCTGTTGTGCTTGAGAAAGGCTTCTGGGAAAATTTCGGAGCCAATCTTGCCCGCATGCACCAACATACTGCACCTTATTTTGGGCTTGATTTTGATAATTACATCGGCTCACTGCCCCAATACAATGACAAATGTGAAGACGGACTGCATTTCTTCATAGAAAAACGCCTTAAGACACAGGCAGGATTGGCAATGTATGAGGGAAAAATAGACAAAAGAACGTACCAAAGATTCGAGGCACTCTACGAAAAACTCCCTGACATCCTTCCCAAAGAAAAAGCTGCACTGCTGCACGGAGATTTGTGGAGCGGAAACTATATGGCAGATGCACAAGGAAAAGCCATACTCATAGACCCTGCCGTCTATTATGGCAATAGAGAAGCAGAGCTTGCTTTTACGCATTTGTTTGGGGGCTTTGAAGAAGACTTTTACAGGGCTTACCAAGAAGAATATCCATTTGTGGAGGGTTTTGAAGAAAGAAAAGACCTTTATAATCTATATCCACTCTTGGTGCACGTGAATCTGTTTGGTGCGGGCTATCTGAGTGCAGTAGAGCGGATACTCAATAAATACTTAGACTAAACAAGGGGAGCGGATTTATGGCATCTACGCAAAATTGTTTTGACTAATTTTATGGCTAAAAACTAGAAAAATGCGTAAAAAACTGTAAATTAGACTTTTTTCAAAAAAGAATAAACCAAAAGCACAAATGATTCGATACACAAAACAAACCTTGCTTTGCCTCATTCTAGGAGTTACTTTAATGACTGTATTTATCCAAAAAGCTACAGCACAGTTTACACCTCCTCGCATCTTAAAACATCCGAGCCAAATACGCCTAGAAGCACTGCATATCTTAAACTCTACCTACCGAGAAACCAACTTAAACGTAACCCCTGATGGGAATTACTTGTTTTTTATGTCGGGAAGAGGAGGGCAGCCTTGGTCATCTCTCAGGGCAACTACGACTTATCGTGGAAAAGTAGAATATGATGGTGACATCTGGTACTCTCGAAAAATCGGAGGAAAATGGCAATACCCTCGTGCCTTGGATGGCAGCATCAATACCAGTGACGGAGAAGACGAACCCAATATCTCACCCGACGGGCAAGCTGTTTATTTTCAGAGCTGGTACGGTGACTGGGAGGGAAGAGGAGGCCCTTATTACAGAGCAGCACTTAATGGTGCCACTTGGGGAAGACCTCAGGGGCTAGGCGGGGGAATTACACAGTTTTTTTCTTCCATGAAAGATTCACCACCTTATGAATATATTGCCACAGACGGCGCTACCATGTCTGCTGATGGCAATACCTTTATCGTGGCAGCAGGCAAAGATTATGATGGCAATATGGATTTATACATCAGCAGAAAAGATGTCTATGGGCGTTGGTCTTATCTTACTAGGCTCAATGTCAGTACTCTAGGAGATGAGCGTTCGCCTTTTTTGGCAGCAGATGGCAAGACACTTTATTTTGCCTCGGATGGCTACGGAGGCTGGGGCGGTTTAGATATTTTTAAGACAATCATCAATGCAGACAATAGCCACGGGGAGGTGGTCAATATAGGTGCACCTTTTAATACTTGGCTTAATGACTATGGACTGACACTGACTGCCTCGGGAGATGATGCTTTCTTCGTGCGCGAAGGAGACATTTATTATGCAGATACCAAAGATGCCTCGCCTGAGTTTAAGCCCTTCGCAGCTACTCTGATGATTGTGGGGAAAGTCATAGATGACAAGACCAAAAAAGCCCTTCAAGCCAAAATTACTTTAAAAGATACACAAACAGGTAAAATTATCGTGGAAGGACTGAGCAACAGCGCCACAGGTGAATATACTTTGATGATACCCACAGACAAGCTCAATTTTACACAAGAAGTTACCAAAACGGACTATGAAAAATTTGAAAAATCTTTTAGCATGCAGATAAAATCAGGACTCAATAAAGTAAATTCTGATGTGTCACTTCTCAAGCCTGAGCCCATTGTGGTGCTTGTAGCACCCGAAGAAAAGAAAGAGGTCAAAGATGCTGCCGCAGATTATGGTGTAGAAGAGAAAGTGCTTCGTTAGGTGGATGCTAAGGAGGGCGTTACTCAAGGATTTTTTCCAAAAAAAGTAAGGATTTCTTTAGTCTTAAAAAAATATTCAATTTCACATTCTCAAATCTCCACTTCATGAATTATTATAAATCTCGTTTTTCACTTTCTATCATTGTCATCATGTCTTTGATATTTTTGCTGGGCTATCGAGCGGCTTTTTCATCTCTGACATTTTCGGAAGAAATTACTCAAGACAGCCTAGACATTGACAAATACCAATGGAAAAACCGCTTGATTTTAGTCTTTGCAGATGCCAAGCCTCATGAAGCTTTTGAGGAGCAGCAGCGTTTACTTTTGCAAACTTACCGAGCTTTAGAAGAAAGAGAGGTACTGGTGTTTTGTTTTGCCGACAGTCTGCGTACTTCTGAAATAGGGCAAATCTTTCAGACTGATATAGACAAAACTTACAGAAAGCGTTTTAATGTTCCTAAAAATCAGTTCCAAATTATTTTGATAGGCAAAGATGGAGCGGAGAAGCTCAGAAAAGACAGCCTTACCGAAGGCAGAGAGATTTTAACACGCATAGACAGCATGCCTATGCGGCAGCAAGAAATGAAGAAAACTCCTGAGTAGCCTTGCTTTTAATAATGAAATTGGATAGAGCAGTCTGGTAGATTATCCCGCAGCCAATCTCTCCATTTTGTGCTGAGTAGTGTATTTCTACGGATTTCTAGCCTCTTGAGACCTTTCAGTTGTATCATCTCTTCGGGCAGAGATTCTAGGGGATTTCCTGAGATGCTTAACTCTTGTAATTTGACCAACTGACCGATGCTTTTGGGCAGTGTTTTGAGTTGATTGGCGGAAAGATGCAGCCTTTCTAGGCTTTTTAGACTGCCGATTTCTTCGGGTAACTCTTGTAGTTGATTAGAAAAAAGCCATAACTCTTTGAGCTTGTGAAGTTTACCGATGCTTTGCGGGATGTGTTTGAGCTTATTATTAAATAAACTAAGTGTCTCAAGCTGCGCTAAGGCATCTAAAGTATCTGGCATCTTGCTGATTTTGCAGTTGGCGAGCCTGAGTTTACTGAGTTTTTGTAGTGCTGTGATTTTAGGACTGATTTCACTCAGATGGGCATCATCTATCCTGAGATAGGTAAGCTGCGGCATTTCATAAAGCACTTCTGGGATGTGTTTCAGGGCTATTTTGTGAAAGACCGAGCCAATGATTTCTATTTTTTGGATGTGTTTTTGTGTTTTTAATTCAGAAGATATATCCTCGATATTGAGTTTAAGAGATAGAATATTTCGGTAGTTTATTTTTTGTGTTATCAAGCTCTCAAATGCCACACCACCTTGTTCTATGACATATTTCTCCGCAATCTCTGCGATAAAATAAGCCGTATTGACGAGCCTGTTTTGGTCTAAGAAATCTGTCTTGCGAAGTGCTTGTAGTGCTGCTTCTTTGTCAAGTTCCTTTAATTTAAGCATTTCTGCTTGTAAGTGGTTCGGGAAATACTTTTTAACGAAGTTCCTTGCAAGTTGTTCTATTTTTTTGTCTGGATGAAACAAGTAAATCACGCAGATGGCTTCTCTGAGGGCAATGGGCAGTTGGTAGCTTTGGAGCATTTGTAGCCCTAGAGACTGGTTTTGGGTATTTGGCTGCGTCAGGAGTGTATTTATTTTTTTAATTTGGCTTTGAGGGAGTTCGGGCAGTGCCTTGTTTTTTTGGAGATAAGTATGCAAGTGGCTGTCTGTCCAGACTACAGAAGGTGCTAAAATATCCGTTACGGCTTCTTTTTTGATTCTTTCACCGAGTATCCAAGCATCTGGCTGGCTAGGTTTATTACTTTTTGAATATAATTTTAATCCATTCTCTTCTAAGAACTTTTTAGCTTCTTTCTGGGTATATCTAAAGCTTGTGCCTATGAGGGCTACAGTTTTGAATGAGAACAAGTCTTGGGTCGTATTTCCTTGAGCCTGCTCTGTCCAAGCAAGTGTATTTTTGCTAAGAATGGGTATGTTTATCTTTAAAAAATCTAAGCTCATCTGCAGTGACCAAGGCTGTGTAGGGATTTGCCCATTCCATAGCTGACAAGCAATTTCTTTTTGTTGATGGCTCAAGCCTTGCTCATTGCAAGTTTTTAGAAATTTATTGAGCATTTTAGAGGGTATGTTCTGATTTCCATCAAGAAATAATTCTTCAAATTGTGCAAGTTGTCTGCTAAGGGGCGGAGGGATTTGTGTAAAAGAATTATTCCTAAAATCCACCTTTTTTAGGTTTTTCAATTTACTAAACTCCTCAGGGATTTGGCTAATTTTATTATCACTAAGGTTAAGGATGTGGAGCTGTGGCATTTCAAGAAGCCATTCAGGGATACTGACCAAGCTGCTTTTTCGGGCTGTCAGTTGCCGTAAGTTCTTCAACTGTGCGATGTGCTTTGCGTCTGTATTGAGGGGATTGTAAGTAAGAGATTGTAAATTTTGAAGACTTGTCAAGTTGAGAGGAAGATTTTCTTGGGTATCTTCTAAACTCAGAGATTGGAGGTTGGGCAGGTGTGCCAATTTCTCAAAAGCATCTTCCAAATCTAAATCCGAATTATAAGAAAGATTCAGACGCTGTAAGTTTTGTAATTTAGTAAAATTATTGGGTAGCTGGTATATCTGGCAGGCACTCAAATCTAGCTCAAAGGGATTCTGTAGATTACTTAAAACCTCTGTAACTTGATACAAATCTAGGGAAGTATTTTGTTGCAAACTGATTTTGCTAAGTTTCGGAAGTTTTCCGAGCTCTTCGGGAAGCTCGTGTAGTGCATTTGCCCTGAGATTCAGTGTCTCTAAGACTTGTAGATGCTTTATTTGGGGTGAAATGCTTTGTAGTTTGTTGTATTTTAAGTCTATAAATTTCAATAAACTCAAATAAAATAACATTTTAGGAAACTCAGTAAATTGGTTATTGGCCAACCTGATATAACTTAGATTTGATAAGTATTGTATCTCTTCGGGAAGAGTCCACAACATATTAAAACTCAGGTCAAGCTTTTGGAGATGTACTAAAGAGATGATTTCATCGGGAATCTGTTTTAGCTTTTTATGTCTATATACAAATTCGAGGATTCTATTTGATGGCTGTATTGCTTGCGACAAATCACGTGATAAAGACATATGAAGCGTTAAGTATTTTTAATTTTTCGGGCAAACAAGGTGCGCAAATTTGCACTTCATCAAATTGCTTAGGCTAAACTCGCTGTTCTCAGTGTTACTTTGCGTTGTATTTTTTGTGTACTTGTTCTGCTGAATTGCTTCAAATATACAATATTTTTAGGAATTTCATATTTATTTAACTTTTTCAGCAGTAGTTCATTGAATCGCAGTTGTTCCTCTTGAGAAGGCGTTTTAGACTCTATCAACAAAACAAGTTTTTCTCCTAACTTCTGCTCGGGCATTCCTGCCAAAAAAAAATCTTTGTCCCAGCCTATCTCATCCATAACTTGCTCTATACGAGGCTCTAAAAGTTCAGGGTGTATCTTAATACCTCCCGAATTAATCACATTGTCAGTCCTGCCTTTCCAGATAAATCTGTGCTCAGAGAGTATCTCCACCAAATCATTGGTTTGTATCCAAACATCAGCAGTAGTAGGGGAGGAGATGGCAAGTGCCCCCCTTGAGTCTTGGCGTATTTTTACGTTTGGAAGTATCTGAAAATAAGACTGAGCATCTTCTCCGTTTAGTTTTTTGAGGGCAATGTGTGAAACCGTTTCGGTCATTCCGTAGGTATGATAGACGGGCACGCTGAGTTTTTTGATTTTTTCTTCCAATGACAGACTGACAGGTCCTCCGCCAAGGATAATTGCTTTCATTTGGTTCAAAACCGATGAAAAATCTATGGTATCCTCAAGTATTTTTTCCATTTGCAGTGGTACCAATGCCACAAAATCAAAGCAAAATGATTGTAATTCTTTTACCAAAGTGGCATCTTTTGCCTGAATCTGCCCTTGAATCGTTCTGAAAGGCTGAGAAGAAGGATCAATGATGTATAAATCCCAATCATATTCTAAACCCCTAACCAGCATCATTTTTCCTCCAATATAAGCCGTAGGAATGCACACAAGGGCTTTGGTATGTCTGCCTAAATCAAAAAAATCTACAGTCAATGCTGCACTTGCTTGCATCTGAGTACGGGTAAGCACAATGGGCTTTGGCTTGCCTGTAGAGCCCGAAGTATTCAGTGTGAAAGTTTGCTTCTTTGCAATCCATTGCTGACAAAACTCTAGGCTTTGCTTCTCAAAAGCATTGGACATGACAGAAAAATCAAGTGAATTCAATGATTCTAAATAGATATTTTGTTGATTAATATTTATAAATTCTTTCATTTATTTATCTTACTTTTGTTCCGTCACAATATTTTAAAATCTTAAAACACAATGATATAAGTTTATTTTGGTATTTTTAAACTAAATAGTTTCAAATCTATAAATTTTACACAACAAACGCTTGAATAGATTATGCAATCCATCATCCAAAAAGCACATTTATTCCAAGAAAAAATAGCCATTATAGATGGTTACGGAAAACACACTTACCAAGAGTTGCTAGAAAATAAACAAAAAATAGCTACTTTTTTGATAAGGCACTTTAAAAAAGATGATTTAGAAGAAGCTTGTATTGCTTTTATGGCAGTACAAAATGCATATTATGTAGCCATGCAATGGGGCATTTGGCAAGCAGGAGGCATTGCTGTGCCTATTTCTATCACACACCCAGAGGCTGAGATTGATTACTTGATAGAAGATACCAATACAAAAATCGTCTTTTGCACACGTGACGATATACATAAATTTCAATCATATACAAAAATGGTATTTACGATTGAAGATATCTTAGAAAACACACACAAAATCCATAGCAATTTACCAAACATACACATAGATAGGCGCGCTATGATAATTTATACAAGTGGGACTACAAGCCGCCCCAAAGGAGTAGTCAGTACTTTTAAAAATATAGAAACACAAATCTATACTTTGGTGGCTGCCTGGGAATGGAAACCTACGGATATTATTTTACACGTATTGCCTTTGCACCACATACACGGAATTATCAATGCCCTTGCCTGTGCCTTGTGGAGTGGAGCAGAGGTGCTGATGCTTCCCAAATTTAATGCAACAACAGTCTGGAAACACTGGCTAGACAAAAAACACACGCTCTTTATGGCTGTGCCCACAATCTATCATAAGCTCATAGATGCTTGGGACGAACAAGATGACTTTACAAAAGAAAAATATAGTCAAGCTCTTCATCATATGCGGCTCATGGTCTCAGGCTCTGCAGCTTTGCCTGTAAGTGTATTAGAAAAATGGAAAGAAATCAGTGGCCACACACTCTTAGAACGCTATGGAATGACAGAAATAGGGATGGCAATTTCTAATCCTTTGCACGGAACCCGCAAACCTGGTTATATTGGCACGCCTTTACCAGGTGTGAAGGTAGAACTGGTAGATGAAATGCACCAAGTCATTCATAAAGGGGCAGTTTCAGGTGAGATAAGGGTCAAGAGTGATGCAGTATTTAAGGAATATTGGCAAAAAGAGGCAGCTACTCAAAAAACATTTTATGAAGGCTGGTTTTACACTGGTGATATCGCAGAAAGAGATGAGGAAGGTTACTACAAAATATTGGGTAGAAATTCATTGGACATTATCAAAACAGGGGGTTACAAAGTATCTGCATTAGAGATAGAAAGTGCAATGCTCCAGCATCCGCTCATTGCAGAATGTGCTGTAGTGGGTATTCCAAATATACAGTGGGGAGAGATGGTGGCGGCAGCCATTGTTTTTAAACAAAAACAGACAGACATAAACAAAGAAGAACTCAAAACTTGGGCAAAGGAAAAATTAGCCCACTACAAAATACCTACACTGATAAAAAAAGTAGAAGAACTTCCTAGAAATACAATGGGCAAACTACTTAAAAACAAAATAAAAGAAATATTCTAAAAACAAAATACTCAGAATGTTACATAAAATATATAGTAAAGTTATTTGTTGCGTCATTTTCATCTTACTTATTGCAAACCAAGTGAAGGCTCAACAAGCGTTTTTGTCAGAAAACAATTCAGAAAAGGTATATTACAATGATATTCTCTATGTCATTGTGGTATTGTCCACTTCAGGATTTTTGTTTTTTGCCTATCAATATTATAAACTAAAAAAAAATATGGAATCTATCCATCACCAAAAAATAGAACTAGAAAAGAAAAAAGAGGAAATTACCAAACAGGACAAAGAACTTGCTTGGAGAAATGAAGAAATAGCCTCTCAAAATGAAGAACTCCTGCAGATACAACAAGAGCTGATGCAACAAAAAAAATACATTGAAGAAAAAAACTGGGAGCTGAATAAATTTAACCGAAGGCTTATCAGCAACGAACAGGTAATGCTCAAAGCTGTCAAAAAACTCAAGGAGAAAGAAAAAATAATCAAAGACCAAAACGAAAAATTAGAAGAAGCTGTCAAAGAACGTACAGCAGAATTATCTCAGAAAAATCAAGAACTGATTGACTACACCAACCAGCTAGAGCAATTTGCCTTCGTAACAGGGCATAACCTGCGTGCACCCATCGCAAGACTTCTTGGACTGGTCAGTATCATGGATTTAGAAAACTTCAGCAATCCTGAAAATAAAATATACATCAAAAATTTAGAGGTAGTTACCAAAGAACTAGATGCCATTATCATCGACCTTAATACAGTCTTAGAAGTCAAACGAGCAGATGGAATCAAACTAGAAGATGTCTCTATGAAAGAAAAAACCAATAAAGTAACCCTGTTTATGAAACAGGTATATAACAATATTGATTTTGAAATTTATACTGATTTTAGAGAAATCAACGAAATCCAGTCTATCAATATCTACTGGGAAAGTATCTTATATAACCTCATCAGCAATTCTATCAAATACAGACACCCTGACAGGCCCTGTGAAATAAGCATAGAAACCAGCTTATTGGATGATACATTTACACTCGAAGTAAAAGACAATGGGCTGGGCATAGACCTAGAAAGCCACGCAGACAAAGTATTCGGGCTTTACAAAAGATTTCACCAACACGTAGATGGTAAAGGATTAGGGCTTCACTTGGTCAAACTTCAAGTAGAAAGCCTTGGAGGTAAAATCAGTGTCGAAAGTAAACTCAATGAATTTACACGTTTTACCATCGTAATCCCTCACATTACCAAAACACAAAAAGCACCCAACCTTATTTGAGTCGAGTGCTTTTTGCTCAATAAAAACAATACAAGACTAGGCGCTTAGCTCGTCTTTTAATTTTTTACGGAGTATTTTCCCAACATTGGATTTTGGCAATTCTTCTCTAAATTCTATCTCCTTAGGTACTTTGTAACCCGTCAGATTTCCTTTGCAATGTGCCAAAATTTGTTCTTTACTGAGTGATTCATCTTTCTTGACTACATAAGCCTTGACCCGCTCTGTAGATTTCTCATCAGGAATCCCTATGACAGCCACTTCAAGCACTCCTTCAAGCCCTGCTATGACATCTTCTATTTCATTGGGATATACATTAAAGCCCGAAACAAGTATCATGTCTTTCTTACGGTCTACGATATAAAAATAGCCTTCCTCATCAAGATAACCCATATCACCTGTTTTAAACCAACCATCTTCTGTAAAAACTTTGGCAGTTTCTTCAGGGCGATTCCAGTAGCCTTGCATTACTTGGGGTCCCTTGGCACAGATTTCACCTATTTCCCCTTGTGCCACTTCTTTTTCGTCTTCATCCAAAATGGCAAGTACTGTATTGGGGATAGGCATACCGATAGAGCCTACTTTTACACGCCCGTCTAGTGGGTTAGTGGTCAATACAGGGGAAGTTTCGCTTAGTCCGTATCCTTCACTAATCATCGTATTGGTATGTTTTTTCCATTTTTCTACCACTGCTTTTTGCATAGCCATTCCTCCTGCGGTAGTCAGTTTGACCTTTGAAAAATCAATTTTATCGAATCCAGGAGTATTCATCAGACCTACAAAAAGTGTATTCAAACCGGTCATGAGGCTAAAAGGCGTATTTTGAAGTGTTTTGATAAAGCCTGGCATATCACGTGGATTGGTAATCAAAACACTGTTGGCACCGATGTAAATCATCGTGAGGCAATTAGAAGTCAAAGCATAGATGTGATAAAGTGGAAGTGCTGTAATCATGACTTCTTTCCCTTCTAAGATGGCAGAGGCTTCTGTCGTTCCCTTAAACCATTCACTTACTTGGAGGGTATTGGCGATGATATTTTGGTGAGAAAGTGCCGCTCCTTTAGAGACTCCCGTGGTACCACCTGTGTATTGCAAGAATGCAAGGTCTGTAGGAGCTATTTTAGGAATGCTCAAAGTCTTATCTTTGCCCATTTTAAGCGATTTACTAAATCTAACGGCTTGGGGGATATTGTAGGAAGGAACCATTTTCTTAACGTTCTTCACCACAAAATTGGTAATGAAACCTTTAAAATTACCCAGTAAATCACCGATGCCCGTCAGGATAACATGCTCAATCTCTGTTTGAGGAAGAGCTTTTTCTAGGTTGTCTGCAAAATTATCACATACGAGCACAGCCTTGACGCCTGCATCTTTGTATTGATGTGCCATTTCACGGACAGTGTAAAGCGGATTGACATTCACTACAGTCAGTCCTGCACGCAAAGCACCTACTACAGCCACAGGATATTGCAAAAGGTTAGGCATCTGAATCCCAAATTTATCTCCTTTTACCAGCCCCAAACTCTGAAGATACCCTGCAAAATGCCTAGACAAAGTCTCCAATTCGGCATAGGTGATAGACTTCTCCATGCACGTGAAGGCAGGCAAATCTTTAAACTTTGTAAAGGATTCATCAAATAACTCTACTAAGGAGCTGTAAGTGTCTATTTTGATGTTAGGAGATACGTTTTTGTTATAATTTTTAATCCAGATGTTTTCCATATGATGTAAGCTTGTCTAATTCACAATTATTTGGTGCAAAAATAAGGGAGAATAGAACAAAAACAGCCTTAAATCCAAAAAAAGATTCAAGTGTAGAATGGTTTTAGAAGCTAAATCATTGGATTAAGGTCTGCTATTACGGATTAATTTCTTTATTTATCTCCAAAATCCAAACGAAATCGGCTTAAATCAGGGCTATGTACACGGCTTCGTTTTTTCTCTTCTTTTAAGATAAGTTTGCCGAGATTGGCAAAGAAAGGAAAGCCTATTTTATCATATTCGTATCGGTTGTCATTGAGTATTTGGTTTTCATTGACATAGATGACAGCACTGAGCATAAACTCTAGCTTCGCTTCTAAATCTATGATGTAAGCCGTGTCTATAAGGTAGCCATAGGCCATGCCTACTTTGTTAAAAATCCGAATATTGGGCGGCATGGCATCTTTACTTGCTCCAAAAATCCAATACTTTGCATAGCTGTCATAATAATGTTTTTCATCATAATCAGGATATTTACTCTCACGAGGAAGCTGCCCCATACAACGATACAAAAATTGGTAATCAGATTTTTCTAAATCAAAACGCTGCGCAGGAGGGGTGTGTGATGGGAAAATGACAGCTTTGAGAATACTGTGCATGTCTGCCATTGAAAAATAATTATGCTCACTAAAATCAAAAGGTTTTTGTACGATGGTATCTTGCTTGGCATCATAATAAGCCTTTCCCTTGAGTGGGCTAGTATTCGGGAAAGGAAAGTTTTTCTGAGAGATTTGTTCTTTTTGGCTATACACTAGCCCCGTATTTTGATAAAACCGAATGGGATTGCTATATTGATTGTCTTCATATTTGAATTTAGGATTGGCAAGGCGGCGGACAATCCGTGTGGCTTCGTAGCCTTTTTCTTTTAGATTGGTATTGATTTCGTCAGCACCCAGAAACTCAAAAACCCGGTTAAATGCCTCATTATCACTCACAATGAATATTTTTTTGATATAATGTGCCAAGCTAGGAAGCCCTGTAGCTGCTGTACTGTCTGTATGCGTGTGTTGTTGTGGAGCTCGGGCAGAATCTGTGAGCATGCTACTGTGTTTGTCTAGCCCTTGTATTTGGAGTTTGTGAAGTTTTTCTAAGGCGAGGACTGCTGCTGGAAACTTTACGGTGCTGGCAGGGTAAAAATACTGATTTTTATCCACATTAAAAGTAATGTCTTTAAAATGAGGGTTATTTTGTGCATCTCTGTCTATTTGTGTATAAATGACCTGAATTTCATATTTTTGAATATCTTTGGAAATCTCTGGAAAATCCGATGGATGGCTCAGGATAAGATTCTCAATGAAATTACTGCTCATAGGTTTAGAGATGCAGCCCATAAGCAATAGCAAGAAAAAGAAGCATAATTTGTTCATTTTTGCAAGGATGTAATATTTTTATCTGCAAATAAACTTAAATATCCCAATATCACCAAAACACGAAGAGATTCATTGCTTGAAATTTAATGTATATACAAGTAGTTTAAGCATAAGCCCTTGTTTGTTTAACAAATAATGCAAGCCTATGCAAATTTAAAATAAAAATAAAAACGCTTTCAAATGTAATTAAATGACGATTTCGAACATTTAAACTAGTAACTATCTCTTTTTTAATGTTACCAAAGCAATTTATAATTAATAAATAGGGCTCAATATTTGGATATTTGTTTAATATTATCTAGTTTTGATTAAACAAAAAACTAATCGTAATATATTATGAATACATTAGAATCAAGTTCAATAGACGATTTATCACAATCTTTAAGACCTTTTGCATTAAAACTCACAAAAGACACTGAAGAGGCCAATGACTTACTACAAGAGACCTTGCTAAAGGCATTTAATAACCGTGATAAGTTTGCCGAAGGCACTAACCTCAAAGCTTGGCTATATACGATTATGAAGAACACCTTCATTACCAATTATCAGCGCCTAGCACGTAGGAACACTTTTATAGACAACACAGAAAACTTACACTTTCTTAATTCTAGTAACAATGTTACGGAGAACGGTGCGTATGCTACATTTACAAGACAAGACATAGATCAAGCACTTTCACATTTAGACGAAGTCTATAAGTCTCCTTTTTTGCTTCATTTCAGGGGTTTTAAGTACCACGAAATAGCCGAAAAGTTACAAATCCCTATCGGAACTGTCAAAAACAGGATTCACATTGCACGCAAAGAGTTAAAAGGGGAATTAAAGCAATATGCGTATAACTAAAAACAGCCTACTTTTTTAACTAATTATTTTTTTAAGTTGCGATAAAGCACATTTTTCTACTGAGAAATGTGCTTTTGATTTTACGGGCAATGTTATTTTTTGATGATTTTGTCTTTTAATTTCTTCTCTCTTTTCAAACGTCTGTCTAATTGTACTTTTCTGATGTCATCTAAAGTACCTTTCGGGATAGCATCAATCAGGCTTTTGGTATATTCGCTTTTTTGTTTGATATAAATATCCTCCGCATAGTCTATTTCCTCTATCTTGCCCTTGTTCATCACCACGATTCTGTCAGAGATAAATTTTACGACTGAAAGGTCATGAGAGATAAAAATATAAGTAAGATTAAATTTTTCTTTAAGTTCGTTGAGCAAGTTCAGTACTTGAGCTTGCACCGATACATCTAAGGCTGACACAGATTCATCTGCTATGATAAACTTAGGATTTAGAGAAAGTGTGCGTGCGATGGCTATTCTTTGCCTCTGTCCTCCTGAAAACTCATGGGGGTATCGGTTATAATAATCTTTGCTCAGTCCTACAGTTTCGAGCAGTTCTATTACTTTTTCTTTCCTCTGTGCATTGTTATCTAGTACATTGTGTAGCCTCATAGGCTCTAAAATAGCTTCTCCTACAGTGATTCGGGGGTTTAGTGCAGAGTAGGGGTCTTGAAACACGATTTGCATATCACGCCTAATCTCTCTAAGCTCTTTTTTGTTCAATTCATTGATAACCTTCCCATTAAAGATAATCTTGCCTGCGGTAGGTTCTACCAGCCTCAGGATGGTACGCCCGAGTGTAGTTTTGCCACAGCCAGATTCACCCACAAGCCCTACGGTCTCTCCTGGATAGACCTCAAAACTGACATCATCTACTGCTTTGACATATTCTGTGGAGCGTTTAAAAAGTCCTTTTCGGATGGGAAAATAAGTTTTGAGATTTTGTATTTTTAAAATAGGTTCTTGTTTTGAGAGTTCAATGTTTCGCTCGGCTATGTCGTCTTCTGTCAAGAAATTAAATAGAAGTGCTTCTCCTACAGAGGCATATTTATGGTCTGATTTTTCTACGATTTCGCCATGCTCATTGATTTCCATAAAGTCTTTGACCGTAGGCAATACTTTCATTTTGATATCAAGGCGAGGGCGGCATGCCAACAAACCCTTCGTGTATGGGTGCTTTGGGTCATCAAAAATATCCCAAACATCTCCAGACTCCATGATATTGCCTTGATACATCACCATTACCCTCTCAGCAATCTCGGCAATCACGCCCAAATCATGGGTAATAAACATAATAGAAGTATCATTTTCATCTTTTAAAATGTCTAACAATTCTAAAATGGTTTTTTGCACAGTTACGTCTAGAGCCGTGGTGGGTTCATCTGCAATCAACAAGGAAGGATTGCAAGAAAGTGCCATGGCTATCATGACACGCTGCTTCTGACCACCTGAAATTTCATGGGGGTAGGTGTTAAATTTTCGCTCAGGCTCAGGAAGTTGCACTTTTTTGAACAGCTCAATGGTACGGGCTTTTGCAGCTTTGCGGCTTACATTTTCGTGCAGTAAGATGGCTTCCATCACCTGATTGCCGCAGGTATAGACAGGGTTAAGTGATGACATCGGCTCTTGGAAAATCATCGCAATTTCTTTGCCTCTGATTTCTCTCATTTCTCTTGCCGAGATGTCAAGCAAATTTACTGGTCCAAATTGCCTAGACTGAAATAAAATCTCTCCTTTAGTAACTTTGCCAGGAGGGTTTGGAATCAAACCCATAATCGCGAGTGAAGTAACAGATTTGCCCGAGCCAGATTCTCCCACGATTCCGAGAGTCTCCCCTTGATGAATGTCAAAGCTTATGTCTTTAAGTGCTTTGATGCTGCCTGCATCTGTTCTGAAAGTAACTTCAAGGTTTTTTACTTGGAGTATCTTGGGAGTATCTATTTTTGTAAGATTGTTAGGGCCTCTGTTAATTTCCATCATGGCGTATCGGTTTTTTATTTTTATTCTGTGAATGAATGGTTTTATTTAGTTTCTATAGCTAAATCTACTAGATTTTTGCCAAACTTTCATCTTTATGAAAGTTTTTTTGATTTATTGCATAGATTTTGCCGATGATATTTGTGTGTGGCTGTATAGAACGAGAGTGCCACCCTGAATATATACTCAAAAATCTGTGCAGTAGCTAGATTTATCAAAAAGAATCATAGAATAGGAGGGCAATATAGTGCATTTTACCATCAAAAAATATATCTCCGAACAAAAAGAGCGTTTGATGAAGTACATAAGGCTTAGAAGCCCTTATCATCTTTTTACCAAAGAGGATAACAAACAACATGATGCCACTGATGTTAAACATACTAAACATTGTGCATCTATGCCTAAAATTACAGACATTCTCAAAGAAGTAAAAACACACACAAGCAAGCTTTTCAATACCCAACTACCCGAACACTTGCATTACCACAATTTTACACACACTTCTTATGTGGTAGAATCTGCCCAAAACATAGGTGAAGCAGAAGGACTACAAGAAACTGAACTCTATGTGCTAGGGATAGCAGCTTGGTGGCATGACATAGGTTATTTGCACGTATCGGAGGGGCACGAGGCCCTCAGTCAAGAGCTTGCCATAGAATATCTAAGAAAGAAGAAAACAAGTGAAAAAATAATTCGTAAAGTAACTGGCTGCATTGCTGCTACTAAAATGCCCCAATCCCCTCAAAACCATATAGAAGAAGTGATTTGTGATGCAGACCTCGCACACCTTGCCGCCAAAGATTTTATGAAACGTTGTAGTTTCTTAAGATTAGAATGGGAGGCAATGCGTGGAGAAACAATGAGCGAACTAGAATGGCTCGAAATCAACAACAACTTCATGAATAAACATAGCTACTTTACTGATTATGGAAAGAAAGTGCTGAATATCCAAAAAAAGAAGAATATTCAAAAAATCAACCGCCTTATCAAGGCAGAAAAAGAGAAAATTTCGCTGAATAGCAAATAGACTAGCTAGCAAAGTAAAAGACTGGCCATCAATAAAATACAGTAAATCTTAAAAAACCATCTTCTATTTATAGAGGGTGGTTTTTTGGTTTAGGTTTCCCATCATAAAAAAACACAACACGGATTCAGTGTCATATGATAAGGTACTCCCACAAGCAGCCTGAGTAGAGAAAAAAAACTTAAAAAATTAGGAACATTTACGATTACTCTCTTTTTTTGAAGACTTAAAACAAATATCTAAAAAGAAAATGCTCAAAAATTACGTAGCCGAATTGCGCTGGCGTGGGATGCTACAAGATGCCATGCCTAATACAGAAAAAAAACTCCTACAAGAAATGACCACAGGATATGTAGGTTTTGACCCCACGGCTGACTCCCTGCACATCGGTAACCTCGTGCCGATTATGCTTCTATTGCATTTTCAGAGAGCAGGGCACAAGCCCATCGCCCTTGTAGGGGGGGCTACTGGGATGATTGGAGACCCCTCAGGAAAATCAAGCGAAAGAAATCTCCTCTCAGAAGAACAACTTCAAAAAAATGTGGCTGGAGTACGCAAGCAGTTAGAAAAATTTCTCGATTTTGAAAAAGGCGAAAACGCTGCCGAGCTTGTCAATAACTATGACTGGTACAAGGATGTCTCTTTGCTAGATTTTCTTAGGAAAATAGGCAAACACCTGACAGTCAATTATATGATGTCTAAAGACTCGGTTAAAAATAGAATGGGAGAAGGCTCAGAAGGCATTTCTTTCACAGAGTTTTCTTACCAACTCTTCCAAGGATATGACTTTTGCCACTTATACAAAACCAAGAACTGCAAAATACAAATGGGTGGCTCTGACCAATGGGGAAACATCACTACTGGCTCAGAACTCGTGCGTCGTATGGAAGGGGGGAGTGTGCTGGCACTGACCTGCCCGCTGCTGACCAAAGGAGATGGAAGTAAATTTGGAAAAAGTGAAGAGGGCAATGTCTGGCTTGACCCTGAGCGTACTTCTCCGTATAAATTTTACCAATTTTGGCTCAATGTCAATGACCAAGAAGTCCCCAAGCTTTTGAAATTTTTTACACTCTTCGAACAAAAAGAAATAGAAGACCTAGAAACCCAAATGCAAACAAACCCCAATGCTGTCAAACGTATTTTGGCAGAAGACATCACCCGAAGGGTACATTCAGAAGAGGCACTCCAGAATGCCATCAAGGCATCGCAACTACTATTCGGAAAATCTACACTTGATGACTTAGAAAACACTGAGGAAGCCACCCTCAAAGAAGTGCTCGAGGATGTACCTCAAAAAATATACTCTACCTCTGAGTATGACAGCTTCACAAGCAATACAGACATGCTTGCCGAAGTACTCAATATGTCAAAAGGGGAGATTCGCCGAATGATTAAAAACAATGGCATCAGCATCAATCAAGAAAAAGTAAGTGCCGCACAAGGAGATGAAAAACCAAGTGCGCAGCTTATCAAAAACAAATATCTGCTCATCAAAAAAGGGAAGTCTTACGCACTGGTCGTGAGGGCCTAAATGGGGGTGTTTTTCACTGCCTAAGAATTTCAAAAATCCTTAGGCAGTGAAGCCCCCTCACCTACAAATAATTGGCTACCCTAATCATATCTGCCAACACACCTGCGGCTGTTACCTCTGCACCAGCCCCCGAGCCCTTGACTACCAAAGGCCTTTCTGGGTATCGTAAAGTGGTGAATGCCAGTATGTTATCACTTCCTGAGAGAGAATAAAAAGGATGCTCTGTGCCTACAGACTGCAAGCCTACTTCTACCTTGCCTTGCTCAAATTTGGCAATATAACGGAGTACTTTTCCTTCTTTTTGAGCGGCTTGGAGCATTTTCATAAAATAATCATCTGAGGCAGCCAGTTCCACAAAAAAATCATCTACCGAAGATGCCTCTATGCAAGATTTTGGCAAGAATCCTTTGATTTTAATGTCTTCAAATTCTAGAGGAAAACCCGCTTCACGCCCCAAAATCAATATCTTGCGTCCTACATCGCTTCCATTGAGATCTTCTCGAGGGTCAGGCTCTGTGTAGCCAAGGGCTTTGGCTTCTTTTACGATGGCACTGAAAGGTTTTTTGCCATCAAAAGAATTAAAAATAAAGGACAATGTACCCGAGAGTACTGCCTCAATCTTCTGAATCTGATCACCTGAATCTATCAAATCACGTAAGGTACTAATCACAGGCAAGGCAGCCCCCACATTGGTTTCGTAGAGAAATAAAACCCCGTGTTGCTTGGCTTTTTGTTTTAAAAGTACATACTGTGCGTAGCTACTAGAGGAAGCTATTTTATTGGGAGTTACTACAGAGATGCTAGATTTTAATACTTGCTCATACATTTTTGCTACTTCGGCATTGGCAGTATTGTCTATATAAATGGAATTGATGAGGTTCAGACTTTTCATTTTCTTGACGAATGCCTCTATGTTTGCCTCCTCAGGAGATTGCTGTAAGTATTTCTCCCATTCAGTAGGAGCGAGGCCCTCTTCCGAAAAATAATGCTTGCGGCTGTTAGAGATGCCTACCAAGCGAATGTCTAGATTATACGCCCTAAGCAAATGCGCTTGTTGGGCTTCTAATTGCCTTAAAAACGCCTTCCCAATCAACCCTATGCCCACCACAAAGAGATGTAAAGTCTTGATTTCTGAAAGAAAAAATGCCTGATGTAGCACACGCAGTGCCTTTACTTCATCTTGTTTTTTGATTACTACAGAGATATTCAGCTCAGAAGAGCCCTGTGCGATGGCAGTAATACTGACACCATTTCTGCCCAATGCCGTAAAAAATTTTCCTGCAATGCCTACGGAGTGCCGCATATTTTCACCTACTGCGGCGATGATTGCCATTTCTTCAAAGAGCTCTACCTCATCCAAAAGCCCCTGCTTAAATTCAATATCAAAGGCAGCTTGAATCAAGTTTTGAGCATTTCGGGCATCAGAGGGCTTCACTGCAAAGCAAATAGAATGCTCAGAAGATGCCTGACTAATCAAAATGACATTGATTTGCTCACTTGCCAATGCACCAAACAGGCGTGCCGAAATGCCCGAAATGCCCACCATTCCTGAGCCTTTCAGGTTAAGCAATGCCACATGGTCTATAGATGCAAGCCCTTTGACCGCTTCCCTGCCTTGATTGACTTGCTGGCCTATGTATGTGCCTTTAAAATCAGGGTTAAAGGTGTTTTTAATTCTGAGAGGGATATTTTTTTTCAAGACAGGCATCATCGTGGGTGCATAGATTACTTTTGCCCCAAAGTGTGACATCTCCATGGCCTCTTCATAAGAGAGTAATTTGATAGAATATGCCTTGCTTACTTTACGTGGGTCTGCGGTCATCACGCCATCCACATCTGTCCAAATCTCTAGCTCATCGGCTGTGAGTGCTGCCGCAAAAATAGAGGCAGTATAATCAGAGCCACCTCGCCCTATGGTAGAAGTAATGCCTTCGGGAGTCGCAGCGATGAAACCCGTAATAATCTGTAGGGCAGTATGTGTTTTAAAATATTGCTGAATAAGGGCATTGCTTGTCTCGAAATCTACTTGTGCAGCTCCATATTGCTTGTCTGTGGTGATGAGTTTGCGTGCATCTAAGTATTGGGCGTTGATTCCTTCGGCCTGAAAGCAGGCTGCAATGAGGCTACAAGACAGTCTTTCACCAAAACTAAGCACATAATCTAGGGTGCGTTTACTTAATTCACCAATCAAAGAAATGCCTTGCAAAATAGCCAACAATTCCTCTGTCAAACTTTCTATCTCTGCGATGATGTCTGTGTTTTGTGGCGCAGAGATGAGCTTCTCTACAATCTCTATGTGTGGGTGAATGAGCATGAGCAGTCTTTTGGCATAATCTTCCTCTTTTTGCAAAGCAAGATGGGCGATTTCTATGAGTTCATCAGTAACTCCACCAAGTGCCGAGCAGACTACGGCACGGGCTTCTGGGTCATTCTTTGTGATGCGGATAATGTGCTGGATTCTATCAGCAGTTTTGACTGAAGAACCACCAAATTTTAAGATTTTCATAACGATTAATTAGAGAATAAATAAAAGTGTAAGTTAGTGTTATTTTTTCTTTTGAGAAGCTGCATTTTGAGTGATATATTCTTTGAGTTTTTGATAATTATCATATTCTTGGTTGCTAATTTCTAAAAAACCTTTTTCAAAACGAATGGTCAATAGCTTATACTCAGTATTGAATGTCTTGATGATTTGTTCTTGCCAATCTTTAATTTCTGAGATTAAGAAAACTTTTTCAGTTTTAAGGTATGTTTTTCGGATAAATATTTTCCCTTTTTTGGCTTCTATGATTTTGTAATTCACAAAAAAACGGACGGTCATAGTCAATGCTACGGAGAAAATCAGCCAAGTGCCTATCACATAAAGCAGTGTGGCATCTTCTGTCTGATAATAAAGTAGTGCAGCAGCCAGCAAATAAGTAAAAATAGTAAAAGACCATACTGCACGGTTTGCACGAGCAAAAGGACGGGAAATAGGCATAAGTAAATGTGCTAATCTGTGGATGTGCCAATATGCTGATGGCTGCATTACAGAAAAAACAATGTAAGCCAAGTATGCACAGGCACTAAATTCATTTAATTTAGGGAATCATCTCAAAGCCATAATCATTGTATTTATTCTTGGTATGTGATGGCAGCCCCTCTCTCAAAATCATACATTGTGAGCTGGCGAATCTCGTAATAAGATTGCCAATAATCACGCAAAGTGCTAAGATAGTTTCTTTTGGCAATATCTTTTTCTTGCAAAGCAATATTTAAGTCAGTGATAGAAATTTTGGCAATTAGATAGCGTTTTTGTGCAATAAAATATCTTCTATCTGCAATTTCATCAGATTCTTTGCCGATGATTAACCTATCTCTAAGTATATCAAATTGTTTTACTTTCAGATATACATCTTGTTCAAAATTAAGCTCTTCTTGCTGCACAGTAGAGTTTACCAGTTCTTGGTTAGCTACGGCGGTTTGTATCCTTGCTTTTTGCCTCCCCCAATCAAGGATGGGCACTTGAAAACCTACCCGCACACTTTGCTGGTCTTGCAAGGTATTGTAAGCATCCACAAGGTTATCCCCTCTGTCTGTGAAACCCAATGTAGCAAACATATCGATGTTTAGGCCACTTTCTCCTCTTGCCCTTGCCACATCTCGCTCTGCTTCTAGGGCTTGTCTTCTAAATCTAAGAAATTGCTCACGGTTGGCTTTTGCTTGTTCTATGGCTATTTTAGGGTCTATAATCAAGACGGGGGGCTCTGCGGGAGCCATTATCCTGATGCCGTTTAAGTCCTCACTATTTCCTAAAAAAGCCTTGAGTGCAAGCTGCCCTGTTTCTATGTCTAGGCGTGCTTGGGTAAGCTGCTGAGAAGAGTTCATCAAGTTTAGTTTGAGCTGTAAGAGGTCATTTTCAGCTATTTTACCCAAATCATATCTACCTTGTCCTATTTTAAAGATGGTATCATTGTTGGCGAGGTTTTTTTCGGCTATTTCATAGGCAATCTGTGCATCCAAGAGGTTAAAAAACAATCGAGTAGCTTCTAGAGCGATGCCTTCCATATCTTCGTTGTATCTTTTGGTAGATTCTTGGTAGCGGAGGGGTTCTATTCTTTTATTCCACTTAAATTCATTAAAGTTAAAAAGGGGCTGTCTAAATCCAATCTGAACCAAATTGGAGGAATATTGCGTGCCTA
Organism: Microscillaceae bacterium; assembly: GCA_011390205.1. Lineage (GTDB taxonomy): Bacteria > Bacteroidota > Bacteroidia > Cytophagales > Microscillaceae > JAABSX01. The sequence continues at coordinate 140,979 of JAABSX010000003.1, read as the reverse complement.
TCCCGATGCCTGATAGGTTTTGAAGTCTTGCCAGACTGCTTGACATAAATATCTCACCCCCTGTAGAGGCAATGACTTGGCTCAGTGAAAGGCTCACATCTGCGTTGATATTGCTGACATCAATGAAGCCAATGCTGCCGTCATCATTTCTATTTTGAAGAATGGCACGGCTAAAATCAGGCAAAGTGCCATTGAGCAATAGTCTGGGTTTAAAATCAGAAAGATAAGTGCGATATTGCCAAAATCGGTTTTCTTGTCTGTTTTTTGCTACCATAGCATTGAGAGATTGCCCCTGTGCTATCTGTACTACCTCTTGGAGTGTGTAAGCATCCTGGGCATAACCTTGAATAAAAATAAAAGTAAAAAAAAATAGCGTAATGCGTTTCTTAAGAGTTTGTTTGAGGAGCATGATGTATATATTTGTGGGGTTGATGAATATTTTGCTTTACCTATTACAAAGAAAAGAAAAGTTATATTAGAAGTCAAGTTTAATCTAAGATTAAATTTTTTTGTGTTCAGTAAATATGTGGATTCAAGTTATATTTTTATGTATTACACCTGTACTGCTGTATTGGCTGGGCACTCGCTGGGCTTGGCTAGATAGAATAGGAGTGGTTACGGCTTGTTATATTCTTGGGATTTTACTCGCAAATATGCCCGTACTAAGCCTCATCGATACACAAGTATCTAAGCAAGTAGTAGAGATAGTTGTGCCTTTGTTTTTGCCTTTGTTGCTCTTTAATAGTCAGCTAAAGGTCTGGAAAACACTGGGTAAAGGTATTTTCCTTTCTTTTTTTCTTTGTGTATTGTCAGTTTCATTTAGTGCTTTATTGGCTACTTTTCTGTTTAAAGGTTTGATAAAAAATGCTTGGCTTTTGGGGAGTATGATGGTGGGCGTTTATACAGGAGGCACGCCTAATCTTTCTGCTATCGGGCTTTCATTAAATGCACCTGCCGAACTGATTATCGTGATGAGCGCTGCAGATTTACTCTATGGAGGGCTTTGGATTATTTTTTTATTTGGCTTTGCCAAGCCTTTTTTCTCTTATGTGCTTCCTAGCAAAGCCCTCAGCACAGAACAAGGAGAAACAATCATCAGCCTAGAAGACCGATTCATATACCCTGGTTCTTTGATTGCTTTGCTGCTCTCTATATTCATTTTAGGGCTTTCCGTAGGAATTTCTTGGCTCATCTATCAGCGGCTAGACGAGATTCTTATCATTTTGACCATCAGTAGTTTAGGGATTTTAGGCTCATTCTTAAAACCCATACAGCGGCTCAAAGGAAGCTATGGAATGGGCAATTATTTATTGCTTGTATTTTGCTTGAGTGTGGGCAGTATGGCAGATTTTAACAAAATATGGGATACTGGCTTTTGGATTATCTTGTTTGTGGGCTTTATGATGTTTAGCAGCATTTCGCTTCATCTTCTGTTTTCATACATTTTTAGAATAGATGTAGATACTTTTTTGATTACTTCTACGGCAGGGCTTTACGGGCCAGCTTTCATCGCACCTGTTGCCAAGGCTATCGGAAATCCTTTGATTATCCCTATAGGGATTGCTTCTGCGTTGCTTGGCTATGGGATTGCCAACTACATCGGGATTTCGCTTTCATACCTTTTAAGATTACTCTAGCCAAATATAATCAAGCACTTAGTTATCTAAACAAAAATTAAAATTAAACAACATAATATTTGAATAATTCGAATATTAATTTTACTTTTATGCGAAACGAATTACCCCACACTAAGATAAAGATGCTTATGTCCGATTATACAACTGCAAACTTGGATAAGAAAATCCCCTCAAAGAATAAAAATAAGCAAGAAAAGCAGCAGGGTGTATCTTCTCAGCTATCCTATGCTGAAAATCCTTTTGAGAGTGCCACTGATGCCAACCCTTTTGGCAATGCCCAAAACACAGGGAATCCTTTTGTAGGTTCAGGAAATGTACAAGTAAGCCAAATGAAGCCTATTCAGATGAACAGGAAACGAAGCAACGCCATCAGTATCCCCAATGGACCTACTTCTTCCGCTTTGATAGGCTCAACATCTGTGGAAGATGCACACACAAATACAATAGAAGGTGACGAACCTAGCACCTTTGACGCAGGAAAAACTGCCATGGATACAACCAGTTCTATTCACGGGCAATTCAGTGATGCTAAAGACAATGCAGGAAACGCAGTTTATGCTGTACCTGATGCTGTCAAAGGTACTGTGGGCATTGCAAGTGGTATATTCAGTTTTGCGAGTGGCATCAAAGGGCTAATGGACCCTGATGCAGACGGCTTTGACAAGGCAATGTCTGCCATAGATGTAGCCACAGGCGCAGGGGGAGTAGCACAAACCATTACTGATTTAGTACAAGGGGAAGGAGGGAAAGCTGCACCCATTATAGGCGTGGTAAACTCAGGATTGGGGCTTATCAAAAATGCCATAGGCATCGTCAAACAAATCAAAAAACTCAAAGACGGTGTAGAAGAAGGCACTAAAGCAAATGAAGCCATTAGCCTAGCAGGCATGATAATCCAAGTCGGACTTGATGTAGCCAATATCACCAAAAGCATTTACGATGTGGTGGGCACTGCTGCACCAGGAGCATTGGAAGCCGCCATACCAGGGCTGGGAATCGTCATGGCTACCATTGACATCATACAGCAAGGTGTAGAAATCGCCAAAGCAGTGCAGAATTTTAGAAAAATGAGTGGCTTCAAAGAAGAACTAAAAACCAACCTTAAAGGCTCAAACCCCGAAGTATTCACCTCTGAAAAGAGTGGGATATTTGGTAGATTTCGCTCTAATGACCGAACCGTAGAGGATAAACTAGAACAAGCAACCGCTGTGCAAGGTGAAGGCGGAGACAATGCCCGTGAATATGCCCTCGCTAGGGAGTTTAAAAAAGTAAACCGAAAACGAATTATCAGAGGCTCTATAAACATAGCTGCCGATGCACTCACCATCGCAGGAGACATCGCCACACTCTCAGGAATAGGAGCAGGAGCAGGAGTAGGACTCAAAGTGGGCGCTGCAGGCGTAAAAGGAGGAATGGGGCTGGCAAGATTCCTCAAACAAAAAGCCCGTGATAAAGGCTTTGGGGATCAAAACAAAACCAGTACAAAAAAACACGAAAAAAGGGTACAACATATTAAGTTTATCTACCAAATGATTAAAAACTTAAAACCTTATGACCCCGAAAAAGAAGCAAAAGCTATCCGAATCAAAACTTATATAGAAGCCTCAGGAGCTAGTTTTAAGGCATTCATTAAATATACAGCAGACCCGCAAGCTGCCGCAAACCTGCTCTACAGTGCTATGAAAAAGCGTGAAGCTGGTGATAAGGTCAGCTCAAAAAAATAAAAACTACCAGATTAAATAGATTAATAAAAATAGATCATTAACCAAACTCAGGCATGTCAATAGAAAAACTCAAAGAACTAGAGAAAATATACAAAGAAGCCCAATACCCAGCACAGATTCTGGAGCAATCAGCTCAGATACCCTACCCTGTGCTGCTCATCAGCCTATCTGATACCAACTCAGAACAAGCACAAGTACTTACTTTTACCTATTTTCCGCCTGAAGAAACTGAATTTGATGACATAGATTGCTTACAACTCTTCACCCAAGTACAACTTGATGCAGCCCAAATGCCCTCCACAGACGTCTGGCGCTATTTGAGCTACCTCAACCGAAAATTGCCTTTTGGGACTTTTCAGTATGGTGAAGATGCCCAAAAATTTGAATTTAGACACGTGATTGTTGCTGCTTTTTCTGACAAAATAAAGAAGGGCTTTTTTATAGAAATCCTAGAGATTGCTTACTCATTGATAGAGATGTTTATACCTATTATTGCTGAACTCTACCAAGGAAAAATCTCTTACCAAGAGGCTATTCAGCAAAGTCAGTTAGAGTAAGCCAATATTTTTTTACAAAAATCTATCTAAAAACTACAAAGCTTTGTTGATACTAAGAATTGTAGTTTCTTTATTTTATCCCATTACAAATCTTATGAATTTATCAGAAGCAAAAATACTTATCACTGGGGCAAGCTCAGGCATAGGGGCAGACACCGCCCGCTTACTTATCCAAAAAGGGGCAAAAGTAGCCATTACAGGGCGTAACCTTGCCAAACTAGAAGCCACTGCCAAAGAAATAGGAGCAGTAGCCATCCAAGCAGATGTCTGTGATGAAAATCAAGTCATTGCTATGACACAGACCGCCATAGAAAAGCTCGGAGGGCTCAACGTGCTCATCAACAATGCAGGCTATGGCTATGCCGCTCCCTTACAAAATATTGATGCAGAGGCTTTCCAAAAAGTATTTCAAACCAATGTGCTCGGTGCGACCATCTCTGCAAGAGAAGCTGCCAAGTATTTTATAGACAAACAATACGGAAACATCATCAATATCGCCTCTACGGCTGCCCTCAAAGGTGCTGCCAATCTCTCCCCTTACAATGCCACTAAATTTGCACTCAGAGGAATGACCGAAGCCTGGAGAGATGAACTCAGAAAACACAATATCAGGGTCATGCTCGTCAATCCGAGTGAGGTAATGACTGATTTTATAAGCAATATGCAGACGGCACAAGGGCAAATAGAAAAAACCTACACAGACAATGAAAAAGCCTCTAAACTACGTGGACAAGAAATCGCACACACGATTGCGAGTCTGTTAGAAATGGATGACAGGGGGTTTATCACCGAAGCCACTGTATTTGCTACCAATCCTAAAAACTAAAAATCAGATTTTCATATAAATAGGGGAGAGAAGTGTATCTTTCCCTTACTTTCATCACAAAGTTAAAATAGATATAAAAAAAATAATATTCATCAAAAAAATAGTCTTGTAGCAAGAATTTAATGCTATGATTGGTTTTATTTTTTACCAAAGTTAAGTAATATTGTCCTGAGCGTTTTCAAACCTTACTCAATACCTATGTACAAAGGCAGTACAACACATACTATCACTCCAAACAGGGCTTACACAAGTCTAGTGATAGAAGTACGCCCAGTACAGAATGCACGCCTCCCACGTCCCTAATAGGGACAATACATCACATATCACCCCCTTGTACTTCATTGTACCCTACCAGAAAGCATACACCTTTCAGGTAATTTACCATTTATTTATAATCTATCTCCTAAATTTACGATGCGTATGCAATCTCTTTCTAATCAAAACAACGCTGAGATTCTCACAATACCTACCATCTCTACCGCCGAAAGCCGCCATGAGCCTTATGCACAAGCTATCTGTGATATGATAGAAGCCGCAGCCAAAGTGCGTGGCACTGGCATCGCCAAGAGAGACCCCGAATATATCCGCAAAAAAATACAAGAGCAGAAAGCCGTCATTGCCATTGCGAAAGATGGCACTTTGGCAGGCTTTTGTTATATAGAAACCTGGGAACACGGCAAGTATGTAGCCCACTCTGGACTGATTGTCAATGAAAAATTCAGGGCTTTGGGGCTGGCAAAGATGATTAAACAAGAAGCCTTCAACCTATCCAGAAAAAAATTTCCTGATGCCAAGATATTTGGACTTACCACCAGCCTGCCCGTCATGAAAATTAACTCAGAGCTAGGCTACAAACCTGTTACTTTCTCAGAACTGACCCAAGATGATAGCTTTTGGAAAGGCTGCCAAAGCTGTGTAAATTATGATGTGCTTACACGCACTCAGCGAAAACACTGCCTCTGCACGGGCATGCTTCACGACCCCAAGGCACCTATCAAAAGCAAAGAAGAGGTCAAAAAAAAATGGAAATACCCTATGAAGGTCTATGCACGCTGGATGAGATACAAGCAAAATATCTTGCTCAAACTTAAAAAGAAAGCATAGTTTCACGTAAATTTAAAATTATATCATTTTTTTGAAATCATAAAATATGGATTCTAACAAAGTAGTTCTGGCATTTAGTGGAGGCTTAGACACCTCTTATTGTGCACAATATCTCCGAAAAGAAAAAGGCTTAGAGGTTTACTCGGTTATTGTAGATACAGGAGGATTTTCTGAAGAAGACCTCCATCAGGTAAGGCAGCGTGCTGAAAGTCTAGGAGTGGCACAGCACGAAAGCATTGACTATACACAGCAATATTACCAAAAATGCCTTAAATACCTGATATTTGGCAATGTGCTTCGCAACAATACTTACCCACTCTCGGTCAGTTCTGAGCGTATGTTTCAGGCCTTGGCAATTGCAGAATATGCCCAAAAAATAGGCGCAAAATACATCGCTCACGGCAGCACAGGAGCAGGTAATGACCAAGTTCGTTTTGACTTGGCTTTCCAAGTATTGGTGCCTGAGGTAGAAATCATCACCCCCATACGTGATATGAAACTCAGCCGTGAAGCCGAAATAGCTTATCTGAAAGCATCAGGCATAGACATGGACTGGACCAAATCTCAATACTCCTATAATCAAGGGCTCTGGGGTACGAGTGTAGGCGGAAAGGAAACACTGACTTCACACCAAGCCCTGCCCGAAGAGGCTTACCCTTACCCTGCTACCAAGGCCGAAGCCCAAGACATTGTATTGATTTTTAAAAAGGGGGAGTTGCTTGGCGTCAATGAGCAAAGCTTTGAAAACCCTGTAGAAGCCATTCAAGCCTTAGAAAAAATCGCAAGGGGCTATGGCATAGGGCGAGATATACACGTAGGTGATACCATCATCGGCATCAAAGGAAGGGTCGGTTTTGAGGCTGCAGCCGCACTTATTACCATCAAAGCACATGCTTTGCTAGAAAAACACACCCTCGGTAAGTGGCAAATGTATTGGAAAGAACAACTCGCTAACTGGTACGGGATGTTCTTGCACGAAGCCCAATACCTTGACCCTGTGATGAGGCACATAGAAGGTTTTTTAGAAGACACCCAAAAAACAGTGAGCGGAAAGGTGTTTGTAAAACTACAGCCCTATAGATTTGAGCTGCAGGGCATAGACTCCGAGTTTGATATGATGCAGTCCAAATTTGGAAGCTACGGCGAGATGAACCTTGCCTGGGAGGGAGAAGATGTAAAAGGATTTATCAAAATCTTGGCAAACTCACTCAAAGTGATGAAAGGATAAAAAATTGAAAGATATAAAAATAGAAGTAAATCAAAAACTTCCCCTTTGAGGTTTAGGGGGCTAAAAACATGAAAAAAATAGGAATCGTAGGAGGGGCAGGTTATACTGCAGGGGAGTTAATCAGAATCTTACTCAATCACCCTTTGGTAGAAATAGCTTGGGTATATAGCCGCAGCCAAGTAGGCAGAAGGGTGGCAGATATTCACCAAGATTTATGGGGACAGACTGAGCTTTTATTTAGTGAAGAATTGAATTGGGAGAGTATTGACTTGCTGTTCTTGTGCTTAGGGCATGGAGAATCCAGAGATTTTCTAGAAAATGAAGGACTATGCTTTTCAGAAGAAACACTCAAAGAGCAAGAGGTAATGGGTAGGAAAGCTATATTTCTAGAGGAAATGAATCAAAAGCCACACATCATAGACCTTAGCCAAGATTTTAGGTGGGGAGAGTCATTTATGTATGGCTTGCCCGAAGTGATGCGTGAAAAAATCAGGGCAAAAGGAAGCCAAGAAACACAGAGAATCGCCAACCCTGGCTGTTTTGCTACTGCCATCCAGCTTGGGCTTTTGCCATTGGCGCATGAGGGCTTGCTGCAAGAGGAAATCCACGTGCAAGGCATTACAGGCTCTACTGGAGCAGGGCAATCACTTGCCGAAACATCTCATTTTAGCTGGAGAAATAACAACATTTCTGTCTATAAAGCTTTTCAGCATCAGCATCTTTTTGAAATTAAAAAAACACTGCGTTATCTCCAAGACGGACGCTCCCCTGAGATTAACTTTATCCCTGTACGTGGCAACTTCACAAGAGGAATCATGGCTACACTCTATACTTACTGCGAGCTAGATGAGCAATCACTCGTTCAGCTTTACCAAGAATATTACAGGCATCATCCTTTTGTGAAAATTTATCCGAAAAACCCTCACCTCAAACAGGTTATCAATACAAACTATGCTTTGCTGCACATAGAAAAGCACGAAAACAAAGTGCTGATAGTTAGTATGATAGACAATCTACTCAAGGGAGCATCGGGGCAGGCAGTACAAAACATGAACTTGATTTTTGACTTTGAAGAGACTGCTGGCTTGATGCTTAAAGCAGCTATGTTTTGAAAGAGATTGATTGCGTTTATACCTCGCTATATAGAAATAAACGAAAGCTATCCAATAATATAATCACGGAGTAAATAAAAGTATCTTAAAGCTTTGGATAGTTAAATTTTCTTTCTATTATTGCTTTGTAGCGAGTCTGAGTGAGGCAATACTTACAAAAACTCACTATCCAGCTTATCTCATCTGTCAGTAAATCAGCAGGTTCAGAGAAAGCGAATATAAACGAAACTTTTAACCCATAAACGCAAGGATTGCGTTTATACGGATGTTAGCGGAAAATTTAAGAAACAAGCCTCAAAACGTCTAAATTCATAAACATCGTTTTGCAATCAGCTTTATTGAAGATAAAGAGCAGATTATGGAAAGGATTACAGAAGTCAATCTTGATTGTAAGGATGTAATCTTTCAGAATTGCAAAATTTCCTCACAGAAATTTCTGATTTCAAAACGAATGAGAAATGAAAGATATTGTAATAGAGGCTTTTTTCTTTTTTAAAAATTGATATTTTGTTGATTTACAAAGGTAATTTTCAAAATTTTTCTTATTTTAACCCCAAGTTACTTCGCAAATGCAAGCATTGACGCAATAACTTGGATTGGGGAGGTTAAAATAAAGAAAAATCTTCCGCTAACACTCCGCTAACGGCTATGGTAAGGGCTCACGCCCGACCACAGCCGTTAGCTTCGACGTTAGCGGAAAATTTAAGAAACAAGCCTCAAAACGTCTAAATTCATAAACATCGTTTTGCAATCAGCTTTATTGAAGATAAAGAGCAGATTATGGAAAGGATTACAGAAGTCAATCTTGATTGTAAGGATGTAATCTTTCAGAATTGCAAAATTTCCTCACAGAAATTTCTGATTTTAAAACGAATGAGAAATGAAAGATATTGTAATAGAGGCTTTTTTCTTTTTTGAAAATTGATATTTTGTTGATTTACAAAGGTAATTTTCAAAATTTTTCTTATTTTAACCCCAAGTTACTTCGCAAATGCAAGCATTGACGCAATAACTTGGATTGGGGAGGTTAAAATAAAGAAAAATCTTCCGCTAACACTCCGCTAACGGCTATGGTAAGGGCTCACGCCCGACCACAGCCGTTAGCTTCGACGTTAGTAGCCATTATAAAAGAAAACTATGAAATTGAAGAAAATAATATGGATTATCCTTACGGGCTTATTTATTTGCCAAGCGAATATTTTTGCTCAAACGATAGACTCAGATGATATTTTAGGTATTTGGATGGGTAGTGTGAAAATGGGTGAGGATAATCCTAGATTAGTTTTTGAAATTAGCATAGATAATGAAGGAAAATTAAATGGAACTGTTGGTAGTCCTGAAAAGGGAATTAAAGGAATACCTCTGAGTAAAATTAAAGTGAAAAAAGATTCAGTGACTTTTGAAATTACGGCTGCAATGGCTGAGTTTAGTGGCTTGTTATCATCTGACAAGAAAAGCATTGAAGGAGTTTGGAAAGAAGGCGAATCAAAACAAAATCTAGTTTTGAAATCTACTTCATTGGAAGAGTTAGAAAATAATAAACCCATTAAAAGCTTCGCCTACAAGCTTCAACACTCAAACGCTTATTTTGATTTTTATTTAGAAGATAAGGATATAGAGACTGTTAATGATTTAGAAAAAACACTTAATAAGAACTTTTTAGAACTTACTGACATAATGCAGACAAGCTTTGCAAATAAAATTGCAGTGATTATCTATCCAGATATTATAGATTTCCATAAAGCAATTAATTTTGAAGATGCTCCTCAATGGGTTGTGGGTGCTGCTGGGAAAAATGAATTGAAGATGGTTTCGCCTTTGAATCCGGGAAGAGTCCACGATTATGAATCTCTTATAAAATCAATTGTCCACGAATTATGCCATTCTGTAGTAATAAATATGCGTGAACAAGGTCAAGTTGGTTTACCAAAATGGTTGGATGAAGGATTTGCCTTTTATTACGCTAAGCAGTTAACAGAAGAAAATAAGAGAGATATCTTAAAAAGTACTAAACAATCTGATATTCCGAGCTGGGAATCTTTAAATAATGCAGGAACTGCGGAGTTTGGTGATAAGAATGGATACGTTTTTTCTGCATTAATTGTCGATTTCTTAATTGACAATTACGGTTATGATACTATCAGGAAGTTAATTCTACAACCTAATGACTTTCAGACAATTTTTGGATTATCTGAATTAGAATTAGAAAGAAAATGGAGAATTCACCTGACAGAATAGAAATAAAAACGGCTACTAACAATGTATATAAAAAATAGGCGGAACAGTGGTAAATTCAAGGCTTGTGGCTCGTATCATACTTCGTGCTTAACCGAAAGTTTAGTGCTTCGAAACCGCCTACTTTTCATATACTAACCGTTAGTGGCTATGTTAGACGACCGCTCAACCCGACAGTTTGTAAAGTCATCGGTGGACTGTCCACTTGACAACTTCCAATCTGACTTTGTGCAAAATTTTGAGTGTAGCGACTTTTTTCAAACTTTGTGCAGGTGGACAATCCTTCGTTGACTTTTAGAAAAAAATTAATCGAACAGACAATCACCTAGCAGAACATATAACATTTCGCAGGACAATGACACCGAAACAACAAGAGAGAATTAAAAACAAAATCAAGAAGGTAAAAGCGGCTCTTGCGGCTGACAAGAAATATTGGGGCGGTCAATATCACGATGGACGTGGACTGCGTTACATTCCACCACAACTTTACATAGATCTAAACGACTTTACAGGCGGACTTCGCTACTTCAACTGGTTCAACAAAAACTTTCCAGACGACAGCGGCTATCCTGACTTTTTGTTCGAGTGGACAATTATACTTTTCAAGACCGGCAGACTAAAAGAAGCTGAGAAAAAAGCATTTGAAACTTTTTGTAGCAACACTTATCTGTTCGACATTTTTTTCGGCAGACAAGTGACTAAACTCAAAAAATATGAAGGCTCAAATTTGGAAACACAAGAGTTTGCTGACAATCAATTTTGCTACTCAAACAAGCAAGACAACTTAACCGACTTTTCAGAGTGGTTAGACAAGTTTATATCAACAGAAAAATTTATACTTTTAAGCAGCAAATTTCTTGACATTCAAAAACGACTTGAAACAGAAAACGACACAGAAACAAGACATTATTTAATTCAACACGAAAGACAATTAGTAAATGAACTGTAACGAGCGACAAGAAAGAAACACAGCCTATAACATGCGTTTGGCACAAAAACGTTAACAAATATCTAAAATGAAGAGACAAACATTCATATTGACAATTTTTATTGGACTTTTAACCACAAGTCTCTTTGGACAAAACTATGAGAGATATAAAATACTATTGGATACGACTTTAACTTCAAAACATCTTGGTTTTGATAAGAATATTACTGTTACTGTTCCCATTGAATGGCAAAAGGATGTTAATCGTAATTTCCCATTGATTATTGTCTTTGACAAACAAAACGAGAGAAGTCACAACTATATTTTAAATACCATTGATTACTTGACAAGTAACGAGCAAATGCCCTCCTCAATAATAATAAGTATTGAATCAGCACAAAAATATCGTTACATAGAAACACTGCACAAGGAATCTGATAAAGATGGTCTCGCAACAGAAAATGAATTTTTTTTATTTGAAGAACTAATTCCTCTGGCTGAGAATAAATATAAAGCTTCTACTTTCAGGATATTCATAGGACATTCAAGATACGGCTACTTTACCAGTTCTCTCTTATTTTCAAGAATAAATGAACTAAATGGAATAGTTTCAATAAGCCCCTTTTTTAATCAAAAAAATGTCTCTCTAACTGACTCGATTGCTACACTTAAAAATCTAAATATTTCTTTTCGAAAATATTATCGATTTGGAGTCGGTAACGACTACCCAGCTGACTTCATTAAAATGGATTCTGTAATTAAAAATCTTAATACTCCCTTATTTGACTCCAAAGGATTTTTCTTTAAAGAAGCATACCATAACACAACGCCTGGTTTAACAATTGGCAATTCACTTTACGAGATATTTGAAGAATGGTCAAAGATTCAATCCAAATACATTTCTAATGAACAAAAAGAACTTAACATTTTAGATAACTTGGAAAGGGAAATTCTCTTAAATTATGGAAGTAAGTTAGAATTCTCTCTTGGAATATTGAATGGTAAGGGATGGTATTTTTACAATGAAGGGCAATTTGAAAAGGCCATTGAAGCTTGGGAAATATTAATGAAATCATATCCCAATTTTTCCGAAGGATATCTGTATATACTGGAGGCACAAATACAACTAAAAAGGAAGAACGATTATTCAGATACGATAGAAAGATTTAATGTTTCTTTGGCTAGTTCAAATTTCTATTCTGAAAAAGAAAAGGACGAATTAATGCAAGAACTTGAAAATATGACTAAATAAACATTTGCTAACAGCGTGTCAAACCCATTAAGTTAACTATTGCTCTGAGTGAGATGCTCAATGCCGTCAACTTAAGGAACTCACAATGCTTTTTTTTGCTAGGGTGGTATTTACGCCTATTTCTTTTGAATTTATATCTTGGAAAAGAGTGGTCAGGCTTTACAGTATTTTTATTTCTTTTGATTTGATTTTTGAGTTGCTCTAAGCGAGCTGGTATATTTCTTTCTGTAAACAAGATTTTGAGAATCTCTCCTCTTAAGATACCTATGGCTGCAACCCGATTAATTTTATAGTGATATTTATTGGATTTCTCGACTTGCTGGATATTTAATTCTTGTTGTGCTTCTTCAACCAATAGATTGACCAAATTACAAGTAAGTAAGCTTGCGTAATAGTCTTGTAGCACACCCTCCACGGTTTTAGAAGAAAAGTTCTCAAGTTCTAATGTGTTTTTTAGATAATCATAGCAGGTTTCTACTCCCCAACGCATTCCATAAAGTCTTTTTAGTTCTTCGGCTGAATACTCCAGATTGGTAATGAAATATTCTGTTTCACCACTGGAAAGAGGGATTTTAAGTACTCTCACAGCCAGAATACTTTGTTTTCTTTGCCTTTTCTTGTTGTACCAAATTGTAGCAGATAGCATTATCCTATCTTTCCATTTGTCAGAATCAGCAAATGCTTTGACTGCTTTGCAAAAATATTTTTTATACCGAATCACAAAAACATCTCCTCTTTCTGAAAGGGTTTTACATAAATCATAAGAGGGATAGGCTCTATCCATCAGCCAAAGAATCTTGGATTGATCTGAGGATAACAATTGAGTAGCTTGCTGATACATCTCACGAAACAAGTTCTGCTCACCCACTGAGGTATTTGCTAAGTTTCCTTTTATCACTACCTTATTGAGCACATCATAAATCAAACAAGACCTGCTCATAGGAAGACTTACGGATGTTTGGTTCTTCCAACAACCAAAGTGTTCAGTAAGTACCTCAGAGTCTGGGAGTTGACACAAGCTCCCATCGACAGCAAAAACATAATATTGGTCTTGGTAGCGTTTAGGGAGAGGACTTTGATAAAACGCTCGTATAAACTTGTCATTTAGAGCTATAAAAGCAGCATGTTTTAGCTTCTTACGAGCCAGGCTGAAAGCTTACTTACTACAGGAAGAATAACTGACAATAGTATTAAAAAAATTACATAACTCAATACTCAAACTCTTCACAATCCGATTGATTAGTATTCCCACCACTTGAGGAAAGCCTAAAAGACGAGTGCATATAAAGTCTTGTGGTTTCATGATATGAGATTTTTGAAACTCAGGATTGAATAACTCTTCCCGAAGGGAACTCAAAAAAAAGAAGAAAATGAACTACTCATATAATAAGATGTTAGTAAGATTTTACACACACAACACTTTTTGTATACCTTAAGTTGACGGCATTGAGCGAGAGGCTAAGACTAGTTTGCTAATATGGCTTGATTGAAGTGTAAACAAAGATTTGGTTGAACCACTATTTCTAAAACACTAACCACAGAGCAGAATTCCACAGAATAGGTCTTTGCTGTATTGCGTAACTTGTTTGACACAGCTTCAGATTCCTGCGGAATGGTAAAAAAATCACATCTTAAGCCCTTCCCCAATACTATCTTCCTGTTTACTCCTTTATGAGCAATATTATTTTTTTTTATCTGAATATTGAGTATTTTGCAAACTAATCAATTACTAAACCTAATACAATGAATAAGATAATCGTCCCTACAGATTTTTCTTCTTTTGCTGACCAAGCACTTCTATATGCCATAGAGATTGCCAAGAAATCTGGTGGCGAAGTAAGACTACTGCACATCATGCTTACGCCCGACAACAGCAAGATAGAGGCTACCTCCGAAGGGGTCAATATTAGTGGCTATGGAGAGAATGAATACCTGCTCAATGCTGTCAAAGGCTCTAAACAAAATATAGAAACACTTGTCAAAAGCCTAGACTACGAGCGTGTATCTTATCTTATCTGTTCTGGCAATATTGGTCAAAGTATCATCGATTTTGCAGAAAAAGAAGAAGCAGACCTCATCGTAATGGGTACGCAAGGCGAGAGTGGCTATGATTCTCTTTTTGTGGGCTCTAATGCTGAAAAGGTAGTCAGGCTGGCTCAATGCCCTGTGCTTACTATCCGCAAAAAACCCGAAAGTGTGACGCTCTCCAAAATAGTACTTGCCTGTGATTTGGGTAAAAACCAAGAAAAAGCAGTAGAGCAAATTAAAAAAGTGCAAACCTTGTTTGGCTCAGAACTATACCTTGTGTATGTCAATACTCCTGCAAACTTTACCTGTACCCAAGATTTAGAAGAAAAAGCAGTACGTTTTGCAGAAGAACACCAACTGAGCAATTATCATTTTAGTATTTACTGCGAATACGTAGAGGATGATGGCATTAATCGCTTTGCTGAGTCTATTAATGCGAATCTAATTGTGCTGATTTCTCACAAAAGACAGGGTTTTGCTCGCTTGCTCTCTGGCAGTGTGAGTGAGGGCGTGGTAGGCTCGGCTCAAGTGCCTGTGATGACTTTTAGCTTGCGTTAATCATTGATACACAACCACAAACCTTGTGGACGCTTAGGGAGTTTTGCTTTTTGGCACATAAAACTCCCTGAGTATATTGTGTCTATTTAGTGCCATGCTGTTTCTAAGCCAAAGATATGTTCTTGGGAAACTTTCCACATTTAAAGCCCATACTTCTGAATGGCTGGAATGGCTATTTTTTGGGAAATTTGATGATAAATTTTCCAAGGTATTTTTTGATACCATGGCAAATGAGCATAGCAGACTACATTGTATTCTAGGGTAGAAGTGCCTCCACGCAAGCGTTTAAAATGGGCTGCTCCAGAGCTCATATTCAGAATCAACCCTTCTTTGATGGCTTCTTCCATCAGTTTGAGATTTAGGAATCTATAGAGACCCTCAGAAATAGGAATCTCTTGGTCGTAGCCTATAAAAGGCGTAGTAAGTACGCCATTTCGCTTTAAAAAGGCAGTAACTCCCACAATTTTGTTTTCTTGGCGTAGTAGCTTAAACTCCATAAAGTCAGTGTCTAGCCATGCCTTGATAAGGCGATCACTGTATTCAGGGTTATAATCAGAGTACTTGACTCGGTAAAGCTCCTCATACAAATCTCTGACTCTGCTAATCTCTTCGGGGCTGAGGTCGTGGTTTTCTGTCCAGTGATATTGTTTGTTTTTTTTCCAAAGTTTTTCATCCATCTTAAACATGCGCTTTTTCTGATAGCCTTTGTCAGAGGGGTCAAGCATGAGGAGGGGGCGGCTGATGATTTTTTTCAGCCCATTTTTTGTGAGTTTTTCTAATAGATTTTTATCTGTGTATTCATTGACTGAGCGAAAAACAATGGCGTGTCTAGGAAAGGCTTTTTTAAGTACTGTAAGACTTTCTCGGATTTGGGCATCTGTAAGTGTAGGATAAAGATTGGTAGAGAGTAACCAATTATTTACAAAGACTGTCTTCTCAAACCCTAAACCTTTGAATATATTCTTCATTAAATTGAGCACTACAGGAGCGATGTATGCTCTGAGAGAACGCTTTCCTTTGAGTTCCATTTCTATCTCTTCTTTGGCGAGGTCAAAGTATTGCACAAGGGCAGAGCTAAGGTAGGTGGTTTTTGCTATGTACTTTTGGGCAATGACCAAGGGCAACACCACTCGGTCAATCTGTAATAATTGAACCTCTTGTGTAGCATTTCCTACAAAATCATCTATTTTATGGGCAATCATAGGCTTTAAGAAGGATGCTAAGTTTTCTCCATTCTCTACTTCCTTCCAGTTTAGCGTATGTAGATTAGTTTGGTTATATATTTTTATCGGCATAGACAGCAGTTGTGTCTTGTTTGGAGAATGTATCAGACTCTAAACAAAGGACAAATTTTTGTAAATAAAAAGACTGTTCACTAAATTTATTTTTGACTCTTCTGTGCAAAGATGCAAGTTTTTGGCTTTAAATACACAAACTAATTTTATTTAATACAGTATTACACTGTGAGGTACATCTTGCGCTAAAATAATTACTCAAAACTACTTTAAGTATTTTGCAATCAATCTATTAAATATCTATTTTTTCTTGTATTTTTAAATGGTGTATCTTTATTGCTCATAAACAAAGTCCTAGACCTCCAAAACATCAGATTATCAGTATGTTTGATTTTTACTTAACCATTTTAGACAGCATAGCCCAATCACAGGAGTATAGTTTCCAGATTAAGTTTAACAAACTGGTCTATGCAGAGCCTCAACTGAGTGCAGATGAAAAATTTTATCTCTTAGGTGAGCTTCAAAGGCGCTCTCAAAAGTACGCCAATGCGAAAAAAGATAAAAAAGACTAAACACAAAAATCTAGTCTTTATTTAGCAGCTACTTTTGGAGTGTTTCTGTGCTGATTGATGATGACTTCTACTTGTTTTTTATCTACCCAGCCTATGTATTTTTTGATGATTTTCCCCTCAGGGTCTATGAAATAATTGGTAGGATATGCTTCCACCTTGTACAGTTCGCCCACTGCTTTCTCTACATCGGTCAGCATCTGAAAGGTAACCCCAAATGACTGCTTGAAATCCAATGAAACTGACATAGCTTGCCCTACATTGACAGCGATGATTTCAAAATCATCACTCTTTAGCTCGGCATAATAATCCTGAATGCGTGGAAACTCCGCCCGGCAAGCATTGCACCAGTCTGTCCAGAAATGTAATAAAACTACTTTGCCCCTGTAATCAGAAAGTTGTTGAGACGCTGCATAAACATCTTTCAACTTAAAATCAGGAGCCAAATCTCCCTTGGCTGTCCCTGGCATACTCGAGCAAGCTCCTAGTAAGCCAATCACTGCCATCCAACATAAATTTAAAAACAAAAAATTGTACACTTTCATTTTCTTTGTATTATTAGCCATTAACTTGCCAATCGGCTTCGGCTAGAGCGATACCAAAAATAAGCAAGCCCTCCAAGCATCAGATAAGGAATCGTGGCAAGATACAAAATCCCTGCATTGAGCCCTGCTGCAAGGTCTCCCCCATTGCTGGCACTTGTCTCTATAGTGGCTCTACACATAGCACATTGTGCCAGTACTTCTCCACTCATACAGCATACAGCCAGTGTCAATATCAATACAATTCTTAATATTTTCATTTTCTAAGTGTTGTTTACTGCAAATATAATAAAAACTGAGGAGCTTATGATACTACCTTAGTTTATCAAATAACTACTTTTGATACCAGATAGTTTGCCTGCCGAATATTATACTCAAAGTAAGCTACAAAACATAAAAATCCTTTTAAATTAATATGATTTATCAATAAAGTTATAATTTTGTTTTTATTTTATTTTGCTTTTATTTATATTAGAAAAAATATAATTAAAAGATATCTTTCAACACCTATTCTTCCTCTCAGAGTTTCTCAACTAGGCAGAATTTTATTTTATTCACCCTTTAATCTTTACCGATATGAAAAAAATCGCCCTATTCATTCTTTGTATGGCCACACTGTGTGCCTGCACAAAAGAAAACACCCAACAAGAGAGCAAAGCACTTGCTATGACTCTACCTTCAAACTTTGATAAAACTTGGACATACAAAGTTCCGAAAGATAAGATAAGCAGAGAAGAGATGCGAACCTTAGTACATCCTGTTTTATTTGATTTTGACTATACCATCAGTAAAAAATATGCCGATGGCAAACAAGACTGGAAGGCTTTTCATCAAGAGATTATCACTTTTGAGGCCGAAAAGGTGAATCATCCAAAGACTAAGATGATTTTTAGACAAGAAGCAGCCCAAAAAATACTGCGTTGGTATCTTCTAAAAATGTCCCCAAGCCAAGAATCAAGAGAGTCAGTAGCCTTTTATACAAATTGGCTCATAGAAAATCACTCTGATGATACTGAACTAATATTTTACTGCCTCAAAAGTCTGGGGGCTTCTCCCACTGAAAAATCATACAAAGCCTATGCTGAAACTACCCTAGAAAGCTATCAAAGAACGTTATCTCAACAAAAAGTCAATTCCATTGCAGAAAATGACGACGAACTGCCAAAATCTCTAATAGATGCAGTAACAGAGCGAGAAAAGCAACTGAGAGAAAGCAGAAGTAGAGGACAAAAACAGCTCGAGCAGTGGATGACGGCTGGATAAATAAAATGATGTCCTACAAGTTGGTAAAATCTTAATAAAAATGGCCCTGTCAGAGTTAAGTAATTTAACTTTGGCAGGGCTTGTAAGCTTTACTAAGCATAATACGGGCTAATCATCAAATAGACAATGACTCCAGTACCTGCCACATAAGTCCAGATAGGGTAAGTCCACTTTACCAATTTCTTATGTTTTTCTATTTGGTTAGACCAAGCATAGTATATCGTAGTGAGCACAAAAGGCACTACAGTAGCAGCCAAAATAATATGCGTAATGAGGATAAAGAAATATACGTACTTTATCATTCCCTCTCCACCAAATTTGGTACTTTCTGCATTGTTGTGATAAATCACATAAGAAACCAAAAAGATAGAAGAAAGCACGAAAGCAGACATCATAAACATACGATGATAAGCTACTTGCTTATTTTTTACGGCAATAAAGCCCGCCACTAAAAGTAAAAAAGTAGCTGTATTGAGTACGGCATTCAGATGTGGCAAAAAGGAAACATCCAAACCCTCAATACGGGTAAACTGGTTTCCTCCGAACATCAAAAAAGCTACAACAATAGGAATCACCACAGAGAGGACTCCGATAAGCCTCATATAAAAGCGGTTTGATTGGGGTACGGCTTGATTTTCTAACATATCAATAAAATCTTAATTATGATTTTTTAATTTCGTATAATAATATTTTAATTTCTAAAATAAGTTTATCTACTTCTTCACGGTTTGTGCCTTCATAATAGCCCCTGACACGGCCCTGAGCATCTATCAGCATCAGCTTGGTAGCGTGCAAAAACTCAGGTGTAACTTCATTGCCTTCTTCCATGGCATTTACCTTAAAGCCATAATATGCCAAATCATAAATCTTGTCCTTCTCTCCTGTAAGAAACTTCCATTTCTCATAGTTTGCTTGGTATCTGCCTGCATACTCTTTCAGCACTTTAGGAGTATCATTGACGGGATCTACTGTAAATGATACAATCTTAACGAGGTCATTGTCTTTAAAATTTTCTTGAACCCTCTCAAGCTCTGCACTCATCCGTGGGCAAAGTGTAGGATTGCCACAGCGTGTAAAGAAAAAATCGGCTACATAGACTTGTCCGTCTAGAGATGCACCTTTGAAGACTTTCCCTTCTTGGTCTGTCAGTTCAAAATCAGGGATATGGTGATAAATGGTATCTACAATTTTATGCCCTTCAAGGGCAGAGGCATCACGAAGTGTATCTAAATAAGGCTGTCCATCTACTTGTACCTCTTCTATCCACTGAGTATGGTATATCTCAAGCGGATAGGTATTGGTGCCCATGCTTTGCAAAAACACAAAGACGAGAATAGGAAAAATAACCAAAATACCTAAAAGTATATACTGACGATTTTTGTTCATAAATAAAAAAAGCGATTGATTTATATACACTATAAACCAATCGCAAATTTGAATGTTTTTAAAAATTTTATTGTAGCATTGTAAATATTGAGCCACCTTCTAGAATCATTGCCAATAATAGCCATCCCACGAAAATCATCGGGAGGATAATCGCCCAAATTAGAAATTTTACTTCGTGGCGTAAGTGCATAAACTCACCTACGATGTAGGCAGCCTTGGCTATGGTCAGGATGATAAATATCCCAACTCTGAGCATATTAGCGGGCATCGTGAAGGCAATCAAAAACTCTAGAGCTGTCAATCCAGAAAGAATCCAAAAGGTTTTCCAGATAATGGCTGTATTTGGCTTGGCTATTTCGCCATCTTGTGAATGTTGTATTTCTGCCATTTGATTATTTTTTAAAGGTTTTCTTTGATAATTATACTAAGTAGAAGAATGTAAACACGAATACCCACACCAAATCTACAAAGTGCCAGTAAAGTCCTACTTTTTCTACCATCTCGTAGCGGCTTGCACCTTCATCTACCTTGCGGTCGGGGCGGTCATAGATTCCTAAGGCTGTATTGTAAAAAATGATGATATTCAATACCACACCACTCGTTACGTGCATCCCGTGGAAACCAGTGATAAAGAAAAATAAATTGGCAAATGGTACTGGCCCATACTCATTCTGAATGAGGTTTGCACCATAGATCACATTTCCATAAAAATCAGTAGCACCTCTACCTTCTGTGCCATGGATAAAGTGAGTCCACTCCCAAGCTTGACAACCTAAGAAGGTAATTCCGCCTAAGATAGTCCAGAGCATCCACTTTTCCACATCTCTACGGTCTCCTCTGTGTCCTGCCTCTACGGCAAGTACCATTGTAACACTACTCATAATCAAGATAAACGTCATAATCCCTACAAATACGAGAGGAAGCGGAACACCATGCAAGAAAGGCACTGCTTCAAACACCCTCTCAGGGATAGGCCAGTATGCTTGAGAAAACTCAAAATCAGACACTTTACCTGAATAAGCAGGGTGACTATAGCGGATTAATCCGTAGGAAATCAAAAGTGCAGAAAAAGAAAAAGCATCTGATAAAAGGAAAAACCACATCATGAGTTTACCCCAACTTGCTTTCAACGGGAGGTTTCCTCCACTCCAGTCGATGCCTTGTTCAGAACTTGTTGCTGTTGCCATATAATTTAATTAGGTTTTAGTTTTCTATTTTTTTCAAATTTAGTGGTTCAAAAGCAAAAAACCGAATAAATATAACCAAAGAATGTCTAAAAAATGCCAAAAAGTAGCACACATCTCTAAACGGGTCATATTTTTCGAGTGAATTTTATATGTAAAGACCGAATACAGTGCAATTAAGAGGAAAACTACCCCACTTACTATATGCACCCCGTGCATCCCTGTGATGACATATAAAAATGAGCCAGAGGGATTTGACTCACTCCCAGCAAAGAAAACCCCATTCACTACCAACTCTTGCCAAGCCCAAACCTGCATCACCAAAAAGGTAAGCCCAAGGACTGTAGTGATACTGATGGCAATTTTAAGCATAGAGAGATTGTCTTTTCTGGCACTCAATACTGCCCAATGCATCGTAGCACTGCTAATAATCAATATGGCAGAGTTCGTCCAAAAAAGATTGGGAAGCTCAAAATACAGCCAATTCCCTTCCGCCTGACGTACAATGTACGCACTCGTAAAAGCAGCAAAAAGCATCACAATACTGGTGATAAAAAGCCACATTGCAAACTTCTGCGGATGCATGGAAAGAGTTTCCTGTGCTTCATCTGTAATATCTATCTGTTGTTCTAACATATTTTTCTTTGTTTACAATTTATCTAATAAAAAGGCTATTTGAATTACTGGCAAATATATAAAGGAAGCAAACATTATCTGTAAAGCTGTTTTTCTGTCCTGCACATACATTAGCTTCACGGTAGGAAGCCAAAATAAAATGGCTGCCACAGTCGCAACCACCATAGACGTAAAGCCTGTAATACCTAACTGATACGGTATCAGCCCAACAGGCACTAAAAACAAAGCACCTAACATAATCTGTAAGGCTGAATTAAAGCTACGCCCAGCCTTAGATGGCAATAAACGAAAGCCTGCTTTTTTGTAGTCATCGTCCATTACCCAAGCTATAGCCCAAAAGTGGGGAAACTGCCACACAAACTGTATAGTGAAAACAACAAAAGCCTCAAAACCTAGCTGACCCGTAGCGGCTACCCAGCCCAACAGAGGAGGCAGAGCCCCTGGTATCGCTCCAACAATTACTGCAATGGGTCCAACACGCTTGAGGGGAGTATATATGAATCCGTACAAAAATACTGAAGTCAAGGCAAGAAAAGCTGTCAAAAAATTAGTGAATACCATCAATAACGTAAGACCTAGCATCCCCACAAAAAAACCAAAATAAATAGCCTCAGAGGTGCTTACATTTGCAGAGGGCAAAGGACGCATAAACGTCCTACTCATCTTTTTGTCCAAGTCTTTTTCTATTACTTGATTGATAATCACGGAAGCTCCCGAAATTAAGAATCCTCCTACTGAAAGAGCTATCAATGTAAGCCAATTTACATCCCCATTCAACGCCAGTAGATAGCCAAAAGCAGCCGAGAAGGTTACTAAGAAAGAAAGCCTCGGCTTGAGCAAAGCCACATAGTGCCGTAGCTTAGAGGCAGAGGATAGCGCTACTAGATGTTTGTTTTCCACTTCAGTACTTACCATATTCATATTATACTCCTACAGGTTTTGAAGTATTAACTTGTTCTTGCAAAGATAGTTTAGGATAATTAATAGCCTGCCAAAGCATAAATAAAATTCCCAATGCCACTATTGCTAAAAACAGATGCACAGGCTGTAAAAAGGCAGGAATACTAAAGTAAGCCATGCCTATTCCAGTAAAAGTTTCTACCAATAATATCACAAATAAACTCAAAGCCAAATTCTTTACCGAGGAAGATACTTGACTCGGGATTTGCCTCAATATGTAATAAGCCAAATAACCGTGTACAAATAATACTAACCAAGAAAAAGAACGATGAATATAGAAAGCCATACCAGACTGCTCTACCCAAAGTGAGCGACCTTCTGCACCAAGTAGCTTGGCGATAGAATCTATTCCTTCCCTCACTTGTGTACCCAAAAGCACTTGTGCAAGGGCTATAATCGTAGCCAATATCAACAATCTGTTCAGAAATACTTTCTGTTCTTGGCTAACTACCAAATCTGAATAACTATATGTTCTGCTTACTGCATATATCAGCAGCATTACAATCACGACTGCCAGAAGCATATGAACTGTAATGATGCCAGGCAAAAGATTCGTAGAAACTACGATAGAGCCTATCCAACCTTGCACCCCTACCAAAACAAAGGCAACGAAGCAATATAAAGGAACTTTATAATTAATCTTGCGATACGAAAAAGAAAACAGCAAAGTAAAAAATATAAAAATACCTATCAGCACACCCACCAAACGGTTGATATACTCTATCCAAGTCTTAACAGCATTAAAATCGGCCTCCACATAAGTAGAAGAATCACCTTGTATTCTCTTGGCAAGTTGAGGCATGCCCATATTTTCTAGCATCTCTGCAAGACGGCTATTTTTTAATTTTCTTTTTTCAGCATAAACCTCCTTATAATCTGCTGGAAGTTGATTCATCTCCGTAGGAGGAACCCACTGGCCGAAGCACTTAGGCCAGTCAGGACAGCCCATACCAGCACCAGTACTCCTTACTACACCCCCAATAAGAATTAAGATATAGACTGAAAAAATAGTGGTTATCCCCAGTTTCCTGAAGATAACCCTATTATTGAATTTATAAAAAATTTTACCCTTATTTGTGGTCATTAATTTTTAAATCATCTTCTACATGCTGTTCATTCATTATCTCGTTCTCATGCTCTAAGTTAGAGTGGGGAGTCTTAGATAAAGGAACATTCTGAGGTATAAAATCACCGAATCCATCTTTGTCAGCATTGGGCTTGCTGTAGTCATAGGCCCAACGATAAACGTGAGGAATCTTGCCAGGCCAGTTGCCATGACCTGGTGACACTGGGGTTGTCCACTCCAAAGTATTAGAGTTCCAAGGATTCTCAGGGGCTCTACGTCCACGGAAAATACTCCATACAAAATTGAATGCAAATATCGCTTGCCCTAAGAAGGTAACAATAGCAGCCGCACTTATAAACATGTTAAGGTCTGTAAATGTGCTAAATGCATCAAAGCTTGTGTGAGAATAATAGCGACGAGGGAAGCCAGCAATACCGATGTAGTGCATTGGGAAAAACACCAGATAGATACCCACGAATGTTAGCCAAAAGTGAATATATCCCAGCTTTTCATCCATCATACGTCCGTACATCTTAGGGAACCAATGATAAACCCCAGCCATAAAACCAAAGAAAGATGCACTGCCCATTACTATGTGAAAGTGAGCTACTACAAAATAAGTATCATGTAGTTGTATGTCTAGGGCATTGTTCCCTAAAATAATACCTGTAACACCGCCTGAAATAAACACTGACACTAAACCAATTGAGAAAAGCATTGCAGGGGTAAAGATAATGTTTCCTCTCCACAGAGTAGTAATGTAGTTAAAGGCTTTTACTGCCGAAGGCACTGCAATAATCAGAGTCAAGAACATAAAGATAGAACCTAAGAAAGGATTCATACCTGTTACGAACATATGATGCGCCCATACTATGAAGGACAGTATTGCAATTCCAATCATAGAGCCAATCATAGCGCGGTAGCCAAAAATAGGCTTGCGTGAATTTGTTGCAATAATTTCCGACGTAATTCCCAAGGCGGGAAGAAGTACAATATACACCTCAGGGTGTCCTAAGAACCAGAACAAGTGCTGATAAAGTATCGCACTACCACCTTGATTGTGCAGTGCCTCTCCATTCATATAAATCTCTGATAAATAGAAGCTTGTTCCAAAACTACGATCAAATATCAACAATAAGGCTGCAGCAAACAATACAGGGAATGATAACAGTCCGATGATTGCAGTCAGAAAGAAAGCCCATATAGTTAAGGGAAGCCTAGAGAATGACAAGCCCTTTGTACGCATGTTGATGACAGTAGTGATATAATTGATACCACCCAAAAGCGTAGATATAATAAACAATGCCATAGAGATTAACCAATACGTCATCCCTGCTCCTGAGCCAGGCACGGCCTCAGGCAGCGCACTCAAAGGTGGATACACAACCCATCCTCCCATAGCAGGGCCTGTTTCTAAAAAAAGTGAAGAAAACATGACTACACTCGCTGCAAAGAAAAACCAATAAGAAAGCATGTTCATAAAACCTGATGCCATGTCTCTCGCTCCGATTTGAAGTGGAATCAAGAAATTACTGAATGTACCACTTAGCCCAGCAGTCAGTACGAAAAAAACCATAATGGTACCGTGCATTGTAACAAGTGCCAAGTAATAGTTAGGGTCAAGCTTTCCTGCTGAGTCTAACCAGTGACCAAGAAAAGGCTTCAAGAATGAAAGCTCCATATCGGGAAAGCCTAATTGTAGTCGGAATATAACGGACATTGCACCGCCAAAGAAAGCCCAGATAATTCCAGTAATTAGGAACTGCTTGGCGATCATCTTATGGTCTTCGCTGAAGATATATTTGCTGATGAAACTTTCTTCATGATGCTCATGCCCATGATCATCGTGGTGATGATCTAGGCTCACGCCTTGGGTTAAATTAGTTTCTGTTGCCATAATTAAATTATATATTTCTGTTTATTAAGATACTAGATTATGAAGAGAATACATAGCCTTATAGGCTTGCTTGCTCTTTTGATTTTTCCTCTTCTTTTTTCTTTGCAAGATTTTTCTTACGCAAATCTGAAAGCCCTTTTCCTTTAAATTGAGGATTTGATTCTAAGAAAGGGGTTTGCTCTGCCACCCAAGTATTGTATTCATTGGGTTCTACCACCACGATGATAAATTTCATCGCAAAGTGACCACGACCACATATTTCAGTACAAGCCAACTCATAGTTGAACTTGGGATTGTTTAACTCGGTACGCATTTCTTCAGTTGTCTTGGTAGGCACAAAGTGAAACTGTGTAGGCATCCCTGGTACAGCATCCATTTTCACTCTGAAGTGAGGGGCAAAAACACTGTGCAAAACATCACGTGCCCTAATTTTGAATAAAACAGGCTGTCCTTTTGGAATGTATAATTCCCTTGCAATAAAGTCATCTTCTGATTTCTTATCCTCAAAGTCGATTCCAAACTCATTTCCTGCTACATCATCTATCAAGCGAAAATCATGATTTCCGAACTCTTTGTCCTTACCTGGATAGCGAACCTGCCAAGCAAACTGTTTTCCCATGATTTCTACTTGTATGGCCTCTTTTGGCACTTCACTCATAATGTCTGACCATGCTTTCCAACCAAAGAAAACTAACAAAGCCATAATCACCGCAGGGACAATCGTCCAAAATACTTCTAAGCGAGTATTGTCATGAAAAAAGCTTGCTTGTCTTCCTTCCTTATATTGATACTTATACGCAAACCAAAAAAGACCTGCATTCGTAATCAAAAACATAATCGAGATGACCGTAATTGATGTCCAAAAAAGACGGTCAGTAACTAAACCGTGCTCTGAAGATGCCTCAGGCAAAAAACTCTCTGCGGCAATAGGAGAATACCAAACAGTAAGGGCAAGAAGAGTAATAGGTACGATTAGCATTAATGCACCATTTACTTTGTTACTCATACCCACTCTCTGATGAGACCCTTTCACAATTGTAACTAAAGATTGAATACGGAAAAGCATAAAAAGTATGCTTAGAATGAGTACCGCCGCCAATCCAATGAATAATGTATTCATAACTTATCTATTTATTCGTTCTTGTTTTCTTATCTAGTATCTTAAAACTTTGTGCAAAAATAATGTTTTCCTATAGCTGTGTAAAATGTAAACTTTCTTTAATGAAAGGATCATTCTTAGGAATCAACGGAAGCTTGGTGAGTCCGTTTGCAATGGTATAAATAAATGCACTCACAAACATCGCCAATGTCCCAAACTCTAAGAGACCAAAGCCTGCATTATCACCTACTGTACCTGGCATAATCATCATATAGAAATCTAGGTAATGACCAATTAGAATAGCAAAAGCAGCTATTTTAATAAGAATGGTTGTACGCTTTGATTCCTTGGTCATCAGTGCTAAAAACGGGAATGCAAAGTTGATGATAATATTCAAGAAAAATACTCCTCTATAATGACCAAATAAGCGGGGCTCAAAATAATAAGTCTCTTCTGGAATGTGTGCATAATAAATGAGAAGAAACTGAGAGAACCATATGTATGTCCAGAAAATACTGAATGCAAACATAAACTTACCTAAATCATGTAAATGATGCTGGTTGACAGCTTTTAAGTAACCAGCTTCTTTAAGGTAAATCACTGTGAGTGTTACTACAGCAAGACTTGCCACAAACCAGCTTGCAAAATTATACCAACCGAACATCGTGCTAAACCAGTGTGTGTCAATAGACATCACCCAGTCCCAAGCTGATGTAGAGCTAGTAACCGCAAATACTATCAAAAATACGGCAGAGAAATATACACGTTTATTGTAAACAGAGGGATCTTTTAGGTAGCCATTATAGTCAGAGATGGCATCTTCTTGTGCAGAAAGTCTTCTGAAAAATAAAAATAGACCAATCCAAGCGGCAAAGTAAAACACCATTCTTGCTAAAAAGAAAGGAGTGTTTAAGTATGCAGCCTTTCCTGCTATAATACGGTCAAAATGCTCACTGTTTGGATCGGTGATGCCTTCGTGTGTCCAGTGAAATAAATCATGTCCAGCCACAAAAAACAAGATGAACATTAAAACACCAGTGATAGGTAAAAAATTACCAAATGCTTCTGGGATTCTCTTAATCAATGCTGACCATCCAGCCCAAGCCACATAGTTTACAGATACGAAGAACACACCTGCCAAGGATATTCCCGTAAAGTAAACGCAGCAGAGCCAAAGATTGGCCCACAAACGTTTGGTCCAATGATACTCTGGACCATGGTGCCCCTCTGCAGCAGCCGCAGCATGCTCAGCAGCACCGTGTTCGGCACCTCCTCCCATTGCACTAAAAATCATTCCTAGTATGAGCAAGGCTACCCCTACTCCAAATGCAATCATCAACTTCTTTTTCAAAGACGATGTAAATTCGTATTGCATTTTTTCATCTGCTATAGATATCTTATGTCCTGCGGCCATAATATTATTATTCTTTTAAATTCTTGATTAATTATAATTTATCAAACTCAAAAGAGAGTTTTCTTACTTTATTCTGCCTCTGTCGTTTTGGGAGAAACCTTTGTAGAATCTGAGCCAGCACCTTCTGTTTTTACTTTGCTGCCTAGCTCGGCAGGTATCTGCCCCATAATCTGATGTACATAATGTACGACCTTCCAGCGTTCGTCTGCATTGAGCTGCGAACCATGGGGCCACATCAAACCTTTGCCATTGGTAATCACGTGGAAAATGTGTCCGCCAGATAACTTATTATAGGCTGCACCTGTAAGGTTGGCTACACCTGCATATTTCTGTGACACTTTTCCGTCTCCAGCACCACCTGCACCGTGGCAAGATGCGCAAAAACGCTCGTACAAGACCTTGCCCTCTGCAAGAGATTTTTCATTTATAGGAATAGGATTCCTTAGCACTTTCGATGCAAGCTCTCTCCCGGCATCATCGCGAGGTATATCATAATACATAATATCCACCTTTTTGACTGTATTGCCGAGAGAATCTGTAATCTGAAATTCAGGACTGAATGCCCTTCTTGCGATGGTATTCTCTGCGGGGTTTCGTAGATTAAGCCCTTTAGGATTCAAACTATTTGGCTCTACCTGAGTGTAAGGCTCATAAGGTTTTGAGACATACATTTGGGGTGCGAACTCTGTCCCTGGATCATTGGGGTCTTTTTGGCAAGAGGTTAAAAACCACAAGCCTAAAACTGCTGTAAGGGTAAAAATTTTATATGCTTGAGAATTCATTTTTTTAATTAGTTTTTGAAAAGATTAGACTTCTTTTTCTTTGGGCTTTTCTGAGACACCATACTCAGTTAATATACTTTCTAACTCCTCTTTGGTAAACTTTGAATTAGCACCTAAATCTATGGCCATCACGAATTTATCATCTGTACTACGAGGGTCAAACATCGTAGCTTGCTTACCCGGCCCCAAATTATTTGAAATTAAAAAAGTAGCTACCATACCAAGAGCCGCCAAAAGCACAGTAAGCTCGAAAGTAACAGGCACAAAGTCTGGGTATGTTACATAATCTTTACCACCTATCACCATAGGCCAAGCAAATCCGAGCATGTATGTCTGCATCAAGATCGCCAAGAAAGTACCTGTAGCTCCAAATAGAAATGCAGCCTTAGAAAGGCGAGAACGCCTGTAGCCAAGATATACATCCAAATCGTGTACAGGATACGGTGTATATACTTCATGAATATTGACTCCTTTTGCACGGATTTTTTTTACCGCTGGAATAAGGACATCTTCATCATCGAAGATGCCCACCAAATATGTATTTTTTTCTTTGCTTGTCATTAGATTGACTGATTAGGTTTCTTTTTGATTATTCAGTTTCTTTTTTTACAGATGTATCACTCTCTACCACAGCCTCATTCATATCATCTGAGTACCCATTTGATGAATCAGGATTAGATGATTTAAGTACTGCTTTCACCTCTGCCATATTGATTACTGGCAAAAATTTAGCAAATAAGAAAAATAAAGTAAAGAAGAAGCCGAAAGTAAATAAGTAATCACCTACATCTACATAAGTAGGATAGAACATTGTCCAGCTTGAAGGAATATAATCACGGTGTAGGGAGGTAACAATAATCACAAATCGCTCAAACCACATCCCGATATTTACCACTATAGACAGTGCAAATGTTACGTATAGATTACGACGCATTGCCTTAAACCAAAAGAACTGTGGAGAAATCACATTACACGACATCATCGCCCAATATGCCCACCAATATGGCCCAAAGGCACGGTTTACGAAGGCATAACGCTCATACTCTACACCCGAATACCAAGCCATAAAGAACTCCGTAAGGTAAGCAACACCCACGATAGAACCAGTCAAAAGAATAATCTTGTTCATTGACTCTACGTGCCCTACTGTAATATATGGCTCAAGCTTAAACACATAACGTGTTATCAGCATAAGCGTCAGTACCATTGCGAAACCTGAGAAAATAGCACCTGCCACAAAATAAGGAGGGAAGATAGTAGTATGCCAGCCTGGAATTACGGAAGTAGCAAAGTCAAAGCTCACAATCGTGTGTACTGAAAGTACTAAGGGAGTAGAAAGACCAGCCAGAATCAAAGCAACCATCTCGTAACGTGCCCAAGTTTTTGCTGAACCATCCCAGCCAAAACTTAGTAAGCCATATATAAAACGAGCAATTGGGTTCTTTGCCCTCTCACGGATGGTGGCTAAATCAGGTATAAGACCTATGTACCAAAATACAAGGGAAACCGTTAAATAAGTACTAATCGCAAACACGTCCCACACTAAAGGTGAGTTAAAGTTTACCCACAATGAGCCATACGTATTGGGAAGTGGCAATGCCCAATAGGCCAACCAAGGACGCCCCATGTGCATTAAAATAAACGAACCCGCACAAAGTACGGCAAATATGGTCATCGCTTCTGCAGCACGGTTAATGGAAGTACGCCATTTTTGACGGAAAAGCAACAGAATAGCAGAAATCAAAGTACCAGCGTGCCCGATACCTACCCACCAAACGAAGTTGGTGATGTCCCAAGCCCATCCAACGGTTTTGTTCAGACCCCACTCCCCGATTCCAAAGAACCAAGTACGGTACAAGGTGTAACTTCCCCAAGCCAACACAATGAGGGAGATAGCCATGGCGGCCATCCATCTTGCATTAGGTGGCGCTTCTACCTGACGGCAGATGTCGTTTGTAATGTCATGGTAGGTAGTAGGACGATTATCATCGTGAATTTGCCTCCCTACCAAAGGCTCGCGTATAGGTGACGTAAGTTGCATATATCTATATTATCTATTATTCAACAAAAACCTAGTTCTTTATTTTAGTATTCGGTTTCAAATTATCAGTGGGCAGCATTGCCTTTTTTATGTGCGTGCTTTGCCTCATCCTTGTTTCGTATCTTCGTCAGGTAAGAAATCTGTGGCTGTACGTTAATTTCTTCTAAGATGTGATAAGCCCTAGGCTCGGTCATTGTAAAAGTAGTCTTGGCTTTGCCTTCTCCCTCTTTAGGTTCTTCAACTTCTTTTTTGAGACCGATTGTTTTTGAGATTTTACTGTCCATGTCTCTCATATCTCCGAAGATAATCGCTTCCGTAGGACAAACTTGTGCACAAGCAGTCTGAATCTCTCCATCCTTAACGTGACGTTTTTCTTTCTTAGCTTCTAGCTTACCACTTTGGATGCGTTGTACACACATTGTACATTTTTCCATCACACCACGAGAGCGTACGGTTACATCAGGGTTCAACACCATTTTACCGAGGTCGGTAGTTTGTGTGTAGTTTACATCCGTAAAGCGAGTATCTTCTGCATAATGGAACCAGTTAAAGCGGCGTACTTTATAAGGACAGTTATTTGCACAATAACGAGTACCAATACAGCGGTTATAAGTCATTTGGTTAAGCCCTTCTGTACTGTGCGTGGTAGCCAATACTGGGCAAACAGTCTCACAAGGAGCATTGTTGCAGTGTTGACACATCATCGGCAAGAAAGTAACCTCAGGGTTTTCAGCAGCCGTTTCTAACTCTACACTTGTGCCGTCTAGCTCTCTATTTGCTACTTTGTCTTGTACTTCTTGAGAGTTGCTGTAATAGCGGTCAATCCTAATCCAGTGCATTTCACGGCTGTTGATGACTTCTTTTTTACCTACTACAGGCACATTATTTTCTACTTGGCAGGCAATGGTACAAGCACCACAACCAATGCAAGAGTTAAGGTCTATGACCATTCCCCAAGAGTGATTAGGGTAATAATGTCCTTTCCATAAAGTAATATCTTTGGGTCGGCGAGCACCTGTATATGTCTCAATCATTGGGATTACTCTGCCTGCATACTCATCTTTTTTATATTCATTCAGTGTAGCCTCTTGGATGATAGAACGCCCCATAATGGTATGGTGTGTCTGTGTTTGTGCAATAGGCTCTTGCTTGCCTGTCTTTGTCAAAGTAACCTCAGTTACTCCAGACTCTTTCAGCCAAGGAAATGCATTTGCACCTACCTTATCGCCTACTTTTCCAGCTACTTCACGTCCATAACCGAGTGCAATTCCAGCAGTTTTTTGTGCCTGTCCTGGTTGTACTAAAATGGGTAGTTCTACTGAATATCCTTTACCTTCTACTTTCACCACATCGTTTTGTGATAGGCTCATTTCGTCAGCAAGTTTTTGAGAAACTGCTACATAATTCCCCCAACAGGCTTTGCTGATAGGGTCAGGCATTTCCTGTAGCCAAGGGTTATTGGCTTGCACTCCTGCACCGATTGCCACTTTTTGGTACAATACCAGTTCTACTTTACTAGAAGTCGCCTTGTAGGTTTTGGTGATGGCAGTCATTGCTGCATTTACATTTCCACTAAAGGAAGTACTTGCAGTGCCAGCAGTTTCCGTTTCTTCTCCTTCTTCCGCAGCTGCTACAAGCTTGGGTGAAGTAGTATCAAATACGCCATTGTAGAGGCTTATTCTCCAGAAATCATCAAAAGAAGCATATTCTTTCTGTGCTGAGAAGGTATTTTTTTGCCAGTATTGGCGAATATAATCATAAAAAGATGTATTGACTCCCGCCCAAGTCAAGAGGCTTTCTTGTGCTTGGCGTGTATCAAACAACGGCGTGATTGTGGGCTGTGCTAGACTATAATGCCCTTGGCGTGGCTCTGCATCATTCCAAGACTCTAAATAATGGCTGTCAGGGCAGACATAATCACAAAGTGTAGCTGTTTCGTCAGGCTTGTCAGCAAATGAAATTTTTAACTTTACTCCCTTAGAGAGGGCAGCCTTAAGTTCAGCACCTTTTGGATGGTCATACACAGGGTTTGCACCGTAGAATATCACAGCATCTACACTGCCGCCTTTGGCATCGGCGATAAATTTGTTCATTGCTTGGTCGTTGCCCTGCAACACATAACTTGGCTTGCTTATATTTACAGTGCTATTGTGATTATTGAGCGCATCATTGATGGCATTGATAATCAATTGTACTGATTTATCACGAGATGCAGAGATAACCAAAGACTTGCCTTTGTTGGCTTTTAATTCTTTGGCAGCTTTGTCTAGCATCTTGTCAATGTTAGCATCTGCAAATTTATCTGAGCCAGTTATTTTCTTATATAAAGAAGCTACAACCAACCCTTCTTGTGAAGGCGTGATGGGTGTTCTATAATCTGCATTTGCACCTGCGAGTGATAGATGTGACTCAAACTGATAGTGTCGAGACATTTCTCTGTTCTCTTTGCTCAGTTTGCGATTTTGTGCATATTGACGTGAAAACTCAGTGGGTGAAATCCAAGTACCTAAAAAATCTGCTCCAAAGCTCACGATGATTTTCGCATCTTTGAAGTTATAAGTAGGTATCATTGCCTTTCCAAAAGACTCCTTGCTTGCTTGCAAAATGGCATCTGCTGAGAGAGCATCATACATAATGTGCTCTGCAGAAGTGTACTTTGCCTTAAAATCTTCTATGGCTTTCTTGGTAGAAGGGCTGATGATGGTAGGAGAAACGATGCGGATATTCCTTGAAGAACCTAGTTTAGACATAATTTCTTTGTCTATAGCTTCATTTTGCTTTATCCTTTCCTCAGAGCTGTCTGCAAACTTTCCATCTTTGCGAACAAAACCTCTGTATCTGTTGTCGTCATACAAGTCTAGCACAGAAGCCTGTGCTTTTGAACTTGTGCCTCCCATTGAGATTTTTGAGAGTTTATTGCCTTCTATTTTGATGGGACGTGCCTCACGAGTTTTCACTAAAATGCTTGCATAGTCTCCTCCTTGATAGTAGGTAGAAGCATAATAGTTGGGAATGCTCGGGTCTAATTCTTCAGGCTTATTAAGGTAAGGAATAGCCTTTTTAATAGGAGCTTCACAGGCTGCTAGTGATGCGGCTGCAATGCTGAAACCCATCAACTTTAAAAAATCACGGCGATTGTTGCTCAGTTCGGGCATTCCTTCTGAGAATTCTCGCTCAGCATTCTTTACAAACTCAGTATTATTGGTATATTCCTCAATACCTTTCCAGTATCTATTTTCCGCCATTTCGGTTTATCCTCTAAATTGTTAAATCTTTTAAAAAAAAATAATTTTTCCGTAAAATTATATATTAATAGTGACACTTAGAACACTCTAAGCCACCTATTTGCTCTACAGTCATAGGCGCTTTGCCTTTTGTTCCTTCGTGATATTCTAAAAGTCGGTCATAATATTCGTTGCCTTCAGCGTGATCTACTGCACTCTGTCTGTGACAGTTGATACACCAGCCCATTGTAAGAGGTGCTCTTTGTGCTACTACTTCCATTTTCTCTACCTCACCGTGGCACTGCGTACACTCCAAGCCAGCGACATTGGTATGCTGTGAGTGGTTAAAATAAGCCAAATCAGGTAAATTGTGAATACGTATCCATTCAATTGGCTTGTCGTTCTCAATGGCTTTGTATATTTTCTGTATCTCAGGAGAGCCTACTTTTACTTGATTGTGGCAGTTCATACAGATGTTCGCCGAAGGAATCGTGGCTGATTTACCTTTATACACTCCTGTATGGCAATATCCACAATCTATTTCATACATTCCTGCGTGAAGTTTGTGTGAGAAAGCAATCGGTTGAGTAGGGGCATATCCTTGCTGAATGCCTACACCAATCAGACCATCTAGCCCTGTTTTGGCGACTACCAACACGAATATAAGTGCTACTCCACCCAAAAAAGCACGGCTTTGGAAAATAGAGAAAGGATTAAATTTCTGGTTAACAATTTCTTTGTCTGCCTCATTCAGATCTTCTTTCTGGTTTAGGAATCGGTTCAGGATTGTAACCATCAAGAATAATACAGCCAATATAAGTATCAACACAAATACAAGTACTCCTAATAATAAATTAAAATAGTTGGAGGATATTCCGCCAGAATCACCTGCTACTGTATTGCCACCGTCTGTATCAGTAACTACTACAGCTTCTTGCTCACTTTCATAAGCAATGAAATCAAGCAAAGCATCTAACTCCTCGTCTTTGAAGGCGAAGCTGGTCATGACAGTCTGGTTGTATTCGTTATAAAGCTTATTGGCATATGCATCACCACTAGCGATGACTGCCTGAGAGTTTACAATCCAAGGTTTTAACCAGGCTCTGTCTCTTCTCTCAAAGATACCTTTCATACCTGGGCCTACTTTTTTCTCAGCATTGATATTATGACAAGAGGTACAGTTTTGCTCCCAGAGAGTCTTTCCTGTATTATACACCTCATCACTTGGCTTGGCCAGTCCACCGTCTGCATTGTCTGTAGTGGCGGTGGCTAGGCTGTCTTGTGCGTGTACTCCATAAGAAGTAAATAGGCCAAATAAAAGCACAAAAAGAAGTTTTTGGTAGATTGTTATACGATTCGCAAACATTTTAATTATAATCATTTAGGCTAAAATTCTGTAATAAATGCAATTTCTAAAATTCTTAACTTATTGTTAAAGACAATGTTTAGGTGGTTTCAAAACACGTCTATCCCTATGAATAGGCAATACTACAACACAATTTTCAGATAGCAAAAATTTTTTGAGAATCTAATCACTTAATCTACCTTCTTTTAAGGTCTCTAAAATAATCATTGTTAAAACATCTCTCTGATAATCAGCATGTTAGCCTGAGTAAGATTTTACTACTTTTTACATAGAATTATTCTAAATAACAAAAAAGAGTATCTCTATTCCGCCAAAAGTACTCCTATACTGTCAAGCTGTGGCAGGACTCTTTACTCAGTTCAAAAAATAAAGGTTGAACAAGCTACATAAAAATACATCTTTTTCTCTATCAAATAATAACTTATCGAATACCTCAATAAATTAAAAATAATGCACTACTTTAGAACTTATATTTAAAGCTCTAAACAATCATTGCCCAAAAATATGGTTGCACATCTTTCTTGATTATATACAATAAACACATCAAGATTTTCTTGGTGTACGTGGTCGTGTAACATAAGGTGCTAAGTTGTTTGTAGCTTTTAGACAGTAATTATTTTATCCAATAGACCTATAACAACGCTAAAATTATGGCATTAGACAAAAATGGAATTGCAAAAAGAATAGCCCAAGAGCTAGAAGATGGCTACTATGTCAATCTTGGAATAGGAATCCCTACCCTAGTGGCCAATTACATCCCTGAGGGGATGAATGTGATGCTACAATCTGAAAACGGACTGCTTGGCATAGGCCCCTTTCCAGAAGAAGCAGAAGTAGATGCTGACCTCATCAATGCAGGGAAGCAAACTGTTACTATGCAGGCAGGTTCTTCTTTGTTTAGCTCTTCGGATAGCTTCGCAATGATCAGGGGTGGGCACGTAAACCTGACCATCTTGGGTGCAATGGAAGTCTCTGAAACAGGTGATATCGCCAACTGGAAAATCCCTGGCAAAATGGTAAAAGGAATGGGAGGAGCAATGGATTTAGTGGCTTCTGCTGAGAATATCATAGTGGCTATGCAGCACGTAGATAAATATGGCAAGTCTAAACTACTTCCAGCATGCTCGCTTCCACTTACGGGTGTGAAGTGTGTCAAAAAAATCGTAACCGAACTGGGTGTGTTTGAAATAGCTCCTGAAGGTGGATTTGTGCTTCGTGAACGTGCTTCAGGCGTAAGCATAGAAGAAATTAAAAATGCCACAGCAGGCAAGCTAATCATTCCTGAAAACGTTGTAGAAATGTAATTTTTTTAAAATAAATCAATATGTTAAAAACAAACTCTCTTAAATACACCATTCTAATAATGAGCCTATTAAGTCTGATGGCACTCAATAGTTGTACACCTGGAGGCTCTGCCATGAATGTCTTTTCTATCCAAGATGATATAGAACTGGGCAAACAGACAGCGCAGCAGATTGCCAATGCGCCCAATGAATACCCTATACTTGACCCCAGCAAGCATGCAGAGGCATATAGACACCTGCAGCGCATCACTGATAATATCCTAAACTCAGGACAAGTACAGTATAGAAATGAGTTTGAATGGAGAGTACACATCATTCATGATGACAAAACACTCAATGCTTTCGTAACCCCAGGCGGTTATATTTATGTGTTCACAGGGCTGATTAAATATCTTGATACTGAAGACCAACTCGCAGGTGTGATGGGGCATGAGATAGCACATGCAGACCGCCGACACTCTACCAATACACTCACCAAGCAATATGGAGTGGCCACACTCATTGGTGCATTGGCAGGGCAAAACTCTCTACTTGGAAATATCTCTCAGCAACTCATCGGACTAAAATTTAGCCGAACTGCAGAGCAAGATGCCGACAAATACTCTGTGATTTTTCTTTCTAAAACACAGTATCAGTGCAATGGTGCAGCAGGTTTCTTTGAGAAAATATTACAAGAGGGAAACAGCCAAGCTCCTCCCGCTTTTTTGAGCACACACCCTAGCTCTGACTCGAGAGTGGCTGATATCAATGCAGAGGCAAATGCCATAAACTGTGATACCAAGCCAAGTGGAAACAATTATCAAGCGTTTAAAAATAGCTTGCCAAGATAATATTATTGTGAATTTCTGAAGGTAAGATACCTTATAAAGGCAAAGGTAACTGCGCATTAAAAAACAATTGCTTAGAAATCTTATTCTAAGCAATCGTTTTTTTAATTGTTTTAAGAGAATAATTCAATAATAAAATGAACATACACACGCACTAAAACACCCACTTAGCAAGCCAATCATTTATAGTTCTCCACATCAAGAATTGAAAAAAAGAGGGAGCTATGTCCCGTCTTTTTAAGAACAGGACTCTGTCCTTTGTGTCAAAATCTTGTGAATCCTGAAATCCTATTTAGTAAGTTTTTGTATAAGTCAGAGATTTCTCGTAAAACTTAATCAGGAGAACTATAATAAATAACTGATGGCTAATCACTGTTTTTGGCTTTGATTTTTAGCACAAAGGCATTGTTACGAGTAAGTGATTGAGTTCCTTGTGCTACTTGTGAGCTTAGCCTGCCGCTCAGTATCAGTTCGCCATCTTGCCTCAATACAAGTGTATGCACCTGCTCACTGGCTACTCCCCCATACAAATCACCCTCCACCCAAGCCCCATTTGCCTTAAAACAAACCCAATACAGGTCTTGACGGTGATTTTCAGGTGATTGAATGCTCCACTCTGTCTGGTTGATGCTCAGTTTTCCTTCAAAGATACCTGCCAAAAAGACCAAATCTCTGGCTGCATCTACTGCAATAGAGACGCCTCTGCTGTGATTTTTGGATTGGGCATGTTTTAGCCAGATGTAATTACCTAAGGGAGAAATTTTTGCCAAAAAACTATCTTCACTTGGCTCACCCGACACTAGACGCTGTGCCTGAAGCTCTTTGTCACCAAACCACGCCTTGCCATAGTTTGAGGGTTGGCTTGTGCAGCCTTGAAAATATCCCGTAAGATACACACAGCCCTTGCCATCTGCCTTGATGTCTTGCAAATCTGCATACTGTGCCAGCCTTCTGACCCATATCAGTGAGCCATCTTTGGCACTGTATCGTGCCAAAAACAGGTCATGGTTATAGACAAGCCCTTCCCCATAAAAATGCTCCGTACTGCTTCGAAGAGATTCACCTCCAAACTCAGCATAGCCGCTAATCCCTCCGCCTACGAATACATTTCCGAGAGAATCCACTTCCACCTTTCGCCCATAGACACCCGTGAGTGCGTTGTGTCCTCCGCTCAGCCTTCTGCCCCACTGTGCATTGCCCTGCAAATCAAACTTTATGAGATATACATTTTTAAAATGCTGTGTCTGAAACTTGACATCCCCACTCTCAAAATCTGCCTCATAATGCCCCATTGCATAGAGAGATGCCCCTTCTAGGGCAAGAGATTGGGCTAAAATATCACGTTTGGCTGAGAATTGTTTTTTCCAGATGACCTCTCCATTTTGGATACTCAGCTCACAAAGGTAGCTATCAAAACCTCCTTGAGAGTGAAGTGTATCATTGGCAAGTAAAAGTCTTTTGGTAAAATGCCCTAGCACAAAAAGGCGGTTCTGAACCATTTGCAAATCACGTACAGGAGCCGTTAGCTGTAGAATCCATTGTAACTGGTATTCTTTATCCATTTTGGCAAGAAAATAACCACCTTGGTCTATCCATAACTCTTTGCCCCCCCAGTAGAGTACTTCTTGAAAATAGCCACTGGCATAAAGATTTCCTTCATTATCACTTTGGATTTTTTGAAATCCGTTGGGGTGAGGGCTATTTATAGAGAAAAGCCCCGCCACTTGCTCTTGAGCTTGGATTGGGGAAAAGCTCAGGATAAATACCCACAAAAAAATACCTCTTGTAAATAGATAAGAGGTATTTTTCTTTTCTAAGAAAAAAATCAGACTATGATAAATTGATCTTTGAGAATTCATACATTGTTTAATAAATAAATATTTCGGGTGGTCTGTATTTGCAGACTCAGGCAAGGTCTAGCTTTTGACAGTTCTTTGTTCTATTCTTTTTTCATAGTTTTTGCCCTGAAAGATGCGCTGCACAAATATCCCTGAGGTATGAACCATATTGGGGTCAAGCTCTCCAGGCTCTACCAGTTCTTCTACCTCTGCGATGGTGATTTTGCCTGCGGTTGCCATCATCGGGTTAAAATTACGGGCTGTTCCTTTGAAGATAAGATTGCCTGAAGTATCTCCTTTCCAAGCTTTGACAAATGCAAAATCGGCTTTTAGCCAGCTCTCTAGCAAGTACATTTTGCCATCAAACGCTCTTACTTCTTTGCCTTCGGCTACTTCTGTACCTACGCCTGCTGGAGTAAAGAAAGCAGGAATGCCTGCACCGCCTGCCCTGATTCGCTCGGCAAGTGTGCCTTGTGGCAATAAATCTACTTCTAACTCACCAGAGAGGAGCTGCCGCTCAAACTCTTTGTTTTCACCTACATAAGAAGAAATCATTTTTCTGACTTGGTGCTGCTTGAGCATCAAACCTATTCCGAAGTCATCTACGCCTGCATTGTTAGAGATGCAAGTCAGGTCTTTGACTCCTTTTTTGACGAGGGCAGTGATGGAGTTTTCGGGTATTCCACAAAGCCCAAAACCACCTAACATTAGTATGGCACCGTCAAATACATCTGCTACGGCTACTTCGGCATTTTCTACTACTTTGTTTATCATTTTTGAGGGGGTTGAGGTAATTTCTAAAAATCTTATTTATACAAATATAAATAAGAAAACACAAAGAAAGAGAATATTGAAGCGTAATAAATGGGCTGCTGCTGCGTATATTCCGTCTTAAATGACTGCCTGTCAATGTCTTATTTTGATGTTTTATTAAAATTCTTACAGATTTTTTATGCTCTAATCGCTTCCACAGGGTCCATTCTGGCTGCCAAATAAGCAGGAATTACTCCAGAAAGCAACCCAATGGTAGAGGAAATAACCAAGCCTGTCATCAGATTACTTATGGAAAGTACGATGTCAAAAGATTCAATAGGAATCAGCGAAATCAAATAAACCAAAAACAAACCTACTCCCCCTCCTATCAAACTCAAGAAAATAGACTCAAATAAAAATTGCGAAAGAATGAAGTAATTCTTTGCCCCCAATGATTTCTGAATACCAATCAGCCCTGTACGCTCTTTGACAGATACAAACATGATGTTGGCAATCCCGAAGCCTCCCACCAAAATTGAGAATGAACCTATAAAACTCCCTGCAAGATTTAAAATACTAAACAAGGAAGAAATTGCATCAGCAAAGGCTTCAGTTCGGTTCAGTGCAAAATCACTTTCTTCTTTGGGCTTGATGCTCCGCTTGGCCCTCATAAGCCCTGTTACCTCTCCTTCTAAGGCAGTCAAACCTTCATCATCTTCAAAACCTTTAAGGGCTATGGTGGGCTCAACTGCCTGATAGCCAATCCGATACAAAGTACCGAAAGCTCCGTAAGGCATGATTATCTGTGTATCTCTTGGGCTAAATCCAAAAAAGTTTGTCCCCTCTTTTTTCATTACACCTATGACTATAAAGGGCTTTCCTTTGATTTTGATGGTTTTTCCAAGGGCACTTATCCCAGAAAACAATGCCTCTTCTATCTCAGCACCTATGATGACCACATTCTGCTTTTTGATAGATTCTTGGCTGGTAAAAAATCTCCCTTCATTGATTTCTAGCTCTTGAATCTGAGGGTATTGGAAGGAAGCCCCTGTAAGAAAAACTCCTTCAATGCTTTTGTTTTGATATTTTGCTGTATTGCGTCCACGCTGGGCTAAAAAAGACACCGCCTTGGCATTTTGAAGATTCTCCTCCAAAAACCTAAACTCACTTTCTGTATTAGAGGGGCGGGCTGCATATTTCCAAAAAGGGAAATCTCCATTTCCTGGTCCGAAACTCCAAGGAAATTTTTGGATATACATCACATTATCTCCTATGAATGCCATATCATTCCTGATTTTTCGCTCCAGAGAGTCCACAATCGTGAAGACACCAACAATGGCAAAAATACCGATGCTCACCCCTAGCAATGAAAGTGTGGTGCGTAATAAATTGGATTGTAAAGCCTGTAACGCAAAGCGTAAACTCTCTAAGATAAGGCGAATAAAAAGGAAAAAACGTCTCATGAATGTTCTTTTGTGAAAGATTCAAAATATAAACCCTTATTTCAGTCATCAAATATAGAGATATTTCAAACAATTCTCTAAGTTTGCTAATTAGTATTATGCCTTTTTTATTTTTTTGTAGATATTTTGTATGAAACTTTCCGAATTTAGATTTGATTTACCTGATAGCTTAATTGCTTTACACCCTACACCCAACCGAGATGAATCTCGCTTAATGGTGGTGCACCGTGATACGGGAGAAATAGAACACCGCACTTTTAAGGATATTGTAGATTATTTTGATGAAGGTGATGTGTTTATAGTCAATAATACCAAGGTTTTCCCGGCAAGACTGTATGGTAGCAAAGAAAAAACTGGAGCAAAAATAGAAGTCTTTTTGCTCAGAGAGCTCAGCCAAGACCAGTTTCTGTGGGACGTGCTCGTGGACCCCGCCCGAAAAATACGTGTAGGCAATAAACTTTTCTTCGGGAATGGAGAACTCGTAGCTGAAGTAATTGACAATACGACCTCGAGAGGAAGGACTATTAGATTTTTGTTTGACAAGCATGAAACTGAAGAGTTTTATAAATTAATAGATGAACTCGGAGAAACCCCCCT
Organism: Microscillaceae bacterium; assembly: GCA_011390205.1. Classification (GTDB taxonomy): domain Bacteria; phylum Bacteroidota; class Bacteroidia; order Cytophagales; family Microscillaceae; genus JAABSX01. The sequence continues at coordinate 98,344 of JAABSX010000003.1, read as the reverse complement.
CCCAAAAAATATACACGCACTTCGCAAAACCGAACCTGAAGACCGTGAACGCTTTCAAACCATCTTTGCCAAACACGTGGGGGCAGTAGCTGCACCTACAGCAGGGCTACACTTTACCAAGCAACTCGTGAAAAGGCTAGAACTAAAAGGCGTGAATGTCTCCCCTATCACTTTGCACATAGGCTTGGGCACATTCAGAAGTGTAGATGTAGAAGACCTCACCAAGCACAAAGCTGATTCTGAAAATTTTGAGGTGCTCGCAAGCACCGCAGATGCCGTCAATGAAGCATTAGACAACCGAAAAAGAGTCGTATCAGTAGGCACTACCACCATCAAAGCATTGGAATCTTCTGTCTCTGCACTTGGGAGATTGAAACCTAACTCAGGCTGGACAGATAAATTTATATTTGCACCCTATGAGTTTAAAATCCCTAATGCACTCATTACCAATTTTCATTTGCCAGAATCTACCCTGCTTATGACTACTTGTACCTTTGGGGGCTATGACCTCGTGATGCATGCCTATGAAGTAGCCATCAAAGAAAAATACCGTTTCTTTAGCTATGGAGATGCTATGCTGATTATATAGCATAAGTAAATGTGCTAAGTGCTTTGTGCCTACATAAATTTATATTATTCTTTATCTAACATACTGATAATTAGCACATTCATTTAGTTATCGGCATATTATACAGAAGATGATGCAAACTAAATATATCCAAGTACTTATTTTTCTCTGAAAAATACAAAGCTATATGAAAAAGTATGCTTTAATAGTAGCAGGAGGAAGTGGCTCTAGAATGGAAAGCGAAACCCCAAAGCAGTTTTTGGTGGTAGCGGGCTTGCCCATTTTGATTCACACTCTTAGGCGTTTTGAGGAGGCAGACCCTGACATTCAGCTGATTGTGGTCATTGCCTCTTCAGAACATCAAACTTGGAAACAGCTAGTAGCTCGATACGGGTGTAAAATCCCTTTTTGGCTTGCCAATGGCGGCCAGACACGCACCGAATCTGTCAGAAATGGACTTGCTATGATTCCAGATAAGGAAGACAGCCTTGTAGCAATTCATGATGGAGTCCGCCCTTGTATTACTGCTGACATTATCTTAAGAAGCTACAGCACAGCTGCCCAAAAAGGCAGTGCAGTGGCTGTAGTAAAGCTAAAGGATTCTCTCAGAGAGCTTACGGCAGAAGGCACGAGTGTATCACGCCCCCGTGAAGATTTTTGTTTGGTGCAGACTCCACAGACCTTTCAGACCTCCCTCATCAAGAAAGCATACAGCTTTCCACAAAAAATCACAATGACTGACGATGCTGGCGTAGCCGAGCAAGCAGGCATTGTGATTTACTTAATTCAAGGAGATTACCGCAATTTAAAGGCAACTACTCCAGAAGATTTAAAAGTTTTGGAGGCTTTCTTGCCTCTCTTTTATGTGAAAGAGTCCTAAAAACCTTTCACATCTTGGGCAGATAAATACTGTGATGTATGAGAGTTTGAGATACTTAAACCTTTGCATCTTGCTTGTCTGGCAATTCTTTTGGTGAATCCGTAGGGGCAATTTCGGTCTGCCAAATTTTAATTCTAAGACAGTCTATAGACCGTTTTACGGATTTACTCTCACAAAAACTATCAGAAAAGCATTTTTTTAGCTAGTACTCATCTTCATTAAACAAAAAATCATCCTTTGTAGGATAATCAGGCCATATTTCCTCAATGCTTTCATAAGGCTGTCCGTCATCTTCGAGTTGCTGAAGATTTTCTTTCAGCTCTAGGGGAGCCCCTGAGCGTTCTGAGAAATCTATCAATTCTTCTTTGGTAGCCGGCCAAGGTGCATCCTCTAAATAAGAGGCTAATTCAAGAGTCCAATACATATATTTTTAATATTAAGGGTAAAATCTGAAAACCAGAATCTCCAATTTTAATGCTAATAAACGTGAAAGACAGAAAATGTTTCAAAAAAAAGATTAATTTCTTAAATCATTGAGTTCCTTTTGTAATTCTTTCAAGACTTCCTTTTTTACTTCTATTTTTCTTTTTTGAATATTGAGGTTATTTTGCATCGTGCGCAGTGCTTTGGGGTGCATATTTCTTTTTTGGTTTCGGTTCAGTTTGTCTTCTCCTAAGTTTACATCTTCTTCATCTCTTCTGATGAGTTCACGCATAAAACTCGTCTTGATACGCAGCTGATCTTCTTGGGGTTTGGTCTCAAAAAGAGGGTATTTTCTTTTGACCACACGCATCAGGTAGCTTTCTTCAAAGATACGATCACAGGCAAATCTAAACATATTGGCATAGTCACGGTCTATCCCTCTAAACACACTTGTCAGCTGCTTCCAGTCCATCAGCAGCTCCTTGGCCCTGTCTGTATGCAGGTGAGCATCTTTTCTGGAGAGTTTGTCGGCTTCTTCGGCGAGTTCTGTCTGTAATTTTTCTTTAATTTCTTGGGCTTCTAGCTCAGGATACTCTGTTTTTAGGCTTTTAAAGCTTTTAAATCTATTGAAAAAATAGTCATTAATTTTCTTAAAGTTTTCCCAGAGTATTACAGCTTGCTTGTGTGGCACTTTGCCCGCATTTTTCCAAGCCTGCTGTAGGGTTCTAAACTCTTGGAAAGTGCCATCAAAATCATCCGAATTTCTCAGCCTATCTGCACGCTCTAATATTTGGTGGTATCGGCGCAGATTGTATCGGGCCTGCTGTGTGCGTTCGTAGATGATTCTTTTCCTTTTGTCAAAATATTCTGCATAGATTTCTTGAAATTTATTTTCCAACAGTTCTTGCTTTTCTTTGATGACAGCGCCTGTCTTAATCCATTTTTGTTTGAGTTCTTTGATTTCTTCTTCTAGCTCAGTGATGTTTTCACTTTCTAAGATTTCTTGGGCGCTTTTGAGGAGGGCTTCTTTGATTTCAAGATTTTTGACACGGTTGATAGATATCAATGCCATCAGGCGTTTTTCCATCTCATCTAAGGAAGCAAAAAGATATACATAATCTCCAAGCCCATCAAAATCAGAGAGATACCTACGCATATGTATGAGCTTCATAAGGTATGAGCCTTTATTTTGAGCTTCTTCTATTAGGTTGCCCAGTGTGGTTACTTTTTGTTGGGCTATCTCAAATCTGTTCTCAAAATATTTTATTGAGGCTTCTACTGATTCTTTTACTACTCCGATTTGGCGGCTAGGAAAGTCTAAAAACTTTTTTAAGAATATTTTATCTCCTTGAATGTACCCAAATTCGTGTTCTGTCTGTTGTGCTTCCATTTTTTTTTAATTCGCATTTAGCTGTGCTTTAAGAATATTGGTAAATTCTGTTAGACTACAAGTCTAATGAATTCTACATTAAAATTACTCTATTTCGCTCATAAATTAATAAGTTTGTGAAAATATAAAAGAATTTGAAAAAATGAGTAACGAAAAGATAATTTTTTCGATGGCAGGCGTAAATAAAATCTACCCTCCTCAAAAGCAAGTGCTCAAAAACATCTATTTATCCTTCTTTTATGGAGCTAAAATAGGTGTTATCGGGCTCAATGGCTCTGGTAAATCCTCTCTTCTGAAGATTATCGCAGGGCTAGACAAAAACTACCAAGGAGAAGTCGTCTTCTCCTCAGGTTATTCTGTGGGCTACCTTGAGCAAGAACCCGAATTAGACAAAACAAAAACTGTGCGTCAAATCGTAGAAGAGGGTGTGCAAGAGGTCGTGGATTTGCTCAAAGAGTTTGAAGACATCAACGCCAAATTTGCCGAACCCGATGCAGATTTTGATAAATTACTTGCCAGACAAGGCGAAGTACAAGAGCAGCTAGACCAGCTAGATGCTTGGAATCTGGACAATCGCCTTGAGAAAGCCATGGATGCACTCCGTACTCCGCCCGCCGATGCACGCATAGAGCATCTCTCTGGAGGAGAAAAAAGACGTGTAGCACTTTGCCGCCTCTTGTTACAGACCCCTGATGTGCTATTGCTTGATGAGCCTACCAACCACTTAGATGCCGAATCCGTGCACTGGCTTGAGCAGCACCTTCAGCAGTATGCAGGCACAGTGATAGCCGTTACGCACGATAGGTACTTCTTAGACAATGTGGCAGGATGGATTCTGGAGCTAGACCGTGGGGCAGGCTTGCCTTGGAAAGGAAACTACTCTTCTTGGCTTGAGCAAAAACAAAAACGCCTTGCAGAAGAAGAGAAACAAGAATCTAAAAGACAAAAAACCCTCATGCGTGAGCTCGAATGGGTGCGCATGAGCCCCAAAGCACGCCAAAGCAAATCTAAAGCAAGGCTCGGAGCATATGACAAAATGCTCAGTGAAGATTCTAGGCAGAAAGAAGAAAAACTAGAACTCTTTATCCCGCCTGGGCCTCGCCTAGGCAATAAAGTCATAGAAGCACATGGAGTTTCTAAGGCTTTTGGAGATAAACTCCTCTTCGAGAATCTCGAATTTGCACTCCCACCCGCAGGCATTGTAGGCATCGTAGGGCCTAACGGAGCAGGCAAAACCACTCTTTTTAGGCTTATCACAGGGCAAGCAGCACCAGACAGTGGCACTTTTAGTGTGGGCGAGACCGTAGAAACGGCTTATGTAGATCAAGAGCATGATGACCTAAACCCTGAGGAGACCGTCTTTCAGGCAATCTCTGGAGGCAACGAAATACTCATGGTAGGTGGGCGAGAAATTAACTCAAGGGCTTATGTGAGCAAATTTAATTTTAGTGGCACAGACCAACAAAAGAAAATAGGCTCACTCTCAGGAGGAGAACGCAACCGTGTGCACCTTGCTATGGCACTCAAGCAAGGCGGTAACCTTATCTTGTTAGATGAACCTACCAATGACCTGGATGTCAATACACTGCGAGCCTTAGAAGAAGCCCTAGAAAACTTTGCGGGCTGTGCCGTGATTATCTCCCACGATAGATGGTTTTTAGACAGGGTAGCTACACATATCTTGGCTTTTGAAGGCAACTCTCAGGTATATTGGTTTGAGGGAAATTACTCTGATTATGAAGAAAATTATCAGAAACGAACAGGAAACGAAGGCCCTCAACGCATTAAATACAAGCCACTGAGCTAAGGCAAAAAGAAAGGCTTCGTGCTTTGAGGGGGTTTACTCTTGCGAAGCCTTTCTACTAAAAAAACATTGATTTTGAAAATTTAGCAAATTAAGGCAAATAAGAAGAAATGAAAGACCAAGCAGACAAACACTGGATTATCGTGGGAGAATCTAGCCCAGGGGCTTCTCATCAAAAAAACAATACTCCTTGCCAAGATGCACATTTTTATCAGACCCTCCCCCACGGCTGGGGGGTGGCAGTGGTCGCTGACGGCGCTGGCTCTGTAGAAAAAGCACATCTGGGAGCACGGTTTTTGGCAAAAAATGCTGGACAAATTTTTATAGATTTAATTCAGCAAAAACAATGGGACAAAGAACTGCCCACAGAAGAAGCATGGCAACAGCTCTCCAAAAACTCATTTGCCCAGCTTAGGCAAAGTTTAGAGACATTTGCATTCTCACAGCAGCTCAGTGCCAGAGATTTATCTTCTACCCTGATGGTAGTCGTTTTTGGGCCTTTGGGGCTGCTGGCTGCACATATCGGTGACGGGCGTGCAGGCTACCTCAGCAAAAAAAACGAATGGAAAGCACTGATACAACCCTGGAAGGGTGAGTATGCCAATGAAACTGTCTTCTTAAGTTCGGATATTTGGGACAAAGAAAGCATAGACCAATACCTCAAAACCTCTACCATCACAGAAAAAGTAAAGGCTTTTGCGCTGCTCTCTGATGGCTGTGAGCGACACTCTTTTATTTGTAATATCTGGGATGAAGCATCCCAAAAATACATAGACCCTAATCAGCCTTTTGATAAGTTCTTTAACCCGCTCATCGCCAATCTCCAAAAAATGCACTCTAGCAAAATATCTCCCCAAGAAATGAAAGAAAAATGGGGAAAGTTTTTGCGTGAAGGAAATGGTAAATTGGCAAATGAACCCGATGACAAAACGATGATTCTGGCAGTATGGCAAGAAAGCACCTAAACCATCAATAGCTGTTAATGTACTGTAAATCATACAATTTTCTGGATAAGCATTAGTTTCTTAGTCAAATAACAAAGTGTTAAAAATGCTCTATTAAACCCTTTTTAAAATATGTATTCATTCTTAAAAATAAACTTGCTCCTGCTTTTCTCTTTGCTCAACTGTGCAGCTTTTGCCCAAGAAATCAGCCGACTCGTGAAAGTGAAAGTAGCAGATAAAATCATGGTGTCTATCCCCGAAGATTTTATGCTCATGCCCGAAGATGCCTATGCCCGTAAATATGGCGCTTATCGCCCTGCCCTTGCTATGTACACAAGCCCTAGCGGTGATGCTGACTTTGGTGTCAATATGACCGTCAATCGCTCCCTACAAGCCTACAAGGGCTCAGGCTTCAAACCCGAAGATTTAGAAATGCTCAAAGAAATGTATAAGGCAAGCATCGCAGCGATGCACAGTGATGTGAGTTTTATACAAGATAAAGTCATGAATATCAACAAAAGAGACTATATTGTGATAGAATTTGTGGGGACAGTCAAAGACGAAAGTAGCCAACTACGCACAAGCAGAGAACTGATGCAATATTCTTACTTGCAATATACCATAGAAGATGAGCGTGTGCTTATCTTTAACTTTACCTGCCCCTACCGCCAAAAAGAACGCTGGCAAAAAACGGCCGAAGCGGTGATGCAGTCAGCCAAAGTAGGAAAGTTTTAGGAATGAAGGAGTTTATTTTATCGTTTTAAAGTGATTTAGTCTAAAATTTACTAACTTGTGGTAGGCTTTTTAAGGGGCTATCACTGGTTACTTTTACTGCTTTAATCACTTGTTTGGATGAATTATCAAGTACATATCTTCAAAAAAATCAATCCTATTTGCTTTAAAAGTAGGAGTCTATGGCTTTTCGTACTTTTTTCACTTTATTTCCCTTCGCTTTTTGCCCAGACTTTTCCTGCCAAACCTAACAATTATGTCAGTGATTTATCAGGAAAACTAGGTACCGAACAAGCCCAACACCTGAATGATACTTTGGCTTATTTTGAGCAAAAAACAAGTAATCAAATCTTTGTATTAATTGCAGATACGCTTTATGGCCTGAGACTGGAAGATGCTACGCTTCAAATTGCTGAAAAATGGGGCGTAGGACAAAAAGAATTTGACAATGGAGTCTTGCTTGCTGTATTCTTAAAAGACAGAAAACTACGCATAGAAGTAGGCTATGGCTTAGAAGCTTACCTGACAGACCTTGCTGCAAGCAATATTATCACTTACTATATCACTCCTCGCTTCAAAGAAAACAGGATATATGAGGGAATCCGAAATGGAGTCTATCAAATTATGGCAAGGACAGACAGTGCTTATGTCGCTGAAATGGCCATTCTCTCTAAAAAAAGACAGGCTGAATACGAACTTAAAAAAATAAAGGAGGAAGCCCAAATCAAGCAAATCAATCAGATGGCGCATTGTGTCTATGCAGTTCTGTTGATTGGCTGGTATTTTCCTTTGTTTTATTTACTCACTTGGATAGTATTTGGTATATTTCAGAAAAAGTTTCCTGGACGTGTAAGCTCAAAAAGTGTTCATCCAAGATTTAGTTCACCTTCTGATTCAAAGCTATTTTATCAATGGCTTGGTATTTCTTTGGGAGTATTCTCAGGACTTTTGATGTTAGATGCTTTGTTTTTTCAAGGGGCTTATCACTTTGCTTTGGCTGTAGGCTCTTTTGCCAATGACCGAGAGATGCTCCTTCTGGCACTCTCATTGTTTGTTTTTATGCTGTTTGGATATAGGTTTGTACGTACTAGGATTAGAAAATCTTTTGAAAATAGCGAGTTAATATACGTCATTCTCCTTAATTTTCTTTTCAGTTTTTTGCTCGTCATTCCTTTGTTTATTTTTAGGTATTATGAACTTAGGCAATTTATAAAAGTAGTAGATAACTATTCACTGTATTACATAGAAGGGGCAATCTGGGATACGTTTTACTGGAATATGATTTTGCTGCTTATGATACACTTCTATATCTACAGACAGCCTAAATGGTGGCTCACACTCAAAGGTGGTGGTGGTGGTTCTTACACCTATTCCTCTGGAAGCTCGAGTTCTTCTTCTAGCTGGGGGAGTTCAAGTTCTTCTTCTAGCTGGGGAAGTTCAAGCTCGTCTTCCTCTTCTAGTTGGGGCAGCTCGAGTTCTTCTTCCTCTTCTAGTTGGGGGAGTTCAGGCTCTTCTTCTGGCTCGAGCAGTTTTGGGGGAGGCGGAGGTGGCAGCTTTGGAGGAGGTGGAGCAAGCGGCTCATGGTAGATGCAGTGATTTGAATCAAACACTCATGGTTTTTTATACTTTCGTCTCAATTATTTCTCTCAAAATAAAAACATGGACTCTTACAAAGCTTTTCTATTCAAATCGGATTACCGTATAAACTTCTTTGCCATCATCATCAATACATTTGCGGCAGTACTTACCCTCCTTATCTTGTTAAACTCTGACCCACCCAAAAGGAGTGATATACCTCTGAGTGGCATCACAGGGCAGTTAATCATCGCTTTGCTGACACAGTTTTTTCTAGGTTTTATTCAGGTAATCAGTAATGTAGCGCACTTGGTTTATTTTCGGAATGATAGAAGGTTTGTGCCTTGGCGTTTGGTGATTTTGCTTGTTTCCTTTTTCTATCTTGTGATGGGTTATTTGCCAGGTAGTGATGAAATGAGGGCAGATAATTCTCAGGTAATCCTGACTCTTTTTGCCATTCCACAAGTGATTGCTTATTCTTATTTTTTGGTGGTTTACAGAGATTATCATAGCAAGGCTGCATAAGCTGTGCCTTTGGGCAGTTTGTATATTTACACAAAAAAGCCTCAAATTTCATCACTGAGATTTGAGGCTTTTTAGTAAAATTTTAATTCTTTATGCTCAAAAAATTACTTTGCTGCAGCATAGTTTTTGCCCACTTGCTCCCAGTTGATTAAGCTCCAGAAAGCAGCTACATAATCAGGGCGGCGGTTCTGGTAGTTTAAATAATAGGCATGTTCCCATACATCTAAGCCCATAATGGGTGTGCCATTGCAACCTGCATCAGACATCAATGGGTTATCTTGATTGGCAGTGGAGCAGACAACGAGTTTGCCGTTTTCTACACAGAGCCAAGCCCAGCCTGAGCCGAATCGGGTGGCTGCTGCCTTAGAAAAATCTTCTTTCATTTTTGCGAATGAGCCGAAGGCAGCATTGATTGCCTCTGCAAGCTCACCTGTGGGCTCGCCGCCTCCCTTAGGAGAAAGGATAGTCCAGAACATGCTGTGGTTATAATAGCCACCGCCATTGTTGCGTACTGCCATATTATCACGCCCTAAGCCCGTTACGATTTCCTCGATGGTCTTGCTTGCAAGTTCAGTACCGTCAATAGCAGCATTGAGGTTATTGGTATAGCCTGCATGGTGTTTGCCATGGTGGATTTCCATGGTCATTTTATCGAAGTGAGGCTCTAAGGCATCAGTAGCATAAGGTAAAGCAGGAAGTTCGAAAGCCATAATTATATTGTTTTAGGTTAAAAAAACTTGAAAATTAATTTTAATTGAGGGTCTTGAATAAAATCAAACCCTACTGTAGCAACCTTCTAAAGTTAAATTAGTTTCTTAATTTTTGAAAAAACTTTGTCAATAATTCTCTGCAGTCATTTTCTAGAATGCCCGAGATGACCTGGGTCTTGGGGTGCAAGACACGCCCATCTTGTCTGCTGAGGTTTTGATAAAGTGTAAAACCTCTTTTGTCATCTTCGGCACCATAGACGATGCTGTGTGGCTGTGCCCAAAAAAGAGCCCCTGCACACATCAGACAAGGAGCAAGCGTAACATAAAGTGTACAGTTTTGTAAGTATTTCCCTCCTAAGGCCTGTGTAGCAGCTGTGATTGCCAATATTTCGGCGTGGGCTGTTACATCGTTGAGTCTTTCGGTCTGATTGTAGGCTTGTGCTATGATTCTTCCTTGGGCTGTGATGACTGCCCCGACAGGGATTTCGCCTTCTTCGTAAGCAATGCGTGCCTGGGCAAGGGCTTTTTGCATAAAAAAATCGTGCGTCATATTTTAGTGATGATTCTTAGGAGGTACTTATTTTTTTGTATTAAGTGCTTCGTAAAAGTACAAAGGGAGGCTTATCAGAGTTCTCTCATCTACTAAAAATCACCTAAGTCCTTCACTTTCTTTTGATAATTCTTATTGTGTGGTTCTTTGAGGTAATTCTCTAATGCCTTCACGTATTCAGGTTTATCAGGATAATAAAGTTTTGCTATCTTGGGGTAGGGAGTGATATAGAACAAAAAAGAAGTGGCTGCTATCAGCACACACCTAGAGAGCAGATACCGATAATGTAAAATAGCTACAGGCTGCTGTGATACTCTGTATTGAAAAAGCACGAACATAATAGACAATACAAAGCTTGCCAAGACATATTTGAGGACATCCGTGGCATAAGGCAAGAGCGAAAGCTTGAATGTGATGCCAAGCATCGCAGCAAGTGCTATCAAATAGACCAGCATACTCAGGGGGTTAAACCTGCTCGGGCTTGGTGAGACCTGCTGTGCTGTGGGCAAAAACACCTGCCCTACATAAAACAAGCCCAAGCCCAAAAGCCCCACAGGCAAAAGATATATCCCGAACTCAATACCCCTGACCCTCAGCACAAAACCTATAAACGCCAAGGCTGCCAAGCCTATTTCTGAATATTGAGAGAGTTGATTATTTGTTTGCATCATTAGCGAAAACCAATTTTATTGTCTGTATTTGCAAATCCTGTTAAGTCATCTTTTAGAGGACTATTAAAGATTTGTGCAAGCGTAACAGGTTTGTCAAAGGTTTTGTTAAGTTTATTCATCTCAGATATTTTATTGGCATTTTCTACTGAAAGCTCTCCAAATTTATGAATCCCTAACAAACGCCCCTCACGCAGCAATGCTTTGTCTAGGTTGCGGATGTCAGTATTAAAAGTAGAGATGATTTTTAGATTCAGTACATCTGAAAGCAAGCCATCGGAGATATTGAGCAAATTGGCGATAGAGGTTTTGTCAGTACTAAAGCTGTCTCTGGTCTGCACAGAATCTTCTGACTCTTCTATGACCAGCACAGAGTGCTGATAATCAGAGATAAAGGTAATCAACTGAGGGTTTGCCAGCTCACGCAAGAGCGTAATGGGATAAAATATAAAATTGGTCTCGGGCTTGGCTTGAGAGATAAGGTAACGGATATAATTGGTCTTGCCGCTGCCTGTAAGCCCATGAAAGATAAAAAGGCCAGAGCGTTCTTTTTGGTGAATCATCTGCATGATTTCCTCGTGTTTTTTACCGAAGCCTTCTCCATAATAGAGGTCTAAGTCATTAATCTGCGGCTGACGGATTTCGTATTTGTTAAGCCTTAGCCCATCCCGAGGCATCGAGCTGACGATGTTAATATAGCGTTTGGTATCGTGCTGAATCTCTACAGTGCACTCTTCTGCCAGCTCAAATATTTTCATGAGCTCATTGGTTTGCATAGATTCTACTGCGAGCACATCATGCGGGCGGAAAGTAACCTCTTCTAAATCTTTGACATTGTCATTGCTGAGTGTCATCACGATTTGCTCATTTTTCAGAAACAAATACCAATCAATGGAGTAGCGTTGTTCTTTTTTATTAAAAAAAGTATTGTGTCGGTAGATGTCCGTGTCGCCGTAGCCATTTTCTTGAAGTAATTTCAAAAAACTATTCAGATTCACAAGTTGGTTACTCTCAAAATAATCCTCTACAGTACATTCTACCAGTTTTTGGTTAAATTTATTGATAAGATAATACGCCTCATAGAAATAGCTTCCGTCAAAGACATTGTACTTGCCATAAAACTGATTTGGTAATTTTTCCTTTGACATAAAGAATTGAGATTGATGGGTTATTGAAAAGCATTTTAAGCCTACAAAGTTAGGCAAATACTTATAAATTAGCGTGTTATATAATTGCTTTTTTCAATTTTAAGAGAGAAAGAGTTACTTCAAGCATAGCTTTTCTTTATATTTTAGCTTCTAGGGTGATAATCTCTCATCGTCTGCCGCAGATAATCTCTGTCTAAGTGTGTGTAAATCTCTGTAGTGGTGATAGACTCGTGCCCTAGCATCGCCTGCACGGCACGCAAATCTGCCCCTCCCTCTATGAGGTGTGTCGCAAAAGAGTGTCTGAATGTATGGGGGCTTACATTTTTCTTGATGCCTGCAAGTGCCGTCAATTCTTTGACTATCATAAAAACCATGACCCTTGAGAGGGCACTTCCCCTTCGGTTTAAAAATATATAATCTTCTTGGCCTGCTTTGATAGGCACATGGCATCTGACATACTCTAGGTAGAGCTGAAGGTGCTTTTTGGCATCTTGCCCCACAGGCACAAAACGCTCTTTATTGCCTTTGCCCAGTATTTTTAAAAAATCAATATTAAGATATAAATCACTGATTTTCAGGCTTATCAGCTCGCTTACTCTTAGCCCAGAGCTATACAAAATCTCTAACATGGCTCGGTTACGTGTGCCATCTGCACGAGATAAATCAATGACCGAAAGCATCTTTTCTATCTCCTCGAGGCTCAGCACATCAGGAAGTTTACGACTCAGGCGAGGGCTTTCTATCAATGCCACAGGACTGTCAAGGATGATTTCTTCTACCAATAAATATTTAAAAAAGCCTTTCAAACCTGATAAAATACGGGCTTGTGAAGCCTCTGCCACCCCCAAATCACTGAGATACCGCAAAAAATCACTCAAATGTGCTACTTCTACTTCCTGAGGGTTGAGAGATAAGCCCCTTAGCTCAAGATACTCTAGCAGCTTCCTGACATCTCGCAGGTATGCCTGCCAAGAGTTGTCCGAAAGCCCTCTCTCTAAGCGTAGATAATTCTTAAATCCTTTAAAATGCAAATCCCAGTTCATATCTAGTTTTTTGTATAAAGGTACTTACTTATTTTCGTTTAAGTCTTAAATTATGTGCATTAAGTAAACAAGCAAGCCTTTTGCAGTAAATTTTTTAAGTGTATCTTTGTTTCATTTCAAGTTTTCGATTTAGTTTTGTCGCTATGAAATTGATTGAAGTAAAAGACGCTCAGACTCGTAAGGAGTTTTTACGATTGCCCTTGAAGATTTATGAAGACGACCCCAACTGGATTCGCCCTCTAGATAAAGACATAGAAGCCGTATTTGACCCAAAGAGTAATCCTTGCTTTGAGCATGGAGAACTGATTCGCTGGATTCTGCAAGATGAACAGGGTAATACCATCGGGCGGATAGCTGCTTTTTATGATAAAAGGACTATGAATGCAGGCAATGAACAGCCTACAGGTGGAGTGGGTTTTTTTGAGTGTATTGATAGCCAAGAGGCTGCCTTTGAGCTCTTCGGGGCAGGAGCACAATGGCTCAAAAGCAAAGGAATGGAAGCCATGGACGGCCCCATTAATTTTGGCGACCGTGCCAGATGGTGGGGGCTGCTCGTCAAAGGATTCACAGACCCTAACTACTGTACCAACTACAATCCGCCCTACTATGAAGCACTCTTTGAAAGCTACGGATTCAAAGATTATTTTCAGCAATATACTTACAGAAGGCTCATCAGTGGCCCTAAATTAGGAGATACTTTTTATGCCAAAGCAGAGAGGGTTCGGCGCAATGCTTCATATAGTTTTAGCCACATCCAAAAGAAAAAATTACCTGAATACGCCGAGCAATTCAGGGCTGTCTATAATGCAAGCTGGGTAAAGCATACAGGAGTAGCAGAGATGAGTGAAGAGGAAGCCCAAGCACTGATGTCGCAGCTCAAACCCGTCATAGATGAGCGTTTGATTTGGTTTGCGTATTACAATGACACCCCAATAGCCTTTATTGTGATGATTCCGGAGCTCAATCAACTCTTTAAATATGTCAATGGAAAACTTAACCTGCTCGGCAAACTAAAATTCGCCTATCACCGCTGGCGAGGGCATGGCAAAAAAATACTGGGCTTGGTTGTCGGCGTGATTCCACGCTTTCACGGGCGAGGGCTAGAGAGTGCTTTGATTGCAGAGTTTTCAAGCATCGCTTATGCTGCTAATTTTCCGTATGAAGAGTTAGAATTTAATTGGGTGGGAGATTTTCACCCTACAATGATGCACATGTACGAAAGTCTCCTTGCCGAAATCTCTAAGGTGCAGATTACTTACCGTAAGTTATTTGATGACACCAAAGAGTTTACAAGGCATCCTGTCATCAAATAGCATTGATTTTCTGATTTTTTTTGTAAATTAATGTGTCCTATTTTTTTTGACAACATTGATTTCGTTTTTAAACCAATGCCATGAAACTAAGCCTGACCGAAGAAGACTACCTAAAAGCTGTTTATTATCTCTCAGAAAATACACCTGAAAGAGGCATCAGCACCAATGAAATCGCTAAAAGAATAGACATCAGTGCGGCTTCAGTAAGTGATATGCTCAAAAAATTAGACCAAAAAAAACTCCTTAATCATGTGAAATACCAAGGCGTAACCCTCACCGAACTAGGGCGAAACTATGCCCTGCACTTGGTCAGAAAACACAGGCTTTGGGAGACTTTCTTGGTAGAAAAACTGCAATTTACTTGGGATGAGGTGCACGAGATAGCAGAGCAATTAGAACATATCCAATCAAAAACCCTTGTGGAGCGGTTGGATGCTTTCTTAGATTATCCTTCTTTTGACCCACACGGAGACCCTATCCCCAATGAAAAAGGTGAAATCGCAGAACAAAAACGCATTCATCTCAAAAACGCTCCTTTTCACCAAATACTCAGGGTAATCGCCGTAGAAGAAAATACGCCTCCATTCTTAAAATACCTCAACAAAATCAACATCCAAATAGGCACTCAACTCAAGGTACTGGACCGAATCGAGTTTGATGATTCGCTAGAAATAGAAATCAATACACATCATATCTTGATGATTTCTAAAGAAGTGGCAGAAAATATTTATGTGGCAAAATTGGTCTAACTTTACTTTAACCACACTCACGACTTGAAACAAAATCTTCGTTTTTATCGTGAAATCATTGATTAAAAAGGAAAAATATCACACAATGATGAGAAAAACTTGTATCCTTTTTCTAAGTCTTTTGCTCAGCTACACACTCATTGCCCAAAAGACAAACACCATTACTTGGCAAAATGAGATGGTCATTCCCCACACCTCCATCAAAGACCAATATTATTCGGGCACTTGCTGGAGTTTTGCTTCTTTGTCTTTTTTAGAAAGTGAAATCATCCGTATTCAGCAAGATAGCATAGATTTGTCAGAAATGTTTGTAGCACGAAATTCTTATTTTAATAAAATCAATGAGTACCTTAGACGAAAAGGAGATAATTATTTTACCCCTGGTGGGCAAGTGCATGATGTCTTGAAGGTGATTTCAGAAAATGGCATCATGACGGAAGAAGCCTATTCAGGCCTGGCATACTACACCAAACACTATCACCCTGAGCTAGATACCTTAGTAAAACAAAAAACCGAAAAACTACTAGAAGTAAAAGCTACGGGCATTACTTCTCAAGATATGGGAGATTATTGCCAAGCATTTGACAAATTTTTGGGAGAAGTCCCTGAAAAGTTTTCTTACAAAGGACAAACCTACACACCTCAAAGCTTTGCAAAAGAATACCTAAAAATCAAATCAGAAGAATATATCACGATTACTTCTTACAATCATCATCCTTTTTACCAAGGTTTCGTGTTAGAAGACCCTTTCAACTGGCTACACCAAAAATACCAAAATCTTCCTCTAAATGAGTGGCAAGAGACCATCGACTATGCCCTCAAAAATGGCTATTCTTTGGCTTGGAATGGAGATGTAACTGAGGAAACTTTTGAGTATGAAAATGGAATTGCTCATTTGCCTAGTACGCTTCAGCCCATCACACAAGAGACCAGACAACAGGCATTTGCAGATACTTCTACCAAGATAGACCACGTAATGCACCTCATAGGCAAAGCAAAGGGAAGTGATAAAAAAACGTACTACTACATCAAAAACTCTTGGGGAATGGACACAAATAACCTCAGTGGCTATCTATATATGTCAGTTCCCTATCTTTTGCTCAAAACGACTTCTTTTACGGTGCATAAGGAAGGCATCCCGCCACACATCCGTAAAAAATTGAAGATTGAGTGAATAAACACAAGCAGGACAGTCCTCAAAATTTCTTTAAATTAACTCCTCATTCTTCCAGTAAAATTCCTCCTCTGGAGGTTAAGGGGCTTTTAGAGGGCTATTCTTCTCTCCTGCCAAAATCTCAATTCCTAGGTCATTTTCGGCAAGGGGCAAGGGGCAAGCATAATCAGGATTATACGCACAATAAGGATTGTATGCCTGATTAAAATCTAAGGTGATTTTCATTTCGTTTCTTTGGTGTGGTATGTCCAAATAGCGTCCACCTGCATAAGTTTCTTTTCCACTGGTAGCATCCGTAAATATTAAGAAAAGACGGGGGTCTTGTTTAGATTTTTTGAGTAACAAAGCACGTAATTTTTGACCTTTGAGTGTGAAATTTGCCCAAGCATATTTAAGGTAAATTTCTTCGTTTCCATCACTCAAAGGCAATCTAAGTGCCTCCTGTGGGTTGATATTTTCCAGTGTTGCCGTTGTTTTAAAATCTTCATTAACAGAGAAATAGTCTAAATTTTTAAACTTTTCTTTCTGTTCTTCACGCAAAGGTGAGTTGCTAGTGGCTTTGAAAAGATTGTCTTTTTCTTGTCTTTCTTTTTGGATGCTAGGGATATAATCCTTGGAATCTTCTTCTCTTATTTGTGTTTCGGACAGATTGTAAATAATGATGCTAAAAAAAGTAAGTCCACCTAATAGCATTAGCCAATATTTTCTACGCATGATTTTAAATTTTTGATAAAGGTATCGTTTTTTTGAATAATTACTGAGTAATTTTTTTCTTATTTTTTTAAGATAAGAAAGCTAAAAAAGTAAAAACCCGAAAACCAGAATGAGTGTTTTGTGCTGCCAATTTTTGAATAATAATGTGTATATTTACTTCAATGTCATGAGGCAATATGTCTTGATAGACAGCGAAAGCAAAGATATTTCTGTTTATACCCGTGCCGATGAAAATGAATGGATGCTCAAACTTTATAAAAATACTTCAGAAAAAATAAAAATAGGAGATTGTGAGATAGCCATAGAAGACATTTATAAGAAAGTAAAATTCTGAACTTAAAACTTCCCAAGAAATGTAAATCAGCAACCTACCCACAAAGAAAACCCCTACCAAACAATCAACAATGCCTCAAGAAGCAATAATGGCCTGAAAAATAAAATAGCCTAATAAAAGAAGTATGCTCCAAGCCAAACTTGTACTTAAATTGAGATGCCTCTTGACTTTTCGACTTGTATGGCTTTTGAATTGAAATAATTTTTTAGGGGAACTTCCAAAGTTCTGTAAACGAGCAATCCGATACTGCAAAGACTGATAAGCAGACACAGTATGCTGAGCCTGCGGCATCTGTTGGCGAATTTCTTGTAAGAGTTGCTGCTGATAATAGGCAAGTAAACTACTTTTGATGATTTTGGGATACCGTCCATAATAAGTGTTTTGAGGATAAACTTCAATTTTTTGTGATTCAATTAATCTTTGCAAGTTTTCAGGACTCTCTTGCACAAGTTTGGCAGCTGCTTTAAGATGAATGAGTTCCATGACATTGACTTGTTTAAATTATGCTTTCTTTTTTTGAGTAAATACGAAAACAATCTGCTGAATGGTTTTAGGTATGCACCAAGCACGACAAATCAAATGTCAAATCAAGGCTTTTCTTTGCCAATCCTTAATTTTGGTACTGCTTCAGTTTATGTAATGGCAGACAAAGACACCTGCTTTAAAAAGCTACACAAAGAAATCACAAATCAAAAGACAATCTTTTTTCTGGTTTTGAGTTTACACAAAGAAAGCGTTTCTGCTATGCAAAAGGCTTTTTTGTCATTCTTCATACTACCATACTTGAGTATTTTATTACCATTTTCCTATGTTAGAAGCCTTGTAGTTCGGACGATAAAGAATTGGTTTATTCAAGACTTGGGAATTTTCATCGGTTTGATTTTGATGAGACACCGAAATTTCCAAGGGTGAGGCACCTTACAAGGATGGACGAGAATAAAAATAGTAATTAAAACTTAACCAAGCACACTACAAAACCCTTCACCATAAAAAAATGTATGAGAATATGGTGATTCTCTTAACTTACAAAAATCTCACAAATGAAATATATCTTTTATCTCTCTTTCATTGTTGTTTTTGCACTACATACAAAGGCCTCAGCCCAAAATGCTGGTGAGCATCTCAGCAAGGCGCAAACCTACCTCAAAGAGAAATCTTACTCTCAAGCCATCTTAGAATTGGATGAAGCCATCAGAAAAGATGTAAAATCAGCCAAGGCCTATTTTTTAAAGGGCTTGGCAGAGTATCAACTGGATAACCCAAGTGCTGCACTTTATAACTTTGACATAGCAATCGTCTATGAACCTCAGTACTTAGAAGCCTACTACAACCGTGGGCTTATCCAAGCAGGGATGCAATCTCACGAACTTGCCATCCAAGATTTTAGTAAAATCTTAGAAATCA
This sequence comes from Microscillaceae bacterium, assembly GCA_011390205.1. Classification (GTDB taxonomy): domain Bacteria; phylum Bacteroidota; class Bacteroidia; order Cytophagales; family Microscillaceae; genus JAABSX01. Next base: position 79,696 of record JAABSX010000003.1, on the reverse strand, counting down.
ACCCACAGATTACCCCTGTTTATTTTCAGCGTGGTGTGAGCCTGCTCACACTCCAAAAATATGACGATGCCAAAAAAGATTTTTTGAAGGTCAGCCAACTTGACCCTCAAGAAAAAAAAGCACACTACCAGCTTGCTTGGCTTGCCCAAAATAAAGAAAACCGACAAGAAGATGCCCTTGCTCACCTGCAAAAAGCCCTCAATATAGACCCAAAATATGAAGATGCACTCAAACTACGTGCTTCTATTTATTTAGAAAAACAAATGCCCCAAAAACTAAAAATAGATGCTACTGCACTCATTCAGCTAAACCCTTATCACTGGGACGCATACCTCATGCGGGCGGAGGCAAAACTAATGCTCAAAGAATATGAGGAGGCAAGACAAGATTTGCAAAAAATTCTTCAAAAACAATCCGAAAATGCAGCCGCTTACTTTTGCCTTGGAAAAGTAGAAAAAGCCGAAGGAAAAAACAAGGCCGCTTGCATACAATGGGAAAAAGCTGCCAAACTAGGGCACCCACAAGCGAAAGAAATGACCGAAAAAGAATGTAACTAAGCCCCAGATAAGCCATGAAAAATTATAAATTCTATTTTTTAATATTTACCTTCTCTTGCGCACCCTTCCTGATTTTTGGGCAAGATATGAACTTACTCATATCTGCTCAAAGCAAAAAAGCCACAGGGCAATACCAAGCTGCCATCTTAGAATACTCGCAAATCATTGCCAATGCCCCTGGCTACGCCATCGCTTATGCAGAAAGAGGCTATTGCTACGAAAACCTGAAACAATATGAAGCTGCTCTAAAAGACCTAGAACAAGCCATCAGGCTGGGCTTTGCTGACCCTCTTGCATACCTTAACAGAGGCTGGACTAAATATAATCTAGGGCGTAAAAATGAGGCTTGCTTAGACTGGCGTATGGCAGAACAGCTCGGATACCAAGCTGCCCAAAGTACCATAGACGAGTACTGTCAGTAAAAAAAACTTGCTTCATTCTCACAATTATTTTTTTAAGATGTTTAAATTATACTGACCTAAAACAATCATATTAAAATACATCTATCTTATGCAAACATTGACCAAAGCATCTGAAGCTTTTAAAAGTATCCTAAAAACACAGCAATTCATCGCCAATTCTTGGCAAGAGGGCAAAGCCAAAGAAAAGCTAGAAGTACTACACAAATACACACAAGAACCCTTGGCAAGTATCCAACTGGCCGATGCCACACAAATGGAAGCTGCCATACAAGCTGCCGAACGTGGTTTTCAAATTATCAAAAAATGGCCTGCTGGCAAGCGTGCAACACACCTCCAAAAGCTAAGAGATGCCCTAGAAGCACACAGCAAGGCTTTTGTAGAGTTAATCATTGCCGAAGCAGGAAAACCCAGAAGCTACGCCGAAGTGGAAGTAGCCAGAGGAATTACCACTCTAGAAGCTGCCATCAGGGAGGCTTATTCTTTTTCGGGAGAGATTGTTCCGATTGATTTTGGGATAGGAGAAGGAAAGATTGCCTTTACCAAAAGAGTGCCCTTAGGGCCCATTGCCTGTATCACCCCCTTTAACTTTCCACTTAACCTAGCATTGCACAAAATAGCTCCTGCACTGGCTGTAGGCTGCTCTTTTGTACTAAAACCCGCCCCACAAACGCCCCTGACTGCCCTTGCTTTTGCGGCACTTTGCCAAGAAGCTGGCTACCCCGAAGGAGTGGTCAATGTGCTGACCTGTGATGTGCCCGTAGCCGAGCAAATGATCAAAGATGAAAGACTTAAAATGCTCTCTTTTACGGGAAGTGCCAAGATAGGCTGGTATCTTAAAAGCCAAGCTGGTAAGAAAAAAATAGCCCTAGAACTAGGGGGAAATGCCGCCGTCATCATAGACGAAACGGCAGACATCGCAGAGATTGCTTCTACAGTTGCTAAAAGCGCCTTTTTGTATGCAGGGCAAATTTGTATCTCCACCCAAAGAATCATCGTGGTAGAGGAAGTATATGAAGACTTCAAAAAATTACTTCTCCAAGAAGTGGGCAAAATCTCACAAGGCAACCCCAGTGAAGCCTCTTGTATCAATGGGCCTCTCATAGACCAAGGCAATGTAACACGCATCAAAGAATGGGTAAAAGAAGCCTTAGAAGCAGGTGCAGAAGCACTCACAGGGGCTAAAGTCTATGATGCAGCACACAATGTCTATGAAGCTACTTTGCTAGAAAATGCACCCAGCACAAGCAAAGTAGTGCAAGAAGAAGTATTCGGGCCTGTAGCAGTGCTTCAAAAAGCCAAAAACTTTGAAGATGCCCTCCACATCGTCAATGACTCAGTCTATGGGCTGCAAGTAGGTATTTATACCAAGCACATTGACCGTATGAAAACAGCACTGAATGAATTAGAAGTGGGTGGAGTGATTATGAACAGTGTGCCCGGCTACCGTATAGACAATATGCCTTATGGTGGGGTAAAAGATTCGGGTTTTGGACGTGAGGGGCTTAAATATGCTATGGAAGAAATGACCGAGATTCGCTTGTTGGTATTCTAGCCCTCCCCCTCCCTCAATTTGTGGCAAACAACATAGGTTTGCCATAAATTTTTTTGGTAACCCACTCTTGTGATTTGGAAAGCTTACGGCGGTAATACCCTCTGCCAAGCCACCTTACTTTTTTTTGAAGCACAAGTTCTATGTCTTTCCTTTGTACCAAGCTAGGAACATTGGCCTGCTTAGAAATCTGCTCTATACGGGCACTGGCTTCTATATACCAGCCATCTTGCTGTATGATGTCAAGATAGTTTTTGACCAATAGCCTTTTAGAATGTGGCGTAGATTTAGAAAAAAGAAGCGATATCTTGCGCCCAAATGGCGTATCAAGATATATAAAAAAAGCTTCATTTTGATAGACGAGTACACCATCATATTTTGATTTTAGCTCTTCACCAGAAAACTCAGAAACAGCCAATCCTAAATAACGATAAGCTTGCACATACACTTGATGTATTTCATTGATAAATGAAGTATCTAGGTAGCGTAGGCTTAAATCTTTACAAGAGGATATGGGTTCTATTTTGAGCATTGTTTTAGGAAAAATCTACATTTTATTTAAGTGAAATTACATCTAAAAATACGAATAAGCAACAAGTTAGTTAATAAAAGGTTTACTTTTCTGTAGGTTAGCAGTGCTTCTTTATTGTCCATAAAGACTCAAAAGAGGTTTTTTTGCTGTGGCGCATCTATTTTACTGTGCGATTGTATTAACTTATATTTTAAATATTTAATTTCAGTTTTTCTAAAAAATCAAAAATAAATTTTAAGTCTCACAAGATTGGGCTTCCGTCAGTGCAAAATACGGGTTTAATATAAGCATCTTTTGAGAGACATTGACCAAGAAGAAAAGCTCCGCTCTTATACTGTGAAAGGGCGAAGCCTTTGATGCCAACTACTTTATAAAACAACACAATAAGAACATCGTACAAATGATACTTTTTCAGCGCTTAGGTATGGCACTTTTTGCAGAGTGCTACACCTGCCCAAAATGTATAGCAGTACAATATGTTTACTTAAAATGTGCTAATTATTAGAGACTCATTGAAAGTCTTTTGAGCCTTGTAATCTGCTATTTTTTCTTATTTTCCTGAAAATTTCTCAGAAATTCTTCTCTGTCATTGATTTCAAAGTGGGCCTTGTATTCAATCTCGATGCCTTCTTTGAGGGTAGTGTTCATTCCTTGGTAGTAGAGAGATTTCATGGCAGCAATCGCCTGTGCACTGTTATTGAGGATATGTGCAGCCACTTCGTTTACGGTATTCTCTAGCTCTGCAAGTGGGACTGCTTTATTGACCAATCCGATTCTTTCTGCTTCTTTTCCAGTAACGGGCTGGGCCGTAAAAGAGAGTTCTCTAGCTTTGAGGATACCTACCATTTGGGGAAGCCGCTGTGTCATGCCCCATTTTGGAGCGATTCCCCATTTGCTGTGCGTATCTCCTATTTTGGCTTCTTCGGCGGCATAGATTAAATCAAAGGCAAGCATAAACTCTGTGGCACCTGTGTAGCAAAATCCATTGACCATCGCAATGGCTACTTTGGGCATAGTCTGAATGGTGTGAATAAATTCATTGCCATCTATCAGGATTTGGTCTGCTGAGAATTGCCCTCCTTGGATAGATTCATTGAGGGCTTGTAAATCTACCCCTGCCGACCACGCCCTGCCCGCTCCATTGATGATAAGTACTTTGACGCTGTCATCTTCTGCCACACACTTGGCTGCCTCTTTGAGCTCTTGCACGAGTGCAGGACTGAGAGCGTTCATTTTATCAGGGCGGTTAAGTGTTATTTTGACAATGGCACCTTCTTGGTGATAAATTAAATTTTGATAATTCATAATTTTCTAAGCTATAAGTTTTATAAAACACTAAGATAACTTTCAGCCCGAGAAATACCTAAAATTTGTTCTAATTCATCTTAAAAGAGACGCACTTTGTCAGGGTTGCTTAGATAAGGTCAAATGCCTGAGCATATTCTATTAGCTCTCTTGTGGTCTTGATATTCAGTTTACTTTTGATGTTTTTGCGATGTGTTTTGGAGGTATTGATAGAGATGGAGAGATGGTCAGCTATTTTTTGATTGGTATCACCATACGCTACCATGATGAGTATTTCTTTTTCGCGTGGGGTGAGTGTATTAAATCGTTCTGAGTTCATTTTGATAAACTCTTGTTGGTTGAGTATTTTATGAAATTTTAGCAAAAAGGAGCTTTCTGAGCTGTTTCTCTCTATCTCTAGGTCTAGCTCACCTGTAATCATTTGGTGGTGGATAATCTCAAAGTTTTTGGGGTGGTTTGTATAAGACTGCTGTCCTTGCATAAGTAATTCGTATTAATTGCTGCATTTTATACGGATTATGATGAAAAAGAGGTACAAAAAAAGCTTGATTGAAAGCAAATAGACATAGCACTCGCCTTTGTGATGGCTAAATCGAGGCAAGTGCTACCCCCCCTTTGCATCTCTTAGATTAGACGGCGAAACTCTCTCCGCAGCCACAAGTACGGCTGGCATTCGGGTTCACGAAGTGAAAGCCTTTTCCGTTTAGTCCATCCGTAAAGTCTAGCTGCGTACCTACCAAGTAGAGCAGACTTTTTTTATCTACCAGTATTTTAATTTCTTTGTCTTCAAATACTTGATCGCTATCTCCTATGCTTGCATCAAACTCAAGATCATACATCAGCCCTGAGCAGCCCCCTCCTTTTACTGCCACACGGATATGATGATTTTGATTGAGGTCATCTTGTTTTCTTAGTTCTTCTATTTTAGTCTTGGCTTGTTCTGAAATCGTTACCATGAGATTTTCCCTTTTAAATTTAGTGAATTAATTTATCTGAAAGATTTAGTTTAGTAGTATTATGCATTAGAACTAATCTTATTTTTAAAAAGTTTCTTAACTTAGCTGCCATCCATTAAACATCTATCTCAAATATGTTATTAAAAGTAGAACACATCGGCATAGCCGTCAAAAGTATCACAGATTCAGACAGCTTATTTACCAAACTATTGGGTGCAACACCCTACAAGGCCGAAGAGGTAAGCTCGGAAAATGTGAAGACTTCATTTTTTAAAGTAGGAGAAACTAAAATAGAGCTGTTAGAGGCTACCCATGAAGACAGTGCCATTGCTAAATTTATAGCAAAGAAAGGAGAAGGAATACATCACATTGCTTATGAGGTGGCAGATATTTATCAAGAAGTGGCACGCCTGAAATCAGAAGGTTTTAGTATCTTGAATGAAACCCCTAAACAAGGAGCAGACAATAAACTGGTGGTATTTTTGCACCCCAAAAGCACCAACGGAGTGCTTGTAGAGCTTTGCCAAGAGATTGTGTGAGCTGAACCCCTGTGACAATATCTAGCAAGGCTTCCGCTATTTTTTTGCTGTGCAGTTCATAAAAAAGACATTGAAATATAACTCATAAAAGATAATTTATGAAAAATACTGGAAATGACTTGCCTAAATACATCACTTTTAGGTATGATGTATATCATTTTATATTTCAGCTAACAAATGTATCTTTGGAGTACTAATCTGATAAACCTATAGTTTCATGAAAATATTAATGGAAAATGTACTGATAAGCAAGTCAATTATCTTGACACTTGATAAACAGGAACTTATCTACCAGGAGAATGCCCCTGCTTTGCACGTTTTCTGTCTAAAAAAGGGGCTCGTAATCACTTACAAACAACACGAACGCTTCGGCAAGCTCTGGCTCAGCCTAGTCAGACCTGGGCAAATCTTGGGTGTGTCTTCACTCACAAAGCCCCTGTATGAGCACTCCGCCATCGTATTAGAAGAATCAGAGTTGGTGTCTATTCCTGTCTCTCAAATACACGAAATGATAGAGAATGAACCACTTTTTAAACTTAAATTAATGCAAGAGCTTTGCCTAGAAATCAACCGAACAGAGCAGAGAGGCATAGAATATTACAACAAAACCATCAAACAGAAAATCGCTTTTTTACTGCTAGAGTTATTCAAAGCAAAAGCAGAACAACAGGCCTTCTCAGGAGGATTAGCCATTTTGCCTGCATTCATCACTGAGTTTACGGGCATTAACCTCAGCAAAGTAGAAAAAACACTGCAAGAATTGGCCTATGCCAACCTTGTCAGACTTGAAAGCCGTATGATTCAAGTAACTAATCCGCAGGCATTAGAAAGTGTTTTCAGAGGTTAATGGCTATAAAAGAAACATATGTAATATGTAACCTAATAAACAATTTGCGTCTTAATTAAGAATTCACGTAATTTGAAATTATTTTTAACAAAAAAACGCAAAATGGCTACAAAATCTTTTGCCCTCCTCGTGCTCTGTCTTAGTCTGATGGCTTTTACATTCACAAAACAAACAACTCACCCAAAACTCATAAAACTGCAAGTAGTGAATAAAATGCAGACCTCTGTCAAGCAAATCTACCTTTATGATAGTGAAGGAAATGAGATTCCTGTTCTCTCAGAAGGGACCGTCATCGAGGCTGGACAAAGCCTAGAGATTAGCTTCCAGTGTGGAGTCTATACCCTCTCTGTAGAAAACAGCAAAGGGCAGTTCTGTGATTATTATAATTTTGATGTCTGTCAGAAAAATACATGGGAACTGACAGAGTGTGAAGAAAAATAAAATGCAAAGACTGCATCACCTGCAAATCTAAAATTAACCACAGGTTTTTTTTAGTAAAATCAAAGCGAGGATTGTCAAAAAAATCTAGCAGCTTACAAGTATTTAGATTTTTTTGACAATCCTCTTTTATATTTCTTCAAAAGCAATCTCTAGACTTTTTTTCTTAATAGAAACCCAAATCAATGCCAGCACAAACTCTAAACCTACAGCGGCTGCCATACCTCCAGCAATAGACGCATTGAGCCATGTGGCTAAAAAATACCCACTTAACGCTGCCAAAATCCCCAATAAAACAGCTAAAAACAACATCTCAGAAAGGCGTTTGCTAAGTAAATACGCCGTGCTTGCAGGCCCTACCAAAAAAGCCACTACCAAAATAGCCCCTACCGACTCAAAAGATAAAACTGTGGTAAATGACACCAGACTCATCAAGGCGTAGTGCCAGAATATGGTAGAAATCCCCAAAGAGGCTGCAAATTTTTCATCGAAAGTGGTGATTTTCAATCCTTTGTAGCCCAGAACAAGCAGCAAAACAATGACTCCCAAAAGCCCTCCTAGCTGCCAGACTGCCTTGGGGCCCATATCTTGCCCATTCCAGAACCAAATATCAATCGGAATATAAGCAATCTCGCCATACAGCACACAATCTTGGTCTAAATCTACCCGCCCTGCATAGACCGAAATCAGAATCACGCCCAAAGCAAAAAGCCATGTGAAAGACAGCCCAATGGCAGCATCTATTTGCATTTTACCTTGCTGGTGCAGTGTCTCTATCAGAATGGTAATCAATACCCCAAAAATAGCTGCCCCGATGAGCATCGGTAGAGAATCTCTAGTCTGAGCTACTAAATACGCCAAAACTATCCCTGGCAAAACGGCATGAGAAATGGCATCTCCCACCATTGCCATTTTGCGTAGCACCAAAAAACAGCCTACCAAAGCACTGCAAGTAGCCACTAAAGAACCTGTAAGTATAATCCAAAATGTATCCATTCTTTTTTTTCTTTTCTTTCTGTCATGTTCTTTTGAGTGATGAATCACTTAAGTATCTTTTTTATCATCTTCATTGTAAGGAATCGGCTCTTCGTGCGGGTCTAGTACAGGATAACCCAGCTGATGCTCTAGTTCTTTTTCTAACTCAGGGGTAATGACGTGTTCTATTGCCTCTGCGTCTTCGTGGACGTGGTCAGAAGCCAAATGCAAATGTTTGGTGAGGTAAAGCTCCCAGAGTCTATGAATCTTCGTGATGCGTCTGCCCATTTTTTCACCTTCTTTGCTTAATAGCAGTCCTTCTCTGTCTGCCAACAGTAATTTTTTACGGCTCAAGGCTTTCCAAGCACGCTGGAGTTGTTTTTTTGTGAAAAGTCGCTTTTGCGTGATTTCTGCCCAAGTTCTTTTCTTTTGCCACTCATTATCCATTTCTCCCAAATGATAAAGGCATTTGAGGAGATTTTCTTCTAGCATTTTGCGTCCATTGCGTCTAAGTTGTCTTTGGCTGGCGAGTACACCCTTTTTTCTACCTAGCAAAACAGATAGAATGGCAATGACCGACAGCACCGTTACCACCCAAGGGCCCGTAGGCATGTGGGGGTAAGTATAAGAAATGTATGTACCCATTAAGCCTGAAAATGCTCCAAAAAAAGTAGCCAAAATTAGCATTACACTCAGACTATTGGTCCAGTAGCGTGCCGTAGCAGCAGGCGTAATCAGCAAGGCCGCCATTAAAACCACCCCAACTGCCTGCACACCAATCGCCACTGAAAGCACCGTCAGCCCCGAAAGAAGCCCTTCTAAAAAGCGAATCGGGTAGCCCAAACTTTGGGCATACTCAGGATTAAAAGACAGCAAACGAAAAGGACGGTACAAGCTAAAAATAACCACCGCAATCAGGATACTTAGGCCAATCAGCACCAGCACATCTTCATACACCATCGCAGCCGCCTTGCCAAACAAAAACTTGTCTAGCCCTGATTGCTGTGCCAGTTCCATGTTTTGAATCATGGTCAAGAGCAAAATCCCGACTCCATAAAACACCGAAAGCACTAAAGCAATTGCTGAATCTGACTTGAGCTTGGTGTGCCGTGTGAGATAATCAATGGCTATCAGAGAAAACCAGCCCGTCAGGAATGCCCCAGGCAATAAAGCCCAAGTAGCCTTGGATTCTGTAATCAAAAAAGACAAGCATATCCCAGGCAAAATGGCATGAGAAATGGCATCACCTACCAGTGATTTCTTTTGTAAAAAAGCAAAAACCCCTACCAATGCAGCCCCAGCACACATCGCCATGATGCCTAGCACCACCCAGCGCACATTGGGGTCAGTAAATGAAAAAAAATCTAGGAATGTCTGCACAGTTTTATATTGAATTTAATTTTTCGTTGTCGGACGCTACAGGGTTATTTTTCTCTCAATGGATGGGCTTTTTCTTTGACCAAATCACCCACTCGGCTCAAGATATTGAGCTTGCCCCCATAAGTTTGGGTGAGGGCTTCGGAGTTAAAGACCTCTTTGGTAGGTCCAGAAGCTATCAAACGGGTATTGAGCAGTACAAGCCAATCAAAATAATGATTGACAGTCTGTAAATCATGGTGCACCACCACGATGGTCTTGCCCTCAGCACGCATAGATTTGAGCAAATCCATAATGGTACTTTCGGTAGAAGCATCCACCCCTGCAAAAGGCTCATCCATGAGGTATAAATCTGCTTGCTGTGCCAATGCCCTTGCCAAAAAAACCCGCTGTTGTTGTCCGCCCGAGAGTTCAGAGATTTGCCTCTTGACGAATGCCTCCATGTTTACTTTTTTGAGTGAATCCATCGCAATTTCTTTGTCTTGGCTGCTGTATCGGCTAAAAAGCCGCCTAGGTTTGGCTCGCCCCATCAAGACTACATCCAGCACATTGACAGGAAAATCCCAGTCTACAGAGCCTCGCTGTGGCACATAGCTTACCCTAGACCTTACCTTGTCTAGAGATTCGTCAAATATTTTTACATAGCCACTGCTCAGGGGCACCAAACCCATGATGCTTTTAATCATGGTGGTTTTGCCTGAGCCATTCGGCCCCACGATTCCTATGAGTTTGCCTGCTGGCAAGGTATAATCCAAATTCCAAAGTACAGGCTTTTGCTGGTAAGCCACTGTAAGGCTGTGCAGCTCGATGGCGGGGTTTGCTACTTGCTGTATCATGTTTTTTATTTTAATGCCTCCACTATTGTTTTTACATTTGCCCTGACCATGCCGATGTATGTGCCTTCGGGCGTTCCTTTTGTTCCCATTGCATCAGAATACAAAGTGCCTCCTATCTGAATGCTATGCCCTTTTTGCGCACATGCCCGCACGACTGCCTCCAGTGATTTGGGAGAAATGGAAGACTCTACGAATACAGCCTTAATCTTACGTCTGACGATAAAATCAACCAAATCCTTCATATCTCTCACCCCAAACTCTGAGATGGTAGAAATGCCTTGCAAGCCCTTTACCTCCACTTGATATGCCTTCCCAAAATATCCAAAAGCATCATGGGCGGTAATCAGTACTCGTCTGTCTTTAGGAATCTGAAGCAGGGCTTTTCTTACTTCTGCATCCAGTACGAGGAGTTTTTCTTGGTATGTTTTTGTATTTTTTTGAAAATAATCAGCCTGTTGGGGATATTTTTTAGAAAGCTCTTGGGCAATGTAGCCTGCTGCATCATGCCATAGCTGCACATCAAACCAGATGTGGGGGTCTGCAGCTGCTCCAAGTTTTTGTATTTTTTGGGATGAAACGCCGTCTGCCACCGCAAAGACGGGCTTTTGCCTTCCGAGCTTCTCGAGTACTTCTGCCATTTTGCCCTCTAAATGCAATCCATTATAAAAAACCACATCAGCTGCACGAAGCTGACTCAAATCTTGGCGAGTCGCTTTATACAGATGAGGGTCTACCCCTGCCCCCATGAGTGATTCTACTTTGGCACTGTCTCCTGCCACATTTCTAAGAATGTCTGCAATCATCCCTGTGGTGCTGAGAAAAAATGGTTTTTCCTCAGTTTCTTGGCTTTGACTATCTGAGCTAGGCTGGCAAGCAACTAGCAAGCCCAAAGCAAAAATCACCACTCCCAAAAAAGCCTTGTCTATTTTCATACATTGATTCAAAATTGGTTTAGTACTATTTTGATTCCAAAGTTAAGTCTTTTTTGATAATTTTCAAAATAATCTAAAAATAAGTTTAGACTAGTCTAAAAATACACTTTTCTCCGAAACATTTACACCTCCGAGAGTATAAAAAAAGAAAACACTCTTAATCCATAATCAACCTCAATGCTTCCCACATATCATCTTGAAAAAGAAAAGGCACAAGCGTATTGTCAGGGGCATCTCCCATCCTGACAAGCACTAGATTCTGGCTTGGCACTATGTTAATCAACTGACCATCTTTGCCCATGGCAGCGAACATATCAGCAGGGGCTTGTGGCGAAATAGCCCCTGCAAAACTCGTCTGAAAGCCTGGTGCTTTGAAAGATGATTTGCCATTGAGCCACCACAGATAGCCATAGCTAGGATTGATACTTTGTGAGCTGCTGTGCATTGCCCTGAGATAGGCTGTATCACCCATCACGGTTTCGTCTTTCCATTTTCCTTCATTGAGTATCAGCAAACCAAAGCGTGCCATAGAGCGGGCAGTACTGTAATAGACATGGTTATCACCAGTGTAAGACCAAAAACCATTCATGCCTATCTTATCTCGCAGCTTTGCATTAAAATAAGTATCAAAATCTTGTGCAGTAGCATTTTCTAAGACCTTATCTAGCAGTGTGTAGGGTGCATTGTGGTATGCCCATCGCTGCCCTGGAGTAGCCAAATACTGAAGGCATTCGGGCGTTGTGCAGTTACTGTTGCTGACTCCGTCATCTAGCCCTGAAGTCATCGTGAGCTGATGCCAAATGGTGATTTGACGCTCCTGCACGCTGTTGAGGCTTGTCCAGCCCTGCCCTAGATAAATGTCGGAGGGGTCGTTGATGCTCAAAAAATCTTCTTCTTGAGCCTTGCCTATCAAAAAAGCAGCAAGGGTTTTGCCAGCCGAAGCCCAATACCAGTTAGTGTTTGAGTTAAAAGGAGATGTAGAGAGTAGATTTTGACCAAAGTAGTGTTCCATCACTATTTTTCCATCTTTGAGAAGGATGAACGCCCTTGTATTGTTATTCTCCAGATAAGTCAAAAAATCAGGTATTTTGCCTACATCCCAGCCTAAACTCTCAGGGCTAAGCTGCTCCCAAGTGCTGCCAGTATTGGGTGGAAAATAAAGCTCAGCACTTGGTGTAGGGCTATCAGTGCCAGAGCTACAAGCACAGATAATCAAAGAGAAAAATACTATTTGAAGAATTTTAAATTTATACCGCATTTCAAGTTTAATTTAATGTTTTTATATCTTATTTACAGACTTCTTTCTCTGCAAAAGGTTTAGGCAAAAGTTTGTTGCCAATTTATTATATAAAAAACAGTACAAACTAAATAAGTTTTTAATAACTCAAATCAAATAAATGAGCAATAAACCAACAAAAACAACACAACATAGTTGAATAATTCTATTCCTTTACTTTTAAATATCATAAAAATGAACAAGCTACTCAGCATAGAGCCCCTTGGGTTTCCTTGGAAAACACAAGACCCTTTTCTATTTTGTGTCTATCACAGAGATGAATATCCCGCAGGAACACCTCAAATGCATGTGAATCCTGAGCTTTTGAAAGGGCGGCAAATAGGGCAAGATTTTGCCGAAGGAAGCGACTGGAGAATGTACCATGGTGCTCAAATCCCGGGATTCCCCTACCACCCACACAGGGGTTTTGAAACCATCACCATCAACAAAGAGGGAATTGTGGATCACTCAGATTCACTGGGTGCCGCAGGGCGGTTTATGGCTGGAGATGTGCAGTGGATGACCGCAGGAAAGGGCGTACAGCACTCCGAAATGTTTCCGCTTCTTCACGAAGACAAAGGAAATACACTAGAAATCTTCCAAATCTGGCTCAACTTGCCGAGCAGGTCTAAAATGGTAGCACCTCACTTCAAAATGCTGTGGAGAGAAGACATTCCTGTAGTTACAAAACAAGATGATGCAGGCAAATCTACCACTATCCAAATCATTGCAGGGAGTTTGCACGAGGTACAAGCCTTAGATACTACGCCCGACTCTTGGGCTGCCAATCCTGAAAATGCCGTTGGTGTTTATACCATTAAGATGGAAGCAAATGCCAATTGGACAATCCCAAAAACGAGCAGCAAAGCCAACAGAACCCTCTTTTTTTACAAAGGAACTGACATACAAATAGAAGGGGAAAAAGCTCCTGTGAAGCATCTCATTGAATTAAAAGCCGATGAGGACATCTCTATTCAGAATGGTGCAGCAGATGCTTATTTCTTAATGCTAGAAGGAAAACCTATCGGTGAGCCTGTGGTGCAGCATGGCCCCTTTGTGATGAATACCCAAGAAGAAATCAGGGAGGCTATGAAAGATTATGGCAGAACACAGTTTGGAGGCTGGCCTTGGGCACAAACCGAGGTAGTACACGCCAAAGAACGGGGGCGTTTTGCACTACACGGGAACGGATACGAAGAAGTGAAATCTTAATTTACATCACTGCTGCCTCCTTTCTAAAACACCAATTAGAGGAAAGAATCACTTTCTTGGCAAAATGTATTAAAGTGATTCTTTCATTCTATTCATACCAGACTATGTGTCTCCTACCAGCTCACCTCAAAAGCTTCTTCTGACAGTGCAAGCTGCACCGAGGGAAGATTCTGCACTATTTTTGAAAAATCTTCATTGTATTCAAATGGGTCAAAATTAGAAATAGGGGCTACAAAATAGTAATCTTCTTTGCTGAGTAACAAGTCCTGCCCCTCATAACTGGCTTGTATTTCTGCACCTTGTGTGCCGTGAAAATAGATTTTTACTTGAGTAAATTTACTCACAAAACTTCCCTCTTTAGCTTCAAAATACAGGGTGTTTTGGGCAGCCTCATACCTAATGGCTCGCTTATAATAGCTTCCCTGCTCAAAATCATAGCTGCTTCCATCATCTTCATAATAAGCAAAAGTACTTCCCTCACCTCCTAAGTAGAGATGCAATTCTAGCACATCTATCGGTTTTTCTTGGGTATGATTGGTCGGAGATTGCATCAGAAGCATTTGCCCAGCTTTGACAAAAAGTGGTAATTTATCTAAAGGTGTCTCTATCATCGTGGGCTGATTGCCTGCATACGCTTGGTCATTAAACAAATCAAACCACTGACCCTCAGGCAAATACACCTTTTGGATGGGGTGCTGTATGCTTACTGCACAGACCAAAATACTAGGCCCGAATAAGTATTGATTCTGAAAATCTCCTTGATAAATCATATGGTCAAAAGCATATTCAAAAACAAGACTGCGCTGAATGGGCATGCCTGTCTGTGTTGCCTCATAAAACAAAGAGTAAATATAAGGCAGCAACCTGTAGCGTAGTTTGATATAATTTCGGGCTATGTCTTCGCCCTCTTCTCCGAATGCCCAAGGCTCTGCATCACGGCTATTAATCATAGAATGACCTCTATAAAAAGGAGCAAAAGCACCAATGGCTATCCAGCGCTTAAAAAGTGAAGCACTTGCCTCCCCCACAAAGCCCCCTACATCATAGCCCGAGAATGCCAAGCCACTCAGACCCATACTGTTCAAAATCCTGACATCACTTAGCATCAGCCCATCTTCGGAGACATTGTCGCCTGTCCAGACGGCAGCATAGCGCTGTACGCCTGCATAGCCTGCCCTTGTCAGCACAAAGGGGCGTTGGTTGCCGAGTAGTTTTTTTGTATTTTCAAAAGTGCTTCGTGCCATCTGCATTCCATAGACATTGTGGGCTTTTTTGTGGGTAGCGCCTTGCCCTTCAAAATCAAACTGAACCATATCAGGGAAATGTTTGCCCCATACTGCGGGTTCGTTCATATCATTCCAGAAGCCTTGCACGCCCAAATCAGTCAATGCCTTGTACTTTTCACCCCACCAAGCACGCACATTTGGGTTTGTAAAATCAGGAAAATGACTCCAGCTAGGCCAGACCTCCCCTTGGTAAGGCGTGCCATCAGGGTATTTTACAAATACGTCTTTGTCTAGCCCGTCTTCATAAGCCTCATAGCCTTCTTCTACCTTTACACCAGGGTCAAAAATCAAAACCAAATGAAAGCCCATCTCTGCAAGCTCTCTAGAAAGCTTGGCAGGGTCAGGGAAGCGTTCTTTGTCCCAAGTAAAGACCTTGTATCTTTCCATATAATGAATATCCAAATAAACCACATCTGCGGGGATGTCTTTGCTTCTGAATGTCTGTGCTATTTGCTTTACTTCTGTATCAGGATAATAGCTATATCGGCATTGCTGATAGCCCAAAGACCAAAGTGGGGGCATAGAAATACGCCCTGTAAGCCCAGTATAAGCCTCTAAAATCTTTGCGGGGCTATCATCGTGTATAAAATAATAATCCATCTCACCGTTTTCTGACTGAAAATACGCAAAACGATTAGAAGAAGCCCCGAAGTTGAAGCGGCTCTGATAGGTATTGTCCATAAAAATCCCGTAGCTTTTTTCGATTTCGGGCAAGATTCCCATAAAAAAAGGCACAGAAGTATAGAGTGGGTCTGTCTCATAGCCATAGCCAAAGGCATCAGAGTTCCAGTTAGTGAAGCTTTTATTGCGCTGGTCTATGCCGCCCGTTTTAGCCCCTAGCCCCACGAAACGCTCCCCAGGTTGGAGGGTTTTGTAGGTAGATACTTCATTGCCTATCCAAGAAATCCCGAAAGCAGGGTCATCTTCATTAAGAAGATTATCGTAGGCATCAAAGAAGCGAAAACGAAGTGGATTTTTAGAAATCTCTAAGTGAATTTTTTCGGTTCTGAGGTGATAGTGGGCATCGCTTTCTTCCCACTCAAAATCAACGGTTATGGGTTGGGCAATGACTGCATAAGAGAAATCTTCCCAAGGGCGGTCTATCTGCAAAGCCCTGACCCTCAGCACTGATTCGGAGAATACAGTCAGTTGTAATTTGGCTTCGGGTGTAATAAAATGAAAAATTTGTCCTTTTATTTGTAAATCTTGTACCTCACCGAGGGGCTTGTTAAAGTGTTCTTGTGCCATGTGTTTATTGCTTGTTTATTTTTTTGATAGACGAAGATAAGCCATTTTTTTATTGTTTTCACTCATTTTTGAGTCTTTAATCTTGCCAATACTCCTGCCCTGCTTTGTCTATGAATCCCCATTTTCCGTTGTATTTCACATGGGCGATTCCTTGCTCAAAGCTTCGAGCCATTTCATATTTGGGCGGAATGATTTCAGCACCTTTTTGATTAATAAATCCATATTTTGTACCCTTTCTGACCACAGCAAGCCCCTCTGTAAAGCTCACGGCCTCATCATAGGGGAGGTCTATTACTTTTTTGCCTTGCAGGTCAATAAAAAACCAAGCCGTGTCTTGCTTCACTAGGGCAAGTCCTTCTTTGAAGTCTTGTGCCAGTTGGTATTTTGGTGGGATGATTTCAGCACCTTTTTGATTGATAAATCCATAGTGTGTGCTGTCTTGTACTTTGGCAATATTTTCTGAAAAATCAAAGATAAAATTATATCCTTTTTGTGTGATTTGTGTGCCTTGCTTGTTGATGATGTGCCATTTTCGGTCAGGTTTTACCTTTGCAAAATCACCTTGAAATGGGGTAACTTCTAAGTATTTTGCTTCTATGATGGTATCCCCTTTGAGGTTGATGTATCCGTAGAGGTCTTGGTTACGTATCTTGGCAAGTTTTTCTTTAAATTCAATGTATAAATTGTATTTGAATGGCAAGATTACTTTGCCTTGTGTATCGAGAAATCCGTATTGATTTTTTTTGGCAGCCTTGGCGATTCCTTGCTGGTAGGGCGACAAGACATCATACTCAGGTGGGATGATGAGCACGCCTTTTTGATTGACTGCACCGAATTTATCTTTGACCTGCACGACGGCAAGCCCTTCACTAAATTTTTCAAAGGCTGTGTATTCTATCGGGATGACTACCTCGCCTTTGGTATTGATGCAGCCCCATTTTCCATTGTGTTTGACCAGTGCGAGCCCGTCCATAAAATCCCAAGCCCAATCATATTTGAGTGGGACTACCTCCTCCCCTTTTGGATTGATAAATCCGTATTTGCTTTGTTGTTTTACTTTGGCAAGCCCTTCCGAGAATCTAAATACTTCTTGATATTTGGGTTTGATGATGACCTTCTGCTGCTGATTGGCAAATCCCCATTCTTCTCCTTCTCTGTAAGGGATGAGCACTTCGTGGTTGGTGATGATATTTGTACTTTCTGATTGAGATAAGTTGCAGGATTCTAACAGAATCAAGAATGGTAAGAGGCAATAATTCCATTTAAACTTCATATAGGCTACTAGCTTTTAGTTTTATCAAATGGAAAAATAAATAAAATCCCATGATTTAAAAAAATGATTCTATAAATTTTTTGCTCTGAAAGCAAAATAACTTCTATGAACCAATCATCCTAAAAAAAGACTGCGGAAAGCAAGCACTATACTGAAGGCTCAACTCGGCAAGAAAGAAGGGTAATATCATCTGTATATTGCTTACCTTTTTTGAAATTATTGATTCTAGTAATCAGGTTCCCGTGTATGTCGGATAGGTCTTTTTTGCGCCTAGAATCTAAAAAAGTAATGAGCCTATCTAAGCCAAACTGCTCATCATCTGGGTTTTCTATCTCTGTCACGCCATCTGTATAGGCAAATAAGAAGAAGCCATTCAAATCTGTGAGTATGGTTTTCTCAAGAAATGGAAGAGGCGAAAAGATCCCTAAAATGGTAGTCCCTTTATTGAGTAGGATGCTCTCTTCTCTTTGTTCATCATAAAAATAAGCAGGATTATGCCCCGCATTGATGTATTGGAGTGTTTGGGTCTTTTGGTCAAAGAGTGCAATCAAAAAGGTAATAAAATGCTCTCCTTGTGCATTTTGGTAGATAGAGTAGTTAAGTTCTTCTACAATCTGTTCTAAATCTTCTGTCTGTCTGATGAGTGTACGCAGTGATGCCTGAAAATTAGACATCAACAGTGCTGCCGGAATCCCTTTGCCAGATACATCTGCAATACAGACTAAGAATTTATCTTCATTAATGGGGATATAGTCATAATAATCCCCTCCTATCAAGTCGTGCGGAAAGTAAGTAGCTTTGATTTTGACTTGTTGGGTATAAGGGAGTTTTTTGGGAAATAAGAGAGACTGCACTTTTTGGGCAATTTCCATTTCCTTTTTATAGGCTTCTTGGCTGATTTGGCGGCGAACAAGTTTTTTATTCTCTATGGCTACTAAGATGATATTGCTAAGGGCTTGTACGAATCGGTTATCTACTTCTTTTTTATAGAGTTCTTTGGCAGGTTGGTTTTGGCTAATAAAGACATAAGACAGGATTCTGTCTTTGTGCAATACAGGAATGATAAAATTAAACTGCCCAAAGACAGGATGTCCAGAAAAAATTTCTTCTATGGGCGTAATGTCTTTGATGTGAGAGAGTTTTTGTAACTCTTCGGAGTGCCTGATAATGTCTTCTGCTACGCCAAAATGCACCTTACACTCCCAAATTTCATCCAATACAAAAAGTGCCATGCGCTCTATGTGCAGATTGCCTCGGAGCGTAAATTTATACATTTTATACAATGCATCTTCTGGGACATTGTTGTTAATCGCCTGCGTAATCTCTAGAATGGCATTTAGCTCTAACTCTACTTGGTGAAACTTTGCTTTGTAATTACTTTGCTCTCGCTGTTGTTTTGGGGTCATAAGCATCTCTTAAACCATTACCGAATAAATTAAAAGCAAGCACCATCAGTGCTATGCAAAGGCTAGGAAGCAATACCAAGTAAAACCCTCCTTTCACAGTGATGAAGTTAAAGCCTTCATTGACCATCACTCCCCAAGATGCCATAGGCGGCTGTGCACTCAGCCCCAAAAAGCTCAGCCCTGCTTCTGTCAGAATGGCAGAGGCAAAGTTAGAGGTCAGAATCACAATCAATGGCCCGAAAATATTGGGCAAAATATGTACGAAGATAATGCGGTAGTTGCGCATGCCCATTGCACGGGCAGCCTCGATGTATTGCATCTGTTTGATGCCCATAATCTGCCCTCTGACCACACGGGCTATCTCTACCCAAGTGGTAAGCCCAATGGCGATAAAAGCCACAAAAATACCTCTGCCCAATGCAAGGCTAATGGCTATCACGAGCATAATGCCTGGAATAGACCAAACCACAGTCATAAACCACAGCACAAGGCTATCAATCCAGCCTCCAAAAAAACCAGCCAGAGAGCCTAAAAAAATACCTACTACAAACGAAATCACGACCGAAATCAAGCCAATGCCCAGCGAAATCCTGACACCAAAGAGTAGGCGGCTCATCATATCTCGCCCTGCCTTGTCTGTGCCAAGCCAGTAAGTTCTTTTTTCTACACAGTTTTTCTCAAATTCTGCCAAAATCTCTACTCGGCTTGAGACGTGCTTGTTGCCTTGCAAGTCTAGGTAAGTTGCTTCTCTGGTTTCAGGATTGTAAGCATAGTTTAGTCCTCGCATTTTTTTGGACTGCCCCACATAAATAGGCTCTACTACATCTATTAGCGGGAAAGCTGTCTCTTTTCCACCTTCTCCAAATATTTTTGCATAAAGTTTCAGGTCAGTTTCATCTACCCTGTAGCTCTCCACAGGGATGGTCTGATACTTGCTAGGCTGCCCGAAAAGAGTAGCATAAAAGAAATTGTATTGTTTTACTTTGAGATTTTTATGAAATCGAATTACCGTTACCGAAAAACCAGGGGGCTGTTTGCTGATTTGGTCTGCTCGGTCATCTGCATAGGGCGTTTTATCGGGCATGATAGAGTAGCCCAAAATAGACACAAGCACAGACAAGACAATGACTACCATCCCAAACACAGCTGGCTTATTGGCAAAAAATCTTTTCTTTATGTAATAAAAAGGCGTGCGTACCGTCTCCTGTTGCATATATTAGACTTTATAATTTGTTCTTATGATTTAATGGTATCAGCATTTTAAAAAAAACTATCTGATAAATTTATTCGCCCATATTATGAGCCATCAGCCCTGCTTTAGTAGCCAAATAACAATACTGTTGATAATCCCTTTTGATATCAAGTGCTTCCTGATGGATAGGCTCGTCTTTATTGGGGCGAAGGCACTTTACCCAGCCTTTCTGTGCCAAATCATACAATACACTGACCAAAGTAGCCTCTTCCATGTCATCAAGGAGTGCTTCTCGGAGTGTTGCGAAGGTCTGCACAAAATAAAGCTCATCTAAAACATCAAATTCTAGGTCAGTCATTTTTGATTTTTTATTTTAACGCTCTGCCTTTCCAGTAGTAAGTCTTGGTCTGTGATGCCAAGCCTAAAATTACTACATAAAAAGGATAAATCCATTGCAAGGGGATAATTAGTGCTATAAGCTGCCCTTTGCCAAAAAAGAATAACAACCGAGATAAATATCCGAACTCTACCAAAAATTTTGCCCCAAGTTGCAAGCCAAAGATTTTTAAGGGATATTCACCAAAAATACTCAAGCATCCAGCCATTAGCAAGCCCAAATGTAAGATAAAAATAAAAAAAGCCAATAATTTTGGCCGCCAATCTTGATAATACTTCCATTTACTACCCCAGCGCTGCCTTTGGGCATAAAAACTTTGAAGACTTTCTTGTGCATTGGTATGCACAATGGCAGCCCTGTTTTTTAAGAAATAAACAGAGTGGGGGTATCGTTTGGCTATTTTTTGCATTAAAAACTCATCATCTCCCGAAGCCATTTCTGTATAGCCTTCAAAGCCTCGTACTTCCTCAAAGACTGCCTTGGGGTAGGCTATGTTTGCCCCGTTTGCCATTGTAGGGCTGCCCCAAGCCAAAGTAGATGCCCCACTGCCTACCAAGCTCGCAAACTCAATGACCTGAAGCCTCGCAAAAAGACTGGATTCTATATGAAAAGTAACCCCAGCACTGATGAGTTTAGGACTGTATATCTTGTAAAATGCCCAAAAGGTTTTGAGCCAGTCGGTAGGCACACGACAGTCGCCATCTGTAGTGATGATTAGCTCCCCTTTTGCCTTTGACACCCCCCTCCGCAGGGCTTCTTTTTTGGGGGCAGTAAAGTTGTGTTTTTCGGGAAGGTGCAAAAGATGCAGGGCGTAAGGGCTTGTTTTTTGGAAGGTATTTACTTTTGCCACCGTGTCATCTTCTGAACAATCATTCACAATGATGACTTCAAAATCTACAAAAGAAATAGACTGATGTGCCAAATCAGAAAGCAAAGCAAAGATATTGCTGCCTTCGTTTCGTACAGGAATGATTACAGAAAGCTTTGGCTGACCTTCATTGATGGTAGCCTTAAAATCAGGGGGAATCTCAAATTCTCTAGTTTTTTCCCAGCCCAACCATAAAAATATACTCAAAAAGATGTATATTGCTAAAAATACACTAATTGCCAAAACCATTTTAACAATATTGAAGGAAATGAAAGTCTAACCTACTTTAATTTTAAATATAGACATTGGAGACCTAGGAAATCTATCTTCACTACTCCGTAGGAGTGAAATCTTTGTAGAAATAGATACAAAATGCATGCGAACTCTGTAGGAGTGAAATAAATTGTCTTGAATATTTCACTCCATATTGATATGCAAAAAACTACTTGAAAATGAAAAACAAATTTTATTTGGCTTTTATTTGGAATTTAACACAGTTCCTACGGAGTTCAGATTTGAACATATCAGACTTTTCTACAAAGATGAAACCCCTCTGGGGTATAAAATGCTTCTTAAAAACTATTCTATACCTAAAATAAATTTAAAGGCAAGACTTTTCCTGAGTCTCCAATATAGACAAGTACATCTTATTTTTATCTCTAAAAAATATGCAAAGCAAAGATACAACACAAAGCCCAAAGGAAAGAATCATTATGGGAATAGACCCTGGCACTCAGATTATGGGCTACGGACTCATCAGAGTACTGGGTAAAGAAGTGTCTATTTTAAATTATGGTGTGATTTATCTCAAAAAATACAGCAATCATGCCCTCAAACTCAAAAGAATATCTGAGCGAACCTCAGAGCTCATCCGAGAATATAACCCTGACGAAATGGCTCTAGAAGCACCTTTTTACAGCAAAAATATTCAAGTAGCGCTCAAGCTCGGCAGGGCTCAGGGCGTGGCAATGGCAGCGGCCCTTCTCAATGAAATCCCGATTATGGAGTATGCCCCCCGCAAGATTAAGCAGTCTGTAACAGGCAATGGCAACGCCTCTAAAGAACAAGTGGCAGCAATGCTCAAAAAAATATTAAAATTTGAAGATGATGCAGCGCTGCTAGATGCCACAGATGCACTTGGCGTAGCACTTTGCCATTATTTTCAGAGTAAAACCCCTCAGAACAAATCGGCGGGCTGGGCTGCTTTCGTCAAGGCTAACCCTGACAGGGTAAAAAAATAATCGAACAAAATACACGAAATCCAAACTTTGAAGTGAAAGGGATGTGCCTGCTCAGAGTGTGCACATCCCTGGTCAGAGAGTTTTGATACCCTGGCTCACAAACTCGAGAACACAAGCCTATAATTTTTATTTCTTACCTCCTTTAAGTGTTTTTTGCCAGCTTTTGAGCTCTTCCCACTTTCCTTCTTGTGCAAGTTGTGCTTGTTTTACCCAAGTGTTGGGGTCATGCATTTTGTAGCGAGGGCCTGCAGTGCTGAGCACTTCTTTGAGTTGGCTAATGGAAGCCTTGGCAAGGGCTTCATAAGTACTAATGCCTGCTTCTTGAAGGTATTGAGCGATTTTAGGCCCTATTCCCTCTATTTTTTTAAGGTCATCAGCTTGTACGCTTGTCTTTTTAGGATTGGCTTTTTGGCTTGTTTTTGCAGTGTTCTTGCCCTCCAAAAGAGAAACTACCGAGTTTTCTATGCCTTGGAAAGGAGTAGGAACATACTTATCAGCAGACCAGTCATTTTCCCAGTAGGTATTGTCAATCAGATAACGAAACTGATACTCTCTCCCAGTAGCTAGGTCTAGCTCGGCTTTGAAAAAACCGCTGCGGTCAAGCTTCAGAGTAGTGCCTTGTTGTGGCTGCCATTCATTAAAATCACCGACCACCATGACGGTCTGTGCATTGGGGGCGGCCTCTTGTGGCAGTTGAAAAGTTACTTTGCAAGTGGGTTGTTTTTTAGAAAATTGCTTTTTCATATCAATAGTGTTTTTGATTGTTTATCGTAAAAAAAACAAAAGCTTTGTGCTGGTGCAAATGCTGTGCATAATTTTAAAAGATTTGGGCGTATTTTTTTCAGGTTTTTAAAGTAAAATAAGATTTTTTAGTATTATTCACATATAATCTCGGGGCTGGCTGTTTTGCTTTTTATTATTATTATTCGAGGATTAAAGGCTTTTTTAATCCTTAAAACACACATGAACTTATACAAGAGCAAGTGAGCCTGTTTTTAATCTCAAATTATGTAGTATAAATTTTACAAGATGATAATATTCAATTTCTCATTCTTAGAAAGATTATCCATAATTTTGGGTTTAAAAAAATACAAAATTATGCACTTTACATATCAATTTGTCTTATTTTTCTTAGGTCTATTCTTAGCCAAAGAGGCTGCCCCTCCTGAGGTAGCTTCCGTACCTGCTCGTAAAGAGACCCTAGACCTCATTGCCTTTGGGTCTTGTAATAAACACGACAAGCCACAACCTCTCTGGAAACACATTGGAAGACACAAGCCTGATTTATGGATTTGGCTAGGTGATAATATCTACGGAGATACTGAAGATATGCAAAAGATGGCACAGAAATATACCTTGCAGAATGCCCGAAAAGCATATCAAAGATTTAAGAGAAAAACGCCCATCATCGGTATCTGGGATGACCATGATTATGGACAGAATGACGGAGGAATTGGCTTTGCCAAAAAAGAAGAAAGCCAAGAGCTTCTCTTAGATTTCTTAGATGTGCCCCAATATGCCCCTCAAAGGAAGCGTGCAGGCATCTATGCTGCATATGACTTTGGGCAGAAAGGCAAAAGAATAAAAATCATATTGCTAGACACACGCTATTTTCGTGATTCGCTTACTCGCATCGATAAGGTCTATCAGCCCAATTTTTCAGGGTCTCTTTTAGGAGAAGCACAGTGGGCTTGGCTAGAGAAAGAACTTACAGATAGCCAAGCAGATATACACATCATAGGCAGCAGTATTCAAGTCATAGCAGAGGAGCACCCTTATGAAAAATGGGCCAACTTCCCCCAAGAACGAGAGCGTTTTTTGCATTTACTTACAAAACTTCAAAGCAAAAACACCTTTTTGCTAAGTGGTGATAGGCATATTGCAGAGGTAGCTCAATGGAAAGACCCTCAATCTGCGTATCAACTTTATGAAATTACTTCTAGCGGACTGACACACTCAGGCAAAACCCTCCCTGATGAAGCAAACCGATACCGCATCAGCCCTTTGATGAGGGACTTGAACTTTGGTCTGATAGAGATTGACTGGCAAAAGAAAAAGCTTCACATAGAAATCAGAGGCGAAGAAAACAAACGCTACTACAGCAAAGAAGTCAAATTAGACCTTGAATAAATCCTCATTGGTAGGGATGCCACAAAAGAATAGCCCACGGGTATGGTACTCGTGGGCTATTTTTATGAATGTGAGCATTTATCTCTGAGGCTATTTATTTTTACCACCTTCGCCTGCTTGTGAGCCATCGGCAGGTTTGTCTTTTACAGGATTTCCTTCACTGTCTAGCACTATGATTTCATAGCCGATGCGTTGTAGCCCTTTCTTGACGGTTTTCTCATCACCTACCACGAGAATATTCATTTTCTCAGGGTTTACATATTTTTTAGCAAAGGCATCTATTTCTTTCTTGGTGATTTGGTCTATGATTTTCTTCTGTTTTTTCACGTAATTGGGGTTCAAATCATAGGTCAAGATGCGACTCAGGAAAGAGGCTTTTTGGAAAGGTGTCTCGTATTCACGGGCATCACGCTGACCGATTGATTTTTTCATAAATTCAAGCTCTTCAAGGGTGATTCCATCTTGATAATAGCCACGCATTTCTTTCAAAAACTCTACTACAGAAGAGTCAGTTACATCAGTGCGCACTCCTGCTGAGGCTGTAAACTCACCCGATTCTTTGCCTGCACTAAATCCAGAGCGAGCGCCGTAAGTATAGCCTTTGTCTTCACGTAGGTTTAGATTAATTCTACTGTTAAATGCTCCTCCCAATGGGTAATTCATCAAAGTAGTCTTAAAATAATCTCCTGAGGCATCATAAGGCAGGGCTGTTCTGTACCCGATTCTAATCTCAGATTGAGGGGCATCAGTCTTGTCTATGAGGTATATTTTGGTTTTATCCACTTCTTTTACTTCTGCCATTGTAGGTATTTTGACTTCTTTTTTCTTCCATTGATTTAAGAAAGCGACAGACTTCGTGGCATCTTCTTGGGAGATATCCCCCACGATGACAAGCTTTGCAACATTGGGGGCGTAGTTTTTCTCATAAAAAGCCTTTACATCTTCTAGCGTAATGTTGTTGATGCTTGTCTCTATGCCCGACACAGGGTATGACTGGATGCTGTTTTCGCCATAAAGCAAGCGGTCATAGACACGATTGGCAATAGACACAGGCTGTTTTTCAGATGATTTTGCATTTTCTACCTGCTGTTTTTTGAGTCTGTCAAAATCTTCTTCACTAAATTTAGGATTGAATAGTTTTTCTTCTAGGATTTTGAGTGTGGCAGGCAGGTTTTTCTTCAAACTCTGTACACTGACACTTGTGCTGTTTCTTCCACTTCCGAAGGAGATGCTACTTCCTAGCTTGCGCAATTCTTCGGAGATAGCTTCGGAGCTGTAGTTTTTTGTGGACTCATTCATCATGCTGGCAGTCAGGGAGGCGATGCCCGCTTTGCTCAGGTCATTGGCTTCGAGCTGCTGCCCTCCGTCTATGGTGAGCTGCAACGTTACTGTAGGGATTTCATCACTTTCTGTACCGATGATTTTGATGCCATTGCTTGTTTTCATCTGCCAAAATGCTGGAATGCTTACAAGGGGTGCTTGCCCTGGTGTTGGTTTTTTGCTTCTGTCAAAACTGTCAGTGGGCTTGTTGTAAGTCAATCCGTTGTAATCTGTTACAGGAAAAGGATTTTCACCTTCGGTTTGTGGTTGAAAATTATCAGCTTGTACTGCCATTTCCTCCATTCCTTTGGGCAATACACTCTGAATGATGGCGTATTTTCCTTTCACATATTTTTCATAGACCCTCATCACATCTTCTTTGGTGATAGAGGTGTATCGCTCAAGGTCTTTTTTGATTTGGTTTGGGTTGCCTGTATAAATTTGGAATGCAGCGAGCTGAGATACTTTGCCGCTTACGCTTGTAAGCCTGTTAATGCTGCTTGCTTCATATTCTGCCCTAAATTTGGCAATGTCATCTTCGCTTACGCCAGTTTTTTCAAATTCGGCAAGAGCTTCCTGCATCTGTGTTTCAAAATCTTTCAATGTAGTGCCCGGGAAAGGCAGCACGAACATAATGAACTCACCTGAAAGTTCACTTGTATTGTGAAATACACTTGATTGGATGGCTTTGCGTGTATCTACAAATTTTTTGTAAAAATAAGCACTTCTTCCACTGCCAAGAATATCAGCCAAGCAATCAAGGGCTGCTTCATCTTCGTGGTATTGAGGCACTGTGGGGTAAGTAACAAGCAGTGCAGGGAATCGGATATTGTTATCTACATAAGACACGTATCTATTTTGCTCAAGTGTTACGGAGGCTAACTTCATGGCTTCTACTTTGGGGCCAGCAGGGATAGAGCCAAAATACTTCTCTACCATTTTGACTACATCTTGAGCTTTTACATCTCCGCCCACAGTTACGGTAGCATTGTTAGGCCCATACCAGCGCATAAAAAACTTCTTCAAGTCATTCACATCTACCCTGTCTAGGTCTTCTAGCTTACCGATGGTGAGCCAAGAGTAGGGGTGTCCGTAGGGGTATAGAGCAGCCGCATTGATTTCGCTCCAGCGCCCGTAGGGGCTGTTGTCATAGTTTTGACCTTTTTCGTTTTTGACGGTGGCACGCTGCACTTCGAATTTTTTCTGAGTAACGGCATCCAGCAAAAAGCCCATACGGTCAGCCTCTAGCCAAAGCATGAGCTCTAACTGATTGGCGGGTACGGTTTCAAAATAATTGGTACGGTCACGATTGGTAGTACCATTGAGTGTGCCGCCTGCTTCTGTGATGACTTTGAAGTGCTCTTCGTCGGCCACATTTTCAGAGCCTTGAAACATCATGTGCTCAAAAAAGTGTGCAAAACCAGATTTGCCTACTTCTTCACGGGCTGAGCCTACGTGATAGGTTACATCTACATGCACCAAGGGGTCAGAATGGTCTTCGTGGATGATGAGTGTCAGGCCATTGGGCAGCACATACTTTTCGTAAGGAATGACCAGCTCATCGCCTTGTCTGTTTACCTTTTCTATCAGTTTGGTCTGTCCTAGTGCTACAAAATGCACTGTGAGCATGATGAGCATTGTGGTGAGTGATTTTTTTAAATTCATAGTTTAATGGATTTTGAGTAATATGATTAATAAGTCCAAAAATAAAGGATTGTTTTGGAAGTAAAACTTACACAAGGTTTTTTTAGATTAAATTAACATTAGATTGATTTTTTCAAAGAAAATATTTTATTTTTGTCTGTATAGGCAATAGCATAATTGAGCTAAAAAGATGCATGTTTGGTTGGAAAGTATGGCAAAATCAATTCTGACTTCAGAGAAATGGAAAATTCGTAGCTTTCCCTAAAAACTAAAAATAATGGAAAACCCAGAAGAAATATCACTCATAGATGAGCTAGGGCTCAAGAATGACTATGAAGTGGTGGCAAACGAGCGTGGTAAGATTGTGTATGTACATACCATTTACTATGAATTTGAAGACATTGATTATGAAAAATACATCACCGAAAGAGATGAGCCTGTGGATAATCTATTCTCCGAAAAACAACAAAGACTGAGTATTGATACGCTCCAAAATGATGAAATCAACTGGACAAACCGTGATTTTATGACGGCATCTAATGTAGGAATACATGATTTTGACAGCTAAAGAAGTAATCCTGAGAGGAGTAGCCCAAAAAGAAAAAGAAAAGACCCATGCCGAAAAGCTACTTGCCAAACTCTTGGCACTGGGGCTAAGCCCCGAAGAAGCAGAAGATTGAGTGCAAATCCATCAAATCCTAAGTAAACATCAAAAATAACTTTCTAAGCTGATTTTTCCACAGACTTGCAGTGATTCTCTTGCCAAAATTGTGCATTTTTAGGGCTTCGGTAAGCGGGATAGATGAGAAAAAGTATCCACGAAAAATAGAGTGTATATCTGAGAAATTTATGAGAGACTGACCCAACTAAAATCTGGACAGCATGGTAGTAAATAAGAAAAAAACCAGGCACCATCACAGCCATAAATCTTTCCAAATCAGCGTAATGCAGTGCCGAGGGTCTTAATATCAATAGACCAGCCCCATAAATGCCACAGGCTACCATCAGCAAGTATATAAAAGCTGTAAAATCACGTGTGTGCCTGCTCAATGCCCAAAGTATCAGCCCCAAGACCAAAAAAGAAAATATACTCCTAAATACCCAAGGTATAAATAAGGGCAAAAACCACGCACCCAACTGTGCAGTACAGATGCCTATATTTTCTATAAACTCATAAAAAAAATGAAGCAAAGAAGCATGTTTGTAATAGTCTGTAAGTATGCTCTGCAGATACCAGCCGTATCCTAAAACCAACGCCAGAGAAAGCATCAGCATCCATCTAAAATAAACACGGGCATGCACCTGAAAAAACAAACTCCAAGTCAGAACGCCCAGACTCCACCAAATACCCGCATTGCGCTGAAGTATCAGTAATACACACATGGATAACAATACGCACAAACTAAACAAGGTAAGTCTGACAGGGTAAAAATGAAAGTAAAGCAGCAAGCCCGAAAGCAGACAAACAAACAAGGGCTCTGACCATAAAAAACTATGCAATAATAAAAAAGGAGTGCTCAGACAGATACTAAACCCAAATAAGAATCTTATAAAAACCGAATGAAGATAACAGGTGCCCAAATACAGCCAAATCATGAGATTGAGTAACAATAAAAAACCTTGAAACACAGGCATCCATTCCAGACGGCGCCCCCCAAACCAAGATAAAACCCAAGGAAAAAATGGCGGATATGCTACAAAAGGGCTTCCATCTGCCATCCTGAGTGCATGCCCCACCTCAAAATCTCTAGCTGCCTGTAGATACTGAAATGAATCAAAAGTAAGCCCAATGCCACAAGCAGATGCATACTGCTGTAGCCCAAGCGATAACAATGGCAAAGAAAAATACAAAATACTTAGAATCAGTCGGCTAATTTTGGGGGAGGTAATCACTTTTGGATATTATAAAATAATGTTTGGATTTACTTTTAAACTTTGTTTTATCTCTTTTTAAAAATCCCCGTCTTACAATAAATCTTTAGCTTATCCTCAGCCCTTTTATCTCCCCTATTTTTACTTTCTTGCCAGTCAAGACAAGCCTGTGTTTGGTTGTTGAGTTCATACTGCAGATTGCCTCGCTCATAATAAACCCATGAAGTCTGATAGCCCAATAAAATAGCCTCATCCATGTCTAAGAGTGCTTGGGTAAATTTTCGGAGATTTGCTAGACACAATGCACGCAGATAAAGTGCCTTGGCTCTTTGTGGACTTGCTTCGGCACAGACACTAAGCAACAGCTCGGCATCTTGGAGGGCTTCGGAGAGTTCTTTGTTTTTAAGTTTAAATTCTATGCGTGTTTGCAGTGCTTCATAGACAGGGTCTAGGTCAAATCGGCGTGTATCTATGAGCTGGTCAAGGAGACTAAGCATCTCGAGAGAGCGGTTGCCGCCTTGCAATGAGCGTGCGATTTGCCACATTTGATGAATCATTACTTCAGGCATTTCATTGCCACAGTATTCTTTGATGACACCCTCTACGGAGGCATCTCCTAAATCGACTGCCATATACCAATCTTGGCAAATAGAAGCCAATTCATTCTTACTTATCAACCTGCTAGAGCTGTGCAGGGAGTCCATCCTTGCTGCACCTCTCTGGTGAAATGCCAGTGCAAAATTTTTATCTAGGTTTACGGCTTTGGTATAATCTGCCACTATCTCACGGTAAGAGTAAGGTTTTTGGGTAGCATAGCATCCTTGTATAGATTTGTATTTGGCTTCGGCACGCATAAACCAAGCCAGCGAAAAATCATCTTGGAGGCCAATGACTCGGTCAAAATCTTGTATCGCTTCTGTGTATTTTCCTAGTTTGATGTACGTGATTCCTCTATTGAGCAAAGATTGTGTGTCATTTCCATTCAATTTAATAGCAAGACTATAGTCATCTATGGCGGGCTCATACCAGAGTGCTTTAGTCTTGGCAGATGCCCTGAGTGCGTAAGAGAGGGCATTGGCAGGCTCTAGTGAGATGGCCAAGGTGTAGTTTCGGATGGCTTCTGTATAATTTCCTTGCTGTGCGAGGGCTTGCCCTCTTTGAGTATATTGGCTGGCATTTTGTGCGAGGGCTGTGCCTAGACTACAGCAGAAAAGCAGTGCAAAAAGGTATTTTTTTTTCATATTATTTAAAATATTAGTCGTTAAATCTCCTGACCAAAACAACCTGCCAAAGTTAAGGCAGATTTTAATTTCTTTTTACAAATCACCGAATTGATTTTATTGTTCTCCTGTATCTATTTGATTTTCTTGTCCACAGTATTTGTTAAGATACTGATTTACATAGCTGTTGCCCAAGTTTTTTGCTTTGTTCCAATCTTTGCAGGCCTTGGTATTGTCTTTTAATTTATGATGCGTGATGCCTCTCCAGCAGAGAGACTCGTGGTCTTCTGCATTGGCAAGGATTGCCTTGTCAAAATCAAGGAGTGCCTCTTGGTATTTTTCTAGGTGATATTTAGAAATGGCAATATTAAAATAAGCATCTTTTAGCTCAGGGTCCAGTGCCAATGCCTTGCTACAGTCATAGATAGCCCCTGAATAATCTTTGAGGTCATACTTGATATTGCCTCTGTGATAGTAAGCATCAGCATTTTGGGGGTCTTCTTTGATGGCTCGGTCATAGTATCTGAGTGCAGCTCTGTAGTTTCCGTTTTGTGCTTTTTCATAGGCTCGGTTCATATAATCTTTATCACATTGTGCAACAAGACTTTGACTGGCTATTGCCCATATAATGATGAGAAGGAAGAAGGTTTTTTGTGTGTACATGGTCTTGGCGTTTTGTCTATGTGATTTGGGGCAATTTATTGTTTGAGAATCTTTGTATATCTGTAATTTAATTGATTTTCATACATCAAGAACCATGCAAGATAACAAGGTTTTTTGATAAATACCAGTAACCAATGATGGCAAGCAGCCAGCCTTACAGCATAGGAGGCGTGAGCTTTTTGGCAAATAAAAGCATAAACAACAGTGCCAGAGATGCCAAGCCCGCAGAGATGAAAAAAGGATAGCCAAGATAAGCCGCTTCATTGCCATACACCCAGCCTGCCACCAAAGCACCCACCCCGATACCTATCTCCAAGGCAATGTAAAGTGTGGCAAGGGCTCTTCCTCTGTATTTATCATGGCTTAAATCAATGGTCCAAGCAAATAATGTAGGAGATGACATCCCCGTAGAAACACCAAGAATGGCTGATGCCACCAGAAAATGAAAAATACTATCTGAAAATCCCAAGTATATCATTGCGATGATGAGTATAAACAAAGCCCACTTCATCACTATCTCCCGCCCGAAACGGTCGGAAACCCTGCCTGCCAAAAAACGGGTAGCCAGAGATGCCAAAGTATAAATTGTGAAGAAAACACCCTTGTTTTCTAAACCTAAATGCACACTAAAGTCGGGCACAATCGTAAGCACAGCCCCGAAAGAAAAAAGCGTAAGCAGCATCACCAGCGAAGGCACAAGCACCCGCTTCTCTATAATCTCGTGCCAGCCTACCTTCAAAAAACGGACATGAAAACGCTGCTTGTTTTCTAGTGTCTCAGGCAGCCGCAAAAGCAACACCATAGAGCACAAAGCAAAACCCGAAGCACAATAAAACATAGACTCTGTAGAGAATTTATTGGCAAGCTCACTCCCCAAAGCAGGGCCAAAAGCCGTCCCGATGTTGCTAATCAAACCCAAAATCCCCATAGCCTCTCCCCGCCTGTGAGGCGGCACAATGTCTGCCACATACGCCGATGTGCCTGTAGGTGTAAAACCCGTAGAAAACCCATGCAAAAAACGCAACAATAAAAACCCACTCACTGTCAGCACCACAGGATAAAACAGACCTGCCAAAAAAGAAACGAAAATGCCAAAGAAAATCACGGGAGTTCGCCCAATATTATCTGCCAACTTGCCACTAAAAGGACGTGAAATCGCCGCAGCAAGCGTAAACAAAGAAATAATATAGCCCTTGTAATCTGCTCCACCCAAGCCTGTAAGATACGCTGGAAGCTCAGGCAAAATCATCCCAAAACTTGCAAAAAATAAAAATGAACTCGTACACAAAAGCAAAAAAGCAGGAGTGTAAATACGTTGCTGAGTGAGCATTCTTTAAAAGCTTAAAAGTAATAGACCGACAAAAAAAATTTGGGCTTTCTGCCATTGACACAGAAAACCCAACAATGCCCCTAAGGTTATTTGATTTTAAGTAAATGTGCTAATTATCAATACATTATATAAAAAATAATGCAAACCAGCCAAGCCCAAGTGCTTATCAGAGAGAAGAAGGCACTTTAAAACTCTCTGCTATCCAGCCTCCACCTATCACATCATCACCCTCATAAAAGACCGCAGCTTGCCCAGGAGCGATGGCATCTACGTATTCGTGAAAATGGACTTGTATTTCGTCGGGGGCTACCTGCTCTATGAGTGCTGGTGCTCCTTCGTGGTTGTAGCGTACTTTAGTGTTTGTTTCTGTGGGTTTATTGATGAGGTCTGTATATTTAGAGAGGGTTAGCTGTCGAACGGTCATGCCATTTCTACCCAAATCTTCTTTTTGCCCCAGCACCACTCGGTTATTTTTTTTGTCTATGCCAGTTACAAACACAGGATAACCCAGTGCGATGCCTAGCCCTTTGCGTTGCCCGATGGTGTAAAAAGGGTAACCCTCATGCTTGCCTACTATGGTACCATCTTCTAGTATAAAATCACCTCCTGCCACACGCTCTTCTAGCCCTTCTACCCTTCTTTTCAAAAAGCCTCGATAATCATTGTCAGGCACAAAACAAATTTCGTAAGATTCTGATTTATTGACCAAATCCACAAAGCCCCGCTCAGTCGCCATTGCCCTGATTTCAGGTTTGTGGAGCTGCCCCAGAGGCAAAATAGTACGGCTAAGGCTCTCTTGTGATACGCCCCAGAGTGCATAAGATTGGTCTTTGTTGAGGTCTATTCCTTTGGAGATGACATAACGCCCATTTTCTGGGCGTACATTGGCATAGTGCCCCGTGGCTATAAACTCACAGTCTAGCTTGTCTGCTCGGCGTAAGAGGGCATCCCATTTAATGTGTGTATTGCAGAGTACGCAGGGGTTGGGGGTTCGCCCCGCTAGGTATTCGTCCGTAAAGTGGTCAATGACATAATCCCCAAACTCTTCTCTGATGTCTAAGATATAATGCGGAAAACCTAGCTGCACGGCGATGTTGCGTGCGTCATTGATAGAATCTAAGCTACAGCAGCCTGTTTCTTTGCCGCTCGCACCTGAGGAGGCATAATCCCAAGTTTTCATGGTCATCCCTATCACTTCATAGCCTTGCTCATGCAGAAGCACTGCTGCTAGAGAGCTGTCTATTCCGCCACTCATTGCCATCAAAACTCTTCCCTTTTTGCTCATGATATATTTCTTAGATTGATAATTTTGTTTGATTTGTGATTTATTTTCCAAAAGTATGTGGGGCTTTGGCAGATTTATCAGCTATTTTGATTGCCTCTATGAGGTTTTCTAGCTTTTCTTCTTGATTTGCTCCCTGTATTTCCGTACTTTTTTGTGGTATTTTATCAGATAAAATGACCTTTGCTAGCTCGATAACCACGTTTTTTTCCATAAAGTTTTTTGCTTTGTGCAAAGCCAAGACTTTGCTTGTTTTCTTGACCTTGCAAAATTATAGAAAAACGAAATTTATCACAATTTTTTGGAGATGATAAAGAAAGGAATACCTGGTAGAACGAATTTATTTTTCCTGAGAGTCCTTGTTTCTACAAATCTGGCTTGTTAGTTCTTGAATGTATCACTATTTTTAGCAGGGTGTCGCTAAAAATACTTGAGCATCAAAATACCCGCCCTTGTCTTATTTTTTTTTACTTAATCGAAAAGTTTATTGTCAAAAATCAAATAGAATGTAGTTTATTTGTGGAGTTCAAGATACTATCTTAAAATACTTATGACTTATGAAAAAATCATCTTACTCTCTTTCAACCTTTTACCTCATAAGTTGGGGCTTACTCTTGGCTTTATTTGCCTGTAGAAATGACAATCGCCAAGCAGACATTTATGAGCTCATCACGGATACGACATCTGCTGAAACCAGCTCTGAGCCTGTCCCAAGACACCCTGAGTGGAGCAGCAATGCCAGTATCTATGAAGTAAATATCCGCCAATATACACCCGAAGGCACTTTCAAGGCATTTCAAAACCAACTCTCCAAAGTCAAAGCACTAGGCACTGACATTATCTGGCTGATGCCCATACACCCTATCGGCAAAAAAAACCGAAAAGGAGAACTCGGAAGCTACTACGCAGTGCAAGATTATATGGCAGTAAACCCTGAGTTTGGTACAATGGACGATTTTAAAGACTTGGTGAAAACTGCCCATGCACAGGGTATGTATGTCATCATAGATTGGGTTCCTAACCATACTGCCTGGGACCACCCTTGGGCAAAGGCTCACCCTGACTGGTATGCCAAAAGCAAACAGGGAAACTTTATGCCCCCCAAAGATACTGACTGGACAGATGTGATACAGCTAGATTATGACAACAAAGAATTGCGTGCCGAAATGACCAAAGCACTTGAGTTTTGGGTAAAAGAAGCTGATATAGATGGCTACAGATGTGATGTAGCAGGCAAAGTGCCTACTGACTTCTGGAACAATGTAAGACCTGCCTTGGATAAAATTAAACCTGTATTTATGCTCGCCGAGTGGGAAACTACTGACTTGCACGAAAAAGCTTTTGATATGACCTATGCTTGGACATTGTATGATTTAATGTATAAAGTATCAGGAGGGAAAGCAAATGCTGATTCTTTAAAAGTATATTTTGAGAAAGACCAGAAGAAATTTCCTGAAGATGCTTACAGAATGCTCTTTGTAGATAACCACGACAAAAACTCTTGGGAAGGGACGATGTTTAAATTTGGGGAGAGTCTAGAAGCGTTTGTAGCCCTCACTTGTGTAGCCAATGGAATGCCCCTCATCTATACAGGGCAAGAAATAGGGCTAAACCGCTCTTTAAAGTTTTTTGAAAAAGACCCCATCACTTGGGCTGATACCCTGCACCCTGTGGGTGAACTTTACAAAAAACTTATCAAACTCAAAAAAGATACGCCCGCCCTTTGGAATGGTGCATCAGGAGGAAAAATGATTTTTGTAGAGAATGGCAAAGATTCCGACGTGCTTTCATTTACACGTGAAAAAGAAGGTAAAAAAGTATTGGCCATCTTTAACTTCTCTGGCAAAGCACAAAAAATTATGCTCAAAGATGAAAAAACACTGGGAAATTACACTGATTTCTTAGGAAACAAAGATGTTAAAATCAACACCAAGTCTGGCATTGAACTAAAGCCCTGGGAGTATAAAATTTTATTAGATTAAAGCTTGATTTGGGCATCTTATCCAGCCTTGTTGTCATTGGTCTTCGGCTTTCCGTTGGGCAGACCAATGGTTTGTGGGGCTTGGCTCTGATTTTTAGCCAACTCTAAAACACACCCGACTAATGAGGCAAATCAGGAGGATTGATGCTCTGTGGACGTGCCGAAATGGCGTGCAAAAAGGCCAATAGTGCCGCTTTTTCTTCTTTACTTAGTGCCAGTGGTTTGAGTAAAGGAGAACTTTTGGGCAGTAGGGGGCGGTCTTTAGCACTTTCGGGTATGGGCTGTGGCATGCCTAGGTTATACATCTCTATGATCTCCTCGAGGCTTGCCATAGTGCCAGTGTGCATCCAAGGGCCAGTAAACACTACATCACGCAGAGAGGGGGTTCTGAAGGCACCCAAATCTTCAGGTCTTTCGGTGATGAGGTAGCGCCCCAAATCTTCAGAGGTTCTACCAAAAAAAGTAAAGCCATCATTGTGAAATTGATTGTCAGAAAAGAGTGGACTGCTGTGGCAATTAATGCAACGGGCTTTAGTTCTGAAAAGATGTAAGCCCAATAGCTCTGTATCACTGAGGGCATCTTGCTTTCCCTTCAAAAACAAATCAAACCTACTTGTACGGCTTTTAATGGTACGTTCAAAAGTAGCAATCGCCTGACTCACACGGTAGAGGGTGATTTTTTCTGAGCCAAAGACCTCTTTAAACATTTTCTGATAGGTTTCTATCCCGTTCAGCTTTTGTTCTAATTCTTCTGGTGAGGCATTCATCTCAAGGTGGTCTTGTATCGGAAAAAGAGCTTGCTGCTCCAAAGTATGGGCGCGCCCATCCCAGAATAGTTTATCTACATAACCTACATTCAGAATGGTAGAGGCATTGCGTGTGCCCTGCTTCCGGTCATGCCCAAAGGCCACCCTTCTGCCATCTCCCCAGCCCAAGTCGGGGTCGTGGCAAGAGGCACAGGCAATCTGTCCAGATTTTGAGAGACGTGGGTCAAAAAAAAGGGCTTTGCCTAGAGCTGCTTTTTCTTTAGAAAAAGAATTATTCTCAGGAAACTGTACTTCTGGAAGCAAACCAATCTCTTCAAATTTCACCCCTTTATCTATGTGTGGCTTGGGCCATTTTTCTGTAGGCTGGCTGTAAAGTTGGCGGAGCTCATCACTGTCATAAAGCAATGCACTCTGCCCCACAAAAGAGGTGTTTACTAAAAAAACACTTAGCCAACACAACACAGCAAGAAAAAAAGAGGGGAAATAATACTTTTTTAAATTTGGCATACAAGGCTTAGACTATATTTAGCACAAAAATTTATTTTTAAAGCACATTGTTTTGCTGCCTGCCCACAAACAGCAAAACAATGTGAAGGTATTTTTTATTGTTTTACAATTCTATGTATAGAACGCACC
Source organism: Microscillaceae bacterium (assembly GCA_011390205.1). Lineage (GTDB taxonomy): Bacteria > Bacteroidota > Bacteroidia > Cytophagales > Microscillaceae > JAABSX01. Next base: position 42,187 of record JAABSX010000003.1, on the reverse strand, counting down.
TGATTGGCAGTGAGTTCTAAATGATATACCCCTGCTTTTAGGCCTTGTATACTGAACCTAGAGATTGATCCTTGATTTTGTAGGTTTTGGCGATATACTTCTCTGCCTTGGCTATCTACAATGCGTAAGCCGACCTCTTGGTTTGCCAATGCACTCAGGTCTATTTGTAACTCCTCAGTACTAGGATTTGGATAAACCTTGATGGATTGCACAAGGGCATTGTTTAGACTTGTGATAAGCCCTGATAGATTTACCGTAAAATCAGGTGTAGCAGGGTCACTGCTTGCTATGTTAAGTGAGCCTGTCTGACTGCCTACATCTTCAGTGGCAAACCGCAGCACGATGCTTTCTTCTTCGGAAGGTGAAATCAGGGAAGGGGCATCCCCTACGAGCTCAAAGCCATCTCCTGTAACTGTGATGCTGCTAATATTAAGCAGAGCATTGCCTGTATTTTGCAATCTGAATACGACTTCATTCTCACCCAATACATCTGTATTGGCAAAATTGAAAGTGGTGTTATTGGCAATAGGTACTACATTCTGAAAAATACTCAACTCAGGGGCGATGACAAAGCTCCAAAGTTCATTGCCTAAATTGGGAGGTGTAGCAGAGAAAAAGAGGGTGCTTAGTGCCTCAGAATAAAGTAAGTTATTGACTACTGCATTGGCATCATTGTTTATTTTTTCGGGTGATGTGCGTTGTGTGCCTGATTCTGTGCCATCACTTGTCCATAGTTCCGAGCGTGAGGCTGCCCCTGTGCCTGTGCCCTCATTTGCAGTAAAATAAAGTTTTCCTCTGATTGCCATAAAATTGCTTGGCACACTTCCTATGCTAGGGTTAATGTCTTTTACTAAGTAAGGCGTGTTTGCTCCTCCATCAAAAGCCCAAAGCTCTGAACCATTGATGCCATCATCCGCTGAGAAAAATAGCAAATCATCTACCACAGTCATTCTTAGGGGGTTTGTGGCTACATCACCACCCAAAACCTGTACGATGATGCCCGGATCTGAATCCTCATAATAAAATAAAGAGCGAGGTGAAGAGGCTGTACCTGAACGAATGGCACTGAAGTAGAGCCGCCCCTTAAACACAGCAAGATTAGTAGGAGTCGCATTGCCTTCGGGATTAATACTAATCTCGCTAGGAGGGTTTGTGCCATCATAGACCCAAAGTTGTCGGCTTGTGCCATTGTCTGCTTCAAAGTAAAGTTTATCATTGTACACAATCATTTCACTGGGGCTTGAGTTTCCTGTACCTAGATTGATATCAGCTACCAAACCAATATCTGTACCATCAAACACGAACAATTCTCTTCCTAATGTGCCATTGGTTGCCTGAAAATAAAGTTTATCTTGAAAAACAATAAAATTATTGGGAGATGAATTTCCACTGGGATTCAGGTCGCTTATGAGTGACGTGCCTGCTGTTGTGCCATCAGTTTTCCAGAGTTCGACACCACTTACGCCGTCATTGGCAGAAAAATAAAGCAAGCCATCGAATGGTGTTAAATTAGATGGAGCTGCATTGGCAGTACCAAGATTGATATCCTTTAGCAGCGTCAGGTCAGTACCATCAAATACAAATAACTCTGTACCACTAGTACCATTATTGGCCCTTAAAAAAAGTTTACCATCAAATACCGTCAGCCCTGTGGGGAGTGAATTGCCTGCTCCTGCATTGATATCTTGCACCAATACAGTGCCTGCCTCTGTACCATCGGTTTTCCAGAGTTCAATGCCATTTGTACCATCGTTTGCCCTAAAATACACCAAACCGTTGTATTCTGTGAACTCAAATGGTGCACCCACTCCTGCACCTGGATTGATGTCTTTGAGTAACTGAGGGACTTGTGCTTTTAGACTACTTAGGCTAAGTAGCAGACATAAGAAGATAAAATAGGTTTGCTTCATTGGATGTATATTTAAGTTGTAATTATATGATTGCCATTTCTTCTGTTAATTTTTAGTCAATAGGCTTTAAGATTTCTTTATCTTGGTTCTTTCTCAAAGACATACCTTCTTGGGATGTTTTCTTCCCCTCCTATCTCGGTTTCGTCAAAATAGACTACTGCCTCAATAATGCCTGTGGCCTCGCTATAGGTACCTTCGCCTGAGATACCTACCTCGAAGGGCGGCAGAGCTGAAGATGGCATTCTTGTGATTCTGACTCTCTGTGGGATAATCTCTACGGTACCTTCTGTAGCCCCCTCAAAGTTAGGAATAAATCGAATCATCTCGGGGATTCTGATATTGGCAGAGGCTGAGGAAACATTAAAATTTGCATAAAGTCGGTGCATATTCAAGGCATTGGTGCTTGAAGTCGGGTTGGTATTATTGAGCATGCCTATCACATTCTGATTGGTTTTGCTTTTGTAAGCAAATGAAAAGTGAGGATTGGCATTTTGCCCACCTCCATCAGGCACAGGGGCGATGCTGCCCGAAGAGTAGCCAAACAACTGCGGAAAAGCAAGGTCTTTTGCCCAAATGCTTAGGTTTACTGTATGTGTGATTATAAACGTAACAGTACAGATAGCGGCTTCAGGGCGTACCAAGCCATTTTCGGGGCGTAGTATTTCTACTTCTATGGTTTTGCCTATTTTATCATTGTCATTTTCAAGTGATACGATGTTCAGTGCTACCTCCGTAACTTGGGCAGGGATAAGGAGGGTTCTTGGAATGGCTGCATAGTCCTCTCCTTCTATGGCTGTACCCCCGATGCGTAGCTGCACATTTTGTGCACTGGGCTGAGCTTGGCTCAAAAAAATACTAAGCTTCACTTCTCCATTTACTTCCAAATCTTTTTGTATTTCAGAAAAAGCAAGATTGAGCGGCCCCACACGCACAGGTGCATCTTCTCTGATGCAAGCTGATGTGATGAATAAAATTAGGAATAAAAAGCAGTATTTCATTGATTTTTTAATTCTTTGTTTGCAATTTATGCTGTATGATTGACAATTCAGTGCAAGGTTTCTTTTAATCAAAAATGAAGACTTCAAATATTCTTCCTCTTCCTGAGCCAGGAAAACCTAAACTCACATTAGGGATACTAATGTCTATGAGTTCTATTTTTAGTAGATGCTGCCCTGTAGGGCTAGGCGGAGGAGGAGCAAGTAATTTAAAAGTAATAAAACTATCAAAAGAACCCGCCTCTAAGAATATTCTTCTATCACCTGAGGCTACACCAGCAGCATTGCGTATTTCATAATTGACAGCTTCACCGAGATTGCTCTGTGTATGTAGCTGAAAGGTAAGCACTACAGCTTGGCTTTGTGGTGAAGCAGAAAGTGCCACAGGGATCTGAATCTCTAATGGTGACTGCACAAAGACATGTGCTGTATCTCGGGCGGGTGCTGTAAGTGTACTTTTATAGTCAAACCTTACAAAACTATTGGCAGGGTCAAATACATTCAAGTCGCGCTGGTCTGCACGAAAATCTTTACATGCCCATAAATTCAGCATGATCAAAGCAAAACCAATGTATTTAAAAAGTAATTTCATCTCCTATTTTCTTTAAAAAGTGTATCAATATCCTGGATTTTGTACAATTTCAGAGTTCGCATCTAATTGTTTTTGTGGGATGGGCAGCACAAACAAATCACTGGGGTAAGCCACATTACAATTAGGATTATTAGCAGGGCAGTCTATCCTGATGACTCCACGCTTTCTTCGGGTAAGGTCAAAAAACAAATGCCCCTCAAAGGCAAACTCACGCCTTCGCTCCAATCCAATCTCTTCTTTGAGTGCCGTACCAGATGCGTTGATGTTTGAGGCATTGGGGTTGGCACGCTGCCTGATGAGGTTCAGGTCTGCCCTTGCAAGGACATCTAGGCCAAGCTCGGCGAGTGCTTCGGCACGTGCAAGGTGTAGCTCTGCCAATCTAAGTACAACAATGGGGTAGGTCTCATCAAGCGAGAAAATAAATTTTCGGCTCAAAAAATCAGAGTTCCCATTGGGTGCGACATAGTTTTCAATCATACCTGCTGTACCTCTGATGTCATTGGGGTTAAAGAGCCCTATCAAATCATTGGTGGCAGAAGCGAATGCCTGGGTTTGTCCTTGTCCGTAGATTTCTCCAACAGAATTGCGCCGATTTGTCCCCATGTCTATTTCAAAAATAACCTCTTGTTTGCCTGCACCACTGCGCCTCCAGATGCTGGAGTAGTTTACTTGCGAAGCAAGTTGAAACTGATTACTTGCGATGATTTCATCACAAAGGTCTATGGCTTTTTGCCATTCGCCTTGGTAGAGATATACCCTAGCGAGCAGTGCCTTGGCAGCCCAAACAGAAAGCCATATTTTGGCGTTGCTTGTTCTGACGGCATTGGCATTGATATGTGTGGCAGCATCTTGCAAATCTTCAATAATTAAATCATAGACTTCTTTGACAGTATTACGGCGAGGATACTCAAACACTTGCGGATTCTGGCGCAGAGCAGGTATGCCCAGATGACTGGCATCATCCGTAAAGCGGTAGTTCTGCCCATAGATACGTACCAAATCAAAATACGCCAAAGCACGCATAAATTTGGCCTCTCCTGTGAGGTTATTTTTTTGTGCCTCTGTGCCATCAGGCAAAGTAGGTAGGGCTTCAATGATGTTATTGGCACGGCTTATTACTTTGTAAATATCTCCGTAAATGTCTAGCTCAAAAGAAGTGGCATCTGCTTGGGGGATGGCAGTGCTGCTAAAGGCATACACTCTTTCATAGCGGTTCAGCCCTACGCTCAGTGCATTGTTGCCAGGTTTTATGTTTCCGCCTGCATACTCAGGGTAGGCCATCATCATCGTAAAATAATAACTTCCACCCAGCAATCCACTATAAGTACCTATCATCGCAATATTTGCCCGCTGAATATCAATTAAAGCATCATCATTAGAAACTTCATCTTGCGGGGCTTTGTCTAAAAAATTGCTGCAAGCACCAAGCATAAAACAGCAAAAGAAAGATAAGTAATATTTTTTCATAAGTCAATAATCATTCATTACAAAACACGCTCCCTCACTTGGGAGGTTAAAGGCTAAAAGCAGGACTAAAACACGGCATTCAAGCCCAGCATCACCGTTCTGCTTTCAGGAAAGGGAAACCGATATTGTGCGATGTTGTTGCGATTGCGTGCCGAAGTAGTGGTATAAAAATAAGCCACATTATTTATTTGCACAAAGCACCTTAGGCTGCTCATATATATTTTCTTGGCGATGGCACTTGGAGCACTGTAGCCTAGATTGACATTGTCAATTTTTAAGAAAGTATTGTCAAATAAAAATCGGGTGTTGTTACGTGCCGGAAAATTAAGTGGGTGTAAGCGTGGCACATCAGTAATATCACCAGGTTGCTGCCATCTATCAAGCAAATTAATACTCTGATTATCAAAAGCTAAGCTTCTTCCATCAGTCATGCTAGAGTTAGGCACCAAGATTTGCGAGCCTACACTGTAAGTCATTAAAACACCCAGAGAGAGGTTTTTGTAAGTAAGGTTATTGGTAAACCCTCCTAAAAAATCGGGGCTTCGTGTGCCAATTACCACTCTATTTTCTATGGCATTGGCAAGGCGTACATCATCTGTGATACTGCCATCGGGCAAGTACCAGAGGGGCTTGCCGTTGTAGGGGTCTGCACCTGCATAAGGCACTCCATAAATGGCACTTACATCTTGCCCGACCACCAAGCCGCTTGATTGCTCAGTGCTGCGTGGTGGGCGCTCAAGGGCAAGCTTGGTGATTTTATTTCTATTAAAAGCAATGTTAAAATTAGTACTCCAAGTAAAGTCTTCTTTGGAGATATTCTTGGTATTGAGGGTAAACTCCCAGCCTGTATTTTGCATATTGGCAGTATTGGCAGGGATAGAGATAAATCCTGTTTCTTGTGGCACATCAATGGTAGAGATGGCATTGAAGATTCGGTTTTGGTAAAACTCTGTGGTCAGGCCGATTCGTCCTTTCCAGAGGGTAATGTCTAAGCCTAGATTGAGTTTGAGGTTGGTCTCCCAAGAGAGGCGAGGGTTAGGAGCTGCAATGGGAGCGCTGCCCAGCAAGCCTCCATATTGAAAGCCACTATCAAAGCGATAGAGCCCCCTTGCGGCATAAGTGCCTATGCGTGAGTTGCCTGTGCTGCCAAAAGTGCCACGCAATTTGAGCAAAGAAATGAAATCAAAGCGTTTCATAAAGTCTTCTTCACTAATCAGCCAGCCCAGCCCAGCTGAGGCAAAATTGGCATTGCGTACATCCCCTCCAAAAATAGAAGAGGCATCACGCCTTACATTGAGCGAAAAAATGTATTTCTGGTCAAAATTATACCCCATTTGCCCATAAAAAGACACAGTGGCTTCTTCTTGGTCTGAAGATGCCACACTGCTATTTTCATCACTCACTACGGTAAGCTGCCTTAGCCCGTCAAAAGGAAAATTAGTACCCGTAGCACGTAGCAAAGCAGTCGTTTGCTCTTGGGCTTCAAAACCCAATACAGCATTAAAATTATGTTTTTCAGCTATTTTTTTGTTCCAGACTAGCTGTGTGAAAGAAATCCAGCGTTGATTATTTCTATCCACTTTGTTGGCGTATCCATTACGGCTACGCCCCGAGCCATTGAGGGCAGAGCGAAACTCATTTTGCCTGTTTTGGTAATAATCTATGCCTATGGTAGAGCGTATTTTGAGCGAAGGAAGTACTTGGTATTCTAGGGTGATGTTGCCATTGGTAGCAAAGCCCTTGTGGGTAAATTCGTTTTGCTCAAGAGCTGCCAAGGGGTTGGGGCGGTTTAAGAAAAAGCCTTGATTATTAAATGTACCATCATCATTTATGGGGGAAAGGTTAGGAGCAAAGGTAGTAACGCCAAAGCTGTTGAAAGAGGTTTTGCCATTGAAGGCTGCCCCTAAATCAAAACTCATAGAAAAATTCTTTCCAATTTGATGATTGATACCAATTCTGAAACTGATACGCTCTATATCATTGCCTTTTGAGATGGCTTCTTGCTTAAAATAACCTGCTGAAAAACGAAAACGAGTTTGTGCTGTGCCTCCACTAATGCCCAAATTGGCACTGAGGTTAGTGCCTGTCCGTGTTACCAAATCACGCCAATCAGTATTGACAGCATCTGAGCCTGCAAGTGAAGGATTTCCGCCAGAATTAAATAAACTTTCACGATAAAGAGCTACATACTGGCTGCTGTTCAAAAACTGTGGCTCATTGACGGGGTTTTGAAACCCATAATTGATGCTAAGATTTACTTGACTTTTGCCACTTATGCCTCGCTTGGTGGTGATAAGCACCACACCATTGGCTGCATTTGCCCCATAAATGGCAGAGGCTGCCGCATCTTTGAGTACTGTGATTGACTCAATGTCTTCAGGATTGAGTGAGGCAAGCGGATTGAGTTTTTGCTCAGTAACATCACTAAATTGTGTGTTGGTGGTGTTGCGGTCTGTGATGTCATACAGCGGAACACCATCAAGCACATACAGAGGCTGCCCTGAGCTTGCTACATCATTTCTTGATACTGGCACAAGAGAACCCTCTCCTCTGATTCTAACCCGCACAGGCAGTCCAGGCTCGCCTGTATTGCTTTCTACTTGCACACCTGCCACTAGCCCTGTCAGTAATTTATCAAAACTCTCTACGGGGCGGTTGGGCTGGAGCTGCTCTGAAGATATTTGCTCATAGCTACCCACCAAATCACGTTTGTTTCGCTCTCCTCCGTAGCCTGTTACCACGATGGTTTCAAGTGCCGTTACATCTTCTTGCATAACCACATCAAGTACACTTTGTGCGCCGATTGTTTGTGTAAGTTTTTTCATTCCCAAGAAAGAAAAAACCAGTGTACCACCTTCATTGGGTACTCTCAGGCGATAATACCCTTCTGGATTGGTAACTGTGCCCACTGAAGTGCCTTGTAACTGCACCGTAACACCAGGCAGGGTTTCTCCTTTAGTATCTTTGACAGTACCCGAGACGAAATGGAAATCTTGGGCAAAGAGGATTTGTATGCTGCTCAAATACAAAATAATAAGTAAGTAGCTTTGCTTCATAAGCAAATTTTTAGTGTTTTGACATTATGAATCCAAAATTAATAAATCACCTGTATTTTTTGCAGCTTTATGTATGTTATTTTAAAATATATTAACACTTATATTAACCATACCTGAAATTTTTAAGTTTTTCTAAGATATTTTCCCAAATAAATTCAAAGGGAAACACTTCTAATAGTTTGGGGTCATTTTTAGATTCTATGGAGGTGCTTCTGAGTTCTTGGAATGTCTTACTGGTTTTTTTACGTGTCTGATAGAATCTAAAATCTTGTTCTTTCATCTCTAGGAGCATCCCGATAAGGCATTCACTTCTGTAGTATTCATCTTTTTTGGGGTAGCGGCGGCGGTAGTTTTCGAGTGCTTGTATGCAGTCTTTTGCCCCTTCGGTATCTAGCCTTTCGAGATAGTACAAGACCTGAACGGCAAGCATACAGACTTGCAGTCCACGAGATTCTTTCGAGAAAGGTGGGCGGTCATCTACAAATTCACTGAGTTTAAAGTTAAGTTTTGTATTTTGAATCAGTGGGCGTATTTCTTTTTGCTTTTGGTAGCGGTAACTGTAGTGCAGATAAGCCTGAAAGACGAGCCATTTTTCTTTCTCGGCATCACTGATATTTTTGAAATTACTCTGCTCAAGGCTGTGCTTAAATACTTGGGCGGCAGCGGTGTATTCTTGTGTATGGAGGGCAAGCAAGAGTCTCAGCTCTTGCAGTGCAAACCACTGTGTGCTTCCTTCATCTTGGATTTGGTGGATGGTCTGGTAATATTTTTCACCATTTTCATAATCTTTAAGGTGTAAGAAAGTAACCATTTTCTCTAGCTGCAGTATGTTGTGGGCTTCAGGGGCGTAGAGTGAGGTATTTTGTTTTAGCCTTTGCTCCCTTTCACTGAGAGATTTGAGTGTGGCAGCATAGTTATTTTCGTATTGGCTGTGCAGTGTTTGTAGCTTGAGCAAGTAGCTTTCTAGTACTTGGCTTTTGTATTTTTGTAAATCCTCCCTGATGTGTTGGATGTGGGCGGGTGCCATTTCTCGAGCCGCCTCTCTGCTGAGTTTTGATTTTTGGTATGTGGTGATGGTTTCTAAGTAATACCTTTCGGCACGGTCTTCTGCTTGTCTTTTTTTCTCGAGTCTTTCGCTGAGATTTCTAAAATTCACAAAATCACGGTAATTTTTTTCTTCGGCATGGTATCTTGCCAAAATCTGGGCACAGTCATACTCTATGCTGGTGAGCTGGTATTCTTTGGCTTTTTTGTAAGTCTTCTCTGCTATCGGGATGGCGATAGAGGCAGACTGGTTTTGGAGCAGTATTTTAGAATGATAAAGAGCCCTTTCGCATTCGTGGAGTGCTACTTCTCTTGGGGATAGGTGTTCTTGAATGTTTGTATCTAAGAAAAACAAGGTGTTGAGGAGTTTTTGCTTAAGGCGTGTCTTAAGAATGAGGTATTTTTTGGCAGAGGCATCGCATTGGTAAATATCCTGTGCGGCTGCCTCATCGGAGTCATATTTTTGGGTATGAATTCCTTCAAATAACTGGTAATAATTGCTGTTTTTGTTTCGGCTTTGCTCATCAAAGAGTTCTACTTTTTTGACTCGTTTGCGTGTAACAAGTTCTACTAATTCACGAAGTGCTTCCATTTGGGGGGAATCAAAGATTAAAAAATATTAAAATAATTGTGTCTGATTTTGAGTGAGTTTTGGAGATGTGGCATTTATTAAATTGCAAAAATCACAGAAAACTAAGTTTAAAAAATGAAAACACTGATAAACAGGGGAGAAAAAAATAAAACTTACATAAATCAAGTTATAACTCCCAAAAATTACTCTATCTAAGTGTATGTACCAAAGCAAAATTAACATTTTATCTTAGATTTCCTAGTATTTTATCGCTTTTTTAAGGTGAATTTTCTCAAATTTATTTTAAATATTTTTTTTTAGGCTGTTCTTTAGTGATTCTTACCTTTTTATACTAAATTTAATGAAACTAAATATTAGAAGAATGATGCACTCCCCATTACAACTGAGCAGACAGTACCCCCAAAAAAGAGCCTTTATCACTGGAGCAGCTTCAGGGCTAGGTGAAGCCCTTGCACTACAGCTTGCTTCTGAGGGCTGGCAAATAGGCATTACAGACATCAATGAGGCAGATTTGCAGAAAGTAGCTGCCAAGATAAGCCAAAAAGGAGGCAAGCCCTTGGTGTATATTTTTGATGTGTCTGACCATATAGAGTATGCCCATGTAGCAGATGATTTTTTGGAAAAAGCAGGAGGAATCGATATTTTGTTTAACAATGCAGGCGTAGGAGATGGAGGTAAACTAGGGGAATACTCTCTAGAAAACTGGGCTTGGATGATTGGCATCAATCAAATGGGGGTCATTTATGGCTGTCATTATTTTGTACCTGCCATGAAAGCCCAAAAATCAGGCTGCATCATCAGCACTGCCAGTGCTGCTGCTATTGCAAATGCCCCACAGATGGGCGCCTACAACGTAACCAAAGCTGCTGTACTCTCACTCTCCGAAACACTCAAAACAGAATTATATGAAGACAATATAAAGGTCTGCTGTGTGATGCCTTGGTTTTTTAAGACCAATATCATACAACATGCCAGAGGCTCTGAAAAAACCAAACGCATGGGGCAAAAATCTATAGAGGAGGCTACGCTAAGTGCAGACGAAGTGGCTCAAATCATATTGAGAGAGGCTGGGAAAGGAAAATTTCATATCATCATTACTCGGCAAGCAAAGCGCATGTGGTGGATTAAAAGGCTCTTCCCCTCCTATTTCTTCAAAATAATTAGAAAATTTGTCCTTAAAAAAGAACAAGAACTAGAAAGAGACCTTGCCAAAGAAAATAAAGCAGGGCTTTCCGTGCTTGAAAAAAACAAGTAAACACGAAAATCACAATTTTGAAAACAAATAAGTGAAAAATCGTTATAAGCATATAAATTAGACAAAAACAAATAGCACTAAGTATTCACAAGTCTCTATTTTTGGATTTTTTTCTTTGTAAAATATCAATCCAATGTTTTATATTTGAAAGAATCCGAACTGTTTTAGACCGAGTACTTTATATAAAATAACTGTGTGGGGAGGTTTTTAGAAGCTTTCCCCCTAGACAATCTAAATGGGATTGTAAGCCCACAGTAATTTTAACCATCTATTCAGTAGAAGATACTGAGTATCCAAAATATCAAAATCACGACACCAACATGATTACTAGCACAGGAGAAATCCTTGAAAGATTAAACGTAACAAAGACACTTTACGGTAAATTCGAGAAAGACAACCAAAACCAGCTTTCCGAAACACTGATTAAAGACGCACTCCACGAAGTGCATCACCGTGGAGACCTTGCCATGGTGGGGTTCGTATGGATGCACTTTTTACTTGGGGCTGTTTTCACCTTTTTTTATGGCACTTCTTGGGGCGTATTCCTGGGGGTAGGCTTTTCTTTGGTATTTATCTTTAACCTGAGCGTTTATCTAAAGCCTTGTAGTTTTTTTACACGTGCATTGGCAGGGGTTGTGCTTCAGGCTTTTGTACTGCTGTTTATCTACCTGACCGAGGGGCAAGCAGAGGTTCGCTTATTCTTTTTTACTTCCTTTACAATTCTGATTGTATATCAAGACTGGCGAGCCATCTGGCCAAGTGTACTGCTGTTTTTTGGGCAAATGTTTGTGCTTACTTACTTAAGCAGCTACTTAGAGTATGCTTATTTGGCAGGCTACCGTGATTTTATACTCAACCTCATGCCTACCAATGAGGGCGGAAAATCTATTGACTGGCGTGGGCTGGGCTTTTACATTGGTGTTTCATTTTTGCAGGTAACTCTGGCAGGCTTATGGGCAAGATTTTTATACCTTCAGACCATCAATGAAGTCCGCTCAAGACAAGAAATATTGACCAAACAGCTAGAAGTAGAAGAATCTAATGAACAACTTGCCGAAAACGTAAAAAAGAAAACACAAGACCTTCAAGAAGCCTTAGAAGCTACACAAGCCAATGAAGAGGAGCTTCGCCAAAACATGGAGGAGCTACAGGCTACTCAAGATGAAATGGAAAGCCAGAAAGTCAGGCTGCTCGAAAACCAAGAGCAAATGGAAAAAGTAGAAAAAGAGCTGCGTGAAAGACAAACTAAAATGGAACGCTCACAGTGGCTAGAGCGTAACCTCACGCAGTTTGATGACATTATGAGGCTAGAATATGACTCTCCCGTAGAGGCATTCTCGGATGTGGTCATACAGCACCTTGCCGAAATGATACAGGCTGCACAAGGAGCTTTTTATATCTATGATGAAGACCAAAACTGCCTCAGAATGACCGCAGGATACGCCTGCACTACACAATCAGTAAAACAAGCTGAATTTAAAGTGGGGGAAGGAATCTTAGGGCAAATCATCAAAACAAAAAAAACCATCTACCTACAAGACTTGCCCGAAGACGGAATCATCATAGAATCCGCACTTACCAGAGTGCATAGCCGAAGTCTGCTCATCGTGCCACTGCTTTACAATGAAGCACTGCAAGGCGTACTAGAAATAGCCGTGGTAGCCAAAATAGATGAGCTACACCAAGAGCTAATTCAAAGGCTTGCCAAAAACCTAGCTGCCATGCTACAGAGCATGAGGGGCATCTTGCGTACACAAAAACTCCTCACACAATCACAGCAAATGACTGCACAGCTACAAGAAAATGCACGTGAACTAGAAAATACCAAAAGAGAGGTAGAGCAAAGAGCCACAGAATTTCAGACACAGTTTCAAGCCATTGACCGCTCCATGCTTGTCTTAGAATATAACCAACACGGAAAAATAAGCCATGTCAATGAAAATTTCAGACAACTCTCTGGATATACCCAAGAAGAACTTCAACACCGACACCAAAATATCTTCCTAGAAGACGAATACACCCTCTCACCCGCCTACAAAAAACTATGGGAAGACATCTATCAGAGAGGATATGCTGAGGCTGAATATCACTGCAAAGGCAAAGATGGCTCAGCCTTTTGGATGCGTGCCAACCACTACTCCCTAGAAGAAGGAAACGAACAGAGAATCCGTGTGCTGGCATATGATATCAGCACCGAAATAGAGCAAGAAAAGAAAATTAAAGACCAACTCAATGTGCTTGCCGAAAAAGAAGAAATGATGAGGCGTAACCTTGACATAATGAAAGAACTACAAACCGAAGTACAAGAAAAAGCCGCCGCCTTACAAGCCCAACTCAATGCCATTAACCTCTCCACAGCCATGGTGGAGTATGATGCCCATGGATTCGTGAAATATGCCAATGACAAATTTAAAAAAATCACGCAGTACACCTCCGAAGAGCTCTTAGGACAAGAACACAAAGCACTCGTGGACACCAAAGTGGCAAACTCTAAATCTTATAGACTCCTCTGGGAAAGACTGCACCAAAATGAATTCATAGACGGAGAGTTTCAATTCAAAGCCAAATCAGGAGAAGCAATCTGGCTCAGAGGAAGCTACTACCCCGTAACTGACAAAAACGGAAACATCAGCAAAATACTCCAACTCGCCACTGACATCAGCAATGAGGTAAAGCAAGAAGAACAAATCAAAGATTATCTCATAGACCTAGAAAAAACACAGACCAACCTCAAACAAAATACACAAAAACTAGAAGCACAGCTCAATGCCATCACCCAGTTTAAAGGAATTATAGAACTAGACCCCGAAGGTAAAATTACTTATGCCAATGATAAATTCTTAGGCTGGGTAAAATACAACAAGCAAGACCTCCTCGGAAAACACCATAAAATACTCCTTCAAAAAACTGAAAATGAACAAGAATATGACAAAGGCTTCTGGAAAATACTCCACAAAAAACAAATGGTAGAGGGGAGCTTCATCAAAAATGCCAAAGACCAAACATCACTTGCCCTACACGAAAGCTATATCCCTGTGCTAGATGAAAAAAAAGATATTCAAAAAATTATCGGAATTATCTCACTGATGCCCACACACATCAACGGGAAAAATAAAACCCTGATAACTCAGTAAACCCTAAAAAAAATGACCACATAGCACCGCATCTAATCTAGCACCAAACCATGTCAAAATACTTCAATTTATCTATCATCAAGCAAAAATCAAAAATTACTGCCATACAGTTTCAGTACAGATACTGGCTCGTATTGGTCATCACTGCTATACTGTTCTATGCCAGCTATCACCTCCTGATTGCTACCCTTGACAAGCAGGCAAACTTTGTAAGCCAAATCAATACCATAGGAAAACAAAACACACTGAGCCAAGAAATAGCCAAGCAAACACTCATGCTCAGATACTGTAGCACAGAAGGTAGATGCCAAGAGTATGTCAAAGAACTAAACAATACCGTCAAAAAATTTATAAAAAATGAGGAAGCACTGCTCCAAAATCACCAAGCACTCAAAGAAAATGGTGTAGAAAATAAACTCATCGATTCACTCATCCAGAGCAATCACACTTACTCATTTAAACAAATCATAGACGCAAGCAAAGCACTCATCAGACTTAAAGAAACCCCTGAGATAAACCCATCACAAGAGCTAGGGCTACAAAATAGCATCGTACTCAATACCCAAAAACTCCTCTTCAGAGAGCAAGTCCTGACGCTCAAACTGAGCCAAGTAGCCAAACTCTATGACCAAGAAGCCCAAGACTATATCAAAAGAATCAAACTATACCAAAGCCTTGTACTAGGGCTTGCTTTCTTCATACTTGCCATAGAAGCCTTTGTCCTCTTCCCCCAAATCGTCAGCAAAATCAAACTCTACCTCCAAAACCTAGAAGAAGCCCACCAAATAGCACAAACCAAAAACCAAGAAATCGTAGAAGCCAATGAAGAACTCATAGCCATCAAAGAAAAAGAAAGACTCGATGCCGAAGCACTCAAAGAAAGCCACCAAAAATTATTACATATCAAAGAAGAACTTATCACCTCTAACCAAGAACTGATAGAAAAAAATAAAAAATTAGAAAAAACAGATACACTCATCAAAGCAAACCAAGAGCTAGAATCTGCCAGATACTTAGACAAATCTCTCAATGATTTTACAGACATTATGAGGTGGAGAAATAATCAAACCCTCTTCTCTTGGTCAGAAAAACTACTCAACGAACTCATCCCATACATCAAAGCATACCAAGGTGTACTCTATGCCTATGACCCCGACAAAAACACGCTCATGCTCACAGGAGGATATGCCCTCGAAAATATCTATGACTCCGCCCGAATGGAAATAGAACTAGGAGACCAGTTTGTGGGGCAAGCCGCCAAAAGCCGAAAAGCTATCTTGCTCACACGCCTCAACGGGCAGGCTCAGGCTTACCAAACACAGACTGCTACACAGACCCTAAGCCCCGCAGCACTCTATGTGCTGCCGCTTATCTACAATGACCAACTTGCAGGAGTATTAGAAATCAGCAATACCAGTGCCTTTGAGCCAAGACACCTCCAGCTCCTAGAAAAAATGGCGACCAACATAGCCGCTCACCTCAATGCACTACAAGACCAAAAACGAATTAACCAGCTCTTTGCCGACTCTCAAATGGCTCAAAAACAGCTCAGGCAAAGCCTCCGAAAAATTAGAGACAATGAAGAAAGATTCAGAAAACTCTCCGAAGTAACACAAGAAGGCCTGCTCTTCCTCAATGGCTCGCTCATCAAAGATACCAACTCTGTCTTGCTCAAAATGATGGGCTATGAAAACACACAAGAACTCATACAGCAAAACTATATACAGCTCATCGCACCTCAATACAGATTTGAGATAGAAGAAAAAAGAATCTTAGAAGATGGACGAATGCACGAAACACTCGCCATGAAAAAAAATACTGATACCTTCCCCATAGAAATACAAGCAAGAGAAGTAAGCTATGAAGGTGAAGAAATGCGGGTCTTATCCATTAGGGATATTACTGAAAAGAAAAAAACAGAACAACAGCTCGAAGAGGCAAACCGAATTGCAAGCCTCGTAACTGAGCTCGAAAAGAAAAATAAAGACATTACCTCAAGCATAGAATACGCCCAAAGAATCCAAGAAGCTATCCTCCCAAGCGAAAAACTTATCGGGAAGGGATTCTTGCAGCACTTTGTGATGTATGTACCAAAAGACATCGTAAGCGGGGATTTTTATTGGTTTGCCGAAAAAAACGAACACGCACTCATCGCTGCCGTAGATTGCACAGGGCATGGCGTGCCAGGGGCTTTTATGTCTATCATCGGATATTCTAACCTCAACCAAATCGTCATAGAGCAGGGCATCACGCAGCCCGATGTTATCCTCAACAAGCTTGACCAAGAAGTAGCCGAAGTACTCAAACAAAAAGAAGAAAACTCCCAAAGCAGAGACGGAATGGATGTAGCACTTTGCTCACTCAATATCTACGAAAAAACCCTTAGCTATGCAGGAGCATACAGGCCCCTCATCCTTATCCGAAATGGTGAACTCATCGAGTTTAAAGGAAATGCCTTCCCCATCGGAGGAAATTTTAAATACAAAAAAGCAAAAATATTTACCAAACATGACCTCAAACTACAAGAAGGAGATACACTTTACATCTATTCAGATGGATACCCCGACCAATTCGGAGGGCCAGAAAACCGAAAATTTACAACCAAAAGATTCAAAAAACTACTCCTTGAAATACAAGACCAAAACCTAGACGAGCAAAAAAATACCCTCCAGCAGGTCTTCTTAGATTGGAAAAGTACCTACAAACAAATGGATGATATCCTTATCATAGGGCTGAGATTCTAAATAAAAATAAAAATGATGTGACTTTATCACCCATTAAAGTCTTCTTAAAAATAAAAATAGTTGATGCCAGTTCAGCAATTATTTCTATTTTTGTAAAAAAGTACTAAAATTAATCTATTATTTTTTAATTTAAAATCAAACGTATGAAGAAATTAATATTCATCACAATCATTTTTATGGGGATTCTGCTACAAGGTCAGATACTCTCTGCCCAAAATCAGTATTACAAGTGGGGTGTTAGGGTAGGCGGAACAGCTTATGACTTTGGTACACCCAATGGAGAAGGATTTAACCTCTCTAAAATGTCAGCAGGATTTAACTTCGCTGGTATCCGCCACATTAGCCCATCATTCAATGTAAGGCTATCAGGCTTTGCCACCCCAGGAGATAACCTCCCATTAGCAAACACAAACAGTGATATCCAAAATATCTTAGATCTTAGTGCAGACCTAGAATATAAGTTTGCCAATGGATACATCCTCCCCGAAAACTCTTGGTTTGAGCCTTATATCTTTATCGGAGCAGGTTTCCACGAATCACGCGATTTTTATGGCAAAATCAATGGAGGTCTAGGCTTTAATTTCTGGGCTTTCCCTGAAATGGCTTTCTTTGTAGAAAGTAACTACAACAACCTTTTCACAGATGAAATCGATAACTATATGCACCATACCGTAGGGCTTAGATTCAGAATAGGAAAAGGAAATGACACAGATGGTGATGGAATCAGTGATGACAAAGACGCATGCCCAACCAAGGCAGGACTTAAAGAATTTAACGGTTGCCCTGATACTGATGCTGACGGAATCCCAGACAATGAAGACGAATGCCCCAATGAGGCAGGTTTGGCTGAATTTAAAGGATGCCCCGATACAGATGGTGATGGCGTAGCAGATAAAAATGACCAATGCCCAGAAGTAGCAGGTTTAAAAGAACTCAATGGCTGCCCTGATACTGATGGTGATGGCATAGCAGACAAAGATGATGACTGCCCCACAGAAGCAGGCTCAAAAGACCTTAAAGGATGCCCTGACCGTGATGGTGATGGTGTGGCAGATAAAAATGACCAATGCCCTGATGAAGCTGGCCTTCCATCTCTTATGGGCTGCCCCGATACAGATGGTGATGGCATAGCAGACAAGGATGACAAATGCCCCACAGAAGCAGGACCCAAAGACAATAACGGATGTCCTATCCCGAAAGAGGAAATAGAAAAAGAACTTGAAATGGATGCAAAACAAATCCAATTTGAGACAGGCAAATCAGTCATCAGAA
Organism: Microscillaceae bacterium; assembly: GCA_011390205.1. Lineage (GTDB taxonomy): Bacteria > Bacteroidota > Bacteroidia > Cytophagales > Microscillaceae > JAABSX01. The sequence goes on along the minus strand of JAABSX010000003.1, from coordinate 24,126 downwards.
AAGAATCAATCACAGCACTTAATAAAGTAGTGGAACTTATGAACCAGTACCCTAACTCTAAATTCACGATTGAGGGATATACTGACAATGTAGGAAATGCAGCTGCTAACAAAACACTTTCTCAACAAAGAGCAGATGCTGTTAAAAAGTATTTTACAGACAAGGGCATCGCTGCAAGCAGACTTGAAAGTATTGGATATGGTATCGAGAAGCCTATTGCTTCTAATGCTACTGCTGAAGGTCGTGCTCAAAACAGAAGAGTAGAAATTCACTTAGAGAAGTAAACAATACTCATCCTTGTTTTAAATAATTACCGAGGGCTTCCTATTGTTATAGAAAGCCCTCGGTTTTTTTATTTTGTGAATTTTAGATGAGTAAGCAAATAAGATGGAGTGGTTATTTTTTCATCAGGCGTTTGGTGCTGATTGCTTCACTGCTTCGGATTCTTAGAAAATAAACCCCTGCTGCCAAATAACTCAAATCAAGACTAATTGCTGTGCTGATGGTCGTCTTCTCAATGCTTAGTTCTTTCAATAGCTTGCCTTCTACAGAGAGAACATCCAGACTGATATTGCCTTGGTAAGGGAAATCTAAATCTACCTTAAAAACACCTTCACTTGGGTTAGGAGATACCTGTGTACCTGCTTGCAAAAGATTGCTACTCAGGTTATTGACAATATCAATATTGATGATAAAAGTAAACTCTTCGGTCTCATTTCCTGCCGAATCTCTGAGCCTAAACTTAAAACTATCCTGCGTGCTATTTTCTGATAAATTAGGCACATAAGCTACGGCAGCACTATTGATGCTATTCTGAGAAAAAGCATTTCCTTGAAACACCTCAAAACTCTGTACGCTCAGTATGCCCTGCTGTGGTACTTGTGTAATGACATAATTGAGTAAATTACTATTGTCTTCTGCATCACTTGCCTTAAGGAGAGCTTGCGTAATGAGGTATCTATTTCGCACAGGAATATCTATCAGTGGCTCATTGATAATCAGTACGGGAGGGTAGTCAAGTGAAATATTAAAAGTATTAGATGCTGTGCTAAGATTGCCGCTATCACGCACCCTAAATCTAAAACTATCATTCTGAGAAGCATTTGTAGTATTGGGGTGATAGCTAATCTGGGCATTGTTTAGCTCTGATTGTGTGAATACACTTCCTACTTCTAGTGTCTGATTATTTCGTTTGAGGCTACCCCGAATAGGTGTTTGCTCTATGACATATATAAGGCTACCATCCTCATCTTCGGCATCTGTGGCTTGTAGTTGTGTATTGCTTAGAGTGTAACTTTCCGCACCAGGAGAGCGGAGGAGTCTTTGGTTTTGGGTGATGAGGGGAGCTGTGTTGCCATCTTCTGCACTACAGAGCTCCAGTGTCCAGCTATCTAGACTGCCCCCGTCAAAATTTAATCCATCACTGACTCTGAGCGTCCAGTTACCCGCACTGTTTTCACCTATGAATACAGCTAAATTTTCAAAAGCTTTGTAAGTATTTCCATCAACGGGAGGGCAAGGATAATCTGCGCTCAATGCCTCATCATCAAAACCGATGTTGAAGTTTTCTTCGTCTTCACAAGGCTGTGCCATCAAGATAACCTCTGTGCCACTTGGGCTTATCAAGGTAAAAGTAAGGTCACTAATCCAAGTATGCGTACCCGAGATATTTATCAAGTTTACGTCTATAATCTGAAAATTATCTGTGATATTGATAATAGAATTAATTGTATTGGGTGAACCATCAGAAATAGCAATCGGTAGGTCAGTGCCTGTATAAGTAATACAAGTAGAATTAAAAGTGGTAAAACTTGCTACCTCACTCTGACTAAAACCTCCACATGGGTTATTAGTACGGACTCTCCAGTAGTACATTGTGTTAGATGCTAAGGGAGTATTGGGTTCAAAACTACTACTGAAGATAATTTCTTGAAGAACAATATTCGTGAAATTAACATCTGTAGCCACTTCTAACAAATATGAAGCACTGCCCTCAGCATCCGTCCAATTAAAGAGTGTATTTATTGATACATCTACAGCAGTATTGGCAGGGGTATGTAGTACTGCCACCTCTGGGTTTCCATTGACCAGCACAAGATTGACCAAAATACTCCTTGTGGTAGCACCCGATACAGCCACGATACTGAAAGAATAATTGCCTGTGCTGAGTGCCGCCGTATTGCTGAGTGTCAGTGTAGTGCTGCCTTCGGGTACAAGAGGATTCTGCGCAAAACTGGCATTCAAAGCACTTGGAAGATTATCAGTAGAAAGCGTAACGGCATCTGCAAAACCTAGAATACTTCCTATAAAAATCTCATAGCTTACACCTGCAGGGGCACAAGACAATGCCCTTGCAGGGTTTGCCACCAGTGTAAATGTAGGTGCAGAAGCTGCATTGATGGTAAAATTTTGGTTAGAAATATCAAAAAACACATTGTCGGCTGCTTCTATCTTGATGCGTGCTTGGCTGGTAGCTTGGTTCGGGACTGCTATCCAATGTGCACCACTGTTTGCTACATCACTTGCCAGCGTAATCGGGTAGGTAAAGCCACCATCCAAAGAAAGTAAAATATTGACCTTTTGGCAGTTCACGGGGGCTTTGTCAGTATTGGCTACCTCCCAAGTAATCTTTTGGCTGCTTCCTGCTTCCCAAGTGAGGGCTGTGTTGGGAGCAGTTACCAAAAAAGGGCCCGCAGTATTGCTTACATTGAAGCTCATAGAGGCATAATTTACCCCTCCAACGGCTTGATTATCCCTGGCTGTGAGTCTAAAATGAAGATTTCTTGTATAACTTGGCAAAATCTCCCCTATAGTCTGGGCATTGTTGATGATGTCTTCTAAGCGTGGAAAGGTACGTGTGGGGCTCTCCACAGCACGAAAAGAACGAAAAATAGGTGCATTGCCACTTGGGCTATCAGGTGCACCTGTCGGGCCTAAATCAAACTGCTCCCAGGCATAGCTGATCGCATCCCCATCGGCATCACTTGCCGAACCCGTGAGTGCAAAAGGTGTATTAATCGGAATCGTAAAGCCACTTGCTGGCACACTCACCACAGGGGGAGTGTTGCCCGTGTTGTTGGTAGCAGGGCAGTTATTACCCGCACCATTTAGGGTATGATTGAGAATGGCATCAAAACTTTGTGTGTGAAAATAATCATCGCTGTTGTTCTGGATATTTTGAGGGTTACAAATGCCTGCATATGCCATAATCGTGGTGCCACTGCCAGGCTCATACGCGGAGTCTCCTGAGCGATTTCCTCCGACACAAGCACCAGTATTCCCATTAAAAGTATGAGGCCCTCCAAACTGATGCCCCACTTCGTGGGCTACATAATCCACATCATAGGGGTCTCCGATGGGCTGCCCTGAGCCTGTAATTCCTCTAGCCTTGCTACTAGTACAAACCACCCCTAGCCCAGCCAAACCACCGCCTCCAGTGCTGACGGTATGCCCTATGTCGTAATTATTAAACCCAATATTGCTGTCTATGACATCTTGGCTTTGATTAATCAGCATGCCTGCATTGTTGTTGCTGAAAGGGTCAGTAGGTCCATCTTCAAATACTATTGAGGAGTTATCCACTAAGATAAACGAAACAGCGACTTCTTTTTCATAAATCCCTGTAACTCTGTTAAAAGTAGTGATGATTGCTGCCTGCGCATCTTCCACGGCCGTGCCATTGCTTGCATTGCCATCATTGTGAAACTGTGTGTACTCTCCAGTGGCGGCTACGGCAAGTCTGTAAGTGCGCAGTTCTGTGCCAGAGGGGCGGGCAGCTATCCCACTTTTCACTTGTGCGTTTGTAGCATTGCTTTCTTCTTGATGATGGTTTTTTTGGTTTTTGTTCTCTACTTGGCAGCCCTCATTCAGGGTATTCTTTTGGCTACTGACAAAATCTTTTTTCCAATAGACAAGGTAGTGCGTAGTATTTCCTTTTTGGTAGGGGTCTATATAGACTGTGCCTTCGGGTCTGAAGATAATGGCGTGAAAGCCATGCTGCGTAATGTCCATGCGTGCATGGATGCGGGCATCATGGAGAGCCTCCCCTGCATAAGTACGGACTTGGGGCAGCTTCTTGGCAAGCTCAGGGGATAAAATGGAAGATTCAATCACTCTAAAGGGCATTAGTTCACCATTGGGCATCGGGAGTTGAATGAGCGTATTGGTATATTTTGCCTCAAATGCTTTTCCAGAGGGGATACCCTGAAGAGATGCTTTGAGTGATGCTAAGTCTATCTTTTGTAAATTTCCTGCTTTCGTGTCAATCTGTGATTTTCCTAGATTTTTGGATTCTACACTGCCTACGGGCTGCCAAAGTGCATCCTGTGCCTGCAAGTGAACAGGTGCAAAATAAAGCAGATAGCTGAACACTATCAAGCTACGATAAATTAATTTTAGCATCATTTGATTTTTTTGGTGAATGAAAAAACTATTTAAACTCCTTGTCTATGTGCCTAATGAGAGTGTATCTACTGTCTTTAGTGATTTATAAAGAATTATTAATGTCAAATTTATAAAATTTGTTGTAATAAAAATAGTATCCTATGTCCTCTCAAAATGATTTATCAAAAAATGATGTAAGATTTTGTGATTTTGTGGATTGACAAGGGCTATTTTGGTGGCAGAATAGCCAGTAAGTAGCCCCTCACATAGAATACTTTGGAAATGATGACTATAATTTGAAATGAATTATTAGTTTTACCTCCTGAAATTGTAATAAATCTCTGAAACCTTCTACTCATCATCCAAAACATCCTTAAAAATCATGAGTGATATATTAGTTGTTAAAAATATTTCTAAAAACTATGCCACGCACCAAGCTCTCAAAAATGTAAGCTTGAGTATCCCCGAAAAAACCATTTTCGGGCTTCTCGGGCCCAATGGGGCAGGCAAAACAAGCCTTATCCGAATCATCACACAGATTATCAGCAAAGATGAAGGGGAAATACTCTTTGATGGAAAGCCTCTCTCACCTGAGCACATTGCCCAGATTGGCTACCTACCCGAAGAAAGAGGACTTTACAAGAAAATGAAAGTAGGCGAGCAGCTTTTGTACCTCTCACAGCTCAAAGGGCTCAGCAAAAGTGAAGCCATGCACCGCCTCAAAGAATGGTTTGTGAAGTTTGATATCAAGACTTGGTGGGATAAAAACATAGAAGATCTCTCCAAAGGAATGCAGCAAAAAATTCAGTTCGTCGCCACCGTTTTGCACGAGCCTAAATTAATTATTTTAGATGAGCCTTTCTCAGGTTTTGACCCTGTGAATGCCAACCTTATCAAAGATGAAATCTTAGAGCTGCGCCGAAAAGGAAGCACCATTATTTTTTCTACGCACAGAATGGAATCTGTAGAAGAACTCTGTGACCACATTGCACTGATTAATAAGTCTGAAAAAATCTTAGACGGCCCTAAACAACAAGTAAAAGAGCAATTTAAAAGCAATATCTTCCGCCTAGAATACAGAGGACACCTGAATACTTCCAATGCTTATACCATCTTGGCACAAGAAAAACTAGATGACAACTACTACCAAGCCAACCTCAAAGCAGCAGAAGGGCTAAGCCCCAATCAACTACTGCAAGAACTGATGCCTCAGGTAGAAATCTCGGCCTTCCAAGAGCGAATGCCCAGTATGAATGATATATTCATCACCCTCGTAACTGGAAAAAACCCTGCCGAATCACTCAAAAAGACTCCCTTAGACACAGACATAGAAATCTAATATTGGCTTTAAAAGAACATTGAATCAAAAAATCATGGATAAAATACTATTAATCCTCAAGCGTGAATATTTAGTGCGTGTCCGCAAACGCACCTTTCTGATTATGACTTTGCTGACCCCTATCTTGATGGCAGCCTTGTTTATAGTGCCTGTATTACTCTCTACTAGCTTTCAATCTGAAAAAATAGTAGAAGTCATAGACGAAAGTGGAGAAATCGCCCCTATGCTCAAAAATCAAAATCAACTGACTTTCATCAAGTCTAAGCATAGCAAACTCGCCGATGGCAAGGCCTCCCTAGAAAAAAGTAAAAGTTATGCCTTGCTTTATATCCCTAAAAATAGTGTAGAAAATACAGAGGGTATTAAGATTTTTTCCAAAAAAAGCATCAGCATAGACATAGAGCGAGATGTAAGAGAAGAAGTAGAAAGCAGCATAGAAGACCTCAAACTAACCCGCTCAGGCATAGACAAGGATGTGCTGGCAAATATCAAGACCAATGTAAACCTCGGCACAGAGACCCTCAGCGGAGAAGAAAGCAGCTCAGGAGCTGCCACAATGGTAGGCTTTTTGGCGATGTTTGCCATTTATATGGCGGTCTTTCTCTATGGCTCACAGGTGATGCGTGGAGTAATAGAAGAAAAATCAAGCCGAATCATAGAAGTAATTATCTCTTCTGTAAAACCTTTTCAGCTCATGATGGGCAAAATACTGGGTGTAGGGCTGGTCGGTGTTACGCAGTTTGTACTCTGGATTGTATTGACTTACCTACTCGTGATGGGAGCATCGGCATTCCTTGATTTAGACAAAGTAGCCGAAGAACAAGCCAAAGCCCAACAAACCGAACTCGTGGCAGAAGATAGCTCTGTGATAGATAAAAAAGGGGCAGAAGATAAAGATGCCCAAAAAGCAGCAAATACCCAAAAAGGCATCACTAAGATATTCTCCGCCCTGGGCACCATTAACCTGCCACTGGTGATAGGAGCCTTCTTGTTTTATTTTGTGGGGGGCTATATGCTCTACAGTGCTTTGTTTGCGGCCGTAGCCTCTGCTGTAGATAATGAAGCCGACACGCAGCAGTTTCAGTTGCCTATTTCTATTCCGCTTATCATTGGGTTTATGATTGCACAGTTTTCGGTGATTAAAGACCCTGACGGTGTGGCGGCTGTATGGGCTTCCATCATTCCTTTTACATCTCCTGTCGTGATGATGGCACGCTTGCCCTTTGGTGGTGTGGCTGTGTGGGAGTTGGTCCTGTCTATGATTGCTTTGATAGGAGGTTTTATCCTGACTACTTGGGTGGCAGCCCGCATATACCGCATTGGTATATTGATGAATGGTAAAAAACCCAGTTTTAAAGAATTGGGAAAATGGATTTTTTATAAATTATAAACAAACAAAACTCAACAGAAGACAAAAAAAATCCTTGATAACCTATGATGGTTATCAAGGATTTTTTATTTGAAAAATGCCAAGAAAATCTTTCCGAACACTGTCCGCAAGCTTTCCGCACTTTTAAGCCATCAGACTGGCTAAGCAGCACTTTCTGCGGCTACCCCTCCAGCATAGGTTACCTTCGTAATGGCATTGTCTATCATATACAATCCGCCAGGAGTGTCTTCACCAATCACATCAAAAAGCTCTACAATACGGCGTGCGATGTATTCTTCTTCTATTTGCTCTTGGATAAACCACTGCATAAACTGCTCAGTAGTATAATCATTGGCTTTACGGCAAGCCTCTACAATGCGGTGAATGGCACGGGTTACACCGATTTCTTGCTCCAGGGCAGTCTCAAATACTTCACGGAGTGAGCCAAACTCGTGGTTTAGGTTACTTACTTCAGGTGAGAAGGGTTTGCCGCCTACATCAGCTATGTATTTGAATATTTTGAGCATATGCTTGCGTTCTTCCTCTGATTGATTCATAAAAAATGCTTCGCTATTCTCGAAGCCATGCTCCCCACACCAAGATGCCATGGCGAGGTATTTAGAAGAAGATACACCTTCTATTTTTACTTGTTCATTGAGGATATTTTCAATCTCTTCACTGAGAGATGTTTTAAGTCTTACGAGGTCTTTCATTTTTTTATTTAATGATTAAAAGTTTGATTACTATAAAATTACAAAATACTGCTTGGTTTGGTTCTAGCTTAGTTTAAATATAGAATTAGTCTAAAAAAAGACAAGTCTTGCTTATTCAAAAGTAGCTTCAAGAGAAAATGACTGTTTACTTTCACTAAAACACGCATTATCAATGCCTTAATAAGCAATCTCTTACTTAAACTGACAGGGGGTAAAGTCTTTCATTTAAGATGCTATTGAGCTCTAGCATTGCCCAAGCACCTTCTAGCAAAGCTTTAATATGGACGATTTCGCAGAGGTTCAGCACCCAGCAATGCTCTTGCGCAGGGGGATAGATAATCTCCAAATCAAAGGCAATGCCTGCATTGGAGGCCATTTCGGCAAGGTTGATTTTGTCTATTTGTTGTTTTAATTTTTTGAAATCTTTGATTTTATAGGCTTCCTTTTGCCCCCGAAACTCAAGCCAGAGGCATCGCTCACGGTCTGATTGATACACTGCCCCTTTTTCGGTTCTGAATACTTCTGTAAAATGTGCAGATTGTAATGTATGTGGCATTTTAATAGATGATTAGTGATGAGTCAGAAGCCAAGATACTGTTTATTTAGAATTATTCCAAATAGTAAGGATGTTTTTTTAGGTGAAAACTGGTTGTTTGGCAATCTTTATAGTCTGTCTAGCCAAGATGGAGAATTGAAAATGGAAAATTACAGGAAATAAGTAAATGGAGAATTGAAAATTGTAGGAACAACTACTTGCACGGATATTTCACTCATTTTCCAGTCTCAATTTTCAATTTTCCATTCCAAAAAGATATTCGTCTTCAAAACAAATTTTAGATGCAAGACTTTTACTCAGTCTCCAATATAAAAACTAGAATTTTCTTCCAATTTCAAATTCACCTGCTTTGCTATTCCAGTTGAGCTCGATGGTTTTGTATTTTCTTTTTTGAATCACTTCTTCATAGCCATTGGGCAGAATATTATACGGAAACTGTACAGCGACTGCGGGTGAGCTTTCTACCATAATGGTCGTACCTTCTCGGGGCAATACCAAGTCAATGTTTAACTGTTGTGATTGCTGATTGGGCAATGCCTGCTCGCCCCAAAAACTCTTAAACCCAAGTGTAGGATATACTTCATAGGTAACTTCCTGCCATTTTTTGTCCCTAAGCACATAAAACTCTGTTCTGGTTATTTCCAAACCTATCCCTGGCTGCGAATCATCGTACTGAAATCCAAAAACTTTGCTTTGGTCTTGTGCTGTGAAGCATTTAAAACGAATCACATCGCCGGGCATCTCAGGGTTTTGAATCTGGATAAAAGCATTCTTATCATCGATGAGTACCTGATTTGTCTTGGTATTTTGGCAAGATTTACGCCTCTCATGCTGAAAAGAATCATAAAATTTTTTGATGCTTTGGCTGTGGGAAATACTAGGAATTAAAAGTAAGAAAATTAGAATAAGAGTTCTCATTTGGATATTTTTTTAAAGATGTGTGTAAATAAAATATAAGAAAAGAACGAAAAAGCCATCTCAAAAAATATATTTGACAGTAATAAAATCTTTGGTAATTTAATATCGAACTCAAGCAAAATCGCCTAAAATTTAGAGTACAATAAAGCATTGCTTCATGTTTTTTATTCACAACACAAGCCAGTAATCCTGCACGAGGGTTTGGTGAAGCTATAAAAAACTGGTCAGACGGGAAGGTTCCCTCTGACCAGTTGAATACTTCAAACTACCAAGTCAATTTAAATTTTGACCTATACCAATGCTTTGATTCTTGGCTTTAAGAGTTTTTCCCACTTTTCTATGAGCTGCACTTCGCCGCTCAGTTGCCATTTCTCTTCTTTATCATAAAATTCTAAAATTGTGTTGGGCTCATTATCCGCAGTGTAAGAGAAATCCAGCTCAAGTTTTTCTATGGTTGTATTATTCCCTTCTTTGGTTTTGACAGATTTACTTGTATTGATGATTCTACAATTACTTACTTTTGAGAGGTCTATGACTTGTTTTGCTATTTGGCTATTATCAGCGTTATTTTGCTTAAAGAAAAACAATAGGTTTTTGTTTTCATCAAGACCAATCACAATATTCCCACAAAATTCTTTTTGTGTAATGTGTGCATTTTGCTCCGAAGCCAAGGCCTCTAAAGATTTTAGAAGTTGATTTTTACGTCTTTGCTGAAATCTACCCATTAAAATAAAGGGGATAATACAAAGGACTACCAAAATGGTATTAAGAAGGATGTTTTCTAAGTTCATTTTAAAATTATTTATTGATTCTTGATACATAAAAAGTGTTTTAGGCTTTGCCAAAAGACAAAACCCACAAAAAAATCAATTGAATTGCTTCACTTTGAGTAAGCAATTTTAAAATGAGCTACCAGAAATCATGAAAGGGGAAAATGAGGTTGGCCTTTCTAAACCTAATCAAAAGATTAGTGAATGTGCTGTGGTACTGATGAAAAGCACTTCCAAAGATAATCTCTTGATGCAGTAAGATGGCAGAAAAGCCTTGAAATTGATTTTTGAAATTAGGAATTACATTGCTATTGACCACACTTGACGAGATTTCAACCTGTGCGGCATGAAAAAATAAATCAATGGCGTCAGCAGAAACATAACTTGGGTGTACTTCTGAGGAGTAATCTGAAGAAGTAGAACCAGCACTAAAGTGATGACTGACTACTGATAGCAATGCCAAACAGTATATCATTGTCATCAAGGAAGCTTCTAAAATGCTATCTACTTTTTTCATAATGGATGTATTACGCAGTTGGATTAAAGTGGTTGTAAAGTTGAAGCATTATTTTAGTACTGGCCCTAAAATAGTTCTAAATCAATGCATAAAGCCATAAAAAACTGGTCAGTAGGAACTTCCCGCTGACCAGTTTGTGCTGGTAGGTCAAGATGATTAGAACAAACTCTCTAGCCCATTTTTGCCAGTTCATCTTCTGTATAGTCTGTGGGCAAACCTATGTGCTCAAATTCATCTACTTCTTTCAAGAAAGTAGTGGCTTTGGTACGTACTCTGTGGTAAGCAGGTGCACCGAGGGGAAGATGTACGGGAGGATTCTCTAGCTCTGTGAGGGCATACATTGCCTCTACTGCACGCACAGGGTCTCCGATTTGCTTACCGCTGTTTCCTTCAATAGAAGCCAAGTTTTTATGGGCTGATTCTTTGTAATCTTCTATGCCTGCCTTGATAAAAGTAGCCGAGCGGCCAGCCCAATCAGTACGGAATGGACCAGGCTCTACATTGGTAACATAGATTCCTAAGTGCTTTACCTCGGCGGCAAGTGCCTCACCAATGCCTTCTAGGGCGAATTTAGAGCCATTGTAAATCCCGACTCCAGGGAAGCCCTGAATGCCCGCAATGGAAGTAATGTTAAGAATATGTCCGCTTTTTTGCTTGCGCATGTGTGGCATTACTTCTCTAATCATAGCGATTGCACCGAATACATTGACATCAAACTGCCTTCTTACTTCTTCTTCGGGTACTTCTTCTATGGCACCGATAGAGCCATAGCCTGCATTATTGACCAGCACATCTATGCGCCCAAAGACCTCTATGGCTTTGGCTACTCCAGCCTCGATTTGTGCTTGGTGGGTTACATCTAATAAAATTCCCTTGATTTTATCTGGATTTAGAGCCTCTATTTCTTCTATTTGAGCTTCTTTTCGGAGAGTAGCCACTACAAAATCTCCTTTTTGGGCAGCTACTTTGGCGAGCTCACGCCCAAAACCTGTAGAGCAACCTGTGATAAACCATACTTTGTTCATAATTTTAGATAGTTATGTTTTTTGTGAAAAATACTTTTGCTATTCATTTAACTCACAAAGCCCCTTTTTGTCTTTTGAGAAGGCATAAAAAAAGCCTCAAAGTATATTTTGAGGCTTTTTGGAATAAGATTTTGTAGGGGTCTAAAAAAAGAAACCTACATTAAAAGTCAATAATTGATTGCGGATGATGAGGTCGCCTGCATCTATTTTTTTTGCTGAATTTACCAGACCTCTTTGGTATCCTATTGAGCCATAGAGGATGTTTTCACCTAAGTCAAACTCCATCCCTGTTGCCAAGATTAGGGGCACATCTACCACTTGGAAATCAATGGGGTCTGCATTGGATGTGTTATTTTCTGTTTTATTTTTTTCAGAAATCTTTACTTCTAAGCCTCCACCTAGCTGAAAGAACAATCTACCTGAGGGGACAATCTCATTTGTGAATAACTTCAGGGTAATTGGCACTTGAAGGTACTGAAGATTGTAGTGTATTTCATCTGTTAGCCCTTCTTGTGTGAGGCTTGCTTTTTTAGTAGTATATACCAAACCTGTGCTGAAGTAGTATTTATCATCACTGATGTTAAAATCTGAAACCAAGCCAAAGATAAAACGCATCCCAGCAGAACCCGATTTTATACTGGCTGCATTGCTTGCATCATTGGGCGTAAAGTTTGCTTGGTTGAAAGAAATCGTTGGAGCAAAAGTTACCCCCAGACGCACATCTTGGGCAGATACCTGAACAGCACTACCGAAGACCCACAAAATAATTGTACTTAAAAAAACTAGCTTCTTCATTCTTATGATTTTTGGTTTTGAAATATTAACTGCGAAATTATCTATTTATGTCCATATTATCTCTAAATACGGTCAATAAATATTGTTGTTTCCAAAACTCAGTACTCTAAAAAATGTTGCTTAGGCAGATTAAAAATCTTAGGTTCTGTAGTCAGGATTATAAATTACGACTAGCAGTGCCGTAATCTTGCCTTACATACCTGATTTTATTTTTTGAAAAACCATCAGGTATGTAAAGCCTAGATCAATAAAATTTTTAGTATTTCAGGTCTTCTTCTTTGTCCCAAATACCCCAATAAGCCCCTACGTCGCCTTCTGCACCTACTTTCCAAGATTCATCAAAAGAAGAGAAGTAAAAGATTTCTATACCTTCTTCCTTAGACCATCGCTGGGTATTGATGAAGTATTTCATAAAATTGGCATCAGAAGGTTCAGCTCCCTGTAAGCTCGTGCCTTGGCTAGGCCAGCCTGTCTCGGTGATGATTACTTTCTTACCATTGCCTGCATGCAGTGCTTGGTGATACATGTCTTTCATGTATGGCAGAGAATACTCACAATGGCAGCCTTCCCAGAAGGGGTAGCAGTTGGAAAGAATGACATCACAAGCCTCTGTGATTTTGGGTCGGTGGGCAAATTCATAGTAAGCATCTACATAGCCCACGGGAATATCACTAGGCAAGGCCTCTTTTACTTTGTAGATAAACTCTAGCAGCTCCTCTTCGGTGAGGTCTTTGCGGTACATCACTTCATTGCCCACTGCTGCAACATCTACGAGCCCTTCGTTTGCAATACGAATCAGTCCTTCTATTTCACGTTGGTTGATTTCGGGGTCATCACCAAGCCAAGCCCCTACCAGTGTTTTTAGGCCATGTTCTTTAGCAATTTTGGGGATTAGCTCGTTGCCATCCGTACACGAAAAGGAGCGTATCCACTTTGTGTAAGGCTTGATAACTTGCATCCTCCGTTGAATCTGTTCCTCAGAAAGCTGGTCTCCAGGTTTTTGCCCTTCTTCATAAGGGCTAAAACACAAGCCATGCATGCCCGCTTGGAGTGTTTCGTTGTAAAGGTCGACCAGCGCCTTTTCACTTAAATCTTTGTGATGTACTCCCGTAAGGTGCATCACTTTTGCGTTTCTAAATGACATAAGTAATAATTAATTTGTTAGTTATTAATCAGCCCCCTACCCCCAAAGGGGGAACTTTTTAGACTCCCTTCCTATGAGGGGAGGATTGGGATGAAGTCAAAGACTCCCTGTTCGGGGGGTGGGGGCTGTTAAGGGACTTTATTTAAGTAGTGATTTTTTTTCTTCTGTATATTTTGGCTTCTCGAATTTATCCCATAGACCCCAGCGTTGCCCTACATCTCCCTCATGGTGTACTTTCCAAGCCTCATCAAAAGAAGAGAAGTAGAATACTTCTATGTTTTTCTTCTTACTCCAGTTATTAAGGTCAATGAAGTACTTCATTACGTTGGGTTTAGAAGGTACAGCTTGGTTATTAGGATTACCTTGGCTTGGCCAGCCCGTTTCGGTGATGATTATTTTTTTATTCTTGGCAGCTTGCTCTACAAAGGCATACATTTTTTGCAAATAAGCGGAGGCTTCTCTAATGTCATAACCTTCCCAGAAAGGATAGCAATTCGCCAGAATCACATCACAAGCTTCTACCAGTTCGGGGTGTTCGCTAAATTGATAATAAGTATCTACACAGCCCACAGGCATGTTGGGCAGGGCTTCTTTGACTCGTTTGATGTAGCCAATTAATTCATCTTTTGAGAGCTCTCCCCTGAGCAATACTTCATTGCCTACTGCCGCAATGTCCACCTGTCCTGCTTTGGCAAGCGCTATCAAGTTATTGATTTCTTGCTCGTTGTTTGCTCTGTCATTGCTTATCCAAGCCCCTGCGATGGTTTTTAGTCCGTGTTCGTGGGCTATTTTAGGGATGTGTTCATTGCCTTCGGTGCAAGAAAATGAACGCACCCATTGGGTGTAAGGCTGAATGATTTTCATTCTTCGTCGGATTTGTGCCTCGCTGAGAATATCCCCAATGGTTTGGTTTTCCATGTAAGGACTAAAGCAAAGCCCGTGTACTTGACTTACCAGAGACTGTGCAAAGATAGATTGGATTTCTTCTTCACTTTTGTGAGAAAAATCAGTGGTTACGGTACTGTCAAAAGCCAAGTAATTGCTGGTAAGTAAGCCCAACTTAGTACGATAAGATGAAGAACCTGTAGGTGTTGGCTTGGCTTTTCGCTTTTCTAATTCGGCACTAATCTCTCTGGCACGTGCTTCATCTAGGTTATAATTCCACATAATCGCAATGGCAATCAGTGTGCCTATGATGGGCACTCCTGAGTAAAAGGCCCTCAAACCAATGAGGGTAGCCTCAGGCTGTGGGCTAATGGCTGCATTGAATCCAACTACATCAAGGATAATCCCACTCAAAGCCCCTGCAATGGCCAGCCCAAACTTCACCATCCACCAATAAATCGCACCAAAAACACCTTCTCTGCGCTTGCCTGTGTTGAGTTCATCTAAATCTATCACATCAGAGGTCATAGACATCATCAGGGTAAATAAACTACCAATCCCAAAAGAAAAGAAAGGCAAAGCAAAAATAAACATATAGGGCTTACCTGGGATAAATAAGAACCACAGCAAGATATAGCCAATGATTGAAATGCCTTGGGATACGAGAAAGGCTTTTTTCTTGCCCATTGTCTTAGACATTCTTGCTACAACTGGAATCACTGCAAAAGTAGTTACCAATGCGCCCAAACTCCCAAAAAGAGGTATCCAAATACCTGCTTCTTCAGCATTTCCACGGAACAGATAATGCACTACAATAAAGAAAGAAAAAGCGGCAACAGTATTAAAAGCATTGAAAATAAAGAAAGTAGCAATACAGAGTTTTCTGAAGGGGGTTGATTGAAAAGCCTCTTTAAAACCTGCTAAGATTTCTTTCAGGCTGCTTCCAATGGTTCTGATATTTAAAGGAGAATAATCTTCATGGAGGGTGGATTTGCTTTTGATAAAAATGGCAGGCACCATCGCAAATAACATACACGTAATCCCCACCCAAAAAGCCAGTTGCCGTGTAGCTGCTTCGGCAGTCGGAAACCATGTGGGGTCATACATAATTACCCAAAACCAAGGTGCAATGACCCAAGCCCACTGTCCTATCCATTGGGAAATTGCCATAATGTTGGTACGCTCGTGGAAATCGTTGCTCATTTCGTAGCCCATTGCCACATAAGGGACACTGAAAATGGTCAGCCCTAAATAAAACACAAAAGACCAAAGCAAGAAATACATGAAGTTGTACTGTACGCCATCTTCTTTGTAAAGCTGCCACATCACTATAAAGGCAAGCCCCATAATGATTGCTCCTATGAAAACATACTGCCGCCTACGCCCCCATCTTGATTTGGTATTGTCGGAGATAAAGCCCATAATGGGGTCAGTGAGTGAGTCAAAAACCCTTGGTAAAAAATAAATAATGCCCAACATCCAGCCTGGGAAGCCCAGATTTTGGATTAAGACAACCATAAATATCCCAAGGATAGCAGGGAACATTTGGTTCGCTAACATTCCTAAACCAAAAGCTACTTTTTGCCCGAAGGGAACTTTGCCATTTTCACTCATTGTAGTTGTTTCCATATCAATATTTCATTAGGTAATTTAGATTATGTGTATCATTAAGGATTGATTACTAGGGTTTGTACTGCCTTGGCATCTATGCTGAAATTCACCTTTTTTTCGCCAAGTTGTAGGCTAATATTTTGGACTTTCTCGCTTTGATTGAGCAGCACCACGGCAATAGATCCGTCAGGATTTTGGGCGGCAGTAGCCATCAAATCTTTATCAGGATTTTCAAAACCTATACGCACAGCATCAGGGCGAATAAATTTACTGAAATGTGCCATCACATAATACAAAGGTGTAAAATACACTTCGTCTTTGTCGGGGTCGACAATGACGGGCGCCACGCACCAGTTTTTGAACCAGTTGGGTCCGCCTTTTGTGTCTAGCACCATATTCCAGTCTATCCAGCCATCTACGTGGTTATTGAGGCAGCCAATGATGTCTCGGGCATATCGGTAAGTAGGCACATATTTGGGGTGTAGGTATTTTTCTTCTTCTGCGGCCCAGTCCCAGCCCCAGTCGGTGGCTTCTTTGCTCCAGTACCAGTCATCGTCTTGCCATTTGGGTACTTCGGCATCTACACAGGCCTCGGTTTGGATGAGGTGTTTTTCAGGGGCTTTTTTGTGGGCATATTGCAGGGCATCAGGAAAATAATCATAGGTGCTTTCATACCAGTGGATGGCTGTGCCAGCAAAATATTTGGAAGATTTTTCATCACGAAACATTTCATCTACCCACTCTTGTAGCCCAGCTCGGTTTTGATCATAGCCTAGTATTTTGATATGTTCATAGCCTTCTTTTTCTAGTCTTGGGCCTAAGAAGTCTTGCACGAAGTCAGTCATTTCTTTGGGCGAGAAGAGCATGCTTTCCCAGTTGTTTCCGTTTCCGTGTGGTTCATTGATTACGGTAATCCCCCAGATATCAATGCCTTGCTTTTTGTATTCGCTGAGGTATTTGGCATAAAACAAAGCCCAGGCTTCATTGTATTTTGGGAGAAGTTTTCCACCTACCCAATTGTTGTTGTCTTTCATCCAAGGTGGGGCAGTCCAAGGCGAAGAAACAATTTTAAAGCCCTCTTTTGAGATTTTTTGGGCATCTTTTATCATAGGTATCAAGTCATCCATATCCTCTTTGATGCTGAAGTCTTTCAGTTCTTCGTCGGGGGTAGGTGTATAAGAGTAGTTGCTCAAAGAGAAATCACAAGAGTTGATATGTGTGCGAGTGAGCGAATAATTGGCACCCTCTTCTCCAAAATAAGCTTGTAAGATTTTTTCACGGTTTTCTTTGCCTAATTTGTTGAGCAGATAGGCAGAACTTTCCGTAAAAGACCCTCCAAAACCTGTAATTTTCTGGAATTTTTCTTCAGGCCTTAGAATAATTTTAATGGCACTATCGGAGGCAGAGCGTTCTTCAATTTTAGTCAGTTTATTGCCCTTTGCCGAAGTTTCATAAATTTCTACTGCCAAGTTTTTGTTTTCTTTGCTTTCTTTTTCTTGTTGTTGAGGAGATTGACAGTTCATCATCAGAAGGTTTAATGTTGCAAGTGCTGTAATTTTTAGTTTCATTGTGCATTTCATTTTTAAATTAGTTATGAGTTATTAGAAGCCCCCCAACCCCCAAAGGGAGAGTTTGACCCCACCCCGATCCTCCCACTGGGGAAGGGAGAAAGAACTTTTCCCTTCGGGGTTAGGGGGGATTTCCTTGTTTTTTACTTCTCCTAATTCCCAATCTGTGAATGACTTTTTTAGTCAAAGTTGCGAAGCCGGAGCTTCGCAATACAGAAGTTCCCCCTTTGGGGGTTAGGGGGCTGGGGTTTTTACTGGTGGGCTTTCCACCTCATTTAGGAGTTTTTTAAAATCCCCATTGTATGTTTTTTGGATAGGATTTCCATCTCTTGTTAGATTTTTGAAAACACCTTTATCCACCAAATCCCAAATAGCCCATTTTGCTTTGCCCTCAAGAGTAAAAAGCCCGAAGTGATTTTCAGAGCCTCCAGGATTGGCGGCATCTTTCCATATCTCATCAAATGCCTCAAAATAGAAGCAAGCAATGCCTTCTTTATCTGTCCACTCTCTCATTTTTTTATAGAAAAGTCCTGATTTGTACTCATCAGTAGCTTTTGAGCCTTCATTTCCATAGAGTTCGTTGGCAGCGCTTGCCCAGCCTGTTTCGCCAATATGAATGGGTTTTTCTACCTCAAGGCTTTGCATGTATTTTTTGACTGATTCGTATTGTGATTTGGCGTAGCGTACAGAGCGCTCCATTGCCAAGTCTATCTGTGCTTCTTTTGATTTGCCACTTTCCTCTTCATTTATACCCCAAAAAACAGGATGGTAATGCGTATCGTGCATAGGGTAAGTGTGCATAGAAATATAATCAACAGCTTTGATGAGTTTGTTTAAATCTTCCACATGGTACTCAGCATCACCACCTCCCCAAGAGGCAAAATTATCAGAACTTGTAATCCATAAATCTTTAGACAATTCACCTTTTTTCTTTAACTCTTGCAGATGGTTTACCCATTTTAAAATAGTGTAGGGCTGGACATAATAGTCGGCAGCCCATTTGACCATGGCTTCATTGCCTACGGCAATAATTTTGATAATTTCGGGATACTTTTGAGCCAGCTCTACAGCGTGTGCTATTTCTGTAGCATTTCTTTCACTCTCTTCGTAGTGATTGGGCTCGAAGCCTGTCCAAGCATTTTTGCAGTCAATCCAAGCCCCTAGCATCACATACATTTCAAAGTCAAGCTGTTCTTTGTTTAGCTCACTGATTGCCTTTACTACATTGATGGCGTGTGGCAAATGCACGTTGTACGTTCTGACGATTCTGATGCCCATGGCTGAAAGTGTTTTGAGGTCTTCTTTGAGTTGGGCAACGGTAGGCTGCACCCTTCGGCTCTGGGTACGGTATCCCCCATAAGAGATGGCAGTGTACGCAGAATTTCCTAATATTTGTGCAGCGGTCATATTTTTTCTTGTTTGATTCATAGTATTGCAAGACTGAAAGATAATAATAGTTAAAAATAGGAACAAGACTCCTGAAAGCCCCCTAACCCCCAAAGGGCAGCCCCCTAACCCCCAAAGGGGGAATTTTACAGCATTTTTCATATTTTACTTTAATTTTAATGTCTAAAAGCCCCGAAGGCAGATTATATATTTTTTGTGTATTCTCCTCTTTGGGGTAGGGGGCTTCTCACCTTTATCAAGCTAACTTTTCCGTTGCGTCTAAACACATTTTCGGAATCCTCTTTATTTAGGAATGACTGCTCGTATTTCTTTGAAGATTGCTTGTCATCAAAAACTTCAATACTTTCGCTATCAGCCATTTCATAAATTACGGGTACTTTACAAATTGTAAAACAGAGGGCATTTTGAGGGATGATGATTTCCTGTTTTTTACCATTCACATCAAACAAAACCACAGATTTTTCTTTTGGTAAAAATTCTTCTTTTCGTAACAGTGTTGGCTCAAAATGCAGTTTCCCATCTTTAGCAAAGACACCCAGCTCACCCCATCGGCTCAAAATATCTTCTTTCACTTGCCCCGTCATGCCTGGCTGCTGTGCTCCTTTGCCAAGAGGCGTATGAGAATAAGGCGTAATAGGAAAAGCACCATAGACTTCAGGCGATTTATGCACACCAATCCCGTCATTGACTTGGTAATAGTGGTCAATTAATTGCTGGACAGTGGCTTTGTCGGCGTTTTGGGCAATGGCTTGCAAGCAAGTTTCTTGCACTGCGAGGAGCAATTTAGAAACCATGTGCCAGTAAATAGAGCCCAAGCCTTCATAGCCATAGAAAGTACCTGACCTGCCCGTAAATTCTTTGTGATTAAATACTTTCTCAAAAATGCTAAGCACCAAAGCTTTGTCAGTGGCTGCTAAAGATTGGTGTTTTTCTGCCAATTCCTCTATTCCTTGACTCAAATCACCTGCATTTTTGAAATTTCCGTTGAAGTGAAAGTTTCCTTTTACATCTTTTTCAGCGATGCTATTATTGCCTTCTTCTAAGAGTTTTGTGAGTAATTTGGAGCTTTCAAAAAGTGCTTTGGGGATATTATTTTTTTGTAAAAACCCGAGTAGATTTTTATTGGGGTATAAGATATAACTGTTTTGGTCTGCTCGGTAGAGTGCACTGCTACGCAAAGCATCCAGCACTTTGAGACTTTCCTCAGCCGATAGGTAACCCGCACTCAGCACAGCCACTTGCCCTTCTAGCATTTCGCTCAGATACGTGATTTTGATACCCTTTTCTTCGTAGCTCATCAGGTTATAGGCATGGTACAGGTAATCTTCTCTTCTGTTAGCTTTGATAGAATGTTCTAAAAATTCAAGTGCAGTTTCTACCAAGGTAGATACATCTTTTGTAGAAATTGTTTTCTTCTCACCCGCAAAACTATCTTTATAAATCTGGCTTCTGTATTGACTAGCAGCATTGCCTAGGGCATCGGTGATTTGTTTTCTTTGGGCATCATTGATAGAGGCAGAAAGTACCGACTTGTGTTTTGTAAAAATTTCTAGTATTTGAGCAAAAAACGTTTGCAGTTCTGCGGAAACTTCCAAGTTTTGAGTGCTTGATTGTTGCAAAATGGGTTGAAAAAAGTTCAAAAATCTTCTCAGATAATACAGCGTAACCATAGATACGCCATTGCCTACGAGGGCATTGTTGGCGTCATTCCATTCGGGCCTTTGGGTATTCATCCAAATACCGCCTTCGGGAATAAAGTTAGATAACTTACTAAGCAAGGTAGCTAGGATTTTTTCGGCAAAGTTTACACGGTGTATTTCATTGGCTTGATTGATGAGCAAAGCCCCGTCAGCCCCCATGGTTTTGATGCGTTGTTGTATTTGTTCTTCGCTCTTGTCGTCAAATACGATGGTATCTTTCGAGTTTTTTACAATCTCAGCATAGGGCTTGATTTGATAAGGCACATTGGCATAGACAAAATCATTTTTACCTAAGAGTTTTTCAATCATTCCAGCCTCTTTTTGCTCGGCAAATTCTAAAAACTTCAAGAGATAGATAATTTGGTGGTCGCCCCAGTAGCCAATATAAGACCAAGGGTTGTCAGGCTCGATGGTTTCCCAATCAAAGCCATCTTTGGTAACACGGTAAGGGTTGTAGCCATCAAAGGTAGAAGCATTTAGAAAGCGATAAATCATGCCTTCGATAAAGCCAGGATAAGCGTGTACCAATGCCTCCCAGTTTTGAAATATATCACGCCAGTTTCCTTGATAATCTAAGATTTTTGAGCCATCTATTTCGCTGTGGGTATTGATAGAAAACTGATTCCAAGGGCGGCTTGGGTCGCCGTGTCTTCGGCTAAATTTCAGGGGTAGATACTCTGTTGCTAAACGTGTAAAATCAAGCCCCCCCACACCTGAAGTAGGAATTTTGTCTAGAATGTCTTTGAGTTCAAAAAGCGAAAATGTGGTAGGCAATGTTTTTAATGAGGCTTGTGCCAGTTCGAAAACCTGTTTATTGGCTTTTCGGAGATACGTTTCAAAATCTTGTTTTTCGATTTGATAATTATTATCAAAAATTCCTCCTCGCATGATGTTGAAAAGTACGTTAGAGAAGTGCCTTGTATCTTTTAGCTCATCAGCAGTGTATTGCAAAGCATCGGCACTGGCGTTTAGCTCAGTCAGATGCACTGTGCCTTCTTGGATATTTTGGAGGACTTTATCCCTTAATTGTTGGTTGTTTTTGATTTCCTCATTGAGGGCAACTACGGCAGATTGGGTTTGATTCACATTGGCTACGGTGAGCCAGTATTTTTCCTGTCCTGCCTCGAGTGTAGCTTTGCCTGCTACAAAGTAAGCTCCTTTTTCACCTTTGATGTCTTCTTCTTGGTTAATTTTTTCTCCTTTTCTGAATTTTTGGAGTTGCAAAGAAGAAAGGAAGTAAGTGGGATTTTCTATACCCAAGCTCCATGCTACATTGGCTTTGAGGGCTTCGCTGGGTTCGGCTTTGTCGACAATGATGGCACTCAGAGCAAACAATCCCAGTCCTGTTTCGGGTACTAACTCGCTGCGTTTGTAGGCATCGGCAAGGTTGCTTGTGCTGGTCTGCAAATCACTTGGTACACCGTAGGGCATGATATTTTGCAAGCCATCTATAAATTCTATTTCTAATTTTTCGCTAGAAGCATTGACTAATTTGGATTGTTTTACGAAGCCATAGAGGTTGCTTGAGTTCCATTCATATTGAAAACTTACCTCAATGTCGTGGTTGATTTCTTCAAAAATGACTTTGTTGCCAAAGCGGTTTTGGTATATATTTCTACTAATGGAGAAATGACCCTCACTGCGAATTGAGAAAGGCTCCCATACGGTTACTTTGCCATTTTTAGAGATGCGAAGAATGGTCTTACTTCCCGTAACTTCTGCGGTGTCGGTTATTTTGTCATCAGTATAGTAAGGGAATAAGGCAAACTCCGAGTTTTTTCTTCCTGCACTGATGCCTCCATTGCTAGAGACGAAGAGCCAGTGATTAGAATTGCTCACGATGCTCATAAAAAAAGGACGCATTGAATGTGCGTTTGGGATTTTATAAAAAATTTCTTCGTTGATGACAACGCTTTGTAAAGTGTTCATTATTGATTGTCAGTTGTTAGTTATTAAAAAAAGCCCCTAAAAGCCCCCCAACCCCCGAAGGGGGAGTTTTAGACCCTACCCCTACCCTCCCCTGAGGGGAGTTTGGAAGTCCCCCTTCGGGAGATTTAGGGGGCTGTGGGGCTGTAGAACTTGATTTTTAAATTAATGATTATTGTGCTCTAAAAGATACATTGTCTATGAAAATAGTACCTGATGTAGTTGGTATACCGCTACCTGTTAACTGTATTAAAAGTGATACACCTTCATTTACATTTGCTGAAGTTGTGAAGCTATAAGTTCTTGTCGTCCAAGTAGAAGGTATATCTGAATATGCTGGTTCAAGAATTGCTTGAGTTGCTCCAGATGAAGATTCAGAAAATGCCAATACTTGAAGAATAGCGCCATCAATAAGAGGGTCATTTGCATCTGAGCGTATGTCAAAGGTTACTGTATAAGCAGTATTTGGTTGGATGGCACCAGCACCGAAACGTTCTTGTTTGATATTAGGAGCACCACTTACAAATGTTTCTAGCCGTGCGGAGTTAGTTCCACCATTACTTTCATTTGTTACAATTGAAGCAGCAGGTGGAGAATTAAGCTGCCAGCATCCTTCATTGGCTTCAAAGCCGCCATCTACGATAAACTCACCTGCTGGAGGAGTTGGACAGTTGCTATTACCTCCGCCGCCAAGGGTATGAAAGTAGATATTGTCTAAGAAAATATCGCTACCGTTGCCGCCATCAAATTTGAATTGAATCACTTGACTTAAATTAACACCCGCAAATGCAGATAAAGGAATATCTATGCTACTCCACCCCGAGGTAGGAACAGTCAAAGCATAAAGCGTTTCACCACCTCCAATAAGAGATACATTCAATCCAGTTGAGTTAACCGAATAATAATCAAGGTGTAAGAATTGGTATCCAGACACATCTTGTGCACTCCCTAACTCTACACCTTGATAGGTGAAATTGGCATAATGCAAGGTATTATTTCCCTGAATCGGTGTTTCTGTTACGGTTACACCAGGAGCGGGCTGACCCCAGTTAGGGTAAAAGTTAGTCCCAGCTACATTGGTATAAGTATCACTAAATATAGAAAGCACCTCCGCAGCAGGCTCTGTAGGCACAGGTGCAGCTACCAAAGGCGTAACTGAGGGGGGCGCTTCTGCTTCTCCATAGAAATAGACATTGTCTATATACAAATTGGCAAGTGTACCAGAGAGTACCATTTGTGCTAGGTTTGCTCTGGAGTTGAGTCCTGTAAAATCAGCAAGTGGAATATCTAAGCTTATCCAATTTCCAGAGGATAATGAAGAACTATTCAACGTGATTTCGTGGCTGGAGTCATCTCCTCCGTTAAATGTACCATTTGCACCAAAATCAATCAATAAGACCTTAAACTCACTTCCTTCGTTGATGGGGTCTGGTGTCCAGATATCCATGTGCAAAGTGCTTAGGGTAGAAGTATTGATGGGAGTAGTTGAAAACTCGACAC
>JAABSX010000039.1 GCA_011390205.1 Microscillaceae bacterium | reverse complement strand
AACCGACTCCTTGTCTGAATGGTCTTTTAGATTTTTCCTAGTTCTTTGCCTGCACATTGCCATCCGTGTTTTAGAATTAAAAATATTGTAAATGTGATTTTATTTTGAGCAACGAATTAGCCATTAGTTCTGCGGTCAAATCTGACCGAATTGTTTTATTACAAAACAAGAAAATAGTAGAGTACCACGAAGAATACCACAACAATGATTTTACGGTAGGAGACATCTACCTTGGAATTGTCAAAAAAGTAGTTCCAGGTCTGAATGCCGTTTTTGTGGACATAGGATACGAAAAAGATGCCTTCTTACACTACCTTGATTTGGGTCCTAACTTCAACTCTCTCAATAAGTTTAGCCGAATCGTGATGTCTAAGAAGCCTATTTCTTACCGCCTAAAAGATTACAGCTTATTGCCTGAGATAGACAAACTCGGCAAGGTAAGCCAGCTTTTTAGCCGCAACAATCAACTATTGGTACAGGTTGTCAAGGAGCCTATTTCTACCAAAGGACCCCGCTTATCTTGTGAAATTTCTATTGCTGGTCGCTATGTGGTTTTAGTGCCTTTTAGCAACACCATCAATGTCTCTAAAAAAATCACTAGCAAAGAAGAACGCCAACGACTTGTACGCCTTGTATCTTCTATCAAGCCCCAAAACTTTGGAGTCATCGTAAGGACAAATGCCGAAAAGGTAGAAGTAGCTGAGCTTGACAAGGACATGCAAAACTTGGTGGATAAATGGGAAGAAGGAATGCACCGCCTCCGCACTGCCAAGCCTCGTGAAAGAATCATAGGCGAGATGAACCGTGCTTCTTCTATTCTCAGAGATTTATTGAATGATAACTTTGACAGCATCACCGTAGATGATAAGACGGTCTATGATGAAGTACGCTCTTATGTAAAAACCATCTCACCTGACCACGAGAAGATGGTAAAGCTGCACAATGGCAAGTCAAAACTCTTTGAGAGTATGGGCATAGAGAAGCAGCTTAAGTCTCTCTTTGGGCAATCTGTCAGTCTTAAAAATGGCGGATATCTTATCATAGAGCATACAGAAGCTTTGCACGTGATAGATGTCAATAGTGGTAATAAATCTAACAGTGAAAAAGACCAAGAAAGTACTGCTTTTCACGTAAACATGGAAGCCGCCAAAGAAGTAGCGCGGCAGCTAAGAATACGTGATATGGGCGGAATTATTATTGTAGATTTTATAGACATGCGCTCTCACGAACATAAGCATGAGCTATTCCAGTGCATGCGTGATGAGCTCCGCAAAGACCGCTCTAAATCTACGGTGCTGCCCCTCACTAAATTTGGGCTTATGCAGATTACTCGTCAGAGAGTCCGCCCTGAGCTAAATATTACGACACGTGAAACCTGCCCTACTTGCAACGGCTCAGGCAAAATATCTGCCAGTATATTGGTATCAGATGAGATAGAAAACAACCTTACATACCTCATCCACAAACAAAATACAAAGCAACTGACTGTAACTGTACACCCTTACTTGCATGCCTATTTTACAAAAGGCCTACTTAGTAAGCAAAGACGTTGGTTCTTAAAATACGGCAGATGGGTCCGCCTCGTGATGGATTCTTCTTTGCCACTTACTTCCTTTTTGTTTAGTGATAAGCACGGAGATGAAATAGACCTCAGCACACCACAAAGTATAGAGGCAATAAGTGAAACAGAGGAAAGCGAAGAAAAAGACACAGTAGTTTAGCCTACGCCGCCCAACTTATTGAATCATTCAAACACAAAAGCCGAAGCACTCTCATCCTTCGGCTTTTTTTGTGTAAAAAAATAGTGCTTTAATTCAGGAAATAATCAGGCATCGGAAGCGTTTCTTAAATCTTATGTGTGCTCAGTTTCTGTTTCGCTGTTGAAATACTTGCTGTTAGAGAATGTAATTGTTTTAAAAAAACTTAGTGATTGTAGATTTATGAAAGCATTGATAAATACGGTATTTTTCTTGGTTTTTCTTTTGTTTTTTGCGGCTTGTGCTGGCTCAGACACCTGCTACGACCCTGTATATGTATCGGGGATTAATGTCAAAATAGATATTACTCGGATGGAGCAAAGCTTAGAAAAGCTAGAAAGCAAAGCTGAGATTGATGATTTTTTGAAAAAGAATCCTGATTTTTCAGAGAGATATATGCGGCGGGGACAGCTTCCTCACGACTCTATAGCTGTGGACCAAATTTACCAAATGCTCCAAGAGCCTCATTTAGATACTGTTTTTCAGGATGTTGCAAATAAATACGGAAACCTGGAAGATTTAAGGGCAGAGTTTGAGCTTGCTTTTCAGCATATCAAATACTATTATCCTGATTTTAAAGCACCCAAGATTTATACGACTATCACAGGTTTGGGGAGTTTCTATGGCACAGATTTATTTGTATCACCTGAGATGGTCGTGATTAGTCTTGATTTTTTTATGGGAGAAGAAGCACGTTATCGCCCTCCTGTGGAGGTATTGCCAGATTATATCTGGAGGAGATTTCATAGGGGCTCTATAGTGCCTACAGTCGTGATGTATCTTTCTAATCAATACAACAAGACCGATTTTCAGGATAAAACAGCCCTTGCTGAGATGATTTACTATGGCAAGGCCTATCATTTTACCAAGACAATGATGCCTTGTTTGGCTGATTCGCTTTTGTTTGGTTATACCAGTGAAGAGCTAAACAATGTAGAAGACAAACAAAATAGGGAGTATATTTGGAGTCATTTTATTGACAAAGAGATCCTGTTTTCTACCAATCAAAAGCTGATAGCAAGCTATTTAGAGGAGCATCCTTTTGTGGCGGAGATTAATAAAAAGTGCCCAGGAAGAATAGGCAGATGGCTGGGCTACAGGATTTTGCAAAAATACCTTCAAAATAGTAACGATGCTAGCTTTAAACAGGTCATGGCAAACCAAGATGCAAGAAGTATCTTTAATCAATCGGGCTACCGTGGTAACTAAGGATAAAATCTCCTCTTTTTGTGGTCAGGCAAAAAGAGGAGTACACTAAATTTAGCCCAAAAATTGAGCTTTGAGCTCATCGTCTAGTTTATCAGCCCACCACTCTAGGTCAGCAATGCATGTGGATAACTCATGGTAATCTATGCCTCTAATATCACGCTCATAAGTGGCATACACCCAGCTGCTTGAGGGCATCACAGAAAGCTTGACACCTAGTTTGGTATCATTTAACTCCAACAAATGCCTGTAAAATTCTAGTAGATTATTTTGAGGTAATTGCATTAGTGGAGAGAATATTCTGAGATACTCTCTAGTGTTGCCACTACTAAGGGGCACTGTTTCTATATACACTTGAATGCGTGCAGAACCTGTTCGCCAGTTCCACGATTCTTTTTCTTGGTTGAAGATGGCTTCACGCTTGAGCCCTACAGACTCTGTGTATTGGTGAATCATCTCGATTACTTTTTCTTTTTGAGCCGACATAATTGAACAGTTATTAAAGGTTACTATTTTTATTTTTTAAACTCTAAATGGGTCTATTGTGTTACACATTCTTTTTGGGAGGCTATTGTGTATATCATTTTGAATGCCTTTAAAGCAAAAACTAGATACAAACTTGAGCACAACTTAATTGAAGCCGTCATCATCTTCTACAGATTCTATATTGCGTTCTTTTCTACGCTGCGTCTTGCTTTCCGAAACACTAAAAATCCCTGGCTCGCTTGGTGGGTTAAATCCATTTCTAACAGCTACACGCATGCCTCTATCTCTCAAAAAATCCATTATTGACAGATTGACTTCTGCCTGAATATCCCAAAAAGGAGCGCCAAGCTTAATATAGTAAATAAACTGCACAATGAGTGCATAATCATTAAAACCTTTCAAAGTTACTTTGCACTCTCTGTCCACATATAAGTTGGTGAGTGCCATGTCTTTCAGATAATCAAGCAATGCACGCACTTGTGCTGGAGCTGTATCTACGGGCAGAGGGATAATCATCTCTGCTTTTGAGCCTGGTGCTGCAGAGATATTCACGACCTCTTTGTCAGAAAAAGATTTGTTGGGAATGGTTACCACGAAATTGTCTAAAAAAGTCCGTAGCCGAGTGGTACTTAGACCTATGCTCTCCACATAGCCGTCATGTTCATCTATCTGAATGCGGTCATCTATCTTGAAGGGTTGTGTAATAAGCACGTTAAGCCCTCCAAACATATTCATGATGGTGGTTCTGGCTCCTATCGCAAAAGCAAGCCCACCAATGCCCAGCCCTGCCAGAATCGTAGCAACATCATAGCCTGCATTGTTAAGCCCTACTACGATGGCAACAAACCATACAATCACCCCAAAGCCTCGCCTTGCTATCGGCAGAATGGCATCATCCAAATGGTTTTCTGATTTTTGTACTGCTGGCACGATATACTCTTCTATGAGCGCATCTACTGTTCTTACGATAAGCCAAGCAATGTCTAATATCACTAAAAGATACACCAGCCCTTGTAACTGTTTGCGCATCTCTGCATCTAAGTTAAGTACGCTGATTCCGTACCAGACACCCAAGATTACTAAAGCTGCCACGATGGGTTCTTCTATTTTATCGATGATGATGTCATCTAGTTTGGTTTGTGTCTTGGCCGTAAGCATACGCATGATGCGTGTAAAAAACCAATACAAAACCCGCCCAATGATGAGTGAACCCAAAATGATGGAGAGTGCAAGAAACCACTCTGAAATGGTGCTGCCGTAGAATTGCTTTTGAAATAAGTCTTGCATGTACTTGAACAGGTAATGGTGATTTATTAGCCAAACCTTTTCAATTTTATTGCCATTCTGTAGTCTTCCAAATTTTTATCTTATAATTTATAAAAATAAAGCTACGTATGTAAGTTTCACATCAGATTCTATGGTTCGTAAGCCACTCTAATTCCGTGATAACGCTCTTGGTGCTGATAATCTTTGCGTAGCGGATGCCCCTCCCAGTCTTGAGGTAGAAGTATCCTGCGCAAATCGGGGTGATTCAAAAAATAAATCCCTAGCAAGTCAAAGGCCTCACGCTCATGCCAGTTTGCTGTTTGCCAGACACTGCTCACACTTGGCACTTGAGGCAGGGTCTGCCCTTCTGAAGAGCGTTCTAGGATAACTTTTAAGACCATTTTGGCATCATAAGGAATAGAATACAAGTGGTATATTACCTCCATAGTGCCTGCTTCTTTGCCATTGTCTAGAGCTGTCAGGCAAGATAAAAAATCAAAATAAGTCTGCTCATGCGCATATAAAAATCGGCATACTTTCTCAATCTCACTCGGTGCGATTACAAGGTAGGGCTGTATGGATTCAGGAGAAGCCTCTAATATTGTATTTTCAGGAAAATTATTCTTAAGTAGTATATATATGTGCTCAAAAACCATTTGACATTAATTTACGGTTATTTTTTTGTAAAATAACAGATTTGTTACTTAAATTATTCATAATAGGTAAAGTTTTTTGAGAAGATTATATTAGTTTTGTAAGGGATTGGTTATATTTATCAGATAGTAAGCCCTTAGATTTATCCAAAGCAAACAAACATCCAGAAATATATAAATTTGTATCTACCTTTAAATTAATTTTCAGATTATGAAAAAACAACTCTTAACCCTACTATCAGTTGCTGTATTTAGTATTTCATTTTTGGCAAGTTGCGGTGGTGGCACTACCGAACCCTCTTTAGCCGACCGCCTACAAGGCACTTGGACTCTAGGTACAGTCAGTGGCTCACAGGCTTCATTTATTACACCCAATACAGGCTTCAGAGTAACTTTCAGTGGCTCTAATATAACCGTACTTATCAATGGACAGTCTTTGACTGGTACTTTTACGGTGAGTGGCACTACTGTTACGACTACGATAAACTATAATGGAGGTGTGATTGTATTTACGACAACTACGCTAGGCACAGGTGATACTACTTTGTCTTTCGGGACAGACCTAAAGCGTACTTCTGCCAAGCCTGCGGATGGTTTCACATTCAATTTAGTGAAGCAATAAAATTTTGTAAAGTATTGTACTCAATGTATCAACAGTGCCCTTTCTATTTTTTAGGAAGGGCTTTTTTATTTTTGTATACCTAAAGAATCACTCAGCCTCCCCAAAAAGCTTGATTTTTGAGGGTGTAATCACCACTTTTAGTGGCACATCATGGGTTTCTATGCCTTCAATCTCTGAGATGGCTTCAAACAAAGATAAACCAATGGTATGCGTTTTTTTGCTACATGTTGCCAAAAATCGGTCATAAAAGCCCTTACCATAGCCCACTCTATGGCCTTGCACATCAAAAATAAGCAAAGGAACTAATACCAAGTCTATTTGTGTGGGGTCACAGGCTTGTGCGTCGGCAAGAGGTTCAGAAATGCCCCAAGCATTGCGAATAAGTTTTGTATTGGTGTCTATGAAGAAATGGTCCAGTGTTGTATTTTCAAAATTTGTCTGGCTTGTTGCTGTCTTTATCTGAGGAAAATCTTTCCATAGTTTATGGATAATCTGCCAAGTATCTATTTCTTTTTTGGACTCCATCGGCAAGAAGACATGCACACAATGACAGGGATGATTTTCCAGAAATTCAAAAAAATACTTGGTTATTTGCTTGCTCATCTTGCTGATGTCTTCATAAGAGATTTGCTGTCTGAGGGCTAAATATTTTTTCCTGAGCGCTGATTTTTTCAATGATTTCTTATTTTAGTAGTATTTGTTTGGAATAAGATAATTTTTTACGTACTCTTCAATTCCTTCTTCTAAGCTATGAAAAGGCTTGCTATATCCGATGTTCCGCAGTTTTTGCATGTTTGCCTCTGTGAAGTATTGGTACTTGTCTCGGATGTCTTCGGGTGTATCTATAAAATCAATTTTTGGGGCTTTGCCCATGGCTCTGAAAGTATTCTTGACCAAGTCTAAAAAAGTGCGGGCTTTGCCGCTACCCAAGTTATAAATTCCTGAATCTTGGCGGTGATGCATCAAAAAATAACAAACCTCTACCAAATCCTTGACATATACAAAATCACGGCTTTGCTCCCCATGCTTAAAATCAGGACGGTGTGATCGAAAGAGCTTCATCTCTCCCGTTTTTTTAATTTGATGGAAAGCATGGAAGATAACCGAAGCCATACGCCCTTTGTGGTATTCATTGGGGCCATAGACATTAAAAAACTTCAAACCTGCCCAAAAGAAGGGCGACTTTTCTTGTTCAATAGCCCATTTATCAAAATTGTTCTTAGAATCACCATAGGGGTTTAGCGGCTTTAGCTGTGGTATAATCTCTTCGCTATCATCATAGCCTAGATCGCCACTTCCGTAAGTAGCTGCTGATGAGGCATATACAAGCGGGATTTGGTATGCTATGCAGGCATTCCAGATATCTTGGGAGTAATGCAGATTCAATCTATTAAATATCTCTACATCAAACTCCGTAGTATCTGTGCGAGCCCCTATATGAAAAATAAACTCTACCAATTCGTAGTTTTCTTTGAGCCAATCAAAAAACTCACTGCGGTCTATTCTCTTGTCTATTTTTTTGCCATAAAGGTTGGCTTCTTTCTCAGGGTTCGAAAAATCATCTACTGCGATGATGTAATTGAAGTTTTCGTTGTTAAGTTTTTCTATGAGGCAGCTCCCTATAAAACCCGCTGCACCTGTTACTACTATCATATCTTTCTGTCTAAATATCCTAAGCAAATCTATGAAAAAAGCATGAGAATCACAGATACTCATAAAAATTCTTGATTTTTATGTATAAACCAAAAAAAGTTTGTTACTTTATAGCTAGTTTACGTAGTAAATCCTAAAAATCACTTTCAAATTTTCTAATAATGAATAAACTTAACAAACAACAGAAAAACTATTTTATGATTCGGTTCAATTATCTATTTCTACTGAGTATTATTTTATTGAGTGCTTGTGGTGGCAAAAATGTAGAGCCTACCATCATTCCTGGTGATGTCGCTGCTGTAGTGAGCATAGATTTCAAAGCAATGTCATCTAAGGCTATGGAGTGGAAAGATATATTAAATCCTGATTTTTTTGAATCTGCTGACCTCAATGATGAAGATGCTGATGCTATTTCTAAACTGATAGGCAGTGGAGTAGATTTAAACAAGACTGCGTATGTATTCGTGAAGGCAGACAAAGACGCACAGCAAAACTATGTAGCTGCTACTATGGGGCTAAAAGATGCCTCAAAGTTTGAGGAGGGCATCAAAAAACTAGAAAATGCCCCAAAAATCACGAAAAAGGGAAACAGACAGTATGCCATTCGTGACAAAACCATCATCAGTTGGGACAAAGAGAGCATGTTATTGAGCAGCTCAGAAGATGAAAAAAACCTAGAAAAAATTCATCAGAGTATCCTGGATACCAAAAGTAGTGCTTCTCTCGAAACAAAAAACAAAGATTTTAAATCATTTTTATCCAGAAAATATGACATTGGCTTTTGGGTAGATTATGCTAAAATTAGCCAATCAGGCATCAATGACATGAGCATGCTTGATGTGCCTTCTAGCCTACAAGACCTGACCCGAATGACAGAATCTGTGAGCTTTTGGGTGAATTTTAACCAGGGCGAACTGGTCTTAGATGCAGAAACCAAAGTAAACAAAGAACTTGTAGAAAAATATAAAGATTTATTCAAAGGACAAATCAATAATGAACTTGTAAAAATCACCCCTGTAGAATCTCCTCTTGTGATGCTGGGGCTAGGTATCGGGATGAAAGGGCTCAAAAAAGTACTAGAAGATGCGGGCTATCTTGAGAATGCCGAAGATGTTTCTAAAATGATAGATGTCAAAGTAGATGATATATTCGAGATGCTCAGTGGAGACGCTGTGTTTGCCTTAGAAAGCATGAACCTAGAAAATATATTTAATCCTGAGATACAAGGGTCTATTAGCTTGGGCATCCGTAATAAAGAAACACTTCAAAAACTATTCAAAAAATTTGATGGATTGTTCTTGCAAAAAAAGAACAACTATTATGCACTCAGAACTGGAGGTATGGGGCAATACTATATCATAGACAAAGGTGATAAGATTATCTTAACAAGCAACGAAATCATGCGTGACAATGCCATCAAAAATACCAACACACTCAATAGCACCGTTACTGCACTGGCTAATGACAAACTTTCTGTGATGTATATCGATATTCAGAAAATCATTCGATCTCTACCCAAAGACATGATTAATGACCCCATGCTAGAAAAAGAAGTTTTGCCTAAGTTTATCTCTATACAAGCAAGTGCAGATGATTACAGCAATGGCCTGTCTAAAAGCAATACCATACTCAAAATGAGCGAAAAGAACAGAAATGCGCTTGCCATCATCATAGAAATCTTGAAAAAAGTATCAGACAAAAAACAACAAAAAGTAGGTGCTTAAAAGCCCTTCTTCAATGAGATCTTGCTGACACATCTACAAAAATACCCTCCCAAAACAGGTTAGACAATCTACCTTCTCGGGAGGGTGTTTGTTTTTATCTTTTCTTATATCCTTTTCCTAAAAAAAGAAAGAGCCAGCATCCGAAGATTACCAGCCCTCCTGTTTGTGTGTAAACAAGGTCTTATGATTTGATTTCTAAGTGCTTAAACATATTTGACTTACTTATATCCTGATGATTGGCACATTTACTTATGTATCTAATCCAGCACTAGTCCAGCACTAGACTATCACTGTTTGATGAGCTTCAGCTTGATTTGCTTCTGGGCAGTTTGGATATTTAAAAGATACATTCCATTGACCAAATACGGAATTTTTTGGTTGAGTCTTATTTCTAGGTCTGTGAGTGTAGCTTGCTCAGATAAAATAATTTTCCCTTGAAAATCGACTAGCCTTACCGAAATCATTTCGGCCGTATCTATGCCTGTGCTTTTAAACGTAATCCTTGAGACAGTTGGGTTAGGATATACCTCTACGGATACTGCCTTTTCTCCACCCACAAAGACAACCTGACTGTACTGAGTGCCTCCATTTACATCTACTTGCCTGATTCTGTAGTAAGCAGCTTCCGAATATTGATATAAAAAAGTATATTCGTTTAGAGGTGCTGCTTTCGGCTCTTGCACGCCTATTTTCAGAAAAGACACTCCGTCTTTGCTTTGTTCTATCTCATAACTCAACACTTCCCTCTCTTGTGCAGTCTGCCATTTTATTTTTACCTCTGATGATTGTGTACGCTGTGCCTGGACTCCTAAGAAAGTTACAGGGAGCGGCTTTTGATCACTTGAAATCACAAACTGACTAAACCCTCTGAGTGAGGTATTGCCCGTTTCTGGACTGAACATCACGAAGTTATTGCCAGGGTCGTTCCCCAAAGTAATATTTACGTCTGTGGGTTGGTGCTGTATGGTAAGCCAAGCCCCTGCTTCTCTTGAGCCGCGCTTGTGTAAAAAAAACTCCACTGGATTTAGAGAAAGTACAGCATCTTCTTTTAAGATAAACTTCATTGCTACGGGGTCTATGTCATTATCTCCAAAGTTATTTACTATCCAGTAACCTCCAGCTTTGTCAAAACCAGGGTTGGCTTCCGTGCCTAGTGGTGTATTGTATAAATAAGTAACCACCACTTCACCCTCAGGATTGTCTGCTCCGAAGGTAATCTCCAGCCCTGTCAGCCCAAAGGCAGTGGCTGTTGTTCCATCTCCTGTATTGACTAACTGCGAGACACTCAGCCCTTTCCCGATAGGCTGCAGCCCTGTCAAGGGCATGATAGTTCCTTTTTTGGATGCGGTGTTATCCCCCACCAAGTCATAGAGTTCAGGGTTGGTCGTATCTTGGTTAAACTGCCAGTAGGCGGCTAGGTTTGGCTCTAAACCATCAGAAACGAGGTGCATATTCTCCCTAATCTGCTGGAGTGAGCGTGCCTGATTCCACAATCTCACTTCGTCTATCCAAATATTATTGGGTAATTCTAGTTCATTTTGGGCAGCAAAAGTAAATATATTGTCTTGGTCTTCATTGTTTTGATTGGTATTGCCAGAGCTGAGCGGAGCGGGTATTCCTTCAAAGCCATTCACATAGATTCGTAAGGTAGTCCCATCAAACGTACCTGCTATGTGATTCCACTCTCCTATCGGCAGGGTAGCAGTGGCAGGGCCCTGTAAAACTCCTTCTGCAAAGACATAAAAACGCAGTTGGTTTCCGAATTGCTCAAAATGTACTCCGTCTACTTCACCCATTATCCATTTAGCTTCGGCATCGCTTTGGTTGGGGCGTACCCAAGCTTCTAGGCTTAGTTGCTCAGGGATTATCATCGAAGAGGGTACTTCTAAATAATCTCCCACATTGGCAAATGAAAGTACTTTGTCTGGGATAGTATCTGTTTGCATAATCACCCGCCCCCCTGTGATGACCTGTGTAGGCACATAATCGGCAAAGCCTGCAGATATGCTCGTACACTCTACTTCTAATATCTCTCCTAGGTTGGCATTGGCAGCAACATCATAGACCAGCCAATAGTAGTTATCACCTTGTAAAAGATTCTCGCTTAGCCCTGTAAAACTAAACGCTCCTGTGGGGCTTACTATAGGAGTGCCTACCAAGGTTGGATTTTTAAAAAGAGGTTCGTCTCCTGTGTTATAGAGTTTTGCCCGTGCTATGTTTTGGGGGTTTGTTCCTGAGATATTAAACTCAAATTCACTGGCAGTGATGCTTGCATCCACATTTTTTTCTAAGTTAAGACGCATCATCTGTCTATCAGGAGCACCCACTAGAGTAGGTTTGGTATTTTTATCTAAATCTATGGTCAGTTCATAGGGTCCGATGTGAATGTAACTAATCTTGGTGTTTGTACCAAGTGTAGGGTCGGTAGAGATATTGAGTTTTCCATCACTTACCTCTATCACACGGATGGTTTCTCTGTAAAATCCTGGTGTACTTGCTTGGTCAAAATCAATCAGAGGGAGACCTTCGGCAGTAACATAATGCACGCTATTTTGATTGGAGGGGTCAGGGTCACCAGCCACCAATTTAATGTAGTAAACCCCCACGGGAAGAGCAATTTCCCAATTTCTTGATGGGTTTGTGGGATGCTCCATATAGTTAAGTGTATTGATTCGCACATCTACCCCTGTAATGTTCCGATACCTGCTGCTCACGACATTGCTTGCGGGATTTCCGTCTAAATCTACCCAACCATAGGTGTGTGGATTTTGAACATCTCCATAAGGATAGCCATAATCAGGAATGTATCCTGTGGGTACGCCTGTGCTAAACCCTGTAAAAGGGTCGGCACCATTTCTCTGAAAATTAATTTTATATGTCCAGTTAATATTGGCTACACGTAATTTGATACGTAGAGGAGCTTTCACATAGCCTGCTGCCTCTGCCACTACAGTAGTATAATACGTGGCAGACTCTAGCCCTGCTACATCTACGTTGAAGCCCAAATCACCCAAAGTAGGAGAAGCAGGCAAGGTCAGCCAACCGCTTGTAACGCTTTCTGTGAGCGTAATGGTAGGTGTGCCTGTGTTTGCACTCAGTTTGGCAAATACATCTGCGATTTCTTCTTCTGATTCGGCAATGATGTCTAAGATATTTTGGTCAAAAGAAAGCAATGGCTGCACTGCTTTTGTGATGGTAATCGAGTTTATCTTGGTATTAAAGCCTCCTACAGCATCTACGGAGAGCTTTCCGTCACGGATATTGACAAAATCTGTTACTGTCAGAAAATTATTCCCAGTACTTTGTTGAAAGTTTTTTACAAAAGGTAAGTACTCTACATTGAGGTAATGAATTGTATTATTTGTTCCTTCGTCTTCTATGTCTCCTACTTTTACGGTTACTTCATAGATTCCATTAGGAAGCTCTATTTCCCATATTCCCTCTTTGGGTATGCCAAAAGGCCCAGCGATATCGTCATACTGTAAGTGCATAAGTGTGGCATCTATCCTGTCATTGCCTGTGAGGGCTTCGTTTCTATTTCTTCCATTGCCCACTAAGTCGACGGGAGCTTGTGTATCACTATTTTCTATCCAGCCATAGCTTAGTCCGTTACCTTGGTTAGCCTCTGTTCTTGGGCCATAGGCCTGCCCGAAATCACGTATCCATCCAGCAGGTGGAGTGGTATATTGATTTTGAAAATTTACCTGAATCACTTCATTTGTAGCGAGTACTCTGACTCTAATACTAATTTCTGCATCTAAATAAGTGCTTGCATCTGCACGAAGGATAAGCTCGTAATACCCTGCTGCCAGCCCTGTGGCATTAACAGACAGCAATATATTGCTAGGGTCTGTGTTATCTACTTGTAGGTAAGTAGGGTTATTTAAAAAGCTAGGTATTGTCTGAAACTGTGCCAAGGTATAAACAGGCAAAGCACCTGTCTCAGCACTCAATGCTACAGACTGTGTGGGGCTTATTTCATTGCTGTATAAAATGAAGTTAAGATCTGACTTGTCAAACTCCAGTTTGTTGTTGATAGGGGTGAGTATCAGGTTATTGATTTTTGTATTAGTCCCCCCCACGGCATCTAGGGTAAGTATCCCGTCTGTTACTTCTACTTTGGTTGTTTGCGTTCTAAACTCATTGGCTGTAGGCACAAAATCCCGAATCACTGTTTCACCTTCTACCCTGATATTATGATTGCTATTGATAGCGCCGCCACCATCTCCCGCACTTATTTCGGCTTGGTAGTAACCGTTTGGAATTTCTAATTCCCACAAAAAATTTCCTCCAAGCTGCATGTGCATAAGTGTCTGCAAAATTAAATTTCCTGTGGGTTCGTCTCTTAGCCTCCCTCTGTCTGTAATATCAGTGGGGATGCCTGTTGCCTGCGCTTTCCAACCATAGTTCAGTGCAAAGCCTTGCAATGCAGCGGTACGAGCTCCAAAAGGCTGCCCAAAGTCTATATTCCAAGGGGAAGGAGGTGCAGAAGCATCCTCCTGAAAATTAAACTGGAGAGTAGTTGCAAGACCTACCATTTGTATTTTAATATTCAAGACTGCATCTGTATAACCCACAGCGGAAGCGGTTACAGTTGTGCTGCGTGTATCACCCTCCGAAAGTCCAGCAGTATTGACCATAAAGCTTAAATTTCCACTCTGTGGGCTTGTGGGCAAGGTAAGCCAAGCAGCTCCGGCTCCTTTGACAAGATTTACAGGAATCGATTCTGATGTACTGAAAAGTTCTACAGTTTTGCTGCTGTTGCCACTCCCAGGTCTTAGCGTAAAATGCAGGTTGTTGGGTCTAAACTCCATGAGTTTGGGAACTACCGTTACGTTGATAGTGAGTACGGCATCCAGATAGCCTGGTGCTGAGGCTATGACTGTGGCCTGCAGTATATCTTCTGCATTGTAGCCTGTAGTATTTACTGTAAAATCCAAATCTCCCAGTGCCGAAGAAACAGGAAGTGTGAGCCAGGTAGCCCCCGCAGATTTGCTAAGTGTGTAGGTCGGGTTTCCAAGAGAGGCATACAGATTGGCCGTTTGTGTTTGTAATTGGTTACTTTCTAAGGTAAAATTTAAAATACTGGGAGTAAAATTTAAAAAATCTTGAATGATAAAATTATCAAATGTGGCTATGAACTGTGAACCATTTCGGTGTGAACTATAAATTCCTGCAAAAGAAACATTGTTTGTAACACCATCAGCGAGTAGCACCCCATTATGAAAGGCATGCTGCATGGTACCTATGCGTACTTCTGGATTTGTGCCTATTTTATAGTATCCTGTTACGGTCTTGGTGGCGGCAGTATTGTTAATTTCTAGTCTAAGTCTTACATTATTTCCTGAAATGGGCAGCCCTGTTACTTGGAGATAATCAGCTACACCATTGCCCGATATGCCGTTTCTCTCCGTCCGCATTTCTATTTCAGTATTGTTGATGACATCTATTTTGACAAAATTATCTTCATCAAACCCATACCAAACTCCTGCCTGTGCAAAGTCAGTACCCGTAACAGGATTAATGAGCGTAGTTTCTATCATAAATCTACGGTTTTGCACCTGTAGCCCTACTCCAAGTGTATTCACCTGTGTATTGTTGTTGCTGCTTGCGGGTGGTTTTAAGAATGCCAATCCCTTAGAACTTGTAAGCTGGAGGTTTCCTCCTGTGATTTCAATTTTTGAGGGTTCGTAGCCTGGCACACTTGTGTTACTGACGGGCAAATCTTCGGCTAAGCGAGGGGCTGTGTGTGGCACAATCATCCTAAAGCCTGTTTCTATATTGTTTTTATCCAAAACGCCCCCCTCTGTTCCCGTAAAATTTAACTGATACGGAATAGCAACTATTGTTTGTGGACAAATAATGGATGCAGGGCTAATGTTGCCACATTGTGCATTGGCTGTTTTGATATTGACAGAAAAAAACAGCAAGAAGCAAATTAATGAAGCTTTTGGATAAATAGCCTCAATTTTTTTGAATAGGCTTTGTGTATGTATGTAGATATTTTTCATTTTAGGGATTTGATAGCTTTCTTTAAAATCCTCCTTTGCTCATATTTGTTCCAAAAAAATGAATTATAGAACTATGTAGGATTATAATAAAAAGATGATTTTATCCCAAAAACTGCAAAATACCTACCAAAGCAATGTGTTTTGTAGATTTACTCAAATGATTGTGCACAAACACGAGAATTAGCCCTCAGAAGGGCAAATCATAGGTACTTAAATACAATAAAGTTGAAAAGCTACATGATTACACAGAAAAGCTTGCGTACTTAACTGTCTTATTTTGAAAGAATTTATCTCATTTTGAGATTTCAAAGGATTTATCAATCTACTAACCACGTATTTTTTAAGTAATAATCACCTCATTTATGCATTGATTTGCATTTTTTATTACATTCCTATGATTTGCATTTTTTGATGTGTACGTGTTATTGAGGCAGGCTCGTGCCAAATCCAGCAGCATTTTTGTGCCCTCCTCCTCCAAATTTGGCAGCTATCTCTGCTACATCAAAATCACCCACTGAGCGGAGACTATGGAAGCGCTTGTCAGTCGCATCAAAATACACTACTGCAAAAGGATACTTAGGATACATTAGGCACAATTGATTTCCGATTTCACTCTGCAGTGTACTGCTGTTTACCGTAGGCACTTCGTGCCCATCTATTTTGGTGAAGCGTACATTTTTACATATTTTTTGTACGAGTTGGTCTTGATAGCGGAGTAAAATCTTTCCGTCCTCTATGAGTTTTGCGGGGGTGAATGTATCCCAAAGTTGAAAATCCATTTCATAAGCCCGCAATCCTGCACTAAACTCTTTGGAAAATGGCAAGTCAAATTTCCATAAATCTTTGTCTTGAATATATTGGAGAAGCTCAGGCACAGGACTGTCATGAAAATACTCCCACGCCAAGACGGCCCCACTTTTTTTCATGTCAAAAGTAACTGCCAGATTGGGATATACTTCTAAATCTATTGCCTTGATATCTGCCTCGGCAGACTGGTGGTGGTCTAAGATGGTTACTTGCTTCATTTTAGTGGCATACTCTATGATGACCTCTTTTGGGTAGCAAAAATCAACCATATACACCTGTGATTTGTGCTTAAGCTCAGGGGCAGGCTGCTGATGTTGTACGGGCAAGTACTCCGCCTTGTCTCCCAACACTTTCCAAGCAGCATAAGCAGCACCAAAGCCATCAGGGCATTGGGCGTGGTATAGTATGTATGTTTTCATGGGGTTTTGGTTTGGTTATTCTGTCTTGTTACTTTGATATGTATTCGCTCAAAATTAATTTATATTATTGCTTTAACCTAAGTGGCTGGTGGTCTTGGTATTAAATAATTTAAAATTATTCATTTGCTTCTTTGTATTTATCAGGATTTGGGGCTAGACAGGCTTGTGTGTCTTGAGCACAAGATATAGATTCAACTTATCTTACCTCTGAAAAACCCTTCTTATTTAAGTCCTTTGTTTAGAATCTATCCAAATCGTAACAGGGCCATCATTCACAAGAGATACTAGCATATCTCCCCCAAACTCACCACTTGCTGCAGGTTTATTAAGTGCTGCTGAGACATGCTGAATAAATGCTTCATAAAGTGGGATGGCTTGCGGAGGTGCAGCAGCCTGCACAAAGGAAGGCCTGTTTCCTTTTTTGGTGCTGGCATAAAGCGTAAATTGACTTATGATAAGCACTTCCCCTTGTATGTCTTGCACAGATAAATTCATTTTGCCTTCTCCGTCTGTGAATATTCTGAGCTGTGTTAGTTTTTTGACGAGCCACTCAATATCTTCTTCTGTATCTTCGGCACATATCCCCAAGAATACAAGCAAGCCTTGCCCAATCTCTCCTTTGATATGTCCTTCTATTTCTACTTTAGCTTTTGCAACTCTCTGTATAAGTAAACGCATTTTTTTAGTTTTTTATAAATAAATTGCTAAATTAAGGATTAATTTCATCATCAGAGAATCCTAAAACACAAGAGCCTCTCAAAAAAGTGAAAGAAAAGATACTTTTGCTTCTGAAAATACCACAACTTAATTATTGAATATCTCTTAAATTATTAAATCTATGTTAGCAACACAAAACCCAATGCCTGATTCAAAAAGCAAACAAGCGCAGCTTTCACTCATCCCTGGAGATGCTTCACTGCCTATCATAGGCAATACACTTAGTTTTTTGAATAGACCCGTACAGTTTTTAGAAGAAATGCAAAAAAAGCACGGCAATGTCTTCAAAACACGCATCCTTGCCAAACCTGTGATATTTTTGGTGGGCACAGAAGCCAATAAGTTTTTGCTTGTAGAGCAAGCAAAGTATATGTCTAATCAAAAAGGTTGGGAAAGTATAGACGAGCTGTTTCATGATGGGCTGATGCTCAGAGATGGAGAAAACCACCAACACCACAGGGGCATTATGCTAAGTGCTTTTCGCAAAGAACCTCTGAGAGGCTACATGGATGTGATGCTTCCTAAGATAAAAGAATATCTATTTAGGTGGCAAAATACCTCTAAACTGACTGTGTTTCCTGAGATGAAAAAACTTACCCTGTTTCTTGCAGGCAAGGTATTCTTTGGGCTTGACTTGGCTAAAGATTTAGAAAAAATAAACAAGGCAATCATCCAAGTAGTCAAAGCATCTACTACACTTTTGCCTTTCAAAATTCCTTTTACTACCTATTGGCATGGCATACAAGGGCGAAAAGTACTCGCATCTTATTTTGGCAAAATCTTGGCAGAAAGACGCAAGAATCCTACTGAAGATATGCTTGGTAAATTATGCACTGCCGAAAATGAAGAAGGGGACAAGCTTAGCGATGAAGACATCATCAACCACCTCATATTTTTGCTCATGGCAGCCCATGATACCACAGCCAGTACACTCACGAGCCTCTTCTATGAGTTGGCAAAAAACCCTGAATGGCAAACCAAGCTACGCCAGGAGAGCCTAGACTTTGATAAAAATCATAGCCTAAATTTTGATACTTTGTCCTTGCTACAAGGCTTAGATTTAGCCATCAAAGAGACATTGCGTATGCATACACCCCTGATCATGATTCCGAGAAGAACTACAGAAAGGCTGGAGTTTGAGGGGCATAGCATCCCTGCGGATACTGATATTGCAGTTTTGGTGCATCACAATCATTATGATACCGAAATATTTAAAGATGCTGAGGCTTTTGACCCCGATAGATTTGCTGACCCTCGCTCTGAGCATAAAAAATGCCCACACGGCTATGCTCCCTTTGGAGGTGGAAAGCACCATTGCCTTGGTTTTTCGTTTGCCGAGATGCAAATTAAACTCGTAATGCACAATGTACTGACCCAATACCAGTGGTCTGTGCCTGCTGGGTATCAAGCAGTTTACAAGCATATCCCGATACAAGAACCCAAAGACGGACTGCCTATCCATCTTTCAAAAATATAGCAAAAATTTAGGAGTGAGAAACCTTCTTCAGGTTGAGGGTTTCTCCTTCTGATTTTGCAATAATCACAGCTCCACAAGTATCACTCCATACATTGGTAGCAGTACGCATCATATCTAAGACTCTATCTACGGCAAGAATCATCCCTACAGCCTCGAGGGGAAGCCCTATCGCTGTCAGAATCACAGAAATCATCACTAAGCCAGCCATAGGGATACCTGCTGCTCCTATAGAAGCAAGTAGGGCTGTAGCTACTACAATAAGTTGTGTTTGCAAATCAAGATTTAGATTATATGCTTGGGCTATAAACAAAGCAGCCACACACTCATACAAAGCTGTGCCATCCATATTTACGGTAGCTCCCAAGGGCAGCGTAAAGCTTGTGATTTTGTTAGATACGCCCGTTTTATGCTCTACTGCCTCTAAGGTAAGGGGCAAGGTAGCACTTGATGAAGAGGTAGAAAAGGCGGTCAATAATGGAGTGGCCATATTTCTGAGGTGAGCAAAAGGATTTTCTCTTGCTATTAAAAATACCAATAAAGGCAAAGAAATAAAGAAATGTACGGAAAGTGCAAGAATTACCGTAATCATATACCAACCCAAGCTCCCTGCCATGGCAGCTAGAGCAGCTTGGTCATCGGCTTGCTCGGCGACAGTAGCAGCCACCAGCCCAAATACACCAATGGGTGTAAACTTAATGATGAAAGAAGTAATCTTCATCATAATCTCAAAGGTAGCATTGAAAAAATCAGTCATCAGCGTGCTGTATTTCTCTTCTACTTGGGTGATAAAATAACCAAAAACAATGGCAAAGAAAATAATTGAAAGCATCTGCCCTGTAGAAAGAGCCTCGAAGATATTGGTAGGAATCATATTCATGAGTGTGTCTCCGAAAGAACCCGCAGCCGCCTCAAGTCCTTCTACGGGCTTGCTATCTATGGGGGCACCTATGCCTGGTCTGAATAGATTCGTGAAAAATAACCCTGTGGTAATTGCCAATACACTTGTGAAGGCATAGTATAGAAGCGTCTTTCCTCCCAAACGCCCTAGATTTTCACTTCCTCCTATGTTAGTAATCCCTGATATGATAGAACTAAGAATGAGAGGCACTATGATCATCTTCAATGCCCTCAGAAAAATATCTCCTGTCCAAGCAACATAAGAAATATAATCACTCAAAAAATACCCATAGAGTATGGCCAGAATCAAAGAAATAAGTATTTGCCAGTGTAGTTCTATTTTTTTCATATCAGATAGTTTCCTATAAAATTTTGGGATTAAAAACTTGTAATATGCAAATAAGCACAAAAGTATTTATTTTTGATGAGTAATTATCTATTTTTTAAAAGACATAAAAATAGACGGTCTTTTAGTGCAGAAAACCGTCTGAATACGTAATGTAATAACCGCCAACTTCTTTACCAAGTAATTCCTTGTGCTGCCGCTTGTGGGTGTATTTTAAAGAAAATAGTACCTCCTGCGGTCATTGTGGACATATAAGTATATTGGCGTTTACTTGCTACG
This sequence comes from Microscillaceae bacterium, assembly GCA_011390205.1. Taxonomy (GTDB): domain Bacteria; phylum Bacteroidota; class Bacteroidia; order Cytophagales; family Microscillaceae; genus JAABSX01. The sequence goes on along the minus strand of JAABSX010000039.1, from coordinate 18,840 downwards.
CTTGGATTTTGAGCCGTACAAGAGTCAATCACTTGGGCACCCGCTACTACATTTACACTCTGATATATTGCTCCGTGTGCTCGGTTAGAAAGTTCATAGCCATTCTTTGCTCTAAAATGTGATTGATAAAGTCTAAATAAATCACTTCCATCCCAATACTGTGCCCCCTGTAGATTGTTAATGACATCTTGGACATCATAAGTTTGCTTGGTAAATAACTTAATGACGGCAAGCGTGGACATTTGTCGGCGAGTATCATCACCACCCGTAGTATTGAAGTACTCATAGTGTGCTGGGCTGCTGATACCCTTTGTATAATTACTATCCACGAGAAGCTCGGCTAGCCCATATCTGCGTCCTGCCCTTCTAAATGCAGCCCCCTTTGCCATAGCATAGTTATACATTGTATAGGTAATCGCAAAGGTTTCTCTTCTCATCTCTCCGATGGGGTCTGCAGGTGATATTTGCCTGACTAAGCCCATAAAAGATGCTTCTGAATACACCGTGGCTGCATATTGCCTCAGTTGAGAACCTGTGATAAAGGGAACTTCCTGATTTCCTATGACGGCTTTATCGGGCCCTCCTTGTTGGATATCCATTAAGGAACCATTGGTATTGTAAATTAGTGTAGCCATGGGTTAGATTTAGTTATTCAAAAATAGATTTTAAGTTGGAAATTTAAGGATTAAAATCTACTCTCACAAGTCTGAGAATAAATATCTTAGCAATAAAATTATGGGCAGGTGTGAGAGTAAAGTAAAAGTATTGATAATGAGCTACTTATATTTGTATGCTTCCATACTCTATGAGCTTGTCTTATGCTTGGTGTATAAAAACACTGTGGCTCCCGAAGAAAGGTTGCCTGTGGTTAAGTGCAGCACAGCATCTTAGAAGCAGGACTCAGAAATCTGCCAAGGCTTAAGCCTCTCCCATTGTTCCCCCAAAATTAATGGGCAACGAGAAATCACTGTCTAGGCTAGAAGATATCTGCCCATTGTTGTCCTCGTATTTTTTGATATTGTCTTGCAAAGCTGCCAGCAAACGTTTTGCGTGTTCTGGAGTGATGATGATTCTGGATTTTACTTTGGCTTTGGGGAGCCCAGGCATCACCCTGATAAAATCAATTACAAATTCGCTGTTAGAGTGGGCTATCATAGCAAGGTTTGCGTAAGTTCCCTCTGCCATTTCTTCACTCAACTCTATGTTTAGTTGATTGTTGAGGTCTTGGTTTTCTTTTTGTGTCATAGTATATTTTTTATAAAAAATTGGTAGCCCCATACTGTCAGGGCTACCAATTATTTTAGGATGATAAGCAAATGCCCACAAAATATTATTTTATCTTGGCTGTTGCCTTTTTATCTTCTTTGACATCAGTAACTATAGCAGCCTCTGGTGCTTCTTCTAGTGCACCCACCTCAAGATTCTCGTATTGTCTCAAGCCTGTACCTGCAGGTATCAAATGCCCTACGATTACGTTTTCTTTCAGTCCGAGCAGATAATCAGTTTTGCCATTGATGGCGGCTTCACTCAATACTTTGGTAGTTTCTTGGAATGAAGCTGCAGAAATAAAGCTATCTGTTCCGAGAGAGGATTGCGTAATCCCTTGTAGTGTAGGCTTTGATACTGCCGGAATGGCATCTCTCACCTGTAAAACTTTGAGGTCTTTTCTTTTCAGACTTGAGTTTTCATCTCTTAGCACTCTGCTAGTGATGATATGCCCTGGCTTGAATCGGGCGGACTCTCCTGATTCTACTACTACTTTTTTATCTAGGATATTGTCATTTTCTTCACGGAAAGAGAATTTATCTACTACTTGGCCAGGTAAGAAACTGCTATCGCCTGGATCAATGATTTCTACTTTCTGCATCATCTGACGCACGATACACTCAATGTGTTTATCATTGATTTTTACTCCTTGCAGACGATATACCTCTTGAATCTCATTTACAAGATACTCCTGCACTGCAGTAGGGCCTTTAATGGCAAGAATATCAGAAGGAGTAATCGCACCGTCAGAAAGAGGCTGACCAGCTTTCACAAAGTCGTTGTCTTGCACTAAGATATGTTTGGAGAGCGATACTAAGTATTTCTTTTTGACACCATCTTTAGATTCTACGTTGATTTCACGATTACCACGCTTGATACCTCCATAAGTAACTACTCCGTCTATCTCACTTACTACAGCAGGGTTAGATGGGTTACGTGCTTCAAAGAGCTCAGTAACTCTTGGCAAACCACCCGTAATGTCTCGTGTTTTGCCGAGTGTTCTTGGGATTTTAGCAAGAATCTGCCCTGGCTGTATTTCCTTGTTTTCAGCCACAGAGATGTGTGCACCTACTGGAAGGTTATAGCTTTTGCTTGTTTCATCATCACCTGTACTAATGATGATAGCAGGGTTTTTGGTTTTATCTTTGGTGTCAATGATTACTTTCTCACGGAATCCAGTCTGCTCATCCGCTTCTTCTTTATAAGTAATTCCTTCGATGATTGCTTCAAACTCAATTTTACCAGCTATTTCTGATAAAATGACTGCATTGTAAGGGTCCCAGTTACAAAGCTCTTGGTCTTTAGTTACTTCTTCTCCTTCTTTGACCCTGAGGTATGAGCCATAAGGCACATTGGTAGAAATTAAGACCTTGCTGCGGTCTTTGCTCATAATTTTAATTTCTCCAGAGCGTCCCATTACTACTTCAGTTTCGTTGTTTTCACTATCTGTAGTAGATAACTTTCTGATGTCTTCAAACTCAATGATGCCGTCAAACTTAGCTTTGATAGTAGCTTCGGAGGCCATGTTAGTGGCTACACCACCAATGTGGAAGGTACGCAGGGTAAGCTGTGTGCCAGGCTCACCGATAGATTGTGCAGCGATAACGCCTACGGCTTCTCCCTCTTGAACCAGTTTACCAGTAGAGAGGTTACGACCATAGCACTTCACACACACGCCGTAGCGTGTCTCACAAGTCAATACTGAACGAATCTCCACATTAGAGATACTGGTTTCATCTATTCTTTCTGTGATTTCTTCTGTGATTTCTCCTCCGGACTCCACGATGAGCTCATCTGTGATAGGGTCAAAAATATCATGTACGGACACTCTACCCAAGATACGTTCAGAAAGTGATTCTACTTCCTCTTCATTGTCTTTAAGAGCACTAATTTCTATGCCTCTTAGTGTGCCGCAGTCATCTTCTGTAATAATGACATCTTGTGCCACATCTACAAGACGACGAGTAAGGTAGCCCGCATCTGCAGTCTTAAGTGCTGTATCAGCCAAACCTTTACGAGCACCGTGTGTAGAGATAAAATACTCTATTACATCAAGCCCTTCTTTAAAGTTAGAAATAATTGGGTTTTCAATAATTTCACCTACAGAACCTACTAAGTTCTTCTGTGGTTTTGCCATCAGCCCCCTCATTCCGCCTAGCTGTCGAATCTGCTCACGAGAGCCACGTGCACCCGAGTGCATCATCATATAAATAGAGTTAAACCCTTGTTTGTCCTCTACCATTTTACCCATCAAGATTTCAGTGAGCTTATTGTTAATCTTTGTCCAGACATCAATGACTTGGTTGTATCGCTCATTGTCAGTGATGAATCCCATTTGATAATCAGAGGTAATACTTTCTACACTTTCTCTAGCTTGGGCGATGAGTTCATCTTTGGCATCTGGCACTAGGATATCTCCCAGGCCGATAGAAAGCCCTCCTCGGTAAGCAGTATAGAATCCGAGGCTCTTGATATTGTCTAAGAACTCAGCAGCTTTGGCAGTACCCGTAATTTTAAATACTTGACCAATGATTTGTTGAAGTTTTTTCTTTGTCAGGAGTTCGTTTACAAAACCTACCTCTTCAGGCACATATTCATTGAACAATACACGTCCCGCTACTGTTTCTATGATTTTTTCTACCAATTCTCCTGAGCTTTCTCTTACTTTTACCCTTACTTTGATATTGGCATTTTTAGAAACTTTTCTTTCATTCATCGCAATGATTACCTCTTCTGGGCCGTAGAAAGTCATGCCTTCTCCAGGCACGGGTTCTTCAGAGGTGCTTACTTTACCTTTGGTGAGGTAATACAAGCCTAATACCATGTCTTGAGAAGGTACAGCTATAGGTGCTCCATTGGCAGGGCTTAAGATATTATGTGAGCACAGCATCAAAAGAGAAGCCTCGAGCACTGCGGCATGCCCTAGTGGCACGTGCACAGCCATTTGGTCACCGTCAAAGTCAGCATTGAATGCCGTACAAGCAAGAGGGTGTAACTGTATTGCTTTTCCTTCTATAAGTTTGGGCTGGAATGCCTGTATGCCGAGTCGGTGCAATGTAGGAGCACGGTTGAGCATCACAGGGTGGCCTTTTAAGACGTTTTCCAAGATATCCCATACCACGGGGTCTTTTCTATCTACGATTTTCTTGGCAGATTTCACAGTCTTTACGATGCCTCTTTCTATCAACTTACGGATTACGAAAGGCTTGAACAGCTCTGCAGCCATGTTTTTTGGCAAACCGCACTCGTGCAGTTTTAGCTCTGGACCTACTACAATGACCGAACGCCCTGAGTAATCTACACGCTTACCCAACAAGTTTTGGCGGAATCGCCCTTGCTTGCCTTTGAGCATGTCAGAGAGTGATTTGAGGGCACGGTTTCCGTCAGCACGTACCGCATTTACTTTTCGTGAATTGTCAAAGAGTGAATCAACAGCTTCCTGAAGCATGCGTTTCTCATTTCTGAGAATCACTTCTGGTGCTTTGATTTCCATGAGTCTTTTCAGACGATTGTTACGTATAATAACACGCCTGTAGAGGTCATTTAAGTCAGATGTAGCAAAACGCCCACCGTCTAGAGGCACAAGGGGGCGTAACTCTGGTGGAATGACGGGTACCATTTTGATAACCATCCACTCAGGATTGTTTTGGATACGGTTTTGAGCATCACGGAAGGCTTCTACCACTCTTAGTCTTTTGAGTGCTTCTCCTTTTCTTTGCTGAGATTTTTCAGTAGAAGCGGAGTGTCTTAGCTGAGCCGACAAATCTTCTAGGTGGATTCTCTTCAACAATGTTTCAAGAGCTTCTGCACCCATTTTTGCGATGAATTTTTGAGGATCATCATCATCTAAGAGTTGATTTTCACGAGGGAGTTTATCTACAATGTCCAAATATTCCTCTTCTGTAAGAAAATCTAGTTCGTTGATGCTTTCCTCTTCCATAATACCAGGCTGAATAACGATATATCGCTCATAGTAAATGATTTGGTCAAGTTTTTTGGTAGGGAGCCCTAGCAAATAACCAATTTTATTGGGAAGAGACCTAAAATACCATATATGCACTACAGGCACAACAAGCTCTATGTGCCCCATACGCTCACGACGCACTTTCTTTTCAGTAACTTCCACACCGCAGCGGTCACAGATGATGCCTTTGTAACGAATACGCTTATATTTACCACAATGACACTCCCAATCTTTCACAGGGCCGAAGATTCTTTCACAGAATAATCCTCCCATTTCAGGTTTGTATGTACGGTAATTGATGGTTTCTGGCTGGGTTACTTCTCCATAAGAGGAGTCAAGAATCGACTCGGGTGAAGCAAGACTGATGGTTACTTTCTTGAAGTCGTTTGTTATTTTTTTGTTTTTCTTGAATGCCATGATGACCGGAATATTAAGTTTTTAACAATGATTTATAAAGAGTGTTTGCCCCTTACAAAAAGGGGCAAACCTGCTGCTACACCTAAATCTTACTCCAATGTAATCTCTAGGGCTAGTCCTCTTAGCTCATGTACTAATACATTGAAGGATTCGGGGACATTGGGTGTAGGTATATTTTCACCTTTTACGATTGCCTCATAGGCTTTTGCTCGCCCTATTACATCATCAGATTTTACAGTCAAGATTTCTTGTAATACATTGGCTGCGCCAAAGGCTTCTAACGCCCATACCTCCATCTCTCCAAATCTCTGCCCTCCAAACTGAGCTTTACCACCGAGTGGCTGCTGCGTGATAAGGGAGTAAGGTCCGATAGAACGTGCGTGCATTTTATCATCTACTAAGTGACCTAGCTTGAGCATGTAGATAATTCCTACTGTGGTAGGTTGGTCAAAGCGTTCACCTGTAAGCCCGTCATTCAGGTAAGTACGTCCATTTTCTGGAAGGTTTGCTTTTTTAAGCTCATTGGCTACATCCTGCTCTGTGGCTCCGTCAAAAATAGGTGTGGCATAGTTTGTTTCTAATATTTCTCCTGCCCATCCTAGTACGGTTTCGTAGATTTGCCCGATGTTCATCCTAGAAGGTACACCAAGTGGGTTCAGTACGATATCTACTGGCGTTCCGTCTTGTAAGAAAGGCATATCTTCTAGAGGTACGATTCTGGCGACAATCCCTTTGTTACCGTGGCGGCCTGCCATTTTATCCCCTACTTTGAGCTTGCGTTTTTTAGCAATATATACTTTGGCGAGCTGCACAATCCCTGCGGGCAGTTCGTCACCGACTTCTTTTGCAAAGCGTTCTCTCTTAAAATGTCCTGAGATTTCGTTTCGGCATCTGACGTAGTTCTTGATTAAATCCACCAAAAGTTGATTGATTTCGGAATCATCTGTAGCCGTATCGGAGCGAATATCTGCAATAAGGTTGGCTTCTTCTGGCACATTGTAAGAGCTTTCGTCTCGGTAAGGATTTTGTTTTGGGAAGAGATTTTCCATGATATTCTTCCTTGTGAACTTCACTCCCTCTGACATAATCTCGTCTCCGAATTTATGTTTGATTCCTTTACAAACCCTTCCTTCAAGCAGCGTTACGGTTTTCTCTACCATTCTGTCTTGTACTTCAGAGAGGTCTTTGCTATATTTTTTGAGGAGTGCTTTGACTTCTTCTTTTGCTTTGGCTCTGAGGTCTTTATCACGCTTGGGTCTAGAGAATAATTTAGTGTCTATCACCACACCACGCAATGAAGGAGGTGCTTTAAGCGAAGCATCTTTTACGTCTCCAGCCTTGTCTCCGAAGATGGCACGCAAAAGTTTTTCTTCAGGAGTAGGGTCTGACTCTCCTTTCGGGGTGATTTTTCCTATTAAGATATCTCCTTCTTTGACTACTGTACCTAATTGAATAATGCCATTTTCGTCAAGGTGCTTGATGGCTTCTTCACTTACATTGGGTATTTCAGAGGTGAGTTCTTCTTCTCCCCTTTTGGTATCTCTGACCTCAAGCTCAAATTCTTCTATGTGAATAGAGGTAAATACATCTTCTTTTACAACACGTTCAGAGATAACAATCGCATCCTCAAAGTTATATCCTTTCCAAGGCATGAATGCTACCTTTAGATTTGCTCCTAGTGCAAGTTCACCTCCTTGTGTAGCATAACCCTCACAGAGTGGCTGTCCTTTTTTAACACGCTCACCCGTTTTAACAATGGGTCTTAAGTTAAGACAAGTATCTTGGTTAGTACGCCTAAATTTAATCATTTTGTAGCTCGTAAAATCCTCTTGAAAAGAGATAAGCCTTTGATTATCATCATAGTCATACTTCACGACTATTTCATTGGCATCTGCCATATGAATTACGCCATCGTGTTCGGCTATTACCAGAGACCTTGAGTCTAATGCTACTCTTTTCTCTAGTCCAGTTCCTACGATAGGAGCTTCTGGGTTAAGCAAAGGTACTGCTTGGCGCTGCATGTTTGAGCCCATCAGTGCGCGGTTTGCGTCATCATGCTCTAAGAAAGGAATCAAAGAAGCAGCTACCGACACAATTTGGTTCGGAGCAATATCCATAAAAGACAAATCACTAGGACCTACCACTGGAAAATCACCTTCAAATCTTGCTTTTACTTTGTCATTGATGTAGTTACCATCATCATCAATGGGTGCATTTGCTTGTGCAATATAGTTTTTGTCTTCTTCTTCAGCAGTCAGATAATCCATATCTGTCGTTACTTTGCCATCAATGACCCTTCTGTAAGGAGTCTCAATAAAGCCCATGGGGTTAATTTTAGCGTGTACACACAATGAAGATATTAGCCCAATGTTAGGCCCTTCTGGGGTCTCAATGGTACAAAGTCTTCCGTAGTGTGTATAGTGAACATCACGTACCTCAAACCCAGCACGCTCTCTTGAGAGTCCGCCTGGCCCTAGTGCCGACATTCTTCTTTTGTGGGTTATCTCAGAAAGCGGATTGGTCTGATCCATAAACTGAGAAAGCTGATTAGTCCCAAAGAAAGAGTTAATCACAGATGACAGTGTACGGGCATTGATAAGGTCAACAGGCTTGAAGTCCTCATTATCACGGACGTTCATTCTTTCTTTGATAGTACGTGCCATACGAGCAAGCCCTACCCCAAACTGTGAGTATAGCTGCTCACCTACTGTCCGTACACGGCGGTTACTGAGGTGATCAATGTCATCTACTACAGCCCTTGAGTTAATCAATCCAATGAGGTATTTGACAATAAAGACAATGTCTTCTGTGGTCAGCACCCTTACTGTATTTTCTATATCAAGATTTAATTTTTTATTAATTCTATATCTTCCCACCTCACCCAAGTCATATCTTTTATCACTAAAAAACAAACTTTGAATAATATCACGGGCAGTCTGCTCATCTGGAGCTTCTGTATTTCTTAGTTGACGGTAGATTTGCTCTAGGGCTTCTTTTTCGGAGTTAGAGTTATCTTTTTGTAATGTATTGTAGATGATAGAGTAATCTGCGATATTTACATCTTTTCGGTGTACGATGATAGATTTGACACCCGACTCCATAATGGTCTCGATGTCGTCATCTTCTACTACAGAATCACGCTCTAAAAGCACTTCATTTCGGTCAATAGATACTACTTCGCCTGTGTCTTCATCCACAAAGTCCTCTGTCCAAGTTCTTAGCACACGAGCGGCAAGCTTGCGGCCTACTATGGCTTTGAGTGCGGCAGGCTTGGTTTCTACTTCTTCTGACAGGTTGAATAAGTCCAATATTTCTTTGTCAGTGCTGAATCCGATTACTCTTAGGAGTGTAGTAACTGGGAATTTCTTTTTTCGGTCTATATAAGCATACATGACATTGTTTACGTCTGTTGTAAACTCAATCCAAGAGCCTTTGAAAGGGATAATTCTGGCAGAATATAATTTTGTGCCATTTGTATGTTTACTCTGTGCGAAGAATACTCCAGGAGAACGGTGAAGCTGCGACACAATAACACGCTCTGCACCATTTATGATAAAAGAGCCTTTCTCAGTCATATAAGGGATATTTCCCAAGAAAACTTCTTGCTCTACGGTCTCAAAGTCCTCATTGTCCTCATCTTTACAAGAGAGTCTAAGCTTAGCCTTGAGGGGCACAGCATAGGTAAGCCCACGGTCAATACACTCATCTACAGAGTATTTTGGTGGATCTACGGAATAATCAATAAACTCTAACAAGAAATTTTCTCTTGAATCTGAGATGGGAAAGTTTTCATCAAATACGCGGAAAAGCCCTTCCTTTGCACGGTACTCAGGGGGAGTATCGAGCTGGAAAAAATCCTTAAATGATTTTAATTGTACATCTAAGAAATCAGGGTAATCAGCAATTCTTTTTACTTTGGCGAAGCTAACTCTTTCGTTATTTTGCATGAGGTTTTGCAGATATTTTAAAGTATAAAGCGTTTTGTAGCAATACAAAGAACAAATAAATCCATTATGCTAGTTGAAAACCTTACAAATAGGAATAGACCTGACGGAACGCCAGGTCTGTTGTAGTAACAAACCTAAAACGGTATGTAGTTCAGGTTTGTTACGAAAAAAAGTGGAAAATATTGAATTATTTTAATTCTACCTCCGCACCTTCTTCTTCAAGTTGCTTTTTAAGTGCTTCGGCTTCGTCTTTAGGCACACCTTCTTTTATTACACCTGGTGCACCATCTACTACAGCCTTGGCTTCTTTTAAGCCTAAGCCAGTGAGCTCTTTCACTAATTTTACGACTTTGAGTTTTGCACCACCTGCGCTTTTCAAAATCACATCAAATTCAGTTTTCTCAACCTCAGCTGCTGGAGCGTCTCCGTCTCCTGCTGCTGCGCCTGCTACCATTACTGGTGCAGAAGCTGCTGGCTCGATACCATAGTCGTCTTTAAGAATAGTAACCAATTCGCTTACTTCTTTCAAGGACAGGTTTACTAACTGCTCCGCAAATTCTTTCAAGTCTGCCATTGTTTTTATGAATTTAGAGTTAAATACAAATTTTTAGAATAAAATATTAATCGTTGTTTTCTTTATTTGATTCGAGCGTTTTGAGTATGCCAGCCAAATTATTTTGACCGCTCAAAATAGCCGAAACCAGATTTCTTCCAGGTGACTGCAATAAGCCCACAAGTTCTGCAAGAACATCTTGCTTAGATTTCACTTTAGTGAGAGCATCTAGGCTCTCTTCACCATAGAAAAAGGATGAATCAATAGATGCACCTTTCAGATATGGAAGTTGATTACCTTGTCTGCGAAAATCTTTGAGTAATTTAGCTGGGGCATTTCCGAGTTCTTTTGAAAAAACAACTCCAGAAAATCCCTTTAAAACTTTCTCATTGAATTCTGTGTAATCTACTTCTAAAGCTTCTAATGCTTTTTTGATGATGGAGTTCTTAATTACACTGTACTCCAGACCTTTTTCAAAGCAAGTTCTACGAAACTTGTTTACTTGTGCTACCGTCATACCTCCTGCATCAAGGATGTAGAAATAAGTGTTTTGAGCAAATCTCTCCTTAACATCCTCAATTAAAATGGCTTTTTCTTCTTTCGTCATGACAATTGCTTTTGTAAAATTCCGACAAAATTATAATCCAGGTACAGAGCTTTTATCAATACGAATTGATGGACTCATAGTGCTAGATAAGTAAATACTCTCAAAATAAGTTCCTTTAGAGCTTGATGGCTTCAACTTACCAAGAGTATGTAAAAGTTCGAGGACATTGCCCTGTATCTTTTCAGGTTCAAAAGATACCTTGCCGACGCCTACATGGATAATCCCTGTTTTGTCAACTTTGAAATCAATTTTACCTGCTTTTACTTCCTGCACAGCTTGTCCAATATTCATGGTTACTGTACCCGATTTTGGATTTGGCATTAAGCCTCTAGGACCCAATACACGTCCTAACTTACCGACCTTGGCCATGACAGTAGGCATAGTGATAATCACATCTATGTCTGTCCAACCTTGTTCGATTTTTTGAATGTATTCATCCAAGCCTACATAATCAGCACCTGCACTTTTTGCCTCATCTTCCTTGTCAGGGGTGCAGAGTACTAATACCCTCACTTCCTTACCAATTCCGTTTGGCAAAGCTACGGTTCCACGAACCATTTGGTCTGCTTTACGAGGATCGACGCCAAGTCTTACATCTACATCTACGGATGCGTCAAACTTAGTAAAAGTAATTTCTTTTACAAGAGAGACTGCCTCTTCTAATGAGTATGCTTTACTTGAGTCATACTTGGCTTGTACTACTTTCTGATTTTTTGTTAACTTTCCCATAATACACCGAGTTTTACTCGTTTTTTTAGTTCTACACTACACTTCTCGGTAAGGATTATTTGGCATCCCAAGGAGCTTCACCAGTTACAGTTACACCCATACTTCTCGCCGTACCTGCTACCATTTTCATGGCAGACTCTATGGTAAAAGCATTGAGATCTGGCATCTTGATTTCTGCTACTTCACGTACCTGATCCCAAGTTACTGACCCAACCTTTTTTCGGTTTGGTTCTGCTGAGCCTTTCTTAATTTTTGCGATGTCCACTAACAACACTGCTGTTGGTGGAGTTTTAATCACGAAATCGAAAGACTTGTCTTTGTAATACGTAATAACTACTGGTAAAACCTGACCTTGTTTTTCTTGGGTACGGGCATTAAACTGCTTACAGAACTCCATAATGTTAATACCTTTGGACCCAAGTGCCGGTCCGATTGGAGGGGCGGGGTTAGCCTGTCCTCCTTTTACCTGAAGTTTTAGATAGCCTGCTACTTCCTTAGCCATAATCAGATAAACTTCAATTTTAATAAAAATAAAAGGCTCCTAACTAGAAGCCCTGTTTGAGATTCTTTTCTAGATGATTGGAAGCAATTACAATGAGCTCACCTTCACTGTAATTATCATTTTTGAATGCCCTCTCGGTATATAGCTTGGATTATTAATCCTGCTTTTCTACTTGGAGATAATTGAGCTCTACAGGAGTATTTCTACCAAAAATCTTCACGGTTACGTTTAGTTTTTTACGGTCTTCAAATACTTCTTCTACTGTGCCTGTAAAGCCACTAAATGGCCCATCATTTACTTTGACAGACTCTCCTACCACAAAACTAGACTCCAATTGTGGATCTTCACTGTTGGCTTCATCTACACGTCCTAAGATTCGGTTAATGTCTGACTGCCTGATAGGAGTTGGTTTTTTGCTTGTGCCATGGTTTTCACTCAGAAACCCAATGATGCCTGGTATGTTTGTAATCACAGGTTCTACTTCTCCATGTGTCAAATCTGCCTGCACAAGGATGTAGCCAGGAAAGAAATTTCTTTCTCTCTGATACTTCTTACCATTTCGCATTTCATAGACCTTTTCTGAAGGAATTAAAATCTGAGGAATATAGTCTGCTATAGAATTGCGTGCAATCTCAGTATCAAGATAGTTCTTGATTTTCTTTTCCTGTCCAGAAATTGCCCGAACTACATACCACTTTAATTCATTCATAATTAATCTAACTCAACCTTTTAATTAAATTGTTACTAATAAAGTCCCTCTTAAAAGCTATTATAGAATGCTCCCAATATTGCCTCAAAGACTCTGTCCATGCCAAATATTACTAGGGCAAATATAGTAGAGGCAATCAGCACCAGTGTAGAGCTATTTTGTAACTCACCCCACTTAGGCCACGTTACTTTTTCTTTCAGCTCAAAATAAGATTCTTTGAAGAAACTAATTACTTTGTTCATTACTTTTAAGATAAAATAAAATGCACGGGCGGCAGGAATCGAACCCGCAGCCTACGGTTTTGGAGACCGTCGCTCTACCAATTGAGCTACGCCCGTGTCTAAAAACAAAAACTATGTTATAGAAAAAGTATAAATACAAAAAGACACTCTTAGATAAATAGTTACCAAGAGTGTCCTAAATATTTCTACAATTATTTAATGATTTCGGTTACCTGACCTGCACCTACAGTACGTCCACCTTCACGGATTGCGAAGCGAAGACCTTTCTCCATAGCTACAGTGCTAAGTAGTTCGATTGTCAATGTTACGTTATCACCAGGCATTACCATTTCTACGCCTTCGGGAAGCGTTACTTCTCCTGTTACGTCAGTAGTTCTTAGGTAAAACTGAGGGCGATACTTGTTAAAGAATGGAGTATGACGTCCGCCTTCTTCTTTTGACAATACATAAACCTCTGCCTTGAATTTTTGGTGAGGAGTTACAGAGCCCGGCTTGCAGATTACCATACCACGCTTGATTTGAGTTTTCTCAATACCACGAAGTAATAGACCTACGTTATCACCAGCTTCACCACGGTCAAGAATCTTACGGAACATCTCTACACCTGTTACAGTAGATGTTAAGTTTTCAGCGCCCATTCCTAGGATTTGTACAGGCTCGCCAGAGTTGATTACACCACGCTCTATACGACCAGTAGCTACAGTACCACGACCAGTGATAGAGAATACATCTTCTACAGGCATCAAGAAAGGCTTATCAACAGCACGCTCAGGAAGAGGAATGTGCTCATCAACGGCTGTCATTAATTCCATGATTTTCTCTACCCACTCAGGCTCATTGTTGAGTCCACCAAGGGCAGATCCTTTTACCACAGGAATATCATCACCTGGATACTCATAAAACTCTAGAAGTTCACGAACTTCCATTTCTACAAGTTCTAAGAGCTCTTCGTCATCTACCAAGTCCACTTTGTTCATAAATACTACAAGAGCGGGTACACCTACTTGGCGTGCCAAAAGAATGTGCTCACGAGTTTGAGGCATAGGGCCATCAGTAGCAGCCACTACTAGAATTGCTCCGTCCATCTGTGCAGCACCTGTTACCATGTTTTTTACATAGTCAGCGTGACCTGGACAGTCAACGTGTGCATAGTGACGTAATTCTGTTTGATATTCTACGTGTGAAGTGTTGATAGTGATACCACGCTCTTTCTCTTCAGGAGCGTTATCGATAGAATCAAAACTTCTTATTTCAGAAAAACCTTTTTCTGCCAATACTTTAGTAATTGCAGCAGTTAAAGTAGTTTTACCGTGGTCAACGTGTCCAATAGTACCTATGTTAACATGGGGTTTGGAACGGTCGAAATGCGCTTTAGCCATTTTTGAAAATCCTCAATTTTTAAACTTACGAAAATACAAATTATAAAATTAAAGTATCCTATACCAATCAGAGCCAATGACGGGATTTGAACCCGTGACCTCTTCCTTACCAAGGAAGCACTCTACCCCTGAGCTACATCGGCTGTTAATACAGTTTATACAAAAAAAAAGAGCGGGAGACGAGGTTCGAACTCGCGACCTATAGCTTGGAAGGCTATCGCTCTACCAACTGAGCTACTCCCGCTTTTGATACTCTTTTGTATGGAGTACTTATCTATGTAAACTATCAAAAGATATAAAATAATCTTGTGATAGGTTGTGGGGAAAGCAGGATTCGAACCTACGAAGTCATAAGACAGCAGATTTACAGTCTGCCCCAGTTGGCCGCTTTGGTATTTCCCCCTTGGCTTACTTCTTAAAGTGGTTGCAAATTTACACGCTATTTTCTTATTATCAAATACTTGGTGATTTTTTTTATTAAAAACGTGCTTATTTTTGGTCTATTGGTTTTGTTTTATGCTTCGTGTAGTGTTATTTACGCAAAATAGTATTTTGGGTAAAGTCATCAAGTGGCTATTTTTATTTTGCTTTTTCTGAAAGAGTCCATTTTATAAAGAAGTATTTATTTTTTCTTAGTGTTCTATGATTTTCACTATTTTTTAGTGGAGCAAAGAAGTTGTGTAGCCTTTTGGGCTTTTTGAGGGCCTTAAAGTGCTACATTGTTACTTCCTTTTGTAATTTATTTTTTTCTAAAAAACACCTGCACGGGCACTCCTTCAAAATCAAAATGCTTTCTAATTTGATTTTCTAAGAATCTCTGGTACGGCACTTTGATGTATTGTGGCAGATTGCAGAAAAAAGCAATTGCTGGCTTGCGTGTAGGGAGCTGTGTGATGTACTTGATTTTGATATATTTTCCTTTGAGTGCTGGGGGCGGATACCTCTCTATTTCTTTGAGTAATATATCATTTAACTCAGATGTAGGCACTTTTTTGGTGAAATTGGTATATACCTGCCCTGCTTTTTCCATTACTTTATGGATTCTCTGTTTGTTAAGTACAGAGGTAAAAATGATGGGTGCATAGGTGATGGGAGCAATTCTATCTAAGATATCTTTTTTAAATTCATCTACCGTATTGGTATCTTTTTCTACCATATCCCATTTATTGACCATAATGATGAGTCCTTTGCCATTGCGGTCTGCCAGTGTGATGAGGTTTACATCTTGTGATTCTATGCCCCTAGTGGCATCTAGCATGATGATACATATATCACAGTCTTCTAAGACTCTGAGCGAGCGCATAACAGAATAAAACTCTATGTTGTCTCTGACTCGGCTTTTCTTACGAATCCCTGCGGTATCTATCAGTATAAACTCTTGCCCAAAAGCCTTGTAGTGTGTATGAATGGCATCTCTTGTGGTGCCAGCTTGGTCTGTAACGATGCTTCTCTCCTCACCCATGAGTACATTTACAAAAGAAGATTTACCTACATTGGGTCTTCCTAAGATGGCCAATTTAGGGATGTGTGTTTCATCTTCTATCAGCTCAGGCTCAGGAAGATATGACATTACCTCATCTAACAAATCACCTGTGCCTAGGCCGTTGGCGGCAGAGACAGGAAATATTTTCTCGAATCCTAGTGCATAAAACTCAGCTGTCTGAGAAGATTTATAGCCCTCATCTACTTTATTTGCTACGATGACGGTGGGCTTGTCATATCTACGTAATACATTGGCAAACTCTTCATCTAAGACAGTAAGCCCTATCTGGGCATCTACCATAAAAAGTACTACATCGGCCTCTTCCATGGCTATCTCTACTTGTTGTCTGATGGCGCCCTCAAATACATCTTCTGAGCCTACTACATATCCACCTGTATCAATGATGGTAAATTTTTTGCCTGTCCACTCCACTTGCCCATAGATTCTGTCACGTGTGATTCCACTTTGGTCATCCATAATAGACTGACGGCTTTCAATCATTCGATTAAAGAAAGTGGATTTGCCTACATTGGGTCTTCCTACGATTGCAACAATATTTGCCATTTTGATTTTTCCTTGTCTTGTTTAATTTTTACTTTAAGTGCTTGGTATCTATATAGATAGATTTAATATCCAAATCTCTTGAGTTGTTTGGGTTTGGCTCTCCATTTGTCTTCTACTTTTACGTATTGCTCTAAGAAGACTTGTTTTTCGAAGAAGGCTTCTAAATCTTTTCGGGCGGCGATGCCTACTTTTTTGAGGGCCTCTCCTCCTTTTCCGATGATGATTCCTTTTTGGCTTGTCCGCTCCACGAGTATTTCGGCCCTGATTCTAATTAGTTCTTTTGTTTCTTTAAAACTTTCTACGACTACTTCGGCGGCATAGGGGATTTCTTGCTTGTAATTCAAAAAGATTTTTTCACGTATAATCTCTGCAGCAAAGAATTTCTCGGGCTTGTCTGTCAGTTCGTCTTTAGGAAAGTAAGGCGGATGTATGGGAAGGTTTTCTAAGATTCTGCTGAATACATTTTCTACGTTAAAGTTTTCAAGTGCGGAGATGGGTATCACCTCACGGAAGTCAAATTTTTCACTCCAGTATTTAATTTTCTCTTCTGTCTCTACCTGTGTGGCAAGGTCTATCTTGTTGATAAGTAAAAACACGGGTGCTTCTAGTCCTTGGAGTCTTTCTACAATTTGGTCTTCGTCAAATTTTTCATAAATATCTGTGACCCAGAGGATGATATCGGCATCTTCGAGAGAGCTTTGCACAAAATCCATCATAGACTCGTGGAGGGCGTACAGGGGTTTGATGATTCCTGGGGTATCTGAATATACAATTTGATAATCTTCTCCATTGAGTATCCCCATGATTCTATGCCTAGTGGTCTGAGCCTTTGAGGTAATGATAGAGAGCTTTTCTCCTACTACTTGGTTCATTAGGGTAGATTTGCCCACATTTGGTTTGCCTATGATGCTTACAAATCCAGCTTTATGCTGTGGGTTATTATCAGGTATGAGTGGGTTTTCCTCCATTTTTGTTTTTTTTTACAAAGATATTTGTTTTTTTCGGGAAAACCACCTACTTTTGTATTCTCATTACATCGCGGGATGGAGCAGTTGGTAGCTCGTCGGGCTCATAACCCGAAGGCCAGAGGTTCGAGTCCTCTTCCCGCTACTAAGTAAACCTCTCATAATCAACAGATTGTGAGAGGTTTTTTGCTCTGGAGCCCCTTTATCCTTTCATTGTTCTTTACTACCTCTTTTTTATTTTCTTATTTTTCAAACCTGAATCATTCAATATACTTTTTAAGGAATTTTCAATTCTCAAAAGATACACATCGTGCCAAGGGTGAAGCTTGTCTGGGGGGATATGTTCTTAGAGGAGGTTTGGTACGTAGCCAGTGTAGGGGTGCAGCTCAAAGACTTTCACCCCCAATACAACTGGATTCCGTGCCAAGCTTACATTGATTTGAGCTTACAGATATACGGACAGGGCAGGGCATTCACACTTGAAAACATCAGAGGATTACTGTAATGAGCCAATTATCCGACTACAACCCCTATCAGCAAAACAGGATTTATGAGCTAGAAAATGGCGAAGAACTCCAAATACGCCAAGCCCTCCTCTGGGCTGAGCAAGAAGGCGACAGAACTTATACCCTCTCAAAGGGAGATGAGCTTGACCTCATTGTTTACCAATACTACAAAGGCAAGGTAGAGAATCCCGAACGCTACTGGTGGCTGATTGCGGAGGTCAATCAGATAGAAAATCCGCTAGATATTTCTGCTTTGGTAGGCACTACCCTCACCATCCCCGATGTGCTTGCCTTGCAGTTTTTGAGGGGGTGAAATAACTCCTTCGCCCCCCGTTGTGCGTAGTTTGAGCGAAGCGGAAACTACGCACGATATTCTGACAAATCTCTGATTTGTATTGCATAAAAGCAAAACTATCAACTTATCCACACATCACAAAACACAAACACCCACTGTTTTTTTACAAAAAACAGGCAAATCCGAAGATTTGCAACATAGCAAGTGCGTAGTTTCCGCTACGCTCAAACTACGCACAAGACTCTACGCAGAACTGGGATTTGCAACATAGCAAGTCCGTAGTTTCCGCTACGCTCAAACTACGCACAACACTCTACGCAGAACTGGGGGGGCTCAAATATAAAATAAAATTCTGAAATAAACGCAAATCAATATCCAAAACTACGGTTTTATGATGCAAGAACCTTTGGTCAGAGCGAGACGCATCTGACCAGTTTGCAGTTGTGGATTACGCTTAATACTACAACCTATGACCAGATGGGGGACATTGCTAAATCAGTAATAATCATACTAAAAAGCATTAACACAAAAAAAATATTTCTTCTTAATCTCATTTTTACTTTGGTTTTGAACCATAAATCCATATTGTATGACTATAAGATAGTGTGGATTTTGTATAACTTACTCCAGTGTCCCCCCTACTGGTCTTAGATACTATCTTAAACTCCAAATATTTTGATATAATTTTTCCAAGAATTTTGTTTTAGAAATA